>JBPOIU010000142.1:0-4490 GCA_052034255.1 Planctomycetota bacterium | reverse complement strand
ACGGCGTTCGTCGTCGTGAATCCCGACGGTGCGCCGGCGTCCTGGACGAACGCCTGCGCGACGAAACTGCCCAACGCACCGGGAATCAGCTTCACCGGGAGTGTCTTGTTGCCGAGCGCGTTGACCTTGCCGAAGAACATCACGGTTGACGCTCCGGACGGTACGTATGCGAAGCAACCATTGGGAAGCGTCTGAGCGACCGCCGTCGTCGAGGCCAGCAGCGCGACGAACGCGAGCGCCGGCGCCTTCTCGATGCGCAGATCGATCGTCGTGCCGATCGCGACGCAGCCGGTCGCCGTCAGGGTCGGGATCTTCCCGTTCGAGCCGACGCAACCCGCACCGACGGTCGTCAGTTCGCCGCAGACCGCAGTCGTGATGATCATCCGTCCGGCCTTCGAGATTCCGAACATCGACGCACTCGGTGCGCCGATCACGACGTCGTCGAATCCATCGCCGTTGAAGTCGCGTGCGGCAGCGACGGTGGCTCCGAACGCGGTCCCACTGGTCGGGTCCGTCAGCGTTGCGAGCACGGCGCCGTCGTTGCCGGAATGGACTTGGGCGTAGCCATAGCCGCCAACCGCGACGTCGTCGGTCCCGTCGCCATCGAGGTCGCCGATGAACGCGAGTGCGCGCCCGAAGCCCGTCTTGACCTCGCTGCCGACGAACGTCTGTGCGACCTTGCCGTTCTTCGGTGTCACCCAGATCGCGTCGCCGGAGGCGTGGCCGAAGTACGGCGACAACGGCGAACCGATCAGTAACTCCGGCGCTCCGTTCAAGTCGCCATCGCGTGGACCATCGATCGCGACTCCGAACTGAGTCGGACCCACGACAGCCGCCAATTCGGTGGTGGCGATGGCATCGCGGATCGTGACCTTCCCGACCGCCGACCCGCCTGCGATCGGCGTGTACGGAATGCCGATGGCCGCGTCGGGGAATCCGTTGCCGTCGACGTCCCCAGCGGCGCAGAGCTCCAGTTGCACGAGTGAGGGGGCCACCGAGATCGCGCCCAACGATGCACCGGACGCGCCCGAAAGCACGAACACCGTGGAGATGCCGGGAGCACTCGCCGCGACGTCGGGGATGCCATCGCCATCGACGTCCCCGAGTTGACTGAGAGCCGCCCCGAGCCGGGAGTCTTTGATCGATCCGACGATGGTCCAGAGCGGCGAGCCCGTCGCCCCGGAGACCAAGCGGACCAGGCCGATCCCGTTGGTCGTCGCGGAATGAGACGGCGCTCCGATCGCCAGTTCGGTGATGCCATCGCCGTCGACATCGCCGATCGCGGCGAGCGCTCGTCCGAACGAGAATCCGGCGGCAGGGCTGCTGAGCTGGAAGTGCGGGAAGCCGGTCCGCGTCGAGCGCACGACGACGGAACCCGGCACCGTGCCCGCGCTCTCGTCGATCGAGCAACCCACAGCGACTTCGCCGCGGCCGTCGCCATCGAGATCACCCATCGGCGCCAGCGCGGCGCCGACACCCAACTGCGACGCGAGTCCGTTCTGCACGAGCAGGATGGGTGACACGAGCGGTGCGGGTGGTAGCGGTTCGATCGAGAAGTGACTGAACGTCGCCGTCGCCGCGCCCTGCGCGCAGTCGACCGAGTCCACGCCGAACCCGAACGAGTCGCCGGCCGCGACCTCGAAACTGAAGTCGCGTTCTTCCGTTCTGGTCGAACCCGCCAAGGCGAAGTTCGCGTCCTCGTGCAAGTAAACGGCGATATCCCACTGCCCTCCCCCAGCGTCCTTCGTGGAGTACCGCACGTGGCCATGCACGATCCCCGCGTGAGGCGCGACGGTCATGAACGCGGACAGGCCAGGCGGCGTCCCGACGCACGGGAACACATCGGACGACACGACGACCATCTCGTCGGGAGTCAGCGACCCGCTGCTGTGTGGTTCACCGACAAAAGTCCACGCGTTCGGGTCGAACTGCGCCCAGGCGCTCGAGGAAAGGAGCGGCAATAGCGCCAGCGTGACGAGGCGGATCGCGACGTGTTCGTGAATGCTCACGGATGTCCCCCTTCGACGGCTCTCTAGTGCGCGCACATCACGGCAACGTCGCCTGGACGGCGTTCGTGGTGGTGAATCCTGATGGTGAACCAGTGTCGACCACGAACGCCTGCGCGAAGATCGGTCCGTTGATGCTCGGTGGAAGTTTCGCCTGCAGAGTCCAAGTGCCGAGCGCGTTCACTTTGCTCGCGACGAGAGTCGTCGCGTTCGCGAGATCGATCAGAGCGATGCATCCATTGCCCAGCGGAGTCGTTGCCGCGTTCGTCGAGGCGAAGAGCATGAACTGCGCTGCAGGCGGTGCTCCGTCGACGCGAAGTTCGATCGTCGTCCCGATCGCTGCGCAACCGTTGGCCGTCAACGTGCTCGCGTGGCCGGTGGATGCGGTGCAGGACGATCCGATCGAATCGAGCGAACCACACGTCGCGGTTGCGATCACGAAACGCCCCGCATTCGCCTTGCCGAGGATCGTCGCGGTCGGTGCTCCGATCACGACATCCGCACGACCGTCGCCGTTGAAATCGCGTGCCGGCGCGACGCTGCCGCCGAACGCATCGCCGCTGGCGGAGTCGGTCAACGTCGAAAGCAGCGCGCCGTCTTGGGATCCTGAATGGACTCGGACGTACCCACGGCCACCGATCGCGATGTCCTCGACGCCATCCGCATTCACGTCGCCGACGAAATCCACGGCACGCCCGAACTCGAACTCGGTCACGTCGCCGAAGATGGCGCTGCTGGTGCGACCGGTCGACGGGGTCAAACTCACGATGTGACCGACCGGCGTGCCGAAGTACTTCGCGGTCGGCGCGCCGATCAACAATTCGACCGCGCCGTCGGCATCCGTATCGACCGGCCCGCCCAGCGCCGCTCCGGTGAGCGAGGCCTGCGCGCCGAGGAATGACGCGAGGACCACGGACGTCGAGGCATCGCGCATCGTGACCGTTCCTTGGAACGCACCGAGCGGACCGGTGGCATAGGGGCGGCCGATCGCGACGTCCGGAACGCCGTCGGAGTCGACGTCACCGGCGCTGGCGACGCGCGGAAACGGCTCGATCGCCGGTTCGATGCTCACACTCAGCGTGGTCCCTGTGAGTCCGGATAGGACGAAGACCTGAGCCACGCCCGGCGCCGTTGACGCGAGGTCTGGTATGCCGTCCCCGTCGATGTCGCCCAGTGCAGCGAGGCTGGAGCCCAGTCGCGCATTGGCGACAGGGCCGGCGGTGGTCCATAGCGTCGAGCCACTCGCACCCGAAACGAGGCGAATCGATCCGCTCGCGGTCGCCGCAGCGGAGTGTGTGGGCGCGCCGATCGCCAGGTCCGTCGTCCCGTCCCCGTCGACATCGCCGATGGCGACCACGGCACGACCGAAGGCCGACCCCGGCGCCGGGCCCGCCAGGCTGAACCACGTCGAGTTGGTCCTGGTCGCGCGGACGTGGACCGCGCCTGCTGGCGCGACGTTCGGATCGTCGAGCGCGGATCCGACGGCGATCTCGGCGATGCCGTCACCGTCGAGGTCACCGAGGGGCGCGAGTGCGGCGCCGAGTCCTGTTTGCGCGATCAGGCCATTCTGTGCAAACAGTCGAGGTGCGACCAACGGCGCGGCGGGCGCCAAGTCGAACCCGAAATGGCTGAACGTGACGGTCGCGGATCCTCCACCGCAGTCGGCGGAAAACATGCCGAATCCGATCGCATCGCCGGCCTGGACCGGAAACGCGAAATCGAGTTCGTACTTCGACATGAAGTCGTTCACCGCGTGTGGCACGCCGTTCACGAGGTAGACCGGCCAATCCCACTGTGCGCCACCGAAGTCCGTCGTGACGTAGCGCAGATGCGCGTGGATCACCCCGTCGTGCGCCGCGACACTGACGAAGGCCGTGAGGCCCTTGGGCGTTCCCGTACAGGGCATCACGTCGGACGACACGACGATCATCTCGTCCGGCGTCAATGACCCGCTGCCGTGTGGCTCACCGACGAGCGTCCACGCGTTCGGATCGAACTGCGCCCACGCGCTCGAAGAAAGACCCACGATGCTCGCCGCGAACGCGACGATCGAACTTCTTCCACACATGCGACTTCCTCCCGGAGGACATGTCGCACGCTACGCCAGTCCGAACCGAAACTCCAATCCGTGACCGAGCAACGTCCGTACTGCGGCCCGACCCCAGGGACCCGGACATGATTGCCGGCGGCTACTTCGTCCGGCTAGCCGAACAGGATTGCCGGCGGCTACTTCGTCCGGCTAGCCGGACAAGATTGCCGGCGGCTACTTCGTCCGGCCAACCGGACAAGATTGCCGGCGGCTATCTCGTCCGGCTGGCCGGACGCAAACGCCTGGAGGGAGGCGGGCTCGCCGTGCCGGTGTCCGTCCGGGCACATAGGTGACAGTGCCCGTCCGGGCACATGGGTGACACTTTGATGCGCCCCGGTCGCCGACGATGGCGATCGGGGCGGGGACTTTCGAGGGGGGAGCCGCCCGAAGCCAGC
>JBPOIU010000005.1:0-75923 GCA_052034255.1 Planctomycetota bacterium | reverse complement strand
GTCGTCGGCCAGCTGGCCGACGACGGCGGGGGGAGGTCCCCCGTGCGCCCTAGTGCCCGTCCTCCATAGGAATGCCGCGCGCGGGCGCGACGCGCGATGGCGAGGGGGCCGTCGCGCGGAGGGCGTCGGTCGATTTCGGGACGGGCAGGGGCGCGCCGCGTTTCTTACTCGTGGGCTCGACCCTGGTGCAGCGTGGACTTCCTTTTGGGGATGCGGCCGGCGAGCGGCCGCTTGCCTTCGTGGGGAATTCGCGGGCTCCGCCCGCGTTCTGTGTGAGTGAAAGGAGCCGACGCGACCCTTTGGTCGCTTCGGACCGTGGGTTGGGTGCACTGACGGGGACGGAGGCGCACCTGTCCCCCGACAACGACGGCGCATGACGGGGACGGAGGCGGGTCTGTCCCCGATGTGTCCCCCGACGACGACGAGCGGCGACGGGGACGGAGGCGGGTCTGTCCCCGATCTGCTGGATCAGCGTTTCGTCGTTCTCGCGTCCAGGCGTTCTCGCAGGCCGTCGCCCAGGACGCTCAGCGCCAGGAGGAGGATGGCCAACACCCCTCCTGGGAACACGATGAGCCACCAGGGATTCGTCAAAGGAGACAGTGCGCTCGCACCCTCCGCCGCCAACAACCCCAACGACACGGACGGCGGTTCGAGGCCCAAGCCCAGGAAGCTCAGGAACGCCTCGTACAACAAGATCGACGGCACCGTCAGCGTCAGCGCGACCAGGATGACCCCGGCCGTGTTCGTGACGACGTGACGGACGAGAATTCGAGTCGGGCTCGCTCCCAACGCCCTCGCCGCTTCGACGAAGGGCAGTTGCGACAGGCGAGCCACCTCGTTGCGGACCAGGCGCGCCATCGTCAACCACGTCGTCGCGCCCACCGCCAGGAATAGGATCGCTCCGCGGTCGATGCCGTGCGCTCGCAGCGCCGGCTCGTGATCGCGCAACACCGCCAGTACGAAGATCACCAAACAGATGAACGGGATGCCGTAGAGGAAGTCGACCACGCGCATCAACAGCGCATCGGTCCGCCTACCGCAATAGCCCGCGATCGCTCCGACCGTCACGCCGATCACCAACGTCACGGCCGCCGCGAGCAAGCCGATCGCGCAGGACGCCCGCACGCCGAAGACCGTTCTCGCGAACACGTCCCGGCCCAAGCTGTCGGTGCCGAACCAATGCACCGCGGACGGAGCTTGGAGTTGCTCCTGGAGGTTCTGACTACCCGGATCGCGCAGTGGCAGCACCGGAGCCAGCAGCGCGACCGCCGCGAGGACCGCCAACGTGATGGCCGCGATTCGGCCCGCTCGCTGGACCGCGTTCATCGCAGCTCCACACGCGGATCGAGTCCGTGCAGTGCGATGTCGATCGCCGCATTCAGCACCGCGACCAGCCCGAAGTAGAGCAGCAGCACCCCGGACGCGAGCGTGTAGTCGCGATTCTGCACGCTCGTGACGAAGAACGAGCCCATGCCTGGGATCGCGAAGATCTGCTCGACCACGAGCGAGCCCGTCAGCACCGCCGCCGTCGCCGGGCCGAGCCAGGTCACTAGCGGTGTCAAGCCCGCGCGCAGAGCGTGGCCGAGCAGCACTCGGCGACGCGACAGACCTTTCGCCGTGGCCGTGCGCACGAATGCCGTGTCCATCGCGTCGAGCATTCCCGCGCGGACGAGTCGCGCAGCACCCGCAGCCAGCGGGATTCCGAGCGCCAATGCCGGCAGCACCAGGTGGCGCAGCGTGTCGAAACCGGCCACTGGGAACCACTCCAAGCCGAAGCCGAAGACCAGGACCAGGGCCGTCGCCAGCACGAAGTTCGGCACCGCGAGCCCGAGCGCGAACACGATCGACAGCGCCGCATCGGCCGCCTTGCCCCGACGCGCGGCGGCGAACACGCCCGCCGGAATCCCGAGCAGGAGCGCGACGAACAGCGCCGCGGACCCCAGCGCCGCCGAGCGCGGAAACGTCTCCGCGATGATCTGGTTGACCGACGTGTTGCGGTACGAGAACGACGGCCGCAGATCGCCGCGCAGGAACACGTCCGTGAAGTACTCGCGGTACTGCGTGCCGAGCGGCTGATCGAGCCGGAACTTCGACTCGATCGCGCGCTGGATCTCCGGCTGGAGTTGCCGGTCCTCGTCGAATGGCCCGCCGGGCGCGAGGCGGATCAGGAAGAACGACGCCGTGAAGACGGCGACGAGCAACAGCGCGATCGTGAGGAGCTTGCGCAGCAGATACGGGATCATTCGCGCACGACCGACAGGCGATCCAGAGGATGGAGATCGAGCGGGTTCGCCGTGAAGCCGCGCACGCGTGGGGCGACGAGATTCGCCTGACCGCGATTCGCGACCGGCGCGAACGGGCCCTGCTCGAGCAGATAGCGCTCCGCTCGCACGAGCAAGGCGAGGCGTTCCGACGCATCGACGAGTTTCGCCGCCTCGTCGAGCATCGCGTCGTACGCGGGGTCCTTCCAGCCGGTGCGGTTGTTCGACGAGTCCGCGCGGAACACGTCGAGGAACGTCGTCGGATCGAGGAAATCCGCAGTCCAACTGCCGAGGCACACGTCGTAACGCAGCGACCGCATCGAATCGAGGAAGACCTTGCTCTCCTGCGGCTGGATGCGGACCTTCACACCGAGCACCTCGCGCCAGCGATCGGCCATCGCTTCGGCCACGCGGCGCACGGACTCGTCGGCGGTGAACAACAACTCCACTTCGGGAAACCCGTGACCCGCGGGAAAGCCGGCTTCCGCCAGCAATCGACGGGCGTCCGCGGATGGTCGAAGGTCGGCGTGCTCGTTCGTCGCGCGCGACTCCGACCGCGCGTTCATGTCCGCCGACGCGTCGTCGCTGATGAGCGGAGTCGTTGCGTCGTCGACTTCGCCCCGCAACTGCGCGGGGACGAAGTGGCGGGTGGGGCGCTCACCCTCGCGATACACGCGAGCACACAGCGTCCCGCGATCGACCGCACGGTCGAACGCTCGTCGCACGCGCACGTCCTTGAACACATCGCGGGTGACGTTGAAGCGCAGGATGTTCGTCGCGAGGAACGGGTGCTTCGACAGCTCGGGTTCGCCCTCGAGAGCCGTGATCGCGAGCGGGGGGATGCGGTTGACCCAATCGACCTGTCCCGTCAGGAACAGGTTCAGCGCGGTCGAGGCTTGGTCCACCGTGTACGCGTCGATGACGTCGAGTGCGACTCCGTCCTTGCCATGCCAATAGGGGTTCTTCGCGATCCGGATCCGGTCGCGCAGCCGCCGGAGCTCGAGCCGGTACGGTCCGTTGCCGACGTGTGTCGCCGGCAACGACCAAGCGTCGCCGTGCGTCGCGATCCGCTCGACCGGGACCGGCGAGAATGCGAAGTGCGCGGTGAGCGCGGGGAACCAAGGCGCGCGCTCGACGAGGCGCACGCGCAATGTGCGCGCATCTGGAGCACTGACTCCCGCGCCGTCTCCGAGCGGACGGAACAAGCCACGGTTCGGACATCCCGTCTCCGGGGCGAGCGCCCGCGCCCACGAGCGCACGAAGTCGCTGGCGACGAGTGGTGTGCCGTCGCTCCACTGGGCGCTCGCACGCAGGTGGAACGTGTAGCCGAGCCCGTCCGCATCGACGTCGTAACGCTCGGCGACGCCCGCGACGGGTTGCAGCGTGTCGGGATCGAGTCGGCACAGCCCTTCGAACAACGCGCCGATCATCATCCCGTCGGCGAACGACGACGCTTGATGCGGGTCGAGCGTCGCGACGTCCTTCGGTAGGACGAAGCGCAGGTCGGCGGGGGGGAGGCGCCCCGGGCGGCCGTACAGGAATCCGAGAGCCGGCATGCCGAGCAACAACACGGTTGCCGCGACCGCTCGCCGATTCGATTTCGCTCCCGCCATCGCCATGTGCGGACGATACCGACGCCGATGCAACGAAAACAGCCGCGCGCGACGTTGGTCGCGCGCGGCTGGTTTAACCGCTCGATGCGGCTCACATCCCTTCGACGCGAGCGGGTTATCGCGGTAGGGCGTGATGTTCGTGATCGACGCCTTGACCGTGATGATCAGGTTCTCGGCTTCGTCGTCGAGGCCCTTCTGGCGGAACAGCACGCCGATCAGCGGGATGCGACCGAGCCACGGCACTTCCGCGGTGCGGTTGACGTAGTTCAGGCGCTTCAGGCCACCGAGGATCAGTGAGCCCTGGTCCGGGACGCGGACCGTCGTCTGAGCGCTCTGCACCTTCAGTTCCGGCAGTTGGAACGTCACCGGAACCGAGAAGCCGGCGAGCGACGTCGTGAACGTGCGGATCGGGCGCAGCAGGTCGGCGACCGTCGCCTGGACTTCCAGCGTGATGTACTTGCGGTCGTACGAGATCGTCGGACGGACGTCGAGGACGACGCCCTCTTGGATGATCCCGACGTTCGGGTTCGCGATGAACGCCGAGTTCGCGACGTCGACGTCGAAGTCCTGAATGAACGAGATCTGGTTCGCGACCGTGAAGAACGCGCGCTCCGTGTTCACGACGGTCAGGATCGGAGTCGAGATCGTCGTGGCGAACTCGCTCTTCTCGACCGCACGGATCACCGCGTTGTACTGCGACTCGCCCTTGAACATCGCGACCTGGAACGTCGCGCCACCGACCGTCGACAACGAGCGACCGAGGGTCGACTCGAAGAAGTTCTGCGTGAAGGCGCGGACGTCGCCGTTCGAGCCGTCGTTGAAGAACGCGCCAGCGACCGGGTTCAGGCCGGCGCCCGTCGCGAGGCCCGGGCCGCTGTTGTCGGCCGCGGTACCCGCGTTGTCCTCGAGACCGAAGGTCACGTCGTTCAGGAACGCCTCGGTCCCGGGGCCGGAGCCACCGAGTCCGCGGAAGTCGACGCCGATCTCCTGGATGAAGCCTTCGCGGATCGTGATGAAGCGCGATTCGATCGTCACGACCGACGACGCGAAGCGACGCAGGTCATCGAGGAACTGCGCGATCTGGAGATGCGTGGCCGGCGTGTGGACGACGAGGATCTGCGAGTTGTTCGCGACGTCGATCGAGTAGCCACCACCGTCCCACGACTCGCGGGCGATGTTCTCCTTGATCAGCGTGATGATCTCTTCCGGCTGCACCACGGCGACGCCGGCGACTTCGTTGCCGAACGGGCCACCCGAAGTCTCGTCCTGTTCCTCACCCGGCTTCGGGATGCGGCCGATGACCGGCCCCTTGAAGTCGGTCTGGGCGAACGTCAGGTCCTGGACCGAGTGGAAGCGCGGAACGCCCTTCGCGAGCGCCTTTTCCTTCTTGGTCATGAACACGACGCCGTGACGCACGGTCCACGTCAGGCCTTCGCCGGCCTGCGCGGTGACGATATTCAGCAGCGACTCGACCGGGATGTCGGTCAGCGTGGACAGGTTGAGCGGGGTCCCGCTCGAATCCAGCTCCGCCTTCACTTCCGGGTCGATGACGATCGGCACACCCGAGATGATCGAGATGCCGTTGACGGCCTCGGCGACCGGCATGTCGGGGAAAGCGATCGACGCGATGCGCGTGTTGGCGACGCGTTGACGCAGTTCCTTGTCCTGTGCGGTCTCGAGTTCACCGAGAGCGAGCAGGCTCGCCGCATTGCGCTTCTCGGTCAGCTTGCGCCACTCGTCCGGGTTCGGACCGGTGTGGATGTCCGCGTACGGAATGCGGCTCTCTTCGATCTCCTGCTTCCAACGGCGGAACTCTTCCTTGCGCTTCTCGACGGCCTCGTCGTTGGCCGACGCGCGCTGCGCTTCGACCGCGGCGGCGTTCAAGCGGCGCGCGCGATCGTTGTGCGGATCCTGCTTCAGCACTTCGTTCGACAGCCGCTCGGCGTCGGCGAAGTCGTTGCGGTTGTATGCCGCGATCGCGTCGTCGAGCAGCACGAGGACCTGCGCCTGCTTGCGCTGCGCAGCAGCCTGCTCTTCCTCCTGGATCTTCGCGAACGCCTGCGCGTCGCGCTCACGCGACGTCTCGGCCTTCGACTTGGCGCGGGCGCGCTCCGCCTGTTCCTTGGCGGACGTCGCACGCTCTTCCAAGTTGCCCCAATTCACGGAGACCGGCGCGACCCGGATGTGGTTCAGGACCTGATCGAAGTACAGGATCGCGTCGTCGACGCGATTCTGCTCGAGCAGCTTCATGCCCTCGGTGTACGTCGCTTCGGCTTCCATCTGCAGCTGCTGCTGCTTGATCTTCCAGCGCTCTTCGGCCTCCGCCGCGACTTTCGTCGCGTCGTCGGTGCCGGAATCCTGCGTCATCGCCGATGTCGCGACGACCGCGGTCGTCACCGCCGCGTCAGGGACGACGGCCGCGGCGACCTCGGGGACGGACGCGTCGAATGCCGCGTCGGTCCCCGCATCGTTCGCGGGCACGTCGAGCGACAGTGCGTGTTCGTCTTCGATCGAGGGATCGCTCGACGTCGCGCACGACGTCAGGAGCAGGACAGCGCTGACGCAGGTGACCGGCACCGCGAGGCGCAGCAGGGGGAGGGCACGAATCGCCATTACTCCGTCCTTCTCGTGTCAATGTGTGCCGTGGTCGCGGACAGGACGCCTTCGTCACGCGAACGCAAGCACACGCAGAAGACCATTAGGAAAGTATTCCGAGTCAACGGCTTACTGCGGAATGCGGAAAGAGCGCGGAATCTAGCAGTGCCCATTTGGGTGTGCAAGAATCCGAGTCCGTCCCGACAGTTCTTTTCAGGGGGGCGACGGCCGCCGAGTCCGTCGTTCATCGACCATCGCGATCCGTGGCGGAACGGATCCTCCGAATGCGGTCGGCCTGTAGGGTCCGGCCGCGCTCCGAGTAACGGGTTTCGAGCGTGTTCAGCAGCGCGATCAGGCTTGGCGACGGCCCGAGCGCGACGGCCCGTTCGAGATCGGCGAACGCCGCGTCTTCGTCGAGCAGTGGATTTGGCTCGGACGCGAACGATCGCGCGCGGTCTTCGGCCAGATCCAGTCGCGCACGCGCCATGGCCTCGAAGGTCGCGGCCGTCGCGGAACCGTCGGTGACGGCCGCGTCGTACAGCGCTTTGGCACCGGCGAAGTCTCCGCGTTGGAAGCGCGCGAACAGCAGCAGGTCGCGGGCCAAGACGAGCCCCGGCCGAAGCGTGCGCACGCGTTCGAGCGCGGTGATCGCCTGGTCCAGCGCGGCGACGTCCCGGCGTTGCTCTGCAACTTTGCGCAGAGCGCGTGCCCAGGACAGAGCGAGCGCCGGGTTGTCGGGATCCGCCGTCGAGGCATCCCCGAGGATCGCGGCGGCAGCCAGCGGCTGGCCGAACTCGAGCAAACGCACGCCCTCGATCAACGCGCGGATCGAGCCCTCGCGATCGCGCGGCGACACCGCTCGCGCGTTGTCGGTCCGGGAGCGTGTCCGCAGTGCTCCGGGGGAGCTGGCCGCTCCGAGATACCCGACTTCACCGATGCCTTCGCCCACGCTGAGCGTGCGCGCGCGGCGAAGCACGTCGTCGAGTGCTGCGCGCGCGGCGTCGAGTTCGGTGGGATCGACGGCGACCGGCGCGGCCAACAGGTCGCGGACCTCCTTCGGGTCCTCGCGCCACCGGTACCACTCTTCGCGTGCGGCCTCGAGGTACTTGGAGCCGTTCGGATGGCGTAGGCCCCGCAGCTGCGCGAACTCGCAGTGAAGTTGGCCGTACAAGCTCTCGATCACCGCCGGTTCACCGCGGTGCGCGGGTGCGGCAAGGTCCACTCGGTCCGCGGCGGTCAGCGCTTCGATCCACGCGCGCACGTCCTGGAGGCGGACCTGATCGTCGATGTGTGCGGGCACGAGTCCCGGGCCGGCCGCGATCAGCGGCACTCGAATCGTCGCGTCGTAGACGAAGAAGCCGTGGCGCTCCTCGCCGTGCTCGCCGAGCGATTCACCGTGGTCCGCGGTGATCACGACGATCAGGTCCTGCGCCAGCCCTCGCGCTTCGATGCCGTCCAGCAATCGACCGAGTTCGCGATCGACGAATGCGATCTCCCCGTCGTAGGGCGCGTCGGCGAAGAGCGCCGCGAGGTCGGACGGCGGCACGTACGGATCGTGGGGATCGAAGTAATGCGTCCACAGGAAGAACGGGCGCGTGCCATCCCGAGCATCGAGCGCGGCGAGCGCCGCGTCGGTGACGGCATCCGCCGTGCGTTCACCGAGTCGAGCGCTGCCCGCCAGCGCGCGCGGGAACGCATCGTCGTACCGGTCGAAGCCAGCTTCCAGCCCGCAGCCTTTCGCGAGCGGCTCACCACCGATCACGGCCATCGTTTGGTAGCCGCGCGCGCGCAGTGACGAGGCCACGGTGTCGAAGCGCTCGCTCGGGAAGCGAAACGGCTTGTTGTCGCGCGCACCGTGTTCCAGCGGCAAGAGGCCGGACAGCAAGGTGGAGTGCGACGGCAGCGTCAGCGGAGTCGGCGCGACGGCTTGCGTGTAGAGCTGGCCCGATTTCGCGAGCGCGTCGAGTCGGGGCGTCCGCGCCGACGCATGCCCCGTGCAGCCGAGCCGGTCGGCGCGCAACGTGTCGATCGTGACGAGGAGCACGCTGTGTCGCGTCCGCGGCTCCACGCGTTCGCCGCACGCACCGAGCGCGGCGAGCGCGGCGAGCGCGGCGAGCGCGAGGTGGTGCAGGGGCGCGGCGCGGAGGGTGGTGAGGCGCGTGGACCCGGCACGGACTCTATCGGAGTCCGCGACTCCCTGCCCGGGCGCGACGAGCCACGACCGCGCGGCAACGCTCGGTCGGCACGCGGCGCGGATCCCGCGTCAGGTGGTCGGACACCTCGTGAGTTCGGCCGTGAATCAATCCCTCGAAGCGAGGGTTTGATTCACGGCGTCTCATGCGTCGATCGGCGCGCCCTTGAAGGTCAGGTTCGTGAACTTCGATCCGAGTGCGATGTCGACCACGCGCACGACGTCCTCGTAGAGCACACCCGGCATCGGCTCGAGGTTCATCTTGATCGAGTCTTCCTCGCGCGGATCGGTCGGAGCCGGGATGCGCTTGCGAATCTCCGCGAGCTGCGCCGCGAGCGCGTGGAGGTCCCGCACCGGCGCGCCTTGGAGCTCGATCCCGAGTTGGTCCATCGACGTCCCTCCCGCCGTCGCCCACGCGCGGAAGCCCGCGGCCTCGTCGAGGGCCAATTCCTGTTTCGTGACGCGACGTGTGATTCGGATGTCGACCTTGTCGAGGACGGCCTCCGTGTGTGTCGGGTTCACGCCGACGTCTTTCGGTAGGTACGTCTGGAGCTTGCCCTCGAGCATTTTGAACTTGATGTTGCACATGAAGAAGATGATCAGCTGGAACGTGACGTCGATCATCGGCGTCATGTCCATGCGGGTTTCGGAAGAGGCTTCGTCGCGCGCATCCATCGGAGTGCTCCGGCTGGGGGGCTTGGGTCTGCTCGAGACGAACGAAGGTGGCGCGACACGGTTCACCGCGGATCGCTGGCGGTGAAAACGCCGAGGGCGCAGCGCCCTGTCGTGCGCTGCGCCCTCGGCGGGTCGTTGCTGTCTGTCGGAACGATCTCAGGCGTCGAGTTCGATGCCTCGGAACGTCAAGCTCGTGAACTTCGCGCCGAGCGCAATGTCGACGACCTGGACGACGTCCTCGTAAAGGACACCGGCCATCGGCTCGAGGTTCATCTTGATCGTGTCCTCTTCCTTTGGATCCGTGGGTGCCGGGATCTTCTTGCGGATCTCGTTCAGCTGAGCCTGGAGCTGCTTGAGGTCCTTCACGGGGCTGCCCTGCAGCAAGATTTGGACTTGGTCCATCGTCGTGCCGCCGCCGTCCGACCACTCCTTGAACTTCTTCACGTCGTCGAGGCCGAGGTCCTTCTTCAGGACTTTGCGAACGATGCGGATGTCGACCTTTTCCAGGACCTTGTCCTGAGGGGTCGTGTTCACACCCACGTCCTTCGGCAGGTACGTCTGGAGCTTGCCCTCGAGCATTTTGAACTTGATGTTGCACATGAAGAAGATGATCAGCTGGAACGTGACGTCGATCATCGGCGTCATGTCCATCTTCGTCTCTGCTTGTGCTTCGTCCTTGGCGCCCATCGGTTCTGCTCCTTACTTCGCTTGTCCGCCAGCTGCCGCGTCCAACGCTGCCTTCGCCTGCTCGTCCTGACTCACGCCGAGTTCGAGCTTCCAGACCTTCAGGCCCTCGAGCGCGCACTTGTACATGACTTTCTGGACGTGCTTGAACTCCGTCGCACGGTCGGCGCGGATCAGGATCGGCCGTTCGGCCAAGCCGTCCTTGTCCTTCACCGGCAACCCCTTCGGACGCGGCAGGAACACGCGCGCCCGGAGGTTCGCTTCGAGTTCATCGATGGTCATCGGCTGCCGCTTGATGATGTAGTCACCCTTGCGGTTGACGTTCACGTACAAGCGGCCTTCTTCCGGATCCTTGTCGTCCGCGGCTTGCACCGACTTCGGCATCTGGAGGTCTTCCAGATCCTGCTGCGACATGTCGATCGCGATCATGAAGAAGATGATCAGCTGGAAGACGACGTCGATCATGGGGGTCATGTCGAGCGCCGAGCCTTCCATCAGTGCTGAGGATGCTTGGCCCATGGAAGCCCTCGAGTGAGAAGACGCGTTAGTTCAACGAACGGACACGATTCGACTTGGTTCGACCCGAGATCAGCTCTTGGTCGGACGGAAGCGTTCGAAGATGTCTTCCACGACGGCGCCGACTTCCAGGGTGGCCTGGACGAGACGGTTGCGCAGGAACACGAAGGCCGAGGTGATCGGGATGGCGACCAGCAGTCCGTCCAGCGTCGTGATCAAGGCGAGCGCGATGTTGTCCGCGAGAGCCGCCGGGTCGGCCGCGCCCTTCGTGGCCGCGATCTGCTGGAAGGCGAGGATCATGCCCTGAACCGTGCCGAGCAGACCGAGCATCGGTCCGACCGCCGCGATCAGTGACAACCAGCCGAGGCGCATGAGCTGCTTCAGCTGCTCTTCTTCCATCGTCTCCTTGACCGCGGCTTCCATCGCGTCGAAGGAGGCATTCAGCTTCGGAAGGCCGGCTGCGACGATGTTGGTGAAGAAGCCCGGGTTCGATTCGCAGAGCTCCATCGCCTCCTGGTACTCGCCAGCCTCGATCAAGGCCTGAACTTCATCGGCGATGTCCGGCGGCATGAGCTTCTGCTTGCGCTGATTGACGAAGTTGTCGATCACGAGCGCCATGCCCAAGACCGACAGGATGATGATGACCCAGCCGATCGTGCCGCCACCATCGAGGAATTTGCCGAGCGTCATGCCCTGCTCCTCGGTCGCGGCAGGAGCCGCGGCGGGGGCCTGAGCAAGCAAGGCGGGGGCCGTGAGCAGCATTGCGGACACGCTCACGAGCAGACGATTCAGACAACGAACCATGAACGAAGCCTCCGACAGGATCCGAGTTTCACAGACAGACAGGGTCGGACCAACACGCGCTGTGGATCAGCGCAACTTGTCTTGAGCGAGACGCGCCCACCGGCTCGATCCGAACCGGCTGACGACCTCGAGGAAATAGTCTTGCGCGAGCTTCGCACCCTTCGGCTCGGCGGCGCCGAGATCAAGGGAAACGAGACCCAGGCGATAGGTGGCCTCCGCCACCGCGTCCGCCGCGGAGGCGTACTTGATGCGCACCTGCGCGAGGCAGAATTGAGCGTCCTTGAGCTTGCCGAGCTTGTGCAGGGCTTCACCCTTGCCGACCAGCGCGGATGCGCGGACGGGCTCGACCTCGTTCGCGTCCTTGACGATCTGGTCGAAGAAGCGTTCCGCGTCCGCCGCCTTGTTGTCGCGGATCATCACGCGACCCTGCGCCAGGCGAGCGACACCCGCCATCTCGGCGGCGAAGGCCTTGTCGGCCGCGTCGAGTTCGGCGTTGCCCGTGAAACCGCGCGCGCTCTTCTCGAGGCGACCGTACTCACGCTTCGCTTCGTCGCCCTTGCCGCCGTCGTCGAGCGCAGCTGCCTTCTCGGCGAGAGCGCGGAGCTCCCAGCGAACTCCGTACTTGTTGTCGTACGCCTCTTTTTCGAGCGCTTCGTAGTCCTTGATCGCGGCGTCGAGGTGCCCAGCGCCCAGGTTCGCTTGCGCGCGACCAGCGAGGATCTCCGGGCGCAAGCGCGACTTCGCGTTCGCGGCCAGCGCCTCGTCGAATGCCTTCACGGCGAGGTCGAACTTGCTCTTGTCCTTGCCGCCCCAGGCCAAATACGTCTTCGCGATCTCGAGCGGCGCGGCGACTTTGATCCAGGGACGAACCTTGCCGTCGCTCTGCGCGGCCTTCAGCAAGGACACTGCGTTCTCGTACTCCCCGGCGTCGCGCTTTTGCAGTGCGACCGTGAACGACTCCGGCGTGTCGCCGTACTCGATCGAGCGCACGGTCATGCCCGGGAAGTTGAGGTCGTTCGCGCCCTTCTTGTACTTCACCTCGTCCCATTGGTCCGAGGTCACCGAGTCGACGACGACCGCTCGACCACCGGTCGTTCGGTAGATGCGGTCCGCAGGAGCCGCGAACGCGAGTCCCGTGAGAAGGAGAAGGGCGCCAGCGCCCACCGCGCGAACGAGCGGAGTCCTGATCATGAGCCGCGTGGATTCCCTGGGTTCGACGTCGCGACGGATTCGAAATGAGCGGCGCATGCTAGGGCCTTGGAAAAAGAGTGTCAACGCGCGCACCGTCGCGCGGCCCAAGGTTAGGCCGCGCGACGAAGCGCGTAACGAACGGAACGGACTCAGCGCTGATTTTCGGCGTTGAGTCGCCTCAGCATCTTCGCGGTCTTCTCACCGCCGAGATCGGGGTTCAGAGCATCCCAGTTCTTGAACAGCGCCAATGCCTGCTGCTTCGCGTTGGGATCCTGGCGTCCTTCCATCGACAAGTGGAAGAAGTAATCGACGCGAGCCTGCCAGTAGTCGGGCGAGTTCTTCTCACCCGCATCTTCGATGCCCTTCAGCAGTTTCACGTCGAGTTCGCGAGCCTCGGAGTATTTGCCGACGCCCGTGATCTCCTTGTAGACGTTGCCTTCTTCGCGCAGGTAGCCGCCGAGGCAGCGCGCGAATTCGCGCACCACGCCGCGGTCCTTCGGCTTGAACGCATAGACGTCGCGCCACAGCGGTTCGGCTTCGGCGAACTTGTCGCCGCGATTCAGCGTGGCGGCGAACGCGTGCTTCACGTCGCGCAGCTCTTTCTGTTGCGCCGGGTTCTTGCCGAACTTGTCGAACAGCCGGCGGAAGTTGTCTTCCGCGAGCTTCAGTTCGCCGAGGTCGGCGTACCACAGCGCGACGTTCTTCAGGTTCGTGAACGAAGCGAAGCCCGTGCGCTCGTTGTGCAGTGCGAAGTAGTCCGCCGTCTTCCGCTCGAGCGTCTTCTTCTCAGCCGTGTCTTCCTTGATCGCGTCGAACGCCGCGTAGAACCCCTTGGCGATCTCCGCGTACGCGTTCGTGGTCGCGCTGTCGTTCGCGTACTGCGAGGCCATCTTCGACACCAGCGCTTCGGCGTCCGCGAATCGCTTCAGGCCCACGAGCGCGCGCACGCGGTAGAGCTCGACGCTCGGATAGAACGCCGACTGCTTCGAGTACTTCGTCTCGTAGCCGTCGAGCGACTTCAGGACGTCTTCGAAGCGACCGACGTCGAGCAATGCGTCGGCTTGATAGAACGTTGCCTCCGCGAGCGCGACGTCGCGCTGGTAGTCCTTCTTCTTGTCGAGCGCGGTCGCGAACTTTGGGTCCTTGGCGCGCGCGAACAGTGATTCGAAGACCTTGATCGCGCCGGCGATGTCCTTCGTCGCGGCGACGCAGCGCGCCTGATAGACGAGTGCGCGTTCGTAGTACTGGCTGTCTTCCGCGACCTTCTTGAACTCGTCGCGAGCTGCCTTGAACGCAGTGTCGCGTTCGGCGCCGGCCTTCATCGCGCCCGCATTCGAGTACGCCTCGCGGGCCGTGAAGTACTGGAGATCCGCCGACAGGTTGAGGTCGGTGACGATCTTGCGCACGCGATTGCGCTGATTCTGGTCGAACTCGTCCTTCGTCTCCCGGAAGCGACGATCCCAGGCCGAGTAGGCGCTGGTCGCGAGTTCGGCGAGGTTTTCCTCGTCACCGGCCTTTTGCGCGTAGCCCATGCCTTCTTCGTATGCGAGCGACGCTTCGAGGAAGCGCGAGACGCTGTCGTAGCCACGGCCGATCTGGAGCCACGCCGGAGCACCGAATTGCTTCTGGTCTTCCGGCGTCTTGCACGCGTCGATGACTTGGTGGTACGCGGCGATCGCCTCGGGCACCTTGCCGTCGGACACGAAGCCCTGAGCGATCAGCGTCAGAACGGACGGAGGTTGCGAGCCCGAGCCGGACTCCTGCGACAACTCGGCGAGCAGGATGCCGCCGTCGTAGCCCACGATGTTGTCCGAGTTCTTCTCGACGACTTCCTTGACCACCGTCATCGCGCCTGCCGCATCGCCGCGGTCCGCCATCGCGCGCGCCTTCTCGAGACGCGCATAGTGGCCCATCGGTCCGAACGTCAGCTTGTTGTCGGCGACGTTCTTCTCGAGGCGCTCGATCATGTCGACCGCCGCGGATCGCAGCGCGGTGACGATCGCGGGCTTGAACACCGGCGCGCCGGCTTTCCACGCAGCGTCGGAATCGCCTTCCTTCACGACGAGGTACTTGCGTGCCTGCTCGGTGAGGTCGTCCGTGTCCGCGATCGTCGACGACTGCTCGTAGCGGTTCGCGGCGTTGCGATAGAGCTGGCAGCATCCGAGATACGCCTTCTCGGCGACTTCCTGGACGAACTCGCGCTCGTCGTCGCCGAGAGCGGCCAGTCGCGTGAAGTCGATGCCCGACTCCGAGAAGATGTGCGTCAGCGACGCGAGCGCCTTCTCGTCGTGATCCGGAGCGTGGTCGACATCGATCTTGCCGAGTTCGAACTCGGACATGCCCATGTAGTAGTAGGCGTAGACCGTGAAGAAGTTCTCGTCGCCGGCGCTCCAGATGAACTCCTCGAGAACCTCGGTCGTCTTCTTCAGGTAGTCCTCGCGGTTGAAGTCCTGGTTCTCGTAGAGCATGGCCCACGTGTAGTAGGCCTCCCCCTTGTGGAACCGACCGAACAGCGCGAGGTCCTGGATCTTGGTCCGGTCCGCCTCGGAGAGATCCTCGTCCTCGACGCGGCCATCGAGTTCGACGACTGCGGCGTTCAGCGTCTTCACCGCTTCCTTGAACGATTCTTCGGCCGTGGTGCGCGCGGCCTTCATCTCCTCGAGCTTCCCCTGCGAGCGCAGCGTCGCGACGTCGTCGGAGTAGAACTTGCCCTTCGACACCAGCAATGACGCGAGTCCGGTCACGACGGCTTCACCGCGACGAGTGTTCATCGTCGTGTCCATCGATGCCAGCGCGTCGTTGTAGTTCTTGATGCCCTCGTCGAAGTACTTCTGTCGCTCGGCGCGCGTCAGCGCGTAGTCGGACGCGAGGCGCGCGATCGTCGCCTTCGCCAGCAACACCTCGGACTTCGATTCCGCGTCGAGGTCGCCGCGCTTCTCGATCGTCGACAGCCATTCGACGGCGAGGTCGAAGTACCGGTAGCGCGCGATGTCCCGTGAATACGCGATGTCGTCGAGCAGGTTCTGATGCTTCTGCTCGGCGGTCTGTTCCGCGGCGCGCGCGGTGGACGACGCCCACGGGCAAGCGACGGCGGTCAGCGTGAGGAACGACGCGACGATGGGGAGGTTGCGCATGGGACCGAGGCTGGGACTCCGCACGCGTTTCGAGCACGCACGGGACGGCGGAGTTCGTCCCGCGAGCCGAGTTCCCCGACCGAGTTCGGCCGGGCCGACGAAGATCGGGAAACTACCTGTTCTCCTGGCCGAACGTAACGGGGGAGTCCAGGTTCAGTCGGAGGAAGATCCGGTTCGTTCTCCGAGAGGGGATCGGTGCTCGAGACCCACGCGCGGCCGCACTCGATCCCCACTCCATCGCGGCAACCGCTTCAGCGCGTCGTGGTGGAAACGCACGCGGCGCGCCACCCCTCGCGAGGTGGCGCGCCGCGGTGTCCGTTCGGACGTTGCGTCGACGATCAGCGAGCCATTCCGAGCACGGGCTCGTGCTCTTCGGGGATCCAGATCTTCGCGCGGACCAGCACGACCAGCTTCTTCTTCTCGAGGAACTTGCCCTTGCGCGAGACGAAGAAGTTCAGGATCGGCACCTTGTTGAGGAACGGGATGCCCGAATCGAGATCCTGGTCATCGATGATCTTCCAGCCACCGATCATCAGCGTCGAGCCGTCCGGCATGTGAACCGTCGTGCGCGCACGCTGGATGTTGATGGTCGGGAGCTCGATGTTGACCGGCGAGCCGATCGCGAGCGTCGTCGAGAACGTGTCGATCGGGCGCTTCAACAGGGCGACCGTCGGACGCAGTTCCATCGTGATGAACCGCTTGTCCGAGCTGACCACCGGGCGGACGTCGAGGATGACGCCGTCCTGGAGGATGTCGACGATCGGTTGCGCGATGACCGACGCCTGCGCGATCTCGACGTCGAAGTCCTTCACGTACGAGACGTGATTGATGACGCTGAGGTTCGCGCGCTGGCCGTTGAACACCGTCAGCGACGGAGCGTCGACGATGTTCGCCATGCCGTACTTCGACACCGCGCGCAGGACCGCTTCGACCAGCGTGTCGTCGAGGAACGTCGCTTGCAGCGACAGGCCGCCCGAGTTCTGGAACTCGTCGTTGCCGAGCGTCGTGTCGTAGAGGTTCTCGACGCGACCCTTGATGTCCTCGTTGCCATCGCTGAAGAACACGCCGACGTCGTTGTCGGTACCCGAACCCGAGGGCGAGCCCGGCGTACCGAAGCCGTCCGGGATCGAGCCGATGTCGTCGAGCACCAAGCCCGACGGGATGTTGGCTTCCGGGTTGACCGAATCCGGGCCGAGGCCGCGGAAGTCGACGCCGATGTCCTCGAGGAAGGTGTCGTAGACCGTCAGGAAGCGGCTCTCGATGTTGATCAGCGTGCCCGCGTTCTCACGCAGGTCGCGCAGCAACGTGTCGATCAAGCCGTGGACTTCCTTCGTCTGGCGGACGACGAGCGCGCCGGAGACCGGCTGGATCGTGTTGTTCGGATCCGCGGTCCACGAATCCGGCGAGATGTTGGCCTTGATGAGTTCGGCCAGGCGATCGCCTTCGAGGATCAGCGGCTGCGGCTCCGGCACTTCGACGCCCGTGCTCTCGTCGGAGAAGCCCGACGGGGTGAGGTTGAAGTCCTTCGACGGGAAGTTCGTGATGACCTTCGCCAAGTCGCGGATGTCGTAGATCTCGAGCAGCTGGCCGCCGACGGCCTCGTCCGAACCGATGATCTGAACGACGCCATCCTTGATCCGGTACTTCAGCGGCGACGACGAGATGTCGAGGACGAGGCGCAGCGCCTCATCCGCCGGCATCGGGCCCGCGGCCACCGAGAACTGCGGCTCTTCCGCGGCCGTGACGGCCGGCGACACGATGAAGTTGACGCCGGTGACCGTCTTGAACCAGTTCACGACTTCGCCGAGCGGCGTGTCGCTGAACGACAGCGTGATCGGCACGGCCGCGAGCTTGGCGAGGATCGCGCGCTCTTCCGGCGACGTCAGGTCGTCCTGGACCGAGAACGCGATCGGGCCCTGCTCGGAGATCTGGCGCCAAGCCTTCTCGTTCGGGAACTCGAACGGGTCGATCTGCGGGCGCATGTCGGCGGTCAGCTCGTCGAACAACTGGCGCCATTCGCGCTTGTAGGTGTTCTTCAGTTCGCGATCGCGCGACTGCATGCGGGCGTTCGTCGCGAGTTCGAGCAGACGCGACGCATGCGCGTTCGTCGGGTTCAGGCTCAGGATCTCACGCAGATAGGCCTCGGCCTCGGCGTAGCGGTCGTCCTGGTACGAGCGATTGGCCGCGTCGAACAGCGTGTTGATGCGGTACTCGACCTCGGCCTGCGCCTGCTGTTCGCGCTCCTGCTGTTCGCGTTGGATGCGCGTCTGGCGAGCGATCTCTTCCTGACGCGCCTGATCGACCTGCTTGCGGCGGGCCTGATCGATGCGCGCGAGGATCGACTCCTCGGTGAAGTCGCCCTGCTGCAGATCCGGATACCAGCGGACGATCGTGCGCGCGTCTTCGAACGACGTGATCGCCTTCTCGAACTCGCCGGCGTTCATCGCCGCTTCGCCCTGCAGGATCTTGCTCTCGGCCTCGATCCGACGCTGGGCCTTGCGCACCTGCGCCGTTTCCTCGGCAGCGGTGACGACCGCGTCCTCGGTCTCCTGCGCCATGCCGAGCGTGGCGGACACGGCGCGGAAGCCGGCCTTCGCCACGTCGCTGCCGGGATCGATCTCGATCACGCGAGCGTAGGTCGCTCGCGCTTCCTGGAGCTGGCCCTGCTGTTCCGCCTGCTTCGCCTGCGCGAGCAGGACGTCCGGGCGCTCGCCCGCATCGGCGGCAGCCGACGCGTCCGGCGTCTGGATCGAAGCGTCAGGCGTCGCGGCCGCGTCCGACGCTTCCGTCGGTTCGGTCGAGTCGCCGTGCGACTGGAACAACGAGCAACCCGCGGTGGTGAAGATCGCGAGCGAGGCCGCGCCCATCAGCGCGATCGACCGCAGGGCCACTGAGAACGGATGCTTCATCGCATCTCCTCCTGCTGCCGGACGACGAGGCGGCGTCCGGTGTGTTCGGGCATCGTGCGACGCCCGGTTTCGAGTCTCACGACGGATCGAGCGTGAGCGTCCGGGTCGATCCCCGGGCGTCCACGCAGCGGACGACGATTCGTTCGAAATTGACGGTGCGAACGTCGTCTCGATGGACGAACCCGGACTCGTCGCGCGCGCGCGATCCGTCGGGTGCGAACACGGGATGACGAACGCGCTCTTCCCGCGTCGCGGGAACGAGTTCGATTGCGGTGACCGTGAGTCCGGTCTGGAAGTCGGCCGGCATGCCGTCCACGGAAACCAACGCGCCGATCGCCGCGCCGGGCTTCACTGGGAACGCCATGGAGCGCGGGCCGAGGGGCCCATCGGTGGTGACCTCGATCGTTGCCTGAGTCGCGTCGCCCGAGAGGACGCGCAACTGGAATCGATCTTCGAGATCGACGGTGAGGACGTCGGAGCGTTCACTCTCGATGAGAGAGTCGCGGTTGCCGATCATTCCTTCGAGCACCGTCACCACCGAATAGAACACGCGCCCACCCTGCAGGCCGACCTCGGCATCGAGGAAGGACGTCTGGTCCAGAGGAACTTTGCCGACGGCCGCAGGCTCTTGGTCTGCGCGCCACCGGTATATGCGGTACCCCGTCCTGAGCAACGGGTTGTCCGCAACCTCTCTTGCGACTGCGTCGTTGCGTGGACTGCCGTCCCACTCGATGAGCAGGCCCGTCGGTCCGCGGTTCCAACGCAGCGCCACAGGCGGAGCGAGCATGCGGTCGAGCCGATGTTCGCGCTGCTTGTGATCGGCGAAGCTCGCGAGCTCGGTGGGCTCGAACGTGGCCGTCGCCACGAACTCGAGATCACTGCGCTGAAAGGCGAAGGCCGCGCGCGGATCACCAGGCAATCCACCCTGCGCGAGGGCGACGAAGGCCTTCTCGGCGCCTTCGTTCATCCCGCCCGCGACAGGTGCGACGCTCGCCCCTAAACCCTTGTCTGACAAGAGTTTATGCACAAGCTGGTCGAAGCCGAGAAATATAAGGACGAGGCAAGTGCCTGTCAATACCAGAATTCGGTCGGTCCGGGGTGCGTTCAAGGGGCACCTCCGTCGGCGACCAGCACGTCGACCGTGACCTGTGCTCGGAGCGGCGGCTCGGCAAAGACGTCGGCGAGCTTCGCCCATTCGTCGGCGCGCGACCGCAACGCCTCGAGTCCGATCAGGAGCGCGGGCGCGCGATCGTCCGCGCCGGCGCACAGCGATTCGGTGCTGCGGACGATCGAGCCGACTGGCGCGACCAAAGTGAGTTCGATGCGCCAGCGTTGGACGTCGAGACCGGCGATGACCTCGGGCAACGAACCGCAATGCACACGTTCGACGGTCGTGTCGGGTTCGATCGAGCCGAGCGCACTGGCCAGCGCGAAGCGGCGCGAGACCGCGCCGGGTCCGTCGAGCCCGGCCAACAGCGAGTCGACCACCGGCACGTCGAGTCCGAGGGCGAGCGCTCGTTCCCGCAAGCTCGCGTCTCCGCCGGCAGGCTTCGCCGCCGCGATCGCCGCACGCAGCCCGTCGACTGTCGAGCGTCGCTGCTGGAGCGCCGCTTCGGCCTCCTTCAATGCAGCCGCGGACGGCGGCGCGTCGGCATTCATCAACGCGGCGACCTGCCCGCGCTCGGCGAGTGCGGCCGCGGTCGCGTCCGCCGCGCGCTTGCGCGCGCTCCCGCCGACCGTGAGGTACAGCGCCGGCCCGGCGACCGCCAACGCGATGAGAACCACGTAGACGAGCGATCTCATGGGCCGGCCGCCACGGGTGGACGCACGGTGGCGGTCACCGCGTATTCGGTGCGCTGAAGGAACGAATCACGGCGATCCGGCAGTTCTTGGACCTGGACCTGGGCGAGATCGCGGAGTTCGCCGAGTCGCTGACGCACGGTCGTCGGCACCTGGGCGCCATCGAGAGGCGCGGACAGCGTCAGGCGAAGCTGTGGGCTCGGAGCCGTGGTGAAGGCGTACGACACGACGCGGACGTCGTCCGGCGAATAGTCTTTCGCGTCCGGCCCGAATCGAGCGAGCACCCGTCCGAGCAACGTCGCGTGCGAGGCATGATCGGCGAGCAGCACGCGCGCCGCGGTTTCGGCGATACCGACTTTGGAGGCATCCGCCCGCACGGCGGCCGCGCGGCCCTGGAGCGTCCGGATCTCCGCCGCGGTGGGGGAGATGTGCACCGCTTCCGCCCGGTCCGCGTCGCGGACGTCGGCCAACGTCGCGAACGCCGCGATCGCGAACGAGCCCACCGCGGCCAACGCGAGTCGCGGCAGACGCCGGGCGGCTTCCCGTGCGCGATTCTCCGGCAACAAATCCACGTCGGCACTCGCGGCGCGCGCGGCGATCAGCGCCAAACCGAGAGCATTGCCCATCTGCGCGGCATGCGTGGCCGCCTCGGCGGGGATCCGCGTCCCGAGCGAGATGCGGTGAAGCTGATCGACGGCGTCGATGGCGACCGGGATGCGTCGGCGCAGTGCATCGACGAGGCCGGGGACTTGCAGGCCCTCGCCGAAGACCAGCAAGTGCTCGGCGCGGAACTCGCCGTCGGGGAAGAAGAAGCGCGTGCCCTTGCCGATCTCGGCGGCGATGCGCTCGATCAGCTTGTCGAGCGCCGCCTTGCGGCGGGACTCCGCCAGCGCGTTCAGGCCGGCGACACCGAGCGGAACCGTGCGGAACGCGTAGCCGCGGTCCTTCAGGAACACGACGTCGGTGCCACGCAATCCGATCGACAACGCGACGCGATCACCGCGCGCCGGTCGGTCGTAGATCACGAACTGCGCCAGCGCGGCGGGCGCCGGCACCAGATTGTCGATTTCGAGTCCGCGCGCCTGGAGCGCGTGCACGAATGCGTCGCGCAGCGTGCGCCGCACCGCGAACAGCATGCACGGCGTGCTTCCGGTATGGGCGTGGTGGCGAAGCACGCACGTTCGCCGCTCGTAGTCCTCGAGCTTTCCCCGCAGCGAACGGTCGGTCTCGTAGCGCGCCATTTCGGCGACCTTCTCGGGACCGACGTCGGGCAACTGGATCAGGCGGTTGAACGTCGCGACCGCCGGGAAGCCGACGAACACGCGGTCGAGCGCGCCGGGCCGCGCCTGAGCGAGGAACGCGTCGAGTGCTTCTTCCGCGCGCAGTGGCAATCCGGAGCGCGGACGAACCGCGCCGTCCTCGGCGCGCGCGTACGGTCGGTAGTACGCGTCGATGACGACCATGCGGTTGCCACGCCGCACCATCTTCACCGCTTTGAGCGCACCGTCGCTGAGGTCGATACCGAACGCGGGATAGATCACCGCGGGAGCCTAGCAGCCGACCCAACGAAGTTCACGATCCTCTGATGCGGCACTCCGCTCCGATTCAGCCGGCCGGTGCGGGGGGCGGGGGCGGCTGGTCCTTGAACTTCTTCAGCGCGTCCGGGTTCGGCACCGTCGCGCCGAGTTGCACCAAGCGTCGCACGATCGTCTGCGCGTCCTGCCAGACCAGCGGCTTGTCCTCCGGCGTGCGCAGCAGATACGCCGGATGGAACGTCGGGATCACCGGAATGCCGTTCCACGAGAACTCGCGGCCGCGCGCGGCCTTGATCCCGGTCGTGATGCCGAGCAGCGTGCGCGTCGCAGGGAGGCCGAGCGTGCAGATCAACTTCGGCCGCAGCGTCTCGAGCTGACGGTCCAAGTACGGTCGGCACGCCGCGATCTCCTCCGCCGCCGGCACGCGGTTGTCGGGGGGGCGGCACTTCACGATGTTCGCGATGTGGACGGTTTCGCGCGAGAAGCCCATGGCGCCGATGATCTTGGTCAGTAGCTCGCCCGCGCGGCCGACGAACGGGCGTCCGGAGCGATCTTCCTCTTCGCCCGGACCCTCGCCGATGAACAGCAAGTCCGGAGTGGCGTTGCCTTCTCCGGGCACGGTCGTGGTGCGCGTGCAGTGCAGTGCGCACCGCGTGCACGCCGCCACTTCGGCCTCGAGTGCATCCAGCGCGGCACGCGCTTGCGGTGTCCCCAAGCGGGCGGACAGTGCGGGAACGCGCGGCACGAACGCAGGCGTGGACCGCGGCGGAGCCGGCGATGGCGCGGGCTCGGGCGCGGCGCGATCGGTCGTCGGCGGTGCCGTGGGCGCCACCGGTGCGGAAGTCCGAGCCTGCGCTGGGGCCGGCGGACTCGACGCGCTGGCCGTCGCGGTCGCGCTCGTCGTCGCGGTCGGCGCCACGGGACGCCGTTCGAACGCGTCGAGGCCGAAGTCCGCTTCCGAGCGCAGATGCACGCGGATGGCGTCGATGGCGTGACGGACGCGGTCGTCAGACTCGCTCATGCACCGGCTCCGCGAGCAAGGAATCGCGATCGATCCCGGACACGACCGCGCGGACGAACGAGCCCCGAGGATGTCGTCCACGCACCAGAACGCGACGATAGCGCTCGGATAGACCGAGGGAACCGCTCTCGTTCGGGCGTTGGATCAACACGTCGGCGATGCCGCCGACGCAGCGTTCGTCGAAGGCGCGCGCGAGTGTCGCGTCGAGTTCGAGCAGCCGCGCGACGCGCGCGCGCAACGTCGGCAGCGCGACGCGCCCCGCGAGTTCCGCGGCTTCGGTGCCGGCGCGCGGCGAGTACGGGAATGCGTGGACCTTCGCGAAGCCCGAGGCGCGCACGGTGTCCAACGTGCGCGTGAACGCGTCTTCGTCCTCGGTCGGGAAGCCGACGATCACGTCGGTCGTCAACGCCACGTCCGGCGCGATCGCGCGCAGCACGTCGATCCGTTCAAGGAAGCGCCGCGCGGTGTACGGCCGCCGCATCGCACGCAGCACACCGTCGTCGCCGCTTTGCAGCGGGACGTGGAAATGCGGCACCACGCGTTCGCAGTCCCGCACCGCCCGCATGAATGAGGCGTCGACCTCGCCGACCTCCAACGAACCCAGACGCAACCGGAACTCGCCGGGCAATGCCGCGAGCGCGGGGATCAAGCCGATCAGCGAATCGCCGCTGTCCCGCCCGTAGTGGCCGAGGTGGATGCCACACACCACGAGTTCACGGAAGCCGCGTTCCACGAGGGCGCGGGCTTCCGCGAGGATGGCGTCGCGCGAGCGACTGCGCGCGCCGCCGCGGATCGACGGAATCACGCAGAACGAGCATTTGGCGTCGCAACCGTCCTGGACCTTCAAGAAGGCGCGCGTTCGATCGTCGTACGACGCCGCGTCGAGCCCGGGCTCGACGCCCGCGACGACGGCCTCGGTCAGCAGCCCGCGCAACGCGGAGTGCAGCGCGTCCGCATCGTTGCCCGGGACGACCACCATTCCGTTCTCGATGGCCGCATACGCGTCGCGGTCCTTGCCCGTCATGCACCCGGTGACCACCAAGCGGCAGCCCGGGTTCTCGCGTCGCATGCGGCGCAGCGCCTGACGCCCTCGGCGCACGGCGCGATCGGTCACGGCGCACGCGTTCAGCACGTAGAGGTCGGGGGCATCCGTGGCGGAGGTTTCGACCAAGCCGAACCGCCGAATCGCCGCGCGCACGAGCTCGCCGTCGTAGCGATTCACCTTGCAACCGTGGTCGAGGATCGCGAACCGTTCCATGGCGCCACGGTAGCAGGCGGCCGCGGCCATCGAGCCCGATCGCGCGCCGTCCGCACCCGCTCGGCGCCGTCCGTTCGACGAGCGGACGGCCGCGCGCCACACGGAATCGCGAACACTCATTTATGATCCCGCCCCTTTCGCGAAGGAAGTCGAGCATGGCGCAGCGCGGGTGGAACGGAATCGTGCCGATCGTGATCGTCGCGCTCGCGGTGGCGCTGGCGTTCGCGTTGCGGCCTCTGGCGCCGTTCGACGCACTTCCCGAACTGCCTCGGCTCGTCGAGAACCCGCCCGCGGCGCATGTCGCGGATCTCCCGGCGTGGACGGCGACGCCGCGCGATGCGGTGCGGCTCGCCGCCGCGCTTCTCGCGCTCGCGGCGCTGTGCGCCTGGAGCGCGGTGGTGGAGCGACGGGCGTGGCACGGCGTGCTCGCGTTCGCCTTCGTGTCGCTCCATCCATCGACGTGGGTCGCGGCCACGACGGCACGCGGCGGGCACGAGCTCGCGGCGCTCGCGTTGGCTGCGGTCGGAGCCGCGATCCTGGTGCGCGATCGTCCCGCGTTCCGCGAGCTCGGCGCGGGGATGCTGGTCGTCGCGTGCTGGTGGTCGCCGTCGGGGATCGGTGTCGCGACCTTCGCGCTCGCTCTCGCGGCACGCGCGAGTGGGCCGGTCCGGCCCGTCGTCCTGCTCGCGGTGCTGCCGCGCGTCTTTGGCGCTCCCGGACTCTTGGATTGGTTCGGAGTGCGCTTTGCCGGTACGCCGGACGGCGCGAGCGCGGTGGGACTGTTCGGCGCGATGCGCGACGCGTTCGCGACATTGGCTGGAGCCAGCGGTTCGGCGTGGATCGGCGAGGCGGGACACGCGGCGTTCGCCGGAATCGCAGTCGGGGCGATCGTGTTGCTCGCGCTCGCGACCCGCGGTCCGGCCCGGATCGCGGTCGGCGTCGCGGCGCTCGGCACGGCCGTCGTCGGGTTCTCGGCGTCGTCGGGAGCACTCGTCCCCAGTTCTGGACTGGTGCCGATCGTGCTGACGCTCGCGTACGCGGCGAGTGCGCCGCGAACGACGCGCGCGTCGTCGCTCGCGGCCGGAGTCGCATTGCTCGCGCTGGTGGCGACCGCGACGACGACGACGCTGCGCGTCGTTCGACCGTCGACGTCGAGTCTCGATGCGTTGATCGCGATGACCGGCCGGCTCGGGCGCGAGCGGCCGATCGCGCATCGCGCGGCGCTGATCGAACTCGAGCGCGGCGGCAATCGCGTGTTGCATGACGTGCTCGTCCGGGACGACGCCGCACTGCGCGCTCTCGATCCCGAGTCGGCACGCGACGTCGCGCTGCTGGCCGCGCAATTCGGACTGGCCGACGAAGCGCTGCCGTTGCTCGAACGCGCGATGTTCGGCGCCAAACCGCGTGGTCCTCTTCGACCGTCGGAGTTGGAGCTCGACCTGCTCGATCTGAAGCTCCGCGCCGGTCGGCCGCGCGTCGTGATCCGGGACGTCGACGAAATGCTGGCGACCGAACCGGCGCCGCGGCTGCGCGCGGACCTGCTCGTGCGGCGCGCGACGGCGCATGCACTGCTCGCGTTGTCCACGAAGTTCGAATCCGACGAGTCCGCACGCGCGGACCACGCTCGGCAGATGTTCGCCGCGTACGCCGACGCACTCGCGGTGGCGCCCGAACACACGCGGGCCCTGCTCGATCGCGGCCGTGCGTACCTCGCGACCGGGCAGGCGGTCGAAGCGGTGAAGGACTTCGAGAAAGTCGCGAAGCTGCGCCCCGATCTCGCGGCGCCGCGGCTCGAATTGGCGAAGCTCTACTTCTCGCGCGGCCAAGGCGAGGCGGGCGAGGCCGAGATCGTCGCGGCGCGGCGCGCGCAAGGCGACGCCGATCCGGACGTCATCCTCGTGGTCACGCAGTTGCTCGTCGCGCGCGGCAACATCAGCGACGCGGTGCACAACGCGAAGCAGCTCGAGGAGCTGCAGCACCGGTTGCGCGGCGGTGCTGAAGAGTTGGGCGCGCTCTACACGCAACTCGGACGAGCTGCCGAGGACGCGCACGACGAGGCGCTCGCGTTGGAGCTGACGCGGAAGGCGCGCGCCCTTGGCGCCGACGCGACCGGCGAGAACGCGGCGCGACTGGCGCGGTTGCTGCGACAGCAGCGCGACTTCGCGGGCGAACTCGCCGTGTTGCTGGACGCGCAGAAGCGCGAGCTGCCGATCACGGATCTACGCGCGCAAATCGTCGCCGCGCACAAGAACGTCGGTTACGCGGCGCTGTTTTCCGGCGACAAGGCGGCGGCGTGCGCGTCGTTCCTCGATGCGGCGCAGTCCGCGGCGAACGCCGATGAATTGGGCGCGGTCTCCGAGCTGATCCGCAACCTCGCCGGCGAATTGAAGGGCGACGCGCAGGAGCGCGTCCTCACGCTGGCGAAAGTCGCGTACTCGAACGCGCAAGATGCCGAGCGCGCGCGGAATTGGATCGCGGCCGAAGGCGCCTATCGAGTGTCGCTGAGCTTGCTGCCGCAGAACCCGTTCGCTTGGTTCCAACTCGGTGAGTCCCTGGCGGCGCAGCAGCGCAAGGCCGAGGCGATCGACGCGTGGACACGCGCCCTCGCGCTCGGCACGGAACTCGACATGCAGGAAGTGGTGACGCGCGCGAACGAACGGCTAGCCGCCGCGAAGTGACGGCCGTGCGCGGCGGATCGGGCTTCAACGCTGCAGGAGACGAATGGCGCGCACGCCGGTCGCTGGCGTGCGGATCGAACCATCCTGCGGCGAACGACTCGAGCAGCGGGCGAGCGCCGCCGGATCGTTGAAGCTGCCGCCGCGCAGCACGCGCAACGCGGGATCGCCGCCGCGTGCGAGCCCGTCGTCGGCGCGCGAGTCGCGCGGAGACGACGCGTACTCGTCGAGGCACCATTCCCAGACGTTGCCGTGCACGTCGAACAGCCCGAACGCATTGGCCCGGAAACTGCCGACCGGAGCGACGCTGCAATAGCCGTCGTCGAAGTCGCCCTCCTGCCGTCCCCATCCAGGGAAGCGCGCTTCGGCGCGCCGATCGAGCACGTTCGCGACCCCGGCGAGCGCCTGCGGATCGCGGCCCGACCACCATGCGGTGCGGGTGCCCGCACGCGCCGCGTACTCCCACTGCGCTTCGGTCGGCAGCGTCGATCCGTTGCGCCGCAGCACGAGTTCGGCGTCGTGCCACGCGACCTGCTCGACGGGATGCATCGGTCCGACCGGATGCGGATCACCGTCGTAGGGCGGCCCGAAGCGATAGAAGCTCGGATCCGTACCCGCGAGCCGCAGCCACTGACCTTTCGTCAACTCGTGCCGCGCGCAGAAGAACGGCGCGAGCGTCACTTGGCGCTCGACTTCGTCGTTCGCCGCGCGGGGATCCCCGTCCGGATCCGCGGCCGATGCGGGGACTGCGCCGACGTCGACCACTCCACCCGGCAGCAACACGAACACGATTCCGGGATCGTCGACCCCGACCACGGCGCCGCGCGCGTCGTGCGTCGGGATCGCGAGCCGCGCGGGGTCCTCGAGCGCGTCGACGTCGCATGCGCTGCGCAGGTCGTAGAACTCCCAGAGTCGCGTGACGGGGTTCATTCCGATCGGAACCAAGCCGAGCTGGGGTTTCAGCGCGATCGCGGCGTCGCGGTACCGCGCCGACGCCACGACGTCGTCCGCGCGGGCGATCGCGGCGGCCGCATCGGCCCACCGGACGGTCGCTGCCGGATGCTCGGCGCCGAGCGCTTCGAGGCGCGTCGCGAACGTGAGGCGGGCGCGCACGGACGCGGTCTCGGCCCGCTCCATCGCGGCGATGTCGGCCGAGAGTTGCGTCAGCGTCGCGTGCAGGAACCGCTGCGACTCGCCTTCGGGCGTGTCGTCGAGTGCCGCGTCGGGGCGCGAGACGCGATCCGCGATTCGCGCGATCGTCGCATCGATGCGCGGACGCAGTGCGTCGAGTCGCGCCCAGTCCACCGCCAGCCAACGCTCGAGATCGACTCGGCGGCTTGGTACCGCGGGATACAGCGTGTCCGCCGCGGCGCGCGCGCGTTCGAGATAGACCTTGCCCGCGAGTTGATCGAACTCGGCCTTACGCGCCGCGACGCGTTCGCGTTCGACTTCGACCTCGACGCGACGTCGCCACTGCACGAGCCCGACCGCGAGCAGCGCGAGCATCGCTACCAGCAACGCGCCCGCGGTCCCGCGATTGCGGCCGATCCACTTGCGCAACTCGGCGAATGCGCCCGACGCATGCGCCTTGACCACTCGGCCTTCGAGGTACGCGCGCAAGTCGTCGGCGAGCGCCAGCATCGACGCGTAGCGCCGTTCGGGAGTCGGCTCCATCGCTTTGATGCAGATCGCCGCGAGCTCCGCCGGCGCGGTACGTGGCAGTGGAGGCGGCGGCGCGTTCGTGCGCGCGCGCGAGAGAGCGGCTTCGGCTCGTCCGCGCGGCTCGGCGCTCGGCGACCGACCGGTCAGGGCTTGGTGCAGCATCGCTCCGATCGCGTAGACGTCGGACTGCGGGCCGACGCGCGCGAGCGACCCCGCGGCCTGTTCCGGCGCCATGTACGCGGGAGTGCCCACGACATCGCCCTCGTGCGTCAGCCAGGCGTTGGCGGCCGGGCGGCCGGCCTGGTCGCGGCGCTCGGACGAGATCGACGTCGTGGCGGCCGAGTCGCCGCCCTGCGCGCTCGGGGCGCCGAGGACGCGTGCGACGCCCCAGTCCATCACGTACGTCTCGCCGAAGCGCCCGACCATGATGTTCGCTGGCTTGAGGTCGCGGTGGACCACGCCTTTCGCGTGCGCGAACGCCATCGCTTCGCACACGCGCAGCAGGATCGCGATGACGCGCGTCGTGTTCCATCCACCGTCGCCGCGCGCGAGCTGCGCGAGGACGTGTTCCAGCGTGACTCCCTGCACGAGTTTCATCGTGAAGAAGACGCGTCCCTCGCGATCGAGACCGAGCTCGTGCACCGGCACGATTCCGGGATGATCGAGCTGCGCGCTCACTTGTGCTTCCTCGAGGAAGCGCATCCATCGGCTGCCACGCGCGCGCGCCGCGTCCGGCAGTACTTTCATCGCGAGGCGGCGCCGCAAGTCGCGGTCGAACACGCGCAGCACGACGCCCATGCCGCCTTTGCCGAGTTCGCCTTCGACGGCGTAACGCTCCGCCGCGTTCGCGCGCTCGCGCAACTGCTCGAGCAGCGCGGACCCGCCCGCGTCGGCGTTCGACGTCTCGACGCGTGCGTCCTGGCGCGCCGCGTCGGCCACCGGATCCTCGAGCGTCGGGTCGCGGGTCACGCCCTGGGCCAGGCGCCAATCGCGTTCGAGTTCGCGCAAGCGCGCCGCTTGCTGCGGGTATCGCGCGCAGATCGCGTCCACGTCGACCGCTTCGCCGCGTTCGCGGCGGTCGAGCACGTCGAACAAGAGATCTTCCGCTGTCGGTCCCGACTCGGACATGAGGGCTCCGCGGCGCGCCACGGTAGCAGCCCGCGCCGGCTCGCCGAAGGCGGCGCGAGCCGCTCTTGGCGTCGTCGAGGCCCTCGGCTTGAGCGCAATCGAGTCATTCCACGATTCCGTCAAGCGCGACGTCGATCCACTCGAAGTAGCCCGGCGAAGGAACGCATCCACCATGCTGCACCTCTTGCCTTTGCTCCTTCGCGTGGCGTGCGCGGCGCCGTTGCTCGCGCCCGCCGACGAACCCTCGGTCGCGGTGTTGAAGCTGCGCGGCCAGGTCTTCCTCGAGTTGCGCGAGTACGAACGCGCGGCCGAGGTCTTCGAGCGCGCGCGTGCGCGTGCCGCGGAGGATCCAGAGCTGGAGTTCGCTCTCGGCCTGGCGCACTACGGCGCCGGTCGCGCCGCGGAGGCCGAGGCGGCCTTCGAGCGTTTCGTCGCGCGCAATCCGGGAGAAGCCGCGGCGTGGCCATTCCTCGCGCGCTTGCGGCAAGCGCGCGGTGCGTTCGCGGAAGCGCGCGACGCCTGCGATCACGCCGTGAAGCTCGATCCGCGGGACGCGCGCACGATGAACTTGCGCGGCATGATCGAGCTCGACCTCGAGTTGCGCGACGAAGCGCTGGCTTCGTTCGCTGCGGCGATCGCCGCGGACGACGCGTACGCGGCACCGCACTTCAACGTCGGCATGCTCGCGCTGGAGGACCAGGACATCGAGCGCGCGGTGGAGGAGTTCGCCGCCGCGGCGGCGCTCGACCCGAACGAGGCCGACGCGTGTCGCGTGCTCGGCGAGCTGCATGCGCACCTCGAGGCGTTCGAGGAGGCCTCGCGTTGGTACGGGCGCGCCGTCGAACGTCGGCCCGCGGACCTGACGAGTTGGCGCGGACTGGCGCTCGCCCGCGAGCGTGCCGGTCACGTCTACGAAGCGTTGGAGGCCTGGGAGGCCGCATGCGCGCTGAGCGATGCCGGGCCGCAGGAGTTCGTCGATCACGCGCGCGTGCTGACGGCGTGTGGCGACCTCGACCGTGCGACCGATCGCCTGCAGCAAGCGCTCGAGCGCGCGCCCGACGACGTCGCGATCCTGGCGTCGCTCGCGCAACTGGCCGAGGACCGCGGCGACGCGGCGTCGGCGTTGCGACTGCTGCGCCGACTCGACGTGGCCGACGGCGCCACGGCCGACCTGCTCCGGCGATTGTCGGAGCAAGCCGAGTACGCGGGAGACGCCGACGCGGCGCGCGGCTACTTCGACCGACTCCTGGCGCATGAAGCGCGTTCCGACGCGGCGCAGCGCGCGATCGCGATGCGACGCGTGACGTCGACCGTGGACGGGATCCGTGATCTCGACGACGGCTACGGAACTGCCCGGGCACGCGTCGCGGAGACCGCGGGCTCGAATGCCGGGGACCTCCTGCTGCTCGCGCGTGCCGAGGCGGCACGCGGCGATCACGCCGCGGCGGCGGCCGCGTGCGAACGGGCCGCTGAGTTGTTCGAGAGCGGCTCGTTGGCGGCGGCGACCTGCGAGTCCCGCGCGCAGCGGTATCGGCTCGCAGCGGATCGGTGATCGACTACGTCCGAGCCTCGTCGCGCAGGGCGACGAGGCTCGGACGTAGTCGATCAGCGGCCGAACCTCGCGGACGAACGCGCTCTTGGCGCGCCCTCACGCCGGATCGACGGGGACGTTCCAGATCTCGCGCGCGTAGTCGCGGATCGTGCGATCCGACGAGAACCGACCGGAGCGCGCGACGTTCAACAGCGCCTTGTGCGCGAACTGTCCGGGGTCGCGGACGACGGCCGCCACGCGCGCTTGCGCATCGATGAACAGCGGCAGATCGGTGAGCACGAAGTACGGGTCGTGCTCCTCGAGCTTCGCGATCAGCTCCTTGAAGGGGCCACCGCCGAAGCGCTCGTCCTTCACCGCGTTCAGGATGCGCTTCACGCGCGGATCGCGTTCGGTCGCACCGTCCTTCGGCTTCGCCTGGTTACGGCGCGCTTCGATCTGCTCGGCCGTCAGGCCGAAGATGAAGATGTTGTCGGAGCCGACTTCGTCTTGCATCTCGATGTTCGCGCCGTCGAGCGTGCCCACGGTCAGCGCGCCGTTCATCATGAACTTCATGTTGCCGGTGCCCGACGCTTCCATGCCGGCGGTCGAGATCTGGGCCGACAGGTCGGTGGCGGGAATGATGCGTTCGGCGAGCGTGACGCGATAGTCGGGCAAGTACGCCACGCGCAGCACGTCGCGTGTGCGCGGGTCCGAGTTGACCACGGCCGCGACCGCGTGGATGAAGCGGATGATCGTCTTCGCCGCGACGTAGCCCGGAGCGGCCTTGCCGGCGAACACGTACGTGCGCGCGAGCACCGGAGGTTTGCCGTCGTCGACCAGCTCGATGTACTCGAGCCCGATCCGCAGCGCGTTCATCAGCTGGCGCTTGTACTCGTGGATGCGCTTCACGTGGGCGTCGAACGCGGAGGCCGGATCGATGCTGATGCCGAGCTCGTCGCGCACGATGCGCGCCAGGCGTTCCTTGTGTGCGCGGCGGATCGCGAGGAAGCGACTGCGGACTTCGCCGTGTTGCGCGAAGGGCTCGAGGCCGCGCAAACGATCGAGGTCCGTGATCCAGCCGTCGCCGACCAACTCGGACAGCAGCCGCGCGAGGCCCGGATTCGTTTTCAGCAACCAGCGACGCTGCGTCACGCCATTGGTCTTCGCGTTGAAACGCTCCGGCCACAGCTCGTGGAACTGTGGGACCAGCCGCGTCTTGATCAGCTGCCCATGCAGCGTCGAGACGCCGTTCACTGAATGACTGCCGGCGATCGCGAGGTGCGCCATGCGCGCGTGCTTCTCGCCGTCCTCGCCGATCAGCGACAGCGTGCGCTGTTTGTCGACGTCGCCCGGCCAACGCTTGCCGACCGTGTCGAGCAAATGCTCGTTGATCGCGTAGATGATCCGCAGGTGGCGCGGGATCACGCGCTCCAGCATCGCGACGGGCCAGCGCTCGAGAGCTTCGGGGAGCAACGTGTGATTGGTGAACGCGACGGTGCGCCGCGTCAGTTCGAACGCATCGGCGAACGGCACGTTCCAGTCGTCTTGCAGTACGCGGATGAGTTCGGCGACGGCGAGTGCGGGATGCGTGTCGTTCAGTTGCAGCGCGATGCGATCAGGCAGCGCCTTGACGTCGTCGGCCGTCTTCACGTGGCGATGCAGGATGTCCTTCAGCGCGCAGGCGACGAAGAAGTACTCCTGGATCAAGCGCAGCTCGCGACCCGCGGGACTGTTGTCCGCGGGGTAGAGGACTTTCGAGATGCGCTCCGATTGGATCTTCTGCTCGACGGCGCGCAGGTAGTCGCCGGCGTTGAAGATCGCCATGTCGAATTCTTCGGACGCCTGCGCGGCGAACAGGCGCAACGGCGTGATCGCGCGTCCGGCGTAGCCGACGACCGGCAGGTCCGACGGCACGCCGAGGACTTCCTTGAACCCGACCCAGCGGCAGCTCGACTGATCGGCGCTACGCGTCTCTTCGACGGCGCCGAAGATCGGCACGCGACAGGTGAGGTCGGGACGCCGCAGCAGCCATGGTGTGCCGCGCGAGCGCCATTCGTCGGGCTGCTCTTCCTGCGCGCCGTCCTTCAACGATTGGCGGAACAGGCCGAACTCGTAGTTGATGCCGTAGCCGTAGCCGGGCAGCCCGAGCGAGGCCATCGAGTCGAGGAAGCATGCCGCGAGCCGGCCGAGGCCGCCGTTGCCGAGCGCGGGATCGGGTTCGAGTTCCTCGAGCTCCTCGAGGTTCGCGCCGAGCATCCGCAGCGCTTCGGCGCAGGTGTCATGCAAGCCGAGGTTCAGCAGGTTGTTGCCGAGCACGCGGCCGAGCAGGAACTCGACCGACAGGTAGTACACGCGCTTCGCACGGGTGGTGGCGAAGCGCCGCTCGGTGGCGAGCAGACCGTCGATGATCACTTCGCGCAGCGCGAGCGACGTCGCGAGATAGACGTCGCGCGGCGCGAGTTGATCGAGTTCGAGACCCAGCGAATAGCGCGCATAGCGCGCGATCGAGTCACGGAGCTGCTGAGCGGTCGGGATCTGGGTCATCGAGATCATGGGCGCGGTGTCGGGCTCACAGACGCGGATTCGAACCAGGTGCTTCGGCGAACGTGGTGGTTTGCAACAGCGAGCGCGCCAGCGACGACTCGACGACCCGGCGCGCGAGTCCGTGGCAGATCACGCCGGCGATGACGCCGAAGACGACGTCGAGCACCCAGTGGAACCCGAGGTACACCGTCGACGCGATCACCAGCGCGCCGCTCCAGGTCGCAGCGCGCGCGAACGGCCGCGGGCCCGCGTCGCGGGCGAGCATCACCAGGGAGACGGTCAGCGACGTGTGGTAGCTCGGAAAGCAGTTGTCGATGCCGCTCATCGGTCGCACCAGGTCCATCAACCAAGGATGGACGTGCAGATCGGAGAGCGGCAACACTCCCGATCCCGGGAACGACCAGGGTTCGAGCACCGGGAACAAGATGTAGAACGGCAGGCACACCAAGTAGTTGATCGCGTAGACCAGACCGACCATCAGCGCGTTGCGCTCGTCGCCGGCGCGGTCGAACACGTGCGCCGATCCGAACAGCAAGCCGGGGAACAGGATCAGGTACGCGATCGCGAGCAGCACCGTCAGAGGCGGCCACGCCAGCGACTGTACGGCGGCCGGCAGCGAGCCCTCGAGTTGATGGATGATCGGCGTGAAGTCGAGGCGCAGCGCCGCGGTCAAGTTCGCGTCGCTCTTCGTCTGGACCAGATCCACAACGAACACGAGCAACCACAACAACGCGATCAACCGTGAGGACGCCTTGCGCGGTAGATCGCGCCAGACGTCGAGGCTCTTCCCGAACGCGCCGGCGCCATGCGCAACGCGCACGTACGCGACCACGCACAGGGCGATCAGGACGATGTTGAGGACGCCCAGGAATGGTTTCATCGTGCGCGGGAATGCCGTGTGCGATCGAAGCTCGTTACGGTAGCAGCCCGCCGGAGGGCGCGGCATCGGTTTCTTGTTTCGGACGGAAGGTCGAGTGAAGCTGTGATCAATCCAGAAGTTCCGGAGATCGAGGCGGTCGGGCTCGCCGAGGTCGAACGGGCCCGGGGCCGGCTCGGGGCGGACGTCCATCGCACGCCGCTGCTGTCGTCGCGCCAGCTCGGTGCGATCGCTGGTGGTCGGGTGTTCCTGAAGTGCGAGAACCTGCAGCGCACCGGCTCGTTCAAGGCTCGGGGCGCGCTGAACGCCGTGCGGTCGCTCGACGCCGGGATGCGGGCGCGCGGCGTCACGACGTATTCGTCGGGGAATCACGGCCAGGCGCTCGCGTGGGCCGCGGCGCTGGAGGGGATTCGCGCGGTGATCTTCATGCCGACGACCGCGCCGCGCACGAAGGTCGACGCGGCGCGCGGTTACGGCGCGCAGGTGCGATTCGCCGGGACCACGTCCCCCGAACGCAAGGCGGCCGCGGAAGACGCCGTCGCGCGCGAGGGACTCGCGATGGTGCCGCCGTTCGACGACGCGCGCATCGTCGCCGGCCAAGGGACGTGTCTGCTCGAGGCGTTCGAAGAGTTGCCCGAGCCCGACGTCGTCCTGGTGCCCGTCGGTGGCGGCGGATTGTGCGCCGGCTCGGCGACCGTCGCCGCGGCGCTACGGCCGGCGACCCGCGTGCTCGGCATCGAACCGACGACGGCGGACGCGATGACGCGCGCGTTGGCGGCCGGCCAGGTCGTCACGATCACTCCGCCGCGCACGATCGCCGATGGCCTGATGCCGCTGGCGGTCGGCGCGCTGCCGTTCGCGGTCGCGCGGCGACACGTCGCCGGCACGGTGCTCGTCGACGACGACGCGATCCGCCGCGCCGTGCGTTTTCTGGCGACGCGGGCGAAGCTCGTGGTCGAACCCTCCGGAGCGGTGGGGGTCGCGGCGCTGCTGTCCGGGCTGGTGCGGCTCGACGGGCGAACCGCGATCGCCGTGTTGTCGGGCGGAAACGTCGCACCCGAGTTCCTCGCGGAAGTCCTCGCCGACACCCGAGCGTGACGCGCGTTCACTGCGCCGTGTCGGTCCGTCCCGTCGGCTTGGCGCGCCGCGACTTGGGCGCGCGAGCTCGAGGATGCGCGGTGGCGTACACGTCTTGCAGCCGACGTAGATCGAGATGCGTGTAGATCTGCGTCGTCGTCAAGTGCTCGTGGCCGAGGAACTCTTGCACCACGCGCAGGTTCGCCCCGCGACGCAGCACGTGGGTCGCGAAGGAATGGCGCAACGTGTGCGGCGATGCGCCCGGATCGAGCCCCGCTTCCAACAAGCGCTTCTTCAGCAGGCGGCGGACCGAGCGATCGGTCAGGCGCGTGTAGGCCTTCGTGCCGCGGCCCGCGTTGACGAACAGCGGCGCCTTCGCGGCGCGCGGATCGGCTTGCGTGGCGTCGCGTCGCGCGAGGTAACGCTGCAGCGCCCGCTGCGCGCTGTCGCCGAGGTAGCACAGGCGTTCCTTCTTGCCCTTGCCGCGGACGTGCAGCGTGCCGTGCCCGAGATCGAGGTCGCGCAGGTCGGCGCCGACGAGTTCGGCGACGCGGGCGCCGGTCGAGTACAGCGTCTCGAACAACGCGTGATCGCGCAGCGCGACGAAGTCGTCGCCCTCCGGGGTGGCCAGCAGCCGCGCCATGCCGTCCTCGCTGACGACGCGCGGCAGTTTGCGATCCCGCTTCGGTCGGCGCACGAACGCCAGCGGATTGGCGTCGACGTCGCCTTGCTCGACGAGGAACTGGAACCACGAGCCGATGGCCGAGAGCTTGCGCGCCAGCGTGCGCGCTCCCCGCGGCGCCATTCCGTCGCTGCCCTGGCGAAGGTGCACCACGAACTCGCGCACGCGGACCGCGTCGATGTCGCGCAGGGTTCGAACTCCACCGTGGCGCGCGAACTCGACGAACTGCACCAGGTCCGACGCGTACGCGCGCAACGTGTGCGGCGACGCGGCGCGTAGTCCGCGCAGCGCCGCCATGAATCGATCGACCGCGGCGAACAAGTCCGCGTCGCGCACATCCGCCATCGTTGCCCTCCGCCGGCCGCGGACGATACGCGAGCCGCGTGCGACCCGCGCGCGGCCTCTGCATCGATGTCGCGGAAACCGTGACGGCCACGCGCGAGTTCGCCGGGCTCGCCGCTGCCGCCGAGAATCGTCGACTTCGCCATTGGTACGCCCGTGGCGTCGCGGCTGAAATCACGCGCATGCCGACCTTGCGCCTGCATCGACGCCGCGTGCGCGGCGATCTCGACCCGTTCGCGGCGTTCCTGCGCGTGCGCGGGAGCGAGCCGGGTGTCGTACTCGAAGCGGGGCCGCCATCGTCGATCGGGCCGCAGCGCGCATTGGTGTTGTTCCGGCCGCGATCGATCGTGCGCGTCGATGCCGGCTCCGATCGCCGCGGCGAGCGGCCGCTCGATCGCCTGGAATCCGCATTCGGTCCGCGTCGATCGGTCGAAGGAGCCCAGCCGGGGCGGTTCTGCGGCGGGTACGCGGGCCTGCTGGCGTACGACGTCGGCCGCACGCTCGAGCGCGTTCCCGCGACGGCGCGCAGTGCATCGGCGGCGCCCGACGCGTGGTTCGCGCTGTTCGATCGCTTCGTCGAGTTCGACCTCGCGACGGGTGTCGTCGAAGCGGGATTCGTCGAGGGACTCGCCGACGATGCGAGGCCACAGACCGTGCTCGACGACATCCAGCGCGCGCTCGACGCGCCGGCGCCCGAGAGCGGCGAGTTCAGGACCGGCACCGCGCTGCGCTCGAACTTCGATGCTGCCGCGTATCGCGCCGCGGTCAGCACCGTGCGTGAGCACATCCGGCTCGGCGAGGTCTACCAAGTGAACCTCGCGCAGCGCTTCGAGACGGAGTTCCACGGTTGCGCGGAAGCGCTGTACGCCCGACTTCGAGCGGCGAATCCGGCGCCCTACGCGGCGTTCGTCGCCACTGGCGACGTCGCGGTGCTGTCGTCTTCGCCCGAGTCGTTCCTGGCCCGCTTCGGGGACGAAGTGACGACGCGGCCGATCAAAGGCACACGTCGGCGCAGCGGTGACGCGGTCGCGGACGCCCGCGCGGTCGCGGAGCTGAGCGCGTCGATGAAAGAGCTCTCCGAGCTGAACATGATCGTGGACCTGCTGCGCAACGACCTCGGGCGCGTCGCGTGCGCCGGCGGCGTCGAAGTGGTCGACACCGGTTCGATCGAGGCGTTCGCGACGGTGTTCCATCGCGTCGCGACCGTTCGGGCCACGCTGCGACCGGGCACGACGACGCGCGATCTTCTGGCCGCGACGTTTCCCGGCGGGTCGATCACCGGGGCGCCGAAGATCGCGGCGATGGCCGTCATCGAAGCGCTGGAGCGCGTCCGCCGCGGCGTGTTCTGCGGCTCGATCGGCTGGATCGGCGTGAACGGCGACGTGGCGCTGAACATCGCCATTCGGACGCTCGTCGTCGAGGCCGGCCGGGTCCATTTCCACGTCGGCGGGGGAGTCGTGTACGACTCGGATCCCCAGGCCGAGTACGACGAGACGCTGGCCAAGGGTGCAGCGCTCGCGAAAGCGATCGGGTTGCCGCTGGTCACTCCCGGCGCGTGATGCGGCGTCGAGGCGACGGCCCTCGCCGCGGGGGCGTCCGTTCCCGATCGAAGCTGGCTGACCCTGCGCCTTTGCCCGCGGGCTTGCGTAGACTCCGGCCTGCTTCGCCCGGTCCTTCCAGGTCGTCGTACGGAGTTCTCCCATGTTGCTCGCGCGTGTTTCCACCGTCGTGGCCTCCGCGTTGCTGTTCGTCGCGTCGACGTTCGCGCAGGATCCGCCGGCCGCGGCGACCGCGACGCCGGATGAAGCCATCAAGACCATCGAAGCCGCGTTGAAGGAGCGCAAGTCGCCGGACGAAGACGTCCGCGGCAACGCCGACGAGAAGGCGGTGAAGGCCGTCGACGACTTGCTGACGAACTACAAGTCGTTCGACGACGCCGGCAAGAAGAAGGCGCTCGGCGCGGTCACGGACCTGTTCTCGGTGCGCACCACGGTCGACACCGAGAACCGCCTGTATGGCGCCGCCGCGGCGTTTTGCTCGGACGTCGGCGACGAGGGTGTCGCTCCGCTCGAAAAAGCGATGAAGCTGAAGCACCTCGAGAAGCGGATCGACGTCCAGGAAATGCTGATCCAGTGCCTCGCGAAGCACAAGAAGGACAAGCACGTCGACCTGTTCCTCGACTTGCTGAAGGGTGATCAGAACCGCGTGATCGTCGCGGCGGTGCGCGCGCTCGGTGAGTACCGCGACGCGGACGGCAAGCTGCGCAAGCGCATCGTCGAGGGACTGGTGAAGGCGTACGCGAACGTCAACGCGCTCGACGTGCGCGAGAAGGGCAAGAACCCGGTGTGGCACGAGCGTCTGCAGGACATCGAGGTGCCGATGAACGAGACGCTGGGGGTGCTGACCCTGCAGAGCTTCCAGAGCGCGCCGGAATGGGAAAAGTGGTTCAACGACAATCGCAACGCGCGCTGGTGATGCTCCGCCGCGTCGCCGTCGCGTGCGTTCTGGCGTCGGTCGGGTCGTGGGGCTGTGACGGCTCCCCGTCGGATTCCACGCCCACGCCGACGGCGACCGATTCCAACCGTGGCGCCGCTTCCGCCGCGATCCTGACCGGGCAACGGTCCGGACTCGCGGTCGTCGTCAGTGCGGTCGCGACGGCGCCGCGCGGACCCGAATTCGCCACCGCCGTCGGCGTCGACTTGCCGCTGCGTTGGGTCCACGTCGCGATCTATCAGCTCGACGCCGGCGAGTCGTTCGCGTTCGGCGACCAGCGCCCGCGCTTGACGCTGCGAACGCCTGCCGGAACGCTCGACGACATCACGTTCGGCGCGAGTCTGGCGCACGCGGAAGCCGCGCGCACGGCGGTTCCCGCGTTGGCGTTGGAGAGCTTCGGCGGGACGCACCTGCGCCAAGGGACCATGGTCCGCGCGCTTGCGGCGTTCGACGCCGAAGTGAACCTGGCCGAGATGGAGGGCGGCGAATTGCGGGTCGGCGGCGTCGGCATCCCGCTGCAACTCGGACGGATCGACGTCGACGGGCTCGAGGATTTGTGGGAAGCGAGCTCGCGTGAACTCGTCGTCGCCCGCCTGGCGGCCGCGACCGCCAAGGAGCCCGAGCCCAAATGAGCGCCGCCGAGCCCGATCCCGATCCGCTTCCCGCGCCACCGACGGCGGACGTGGCGGGCACGGTGTCGGAGATGAAGCGACTGCTCGCGCAACTCGAGCACGGTGAGGCCACCGATCCGCGTTCGCGGGACCTGATGGAAACGCTGCGCGTCAACACGCGCATGCTGCAGTACATCCACGACGCGCACACGCGGATGGCGGAGACTCTGAAGCGCGCGGACCGCTCGGACCTGGTCATCCAGTCCGCCGATGCGCTGAACGCGACGTTCCGCCAACTACGTCAATCGCAGGAGCAGCTCGCCGATCGACTCGGCGCCGAACGGCGGCGGCGCCCGTGGGCGTTCGTCGCGGGCTCCTTGGTCGTGGTCGCGGTGTCGATCCCCGCGTTTTGGTGGTTGCTCGAACACACCAGCGCGCGTTTCGACGACCATGCCCAACGCATGGCGCGCGCGGAATCCACGCTGGTCGAGTCGAGCAAGTCCGTGGAACGCGTGGAGCAGGGCAACGCCGCGCTGCGCGATCTGTTCGACGAGGGGCTCGCCGCCAATCGGGTGTTGATCCACGAGACGCGTGCGCAATTGGCCGAGATCGAAGCGCTGAAGACGCGCATGGCCGCGATGGAGAAGGAAAAGGTCGACGCGGTCTCGTCGGCATTGTCGGCGAAGGACCAGGTCGCGGCGCTGGACGCCGAGCTCCTGCGCGCGCGGCAGCGGTTGGTCGAGATGCAAGACGAGCACGCCGCGCTGAGCGCTGAGATCGAGCGCCGCGCACGGGAGGCCGCGCTCGCACGCGCCCCGGTCGTCACGACCGATTCGATCGTGACGCCGATCCCGAAGGAACCGCTGGCGAAGACGAGCGAGGCCGCGCCGCCCGAGCCCGCGGGAGCATCCGAAGAACCCACGAATGCGCCGCTGCCGGCCGTGACGACTCCGAGTGCGGAGGCCGCTCCGCCCGCGGAAACCGTGGCTGCCGCCCCGGTGCCTGATCAGGACCCGATCATCGTCGCGTTCAATCGCGTGCTCGACGAGGCCGGCATCCACACGCTGGCGCTGCTCGAAGTCGCTGGAGTGAGCGAAGGCGCGCTCGAGCAACCGACGTTCAGTGTTCGCTCCGACGAGGGATTTCCGATCGGGTTCCATCAAGCCGAGTCCGCGCACCTGCGCGTCGATCCGCAGGCGCGCATGTGCGATCTCGTGCTGACGCACGGCAGCACGCTGATCCGCGGTGAGCGCGAGGACTTCTCGCTCGGCGAGAAGACGGTGCCGATCGGCCCGATCCAGGCCGGCGCATGGGAACGCCCCGACTTGGCGCCGATCGTCGTCCTCGGCGCCGGCGCACCTGCCGCCGTGTCGGAGGTGAAGCCGCTCGGTGTCGACGTCGCCGCGATCACGCACGACGTCAATCGTCTGCTCGACGACGACGGCTACGGCCAGTCCAGCTTCCGGGTCCTGTCGCGCGTCGAGTGGGTCGACGGCCATCCACGCTTGTGCGGGGTCGAGCTCGATCAGAAGAGCGGGGCCGGCCTGGTATCGAAGACCGTCAAGGCGGCGTGGTGCGACGTGTTGATCGACGCCAAGGCGCGAACGGTCGCCCTGCGATTCCAAGACGGCGTCCACGTCGTGAAGGACCGCGAGATCCCGTTCTTCCAGGGCGCGGGGGACACCGTCGGCACGTGGTCGATGCCGCTGACGCGCGCGTCGATCCAGCGTTGGCAGGAGTTCGCCGGGCAGCTGCAGGCGTCGCTGCCGCAGTGAGGCCGAAGGGATCGCTCGCTGCGCACGTCTCGCCGCGGCACGCACCGGTGCGGACTCCGACTCTCGTTGTTGACCGCGGCTTGCCGAAAAGCCTGGAATGCGTCGACCCCGCGCACGACGCGTAGGGCGAACCCGGTGGACGCGATGGAACCGTGGCTGTTTGCGATCGGCGGAGTGGCGGCGGGCGGCGGCCTCGTATGGCTGGCGTCGTCGCGCATGCTCGCGCGACGGGTCGAAGCCCAGGCCGCGGCGGCGGCCGAACGGGAACGCGAGCGTGAGCTCGCCCGCCGGGACGAGGAGCTCGAACGCCGCGAGGCCCAGGAACGGCATGCGGCGAAGCTGCGCGACGAATGGCGCGATCAGGACGAGCGCCTCGCGCGCCGAGAAGCCCAACTCGAGAAGCGCCAGGAAGTCATCGATGCCAAGGATCGAGCGCTCGAGGAGCGCGCGCAGAAGCTCGGGGAGTCCGAGGACGAACTAAAGCTCGGGCACATCGAACACGAGCGCTTGCTGGCCCGAGCGCGTGAAGACGTGCTGCGCATCGCCGGACTGTCGCGCGAAGACGCCATGCGCGCGGCGCTCGAACGGCTGGACGAGGAGCTGCGCGACGAGAGCGCCGCGCGCGTCCGTCGCATGCAGGAGCGCCTCGACGAAGAGCTCGAGATGCGCACGCAGAAGGCGCTCGCGCATTCGATGTCGCGCATCGCGATCCGGACCGTCACGGAGGCGACCACTGCCACCGTCGACGTGAAGGACGAAGACATGAAGGGCCGCATCATCGGCCGTGAAGGGCGCAACATCCGCGCACTCGAGAAGGCGTGCGGAGTCGACTTGATCGTCGACGACACGCCCGGTGTCGTCGTGGTTTCGAGCTTCGACGCCGTGCGCCGCGAAGTGGCCCGGCGCTCGCTCGAGAAATTGATCGACGACGGTCGTATCCATCCGGGGCGCGTGGAGGAAGTCGTCGAGCAGACCCGCAAGGAGATCGACGAGGACATCCGTCAGACCGCGAAGAAGGTCCTGGCCGAACTCTCGGTGCCGCGCGTCGACGCGAGGCTCCAATTCTGCATCGGGCGGCTGAAGTACCGCACCTCGTACGGTCAGAACCAACTGAAGCACGCCGTCGAGGTCGCGTACCTGTCATCGGCATTGGCCGGTGAGTTGAAGCTGAACCCGCAACTGGCGCTGCGTTGCGGTTTGCTGCACGACATCGGGAAGGCGCTCGACCACGAACTGCTCGGCGGGCACCCCACGATCGGCGCGGAATTGGCGCGCCGCGTCGGCGAGCGCCCCGAGGTCGTGAACTCGATCGCGTCGCACCATGGCGACGTCGCGCAGGAATCGACGTACGCGGTGATCGCGCAGATCGCGGATTCCATTTCGGCGTCGAGGCCCGGCGCGCGCCGCGACACGATGGAGAAGTACGTCCAGCGGCTCGAGAACCTGGAGTCCATCGCGCGCGGCGTGAAGGGCGTCGAACAGGCCTTCGCGATCCAGGCGGGACGGGAACTGCGGGTTTTGGTCGATGCCAGTAGAGTGACCGACGCGGCGGCGCTCCTGTGCGCCCGCGAGATCGCGAAACGGATCGAATCGGAGCTCGCTTACCCGGGCGAGATCAAGGTCACCGTGATCCGCGAAACCCGTGTCACGGAGTACGCGCGCTGATGCAGATTCGGATCCTCACGGTCGGTGACATCGTCGGCGCGCCGGGCCGCAACACGGTTGCGAAACACCTGAAGCCCCTGCGTGAAGCGCGCGGCATCGACTTCGTCGTCGCGAACGCCGAGAACGTGTTCAACGGCTCCGGGATCACGCCGCGGGACGCGGAGGTCTTGTTCCAGAGCGGTGTCGATTGCATCACCTGCGGCGACCACGTGTGGAAGCGTCGCGAGTTCATGGACGTGGCCGCCAAGGACGAGCGCATCGTGCGCGCCGCGAACTTCGCGGCTGCCGCGCCCGGGCGCGGCTTCACGGTCCTCACGACGCACGGCGGGCACGAGGTCGCGGTGGTGCACGTGATCGGTCGCGTGTTCATGCAACCGATCGATTGCCCGTTCGCCGCGGCGCAGAAAGCGGTCGAGAAAGCCCGCGTTCGGACACCGATCGTCGTCGTCGACATGCACTGCGAAGCGACCTCCGAGAAGCTCGCGATGGGGCGCTACCTCGACGGCCAAGTCTCGGTCGTGTTCGGGACGCACACTCACGTGGCGACCGCGGACGCGCAAGTCCTGCCGAAGGGCACCGGCTACATCACGGACGTCGGGATGACCGGGCCGCACGACTCGATCCTCGGACGGCGCGTGGATCGCGTCCTGAAGAAGTTCGTGACCGGATTGCCGTCGCCATTCGACGTCGCGGAAGGCGACGAGCGACTGATGGCGGCGCTGTTCACCGTCGACGTCCGCAGCGGCCGCTGCACCGAAGTCGAACGCGTCGAGGTGAAGGGGTGAGTTCGCCGACGCTCGATGAATGGATGACCGATCGGCGCACCCGCGTCGAAGCGGCGCTCGAACGCTGGTTGCCGGCGGAGGACGCGTCGCCGCGACGCCTATCGGCGGCGATGCGCTACGCCGTGCTCGGTCCGGGCAAGAAGCTGCGCCCGTTGTGCTGCTTGATGGCCGCGGAGGCGGTCGGCGGGCAGGCCGATGCCGCGTTGCCCGCGGCGGTGGCGCTCGAATACGTCCACACCTACTCGCTGGTCCACGACGATCTGCCGGCGATGGACGACGACGATTTGCGGCGCGGCCGCCCGACCGTCCACAAGGCGTTCGACGAGGCCGTCGCGATCCTCGCGGGCGACGCGCTGCTGACACTCGCGTTCGAAGTCCTCGCGGCCCACGCGGAGCCCGCGGTCGTCGCAGCTCACGTGCGGACGCTCGCGTTCGCGGCCGGGGCGAGCGGCATGGTCGGGGGGCAGGTCCAGGACCTCGAAGCCGAGGGCAAGTCGCTCGGGCTCGAGGCGGTGCTCGAGATCGACACCGGCAAGACCGCCGCGATGTTCGCGGCCTCGTTCCAGCTCGGTGCCCAGGCCGGAGGGGCGGACGCGGCTTCCGAGCGCACTCTGTCCGCGCTCGGAATGGACCTCGGCATCGCGTTCCAGATCATCGACGACCTGCTCGATCAACGGTCCACCGCCGAACACATGGGCAAACGCACGGGCAAGGATCGGGAACGCGGCAAAGCGACGATTCCGGATCTGATCGGCCAGGACGCGGCATTCGACCGCGCCCGAGCCCTGACGGAACGCGCGATCGATCGCGCGTCTTCGCTGCGGTCGCCTCGATTGATCGAGGCGCTCGCCCGATCTATGCTCCAACGCTCGCGTTGAGCCTGGACGAGGCGGCGCGAATCCCTCCCGTAGGAGCTCCCGTCCCGCGATGGCCAACACGATCAGCTTGTCCGCCGATGCACCGTTCCCCGAGCGCCGCGAAGGCGACCGACGCGAGGTGCGCGGTGACGCGGCCGCGACGGATTGCCCGGCCGCGATCCTGCCGTCGCTGCGCGGGCATGCCGACCTGCGCAAACTCGACCGCAAGCTGTTCCCGCAGCTCGCCGAGGAGATGCGCGCCAAGATCATCGAAGTCGTGTGCTCGACCGGTGGTCACCTCGGCTCGAACTTCGGCGTCGTCGAGCAGATGATCGCGATGCACTACGTGTTCGACTTCGAGTCGGACACGTTGGTGATGGACGTCGGTCACCAGTGCTATCCGCACAAGCTGTTGACCGGACGCTTCGCGCAGTTCGCGTCGTTGCGCACGAAGAACGGCTTGTCCGGCTATCCGCATCCGGCCGAATCGAAGTCCGACGTGATGCGCTCCGGACATGCCGGCACGGCGATCTCGATGGGTCTCGGCATCGCGGTCGCGAACGCGCTGAACGAACACAAGCGGCACGTGGTCTGCCAGGTCGGCGACGCCGGACTCGGCTGCGGCGTGGCGCTCGAAGCGTTGAACTACGCCGGTCACATCAACACCAACATCCTGGTGGTGCTGAACGACAACGAGATGTCGATCAGCACGACGGTCGGCGCGTTGGCGTCGTACCTGAACCGCCTGCGCGCGGCTCCGATCTACCGCACCGCGAAGGAGCGCTTCCACGCGCTGCTGCGTTCGGTCCCGTTCGGCGAGAAGATCGACAAGAACCTCGTCGACATGGTCGACGCGGTGAAGGCCGCGATCGCGCCGGGCCACCTGTTCGAGGAACTCGGCTTCCGCTACTACGGCCCGATCGACGGGCACGACACGGAGCTGATGATCGAGCAGCTCGAAGCCCTGAAGGACGTCGGCGGCGTCAAGCTGCTGCACCTGATCACGAAGAAGGGCAAGGGCCTCGAACCGACCGGCAAGGACACCCGCTGGCTGCACGCGGTGAGCCCGGGTACGCAATTGCCGGGTTTCGCGACGGCGGACGGCGTGCCGACGAAGGTCGAGATCGCGCAGAGCAAGGCGCGCGTGTCGTTCACCAAGGCGTTCGGCGACGCGATGATCCAGCTGGCGGAGAAGGATCCGAAGATCGTCGCGATCACCGCGGCGATGCCCGAAGGCACGGGGCTGGTCGACTTCGCGAAGAAGTTCCCCGCGCGCTTCCACGACACCGGAATCACCGAGCAGCACGCCGTCGCGTTCGCCGGCGGTCTCGCGAAGGCGGGCATGAAGCCCGTCACCGCGATCTACTCGACGTTCCTGCAGCGTGGCTACGACCAGGTCTTCCACGAAGCCGTGCTGCAAGACCTGCCGGTCGTGTTCGCGATGGATCGCGGCGGACTCGTCGGCGAAGACGGACCATCCCATCACGGCATCTACGACATCGCGTACCTGCGTACGTTCCCGTCGATGGTCATCGGTTCACCGCGCGACGCGACCGAGCTCGCCGCGATGCTGGAACTCGGCGTCAATCAACCGCACCCGTTCGCGTTGCGTTATCCGCGCGGCAACACGGTGGAGCACGAGTTCGCGGCGACGCCGCTCACCGTCGGCAAGGCCGAGGTGATGCGCGACGGCCGCGACGTCACGCTGGTCGGTTACGGACCGATGGTCTACGACCTGCTCGACGCCGCCAAGAAGCTCGCGACCCACGGCATCGACGCGGCCGTCATCAATGCCCGCTTCGTGAAGCCGCTCGACGTCGATCTGCTGCTCGCGTTCGCGTCGAAGACCAAGTTGCTGGTCACGCTCGAAGAGCATCAGGTGATGGGCGGTTTCGGTTCCGCGGTGCTCGAGGCGTTCGCGCTCGATCCGCGCGGCAGCTCCTGCATCGGTCGTGTGGCGCCGATGGGCATCCCCGATCGTCTCGTGGAACACCAGAGCCGCAACCAATGCCTCGCGGACGCCGGTTTGACGACGGACGACGTCGTCGCCACGGTGCTGCGCCGGTTGCGCGCCTGACGCGCGCGGAACGTGACGCGTCGCGTGAAGACTCCCAAGCCTCGCGTCCTACTGGTCGGTGACGGCAAGAACGCTCGCGTACGGCGGGCCATCGGCGACTTGACGCCGTGGCTCGCGCAGCGCGCGCGCTTGGCCGGGACGATCCTCGGGCAGTCCGAGCGCATTCCCACCCGCGGGATCGACATGGTGATCCTGTTCGGCGGTGATGGGGCGATCTTGGCCGCCGCGCATCGGATGAACGGCAAGCACGTGCCGTGCGTCGGTGTCCGCCTCGGTCACTTCGGTTTCCTCGCCGAACTCGAACCAGGAACCTGTCGCGAGCCGCTCGAGCGCCTGTTCGGCGGTGAAGGTCGGGTCGTCGAGCGCATGATGCTCGAGGTCGACATCGTGCGCGGTACGCGCGTGCTGGCGCGCGAATCGGCGCTCAACGAAGCGGTGATCCAGGCGCGGACCGTATCGCGCATGGTCGCGGTCGAGCTCGACATCGACGGCGAGTCGGTCGCGACGTACCGCGGCGATGGGCTCATCGTGTCGACGCCGACCGGATCGACCGCGCATTCGCTGGCGGCGGGCGGCCCGATCGTCGAGGCCGATTCGCGCGCGATCCTCGTCACGCCACTCGCGTCGCACACGCTCGCGTCGCGGCCGCTCGTCCTGGCCCCGACGCGTCGCGTGGGTGTACGCGTCGCGAGCGACCGCAATCGACTGGCCGCCGTGTCGTTCGACGGCCAACGGACGATCCCGATCCGATCGGGAGATCACGTCGTGCTGCGCGCCGCGGCCGATCCGTTCCGCATGCTCAGCATCGTCGATCGCTCGTTCTTCGCGACGTTGCGAGCGAAGTTCCAATGGAGCGGCTCGGTGCTGCGCGGGGCCGATGCTTCGCCGGCGCCGCCCGCGCCGCCTGCGCGATGAAGCCGTCCGACGTCCCCTTCGTCACCGCGGACGTGCCCGGCACTGGCGGCAGGCTGCGCCTGCGGATCGAGGATTTCCAGGTCGACGAAATCCCGCTGTACGCGCCCAGCGGCAGCGGTGAGCACCTCTACGTCACGATCGAAAAGCGCGGGCTGTCGACGATGGATGCCGCGGATCGACTCGCGCGAGCGCTGCGTCTGAAGCGCGTTGCGGTCGGGTTCGCGGGTTTGAAGGACGCGCGCGCCGTCACGACCCAGACGTTCTCGCTGTGCGGTGTCGACGAACGGGCGCTCGACGGGTTCCTCGCGGACGGCATGCGGGTCGTCGCGGTCGCGCGTCATCGCAACAAACTGCAGCGCGGCCACCTCGCCGGCAATCGCTTCCGCATTCGCGTGCGCGACGTGCGCGCGGGCGCGGAAGTCGCCGCGTCCTCCGTGCTCGCGACGCTGGCGCGGCGCGGTGTGCCGAATGCGTTCGGCGAGCAACGCTTCGGCCGGGATGGGCAGACGCATCGACTCGGCGGAGCACTACTCGATCCGCGGGCCGAAGCGTTCGTCGCGATCCTGTTCGGCGGCGGGGACCTCGAGCGCGAAGCGGCGTTGCGTCACGCGCTCGACGCGAAGGACGTCGATGCGGTGCGTGGATTGGTCGGTGCCCTCGGTCGTGCGGAACGGTTCGCGCTCGAGGACCTCACGCGCGCCGCCGGCGACTGCGAGCTGGTCGTGCGTCGCTTCGACAAAGCGTTGAAGGCGCTGTACGCCTCCGCTTTCCAGAGCGCGTTGTTCAACGAAGTGCTGCGGCGGCGATTCGCCGACTTCGATCGACTGCTGCCCGGCGATCTCGCGTGGCTGCATCGCAATGGCGCCGTGTTCGCCGTCGACGATCCGCGGACGGAAACGGCCCGCGCGGACGCGTTCGAGATCAGCCCCTCCGGGCCGTTGGTCGGTTCGCGGATGACGTGGCCGCGCGACGCGGTGCTCGCGCTCGAACGCGCGGTGCTCGCCGACGCGCATGTCGACGACGCGGCGCTCGCGCGCTTGCCGCTCCCCGGAGCACGCCGACCGTTGCGGATCCCCGTGCAGGACGTCGCGTGCGTCCACGAGGAAAACGACCTCGTCGTCTCGTTCTCGTTGCCCGCGGGGGCGTACGCGACGACCGTGATGCGCGAGATCATGAAGACGGAAGCGAACGATTCCAGCGTCTCCGCCGACCACTGATCGATTCCGTCCGAGAGTCGTCGCGTACAGCGACGAGTCTCGGACGGAGTCGATCCTGCACCAGGTGTCCGAGGCGACGGCAGTCGCCGCCCCGTTCAACAGGCACGGGTGAACGGCGTTGAATGACGCGAACGGCGTGTGCATACGGCGGTCAAGAACTCGGTCGGTTCGCGACCGGGGCGCCGCCTCGGACACTCTGTGAGTCGGCCGTGAGTCAATCCGATTGATTCACGTTCTCGGCTTCACCCGGTGCTGCCCGCAGCATCGTTCGATCCGATCCGCAGGAGGTCGCTCCCGACGACTTGCGCCTCACGTTCGGCTGTTATCCTGACCGATCCTCGATCCGGACGCCCGAATCGTCCGCGTCGCCACTCAGCGTCCCCGGAGCTCGCTCATGTCGCTGTCGCCTCTCCTCGCGTTGGTCCTGTCGGTCGTCCCCGGAACGGCGCTCGGCGCCCAAGTCCCGCCCGAGCCGGTCGTTCCCACGACCCCCGCGGCGCCAGGGGCGGCGACTCAAGGCGCCGGCGAGACGGCGCCCGCAGCGGACGGTGAGACGCTCAAGAAGAAGAAGCTGCCGCTCGTCGAGACCGTCGAGCCGCTCGCTGCCGACGCGGGAAAAACAGCGGACGGATTGGTCCAGGCCGCGCTCGCCTTCATGGGCGGTCAACGACTCGACGCGGTGCGTACGTTCGACTTCGAACGTCGCAGCCTTCACTGGGGCAACCGTCGCGTGGTGTTCACGGAGCGCTACCGCACGCAGGCCAAGATGCAGTGGCCGCCGATCGCGCGTGTGACGGAGATCGGGTTCGACACGGTCAAGCGCAAGCCGCGCGCGGAGATCGAGTTCGTCCAGAATGGCACCGACGCATTCATGCAGACCGGCCTCGAAGTCCACTCGTATCCGTCGAACGAAGCCGCGACGCTGTCGCGTGTCGCCACCGAGATGGGCGTGCCGTTGCTGATGAACCTGCTGGTGAAGGCGCAGGCCCCGATGACCCTCGACGGTCGCGTCAAGATCGACACGTTCGAGCCGAAGACCTTTCTGCCGGTGCAGCGCGACGACAAGAAGGACGAGGGCTTCACCGATTATCAGCCCGTCGTACGCACCTACCTGCAAGTGACCGCCGAAGTCCCGGAATCGATGACGGCGCAGTTCGGTTCGAGAGTCGTGCTGTACTTCGACGAGGCGGACGGCCATCTGGCGCGCTGGCGCTACTACCCGCTGAGCCGCCTGTACGACCGCTACGGCGAGAACGAGGTCTCCTTCGACGTCGAGTCCTACGTGACGGCGAACGATGCCGAGGGGAAGCCGACGACGGTCAAGCTCCCGGGACGCATCCACGCGACGTTGTCCGACTCGGCGGAGCGCGTCGAGACCATCGAGCTGAAGACCCTCGTGGTCGATCGGGAATTGAACGACGAGCTGTTCCGTCGGCCCTGAACGATTGGGCCGCGTGCGGTCGGCGTCCGACCTCGATTTCGCGCCACGGCGTTCCGTTTCACCCGACCCGAACCGGTGACCCTTCGAACGGCCAGGGCTATACGCCCGTCGGTCCTGGGGTGTCGTCCGCGGCCCAAACCGCCGTAGTCGCGTTCCTTGACCGAGTTTTGGACCAGGCGTACACTCGCCTCCGCCCGGTGACGGGACGCGCCGACGCCAAAGCCTGAACCCAGAGTCCGCGGGATCCCGCCCGGTGATGCCCTCGGCCGCGTCGAACGTGCCTGTCTCGTCGTCGTTTCTCCTTCCTCAACCGGAGGTTGCACCGGTGTTGCGTACGTCTACCTGGATGCTGGTCGCCTTCGGGCTGTTTGGTTCGATCGCGTCGGCTCGTCAGAATCCGACACTGACGATCAACGGCACGACGAGCGCCGACAACAATGCGGTCGCGCACATGAAGCGCGTCACGCCGTTCACGATTTCGATGAGCGGTACGCCGAACGCTCCGTTCGCCCTGTTGCTGTCCGGCGAAGCGCTCGACGGCAGCCCGGTGGGTGAGTCCGACGTCAACACGGGCTTCTACCTGTCGCCGTGGCAGCCAGGTGGCGGCGTCAATTCGCCGATCCACCCCGTCTTCGACGGCATCGGTGCCACCAACATCGCGACCAAGCTCGGGCAGTCCACGGCCAATTTCGTCGCCGACACGCCGTCCCCGATCTTCCGCTTCAACGCGAACGGCACGTTTTCGCTGACGGGCATCACGCCGACCACGGCGTTCTTGCTGAACACGGGTGCGGGCTCGAATCCGATCGTGTTGCCGCTCGAGTCGATCTCCCCGAACACCATCGCGTTGTACATGCAGATCGTCGAGCTCGACACGCAGACGCTCGCGCTGCGCGTCGGCAACGGCATGAAGGTCGTGTTCGACCCGCTCGAGTTCCCCGGCACGATCTCGTACTCCGAGGGCACCGATTCGAACGTCAACTCGCTCGTGCTCGCGCAACGCCAAACGCTGGCCCGCATCGTCGATCCGAACCTCATCGATGGCACGATCATCACGCCCGTCGAAACCGACACGTTCGGTGCGTCGTCGACCGCGAACATCGATGCGTGGTTGATCGAACTCGCCGGCGTCCACCCGGTCTACCCGGCCAGCCACTACTCGACCGTCCTGGAGTCGCAGACGAGCTGGAGCACGGAAGATCCGAACTTGGCGGCGAACCAGAATCCTTTGAAGACGCGTGCGCAGACCTTGCGCGCGTCCGGGGTCGAGGTGCTCAGCGGCACCACGCCAGCGCTGAACAACGACAACCCGGAGTTCCCGCGCATCGAATTGCCGGGCAATCGCGCGCTGTTTTGCTGGCGCAACGGCGCGAATGCCGGCGCTCCGAGTTACGGCTTCGGCGTGCTGTTCAAGAACACCGGGACGTTTCGCAACCTGATCCCGGCATCGTTCGGCACGTTCACCGGCACAGCGACGCTGTCGGCGTTCGAATGGGAAGTCGGCGTGACGCCGGACGGCAACCGGGCCGTGATCGTTCAGAGCACCGCCGGCGTCGATCGCCTGTTCATCCTGAACCTCGAATCGACCGCGACGACGACCATCACCGAAGTCGTCAACGCGACGGTCCCCGGCGACTTCACGACGCTGTTCGAGGAGTCGCTGTCGTTCGTCTCCGACGGTCAGGGCGGTTGGGTCGGCGTCATCATGGGGAACACGGCCTCTGGTACGAACCTCCAGCCGAACCGGCTCTACCGGTTCAATCTGCAGGGCGCGCCGAACCTCACCCGACTGCTACCGTCGGCCGCCGCGCCGGACAACGGCATCATTCGCATCGACCGTCAGCCGATCGTGTCGCAGGACTTCAAGCGGCTGTGTTTGGTCGCCGGCACGGGCACGACGCAAGAGCAGATCTACTGCCTGCGCAACGTCACCCCGACGACGCACACGATCCAGAACATCACGGGTCTGAACTTCGTGACGCTTGGTGAGTTCAACGACGGCCGCGATGGTCTGAACGGCCGCGCCGCGTTCTCACCGGATGGCTCCGTGTTCGCGTTCGTCCGCAACAACGGCACGCAGAACACGCCGCTGTTCGCCCGCACGGACGGCACGAGCTTCGGGCTCGTGACCGATCTGATGGTGTCGGTCGGCCTCGGTGGCGACTGGGACATCATCGGCGACTTCAAGAACTCGCGCGATTACTTCATCGCCGCGGACAACAACACGCTGTTGTTCCAGCAGGGCTTCGAAGTCACGGGCGCATCCAGTGACCGCATGGAGATCTTCTCCATGCAGTTGAACACCGCGACGCCGTTCAACCTGACGCGCACGATCATCATGAACACGCCGGATGAGGAAGCGTTCGGTCCCTTCGACGTCCCGGCGGTTTCGGTCAACTTCAATCGCCCGACGTTCGACCCCGCGGGCTCGTTCCTGTCGCCGAACGGGAAGTATGCGTACTACTTCCGTGACGGGCACGGTCTCTCGACGATCGACGGCATCCCGTTCGACCGCTTCAACCTGCTCGCGGTGAACATCGATTCGGACGGCAACTCGACGCCGTCGCTCGAGATCACGAACGTCACGGGCAAGGAGTTCGAGCCGTTCTTCCAGTCAGGCGTTCCGATCACGTTCACCGAGGACATGATCGGCCGCGGCAACCTCTTCACCGAGGGCCTCGCCTTCGACCACCAACTGCGACACCTCGGTGGTAGCGGGCCGTTCTCGACGTTCTACGCCATGATCGGCCGCAAGGCGTCCCCGCTCGTCGCGGCCGAGTTGGACATCGATCAGATCCTGCTGTTCGACGCGGACAACCCCGGCCCGGGTGTGTACCTGACCAGTTTCTCGACCAGTTCGTCGCCGATCGCGGTCAACACCGGCGCCCGCATGAGCAACCTGATCCCGAGCTTGACCGAACCGAAGATCGCGTTCGCTCTCGATCGGGACGGTGTCGGCGCATCGTTCAACCAGGACGTGATGGTGATCGATCTCGAGAACTTCGGGAATCCGATCCGCGTCACCTCGGGAGGAGCGGCGTTCGGAAAATTGCTGACGAGGGGTTCGATGCACTTCCTGCCGACTTCGCCGCAGGCGTTGGTCTACGCATTCGGCACGATCGCCCGTCCGTCGACTGGTTCGATCGACGGCAACTCCGCGCTGACGACGGCGGACCCCAACAACCCGATCGACGCGTCCGCGTTCACGTATCGGTTCGATACGGCGACATCGTCGCCGGTCGCGCCAGATCCGACGGTCGGCTTCCGTCGCGGTGTCATGGTCTGGGGCGTCGCGTCGCCGTGATCGCCTCCGTCGGCTCCACGCCGGCGATCGACGACATCAACCGCCGATCGCCCGCGCGTATGCCGAGCGTGCGCGTCCCGCGTCCGTCGTGCCCTTCACGATCGCCCGACCGTCTTGGAACAGGGTGATCACGAGTTCGCCGTCGGTGATCCGCAGCAAGTAGCCGTTGTCGATGACGCCGGGGCGTCCTTGAATGCTGGCTCGAACGCGCGCGAAGTCGAACGCGCCGCGCGGAGCGCGCACCTGGACGGCATCGCGCCCGCAGAGCTCCGTCGAGGCCACGTCGGCCGCGTCGAGGAAGTCGAAGCGTCCGCTCGCGCAGCACGGACAATCGGGCATCGGCCCGGCGAGGTTCACGCTCGAGATCTCGTTCGTCCACAGCTCGGCGCGCAGCAGACCGCGCCGTAGCGCGTCGGTGCGTCCGGCCAGGATCTTCAGCGCCTCGAGCGCTGCCAGGGACCCGACGAAGCTCGTCGTCGGCCCGAGTACCCCGACGGTATCGCAGGTAGCGGCCGTGCCGGGAGGCGGCGGGTCTTCGAACAGGCAGCGCAGACACGGCGTTTCGCGCGGCACGATCGGCATGGTCAGGCCGCTGGTGCCGACCGCAGCCGCATAGACCCACGGAGTGCCGGACTTCACGCACCAGTCGTTGACGAGGTAACGCACCTCGAAATTGTCCGAGCCATCGACGACCACGGACGCGCCCGCCAGCAGCGCCTCGACGTTGCTCGGCGTCAAGTCGCGAACATGCGCGTCGATCCGGATCGATCCATTCGCTCGCGCGAGATGGGCTCTTGCGGCTTCCGCTTTCGGCAGGCCATCGCGTGCGTCGGACTCGACGTAGAGCACTTGGCGCTGCAGGTTGGACTCTTCGACGAAGTCGCGATCGATCAAGCGCAACCGGCCGACGCCGGCGCGAGCGAGCAGCGTTGCTTCCTGGCAACCGAGCGCTCCGACGCCGACGATCGCGACGTCTCCGCGTTCGATGCGTGTCTGGCCCTCGGCGCCGACCTCGGCGAACAGAGCTTGGCGTCCGTAGCGGGATCCAGGTGTCGTCATGACTCAAGAGTAGCAGCCGCCCGCCAACGTTCCGTGGCAGGCGAAGCGTCGCCTTCGGGAAGAGTCATGCTGCCAGGATGCGCGGATCCGCGTGCCTGCGGGCGCCGATGGCGCGGACGGGCGCGTCGCGACCGGTCGAGGCCTCGATGGACCAGGCACTCGAGAATCACGGACGCGTCGACGACGGCGCCGGATGTGCAGTGTTGCGTTTCGTGCTGGGGAGCTCGGCGGGATCGTGCGTGCCGGCGAGAGCTGGCGGCGTCCGGCGAGGGCCGGCGACGGCCGGCGAAGGTAAGGAGCCAACCCCCCGGCGAACCGGGGGTCTTCGGAATGAGTGTGGTTGTTGAGAGACCGGAGGGTTGGCTTTGGTCGAGAGGAGGCCGGGGAAACCCCTGTTCAGGGAACTGGGAGGAGAGAGAGGGTTTTACACCTTCGGCGTGGCAACCCCGGCGCTGCTCTCCAGAGTCCCTCGGGTCATCGAAATGGCCTTCAGGACTCGCGCAGTGATACGGCATGCATGGCGGTTCGTAACCCACGCTTCGAAGTTTTCTTTTCCCCGGATGTAGCGACGGGTCGGCACTTTCCAACCGTGCGTTCTGCGACGCGCGATCACGCGTCCGCCGACTCCGCCCGCGTCCGCGATCGAACGCGATGTGGGATCCGACGAGCGGCTTCGTGCGCTTCCTGCGATTCGTCGGGAGTCGTGCTGGGTCCACGACTTGTGCGCGACTTCTGGTACATTCCCGCGCTTGCCTGGCGCAGCCGAGCTTCCTTCCCCCCAAGCCCCGTTCCAGAGAACCCGCCGATGAAGGACACGTTTCGCACCAAGACCACGCTGACCAGCGGTGGTCGCTCGTTCTCGATCGCTCGGATCCCCGCGCTGGACGCGGCGGGTCTCTCGGCGAAGCGCCTGCCGTTCTCACTGCGCGTGCTGCTCGAGAACCTGTTGCGACACGAGGATGGCGTGGTCGTCACCGCCGCCGACATCGAAGCGCTGGTGCGCTGGAATCCGACGGCCGAACCGGATCGTGAAATCGCCTTCACGCCCGCGCGCGTGCTGATGCAGGACTTCACCGGGGTTCCGGCCGTGGTCGACCTGGCCGCGATGCGCGCGGCGATGGCGACGCTCGGCGGTGATCCGCGACGCATCAATCCGCTGCTGCCGACGGAGTTGGTCATCGATCACTCGGTTCAAGTCGACGCGGCCGGCACGCCCGACGCGCGCGCGAAGAACACGGCCCTCGAGTTCGCGCGCAACGGCGAGCGCTACACGTTCCTGCGCTGGGGCCAAAAGGCGCTCGCGAACTTCAAGGTCGTGCCGCCCGAGACGGGCATCGTGCACCAGGTGAACCTCGAGTTCTTGGCGCGCGTGGTGATGGAGAGCGACGGCTTCGCCTATCCCGACACCGTCGTGGGCACCGACTCGCACACCACGATGATCAACGGTCTCGGCGTGCTCGGGTGGGGCGTCGGCGGCATCGAAGCCGAAGCCGCGATGCTCGGCCAGCCGGTGTCGATGCTGATCCCGCAAGTCGTCGGCTTCCGGCTGTCCGGCAAGCTGCGCGAGGGCGTCACCGCGACCGACCTCGTCCTGACGGTGACCGAGATCCTGCGCAAGAAGAACGTCGTCAACAAGTTCGTCGAGTTCTTCGGGCCCGGCATGCCGAGCCTGCCGCTCGCCGACCGCGCGACGATCGCCAACATGGCTCCGGAATACGGCGCGACCTGCGGCATCTTCCCGGTCGACGAGGAGACGTTGCGCTACCTCGCGCTGTCGGGTCGCTCGAAGGCGCAGATCGATCTGGTGCGCGACACGATGGTCGCGCAGGGCATGTTCCACACGGCCGACGCGCCGCAGGCGGAATACAGCGAAGTCGTCGCACTCGATCTCGACAGCGTCGAGCCGAGCCTCGCCGGCCCGAAGCGCCCGCAGGACCGCGTGCGCCTCGCCGACATGAAGACGACGTTCCACGCGGCGCTGCCGAGCTTGAAGAAGCCGGGCGCTCCGGACGTCGGCGCGGGCTCCAGCGCGATCGACGACACGAGCTTCGAACTGCGACACGGCGGCGTCGTCATCGCGGCGATCACGAGTTGCACCAATACGTCGAACCCGTCGGTGCTGATCGCGGCCGGTCTGGTCGCGAAGAAAGCCGCCGCGCGCGGCCTCACGACCAAGCCGTGGGTCAAGACGAGCCTCGCTCCCGGATCGCGCGTCGTCACGTCGTACCTCGAGAAGTCGGGCCTGCTGCAAGACCTCGAAGCGCTGCGCTTCCACGTCGTCGGGTATGGCTGCACGACGTGCATCGGCAACTCGGGTCCGCTCCATCCGGCGGTCGGGAAGGTCATCCAGGACAACGGGCTCGTGGTGTCCGCGGTGTTGTCCGGCAATCGCAATTTCGAAGGCCGCGTCCATCCCGACGTGCGCGCGAACTACCTGGCGTCGCCGCCGCTCGTCGTCGCCTACGCGATCGCCGGCACCGCCGACATCGACCTCACGACCGAGCCGCTCGGCGTCGGGCGCGACGGCAGGCCGGTGTTCCTGAAGGACGTTTGGCCGACGCAGCGCGAAGTCGCGGAAGTGATCGAACGCGTCGTGGGTGCCGACCTCTACCGCGAGAACTACGCGTCGGTGTTCGAGGGTGGCGAGGCATGGCGCAAGCTGCCGACGCCCGAAGGCGATCTCTACGCGTTCGAGAGCGCCTCGACGTACGTGAAGCTCCCGCCGTACTTCGACGGCATGACGCGCGAGCCGAAGCCGTTCGAAGCGCTGAACGGCGCGCGCATCCTCGCGATCTTCGGCGACAGCGTGACGACGGACCACATCTCGCCGGCGGGCGACATCTCGAAGAAGAGCCCCGCCGCCGCGTACCTGGTCGAGCACGGCGTCGCGCCCGCGGACTTCAATTCCTACGGCGCTCGTCGCGGTAACCACGAAGTGATGATGCGCGGCACGTTCGCCAACACGCGGATCAAGAACCTGATGCTCGCCGGTGTCGAAGGCGGCATGACGGCGCACCAGCCGAGTGGCGCGCAGATGTCGATCTACGACGCGGCGATGCGCTACCGCGACGAACGCGTCCCGCTCGTCGTGTTCGCCGGCAAGGAATACGGCACCGGGTCGTCGCGCGACTGGGCGGCGAAGGGCCCGGCGCTGCTCGGGGTGCGCGCGGTCGTCGCCGAGAGCTTCGAACGCATCCACCGCACGAACCTCGTGTGCATGGGCATCGTCCCGCTGCAGTTCGAGGCCGGCCAGAACGCCCAATCCGTGGGTCTGAAGGGCGACGAGATCATCGACATCGACGGCCTGGTCGAAGGACTGGCGAACGGATTCAAGACCAGCCGCAACGTCACGGTGCGCGCGCGCGCGGCGGACGGACGCGACATCCGCTTCGCGGCTCGCGTCCGGATCGACACTCCGCAGGAGATGCACTACGTGCGTCACGGCGGCATCCTGCGCTACGTGCTGCGACGTCTGGCGTCGTCCTGAGCGATCGCAGCGTTTCGAGCGGGCCGCGGCCACGCGCGTGAATCCAGCCGATGGATTCACGCGCGTGCGCATGTCCGGTCGCTTGACGCGAGGTCGGCGACGCGTGCGCGAGCCGCCGAGTCGACGCACGTTCGAGCGGGGGCCGCCGCGATCGCGCGACCCGCTGCGCGCGCACGACGCGCGGTGCCACAATGCCAGTCGGATCGGCGATCCGGTTGCTAGCTTGTGCGCCGTTCGGGCGCGTCCGCGCTCGAGACCTCGTGATCCCAGGGATGCGGATGCTCGACCTCGCGCGGCTGATTGCGATCGTCGGTGCCGAACACGTGCTCACCCGACCGGGCGAGACGTTCGTCTACGAGTGCGATGGGACGACGCATTTCCGGCGGCGACCGGATGCCGTCGTCCTGCCCGGTAGCACCGGCGAGGTCGCCGCGGTGGTCCGCGAGCTCGCGGCGGCCGGCGTGCCGTTCGTCGCGCGCGGAGCCGGCACCGGCCTGTCCGGTGGCGCCGTGCCGATCGAGGGTGGCATCGTGATCGAGACTGCCCGCATGCGACGCGTCATCGAGCTCGACGCCGACAACCGCTTCGCGCGCGTCGAATGCGGCATCACCAACGCCGCGGTTTCCAAGGCCGCGCGTCCGTTCGGACTGTTCTACGCGCCCGATCCGTCATCGCAGGCCGCATGCACGATCGGTGGCAACGTCGCCGAGAACTCGGGCGGACCGCACTGCTTCAAGTACGGAGCGACGTTCCGGCACGTCCTCGGGCTGACCGCCGTGCTGCCCGACGGCGAGGTCGTCGAATGCGGCGGGGCGCTCACCGACACGCCCGGCCTCGACCTCGCGACGTTCCTCGTGGGATCCGAAGGCACCTGCGCGATCGTGACCGAAGCGACGCTGCGCCTGCTGCCGATCCCGGAGCGCACGGAGACGCTGCTCGCCGCGTTCGCGAGCGTCGAGGTCGCCTGCGAGGTCGTGAAGCGCATCCTCGCCGCCGGGCTCGAACCGTGCGCGCTCGAGATCCTCGATCGCGCGACGATCGAAGCCGTCGAGCACTCCGTGTACGCCGCGGGCTACCCGAAGGACGCCGGAGCCGTGCTGCTCGTCGAGTTCGACGGGTTGGCCGAAGCGGTCGATGCATCGTCGACCCGGGTGCAGGCGGTGTTTTGCGACGCCGGTGCGCTCAGCTTCGAGCGTGCGACGGACGACGCGCATCGCCTGAAGCTGTGGAAGGGCCGCAAGGGCGCATTCGGAGCCATGGGGCGCCTGGCGCCCGATCTCTACGTCCAGGATGCCGTGGTACCACGTTCGCGCCTGCCCGAAGTGCTGGCGAAGGTCGTCGCGATCGGCCGCGAGCACGGCTTGCGGCTGTCGAACGTGTTCCACGCCGGCGACGGCAATCTGCATCCGAACGTGTCCTACGACCGTCGCGACGCCGACGAGATGGCCCGCGTGCTGGCGGCGGGCACGCGCATCATGCAGGTCTGCGTCGACGCCGGTGGTTCGCTGTCGGGCGAACACGGCATCGGCATCGAGAAGCGCGACGCCATGCATCTCGTGTTCGGCGAGGACGACCTGTTGCGCATGCGCCTGCTGCGCGAAGCGTTCAATCCGCGGGAATTGCTGAATCCCGGCAAGGTGCTGCCGACCGGCAAACGCTGCGTCGAAGCGAAATCGGGATCATTGGCGCCGCCGGCGGAGGATGGCCCGTGATCGAGCCGTTCCGCAAATTGCTCGGCAAGCAGGACGCGTTCGAAGTACGGCCGGAGGACCCGGCGGGCGTCGTGCTCGGAGCCAGGCCCAAACTGGCGCTGCGTCCGCGTTCGGCGCAAGAAGTCGCGGCCGTGCTGCGCGTCGCCGCCGAGCGTCAGCTCACGGTGGCGCCGTGGGGCGGCGGACAGCATCAGGATCGCGGCCGCCCGCCGACGTCGGTGGACGTCGTGTTGCTGACGGGACAACTCGCCGGCATCACGCGCTTCGACGCCGCGGACCAGACGCTCAGCGCGAAGGCCGGCACCCGTCTCTTGGACATCGCGCAGGCCGCGCACGCGGAACGCCTGTGGCTACCGCTCGATCCTCCGGGCCTCGAGCGCGCGACGATCGGCGGCGTGCTCGCCGCGGGCGTCAGCGGCCCGCTGCGCACCGGCTTCGGCCAGCCCGTGGACCACGTCCTCGGCACACTGAGCGCGCATTCGGACGGTCGCCTCGCGAACTCCGGTGGGCGTCTCGTGAAGAACGTCACGGGCTTCGACCTGCATCGCCTGCTGCACGGATCGCTCGGCTCGCTCGCCGTCGTCTGTGAAGTCCATCTGCGCTTGCGACCCCTACCGCAGACGGACGCTGCGATTGCGGTCACGCTCGGCGACGCGGAATCGCTCGATCGTTTCTTGACGCTCGTGCGCGAGGCGCGTGAAGCTCCGATCGCGTTCGTCGTCGTCGACGTCGAGGCCGCGCGCGCGGCACACTTGCCGATCGACCTCGGGCACAAGGACGGGGTCTACGTCGCGCTGTTGCGCTACGCCGACGCGGAGAAGGCCGTCGAGCGCGCCCTGTCGTCGATCCGCACCGCGGGGGCGGCCGCGCAAGCCTTGCTCGTCCAAGCCCTCGATGCCGACGTGGCGGCGCGGACGTTCGAGCGCGTCCGAGACTGGACCGCGCGAGGACCGCTCGACGGCGCCGCGAAGCCGGTCGTTCTGAAGCTCGCGACGTTGCCGATGCGCGCCGGGAAGTCGACGCTCGGCGGACTGGTGGAAGCCGGCCTCTCCGCCTGCGCCGGCACCGGAACGGCGTGCGCGCTGCTGGTCGAACCGGCGCTCGGGCTGGTCCGTTTCGTCTGCGCCGGCGAACCGGCGCGGCCGACGTTCGACGCTCTCGCCGCGCTGACGTACCGCGAACCCGAGCGCGTCCGCTTCACGCTCGAGAGCGGGCCAGCGCCCGTGCGCGCGGCGTTCACGCACCATCTCGGACGACCTGCGTCGTACACGCTGCAACGACGTCTCAAGCGAGCGACCGACCCCGCGGGCATCCTGACGCCCGGTCGCGCGGAAGGGGAGGACGCATGAGCTCCGGTCCGAGCCACGGCATCGCGTCGCGCGAGGATCTGCTGCAGATGGAGCGCGCGCTCGACTGCGTGCATTGCGGCTTGTGCTTGCCCGCGTGTCCGACCTACGAATTGCTCGGCCGCGAGTCGGCGAGCCCGCGCGGACGCATCTACCTGATGCGTGGCCTTGCCGAAGGCACGATCGCACCCGAAGCCGACGTCGTCCGCGATCTCGATCAATGCCTCGTCTGTCGCGCCTGCGAACCGGTCTGCCCGTCGGGCGTCCAATACGGCGCGATGATGGAGTTCACGCGCTCGCACGTCCTCGAACCGGTGCGCAAGAAGACGTTGAAGCACCGCGTGAAGCGTTGGTTCCTACGCTCCGTGCTGCCGCATCCGCCGAAATTGCGTCGCCTCGCGAGTCTGCTCGGCATGTACCACGGCTCGGGACTCCGCAACCTCCTGCGACGCTACGGAGTCGTGCGCTTCCTGTCCCAAGATCTCGACGTGCGCGACCAGCTGTTGCCGCCCTTGCCGCCGCAGCGCGAGCGCAAGCCGCTGCCGCGCACGACACCCGCGAAGGGCAGCAAGCGCGGTCGCGTGGCGTTCCTCGAAGGCTGCGTGATGCCGATCCTGCTCGGCTCGATCAATCGTGCGACGGTTCGGGTGTTGTCGAACCAGGGCTTCGACGTCGACGTCATCGAACCGCGCGGTTGTTGCGGCGCGTTGTCGGCGCATTTCGGACAGATCGATCTCGCGCGTTCTGCCGCTCTGAAGCTCGTGCGCGCGTGCGCGGACCTCGGCGACGTCGACGCGATCGTCGTCAACTCCGCGGGCTGCGGCGCCGCGATGAAGGAATACGGGCGTTTGCTCGACGACCAGACCGGCTTGTCCGCGATGGACAAAGCGGCCGCGCACGCATTCGCATCGAAAGTGAAGGACGTCACGGAGTTCCTCGCGGAGCAAGGTCTGCGCGGCACGCCACGCACGATCCAGGGGCGCGCCGCATACGCGGATGCGTGCCATCTCGCGCACGCGCAGCGCGTGACGGCGCAGCCGCGTGACTTGCTGCGAGCGATCCCTGGCTTGACGCTGGCGGCGCTCGATCGCCCGGACCGCTGCTGTGGCGCGGGTGGGCTCTACAACGCGCTGCAGCCCGCGGAATCGTTGGCGCTGCTCGCGGAGCGCATGACCGACGTCGAGCACAGCGGCGCGACGATCCTCGTCAGCGCGAATCCGGGCTGCCTGCTGCAATGGCGCGCGGGAGTACGGATGCGCGGGCTCACGGTCGACGTCGTCCATCCGCTCGAACTCATCGATCGCGCGTGGGGCGAACCATGACGTCGCCCCGGCTGCGCTACGCAGTCGGCTTGCGCGATTGCGCCGCGCACCACGTCGACGTGACGTTGTCCGTCGACGACGTCGCGGGCGATCTGGTCCTGTGGCTGCCGGCGTGGACACCGGGCTCGTACATGATCCGCGAGTTCGCGCGCAACTTGCGTGCACCCCGGGCGACGGCGCAGGACGGCACGGCTCTCGCCGTCGAGCGCGTCGACAAGGCGACGATCCTGGTGCGCGGAGCGCGCGGTCGCGTGGACGTGATGTACCGCGTCTACGCGAACGAAGTCTCGGTACGCACCACGTGGGTCGACGCGGAGCGCGCGCTGCTGAACGGCGCCGCGACGTTCCTCGTCCCGCGCGGTCGCGAGCGCGAACCGATCGCGATCACGATCGACGTGCCGTCGACGTGGCGCGTGTTCACCGCGTTGCCGCGCGGTGTCGACGGCGCGTGGATCGCCGCGGATCACGATCGATTGGTCGATACGCCGATCGCGTGCGGTTCGTTCGAGCGGCGCGCGTTCGATGTCGCAGGCGTTCCGCATTCCTTCGTGTTCTGCGGCCACGGCGATTGGGTCCACGAGCGCGTCGCCGCCGCGACGACGGCGATCGTCGGCGAACATGCGCGGCTGTTCGGCTCGCTCCCATACGCGAACTACGCGTTCCTCGCGTTCACGACCGCGGACGGCAAGGGCGGGCTCGAGCATCGCGATTCGTGCGTGCTGCTGCATCCGCGGCTGCAATTCGCCGATCCCACCGGCTGGCACGACTTCGTGTCGCTGATCGCACACGAGCACTTCCATGCGTGGAACGTGAAGTCCGCGAGGCCGCGCGAGCTGGCCGCGGCCGATCTGGCGCACGAGGCGTACACGCGTTCGCTGTGGATCGCCGAAGGCATCACGTCCTATTACGACGAGCTCGTGCCGCTGCGAGCGCGTGTCGTCGAGCGTCCCGCGTACTTCGAACGCATGGCGGACGCCATCGCGCGCCATCGCGACACGCCGGGGCGCGCGCACGAAACGCTCGAGGAGGCGTCGCTGCTGGCGTGGATCCGGCTGTATCGACCCGACGAGGACACGCAGAACTCCGCGATCTCGTACTACGCCAAGGGAGCGTTGGTCGCGTGGCTGCTCGACCTCGAGATCCGTACGCGCAGCGCGGGCCAGGCGAGCCTCGACGACGTGATGGTGCGGCTCGTGCGCGAGTTCCCGTACGAAGGCCCCGGATATTCGGGAGCTGAGTTCGAACGCCTCTGCGCGGACGCCGCGGGCAGCGACCTGACGACGTTCTTCGATCGCGCCGTGCGTTCGACGGCCGAGCTCGACTTCGAGGGCCCGTTGGCCCGGTTCGGACTGAGCTTGCGCACGAAGCCGAAGGACAAGCCGACGGTGCGTGATCTGATCGGCGCGCGCATCCGCCGGGCCGATCGTCGCGCGATCGTCGATGGCGTGGATCCGGGGTCGCCGGCGGCGCTGGCCGGCATGTCGGCGCGCGACGAGTTGGTGGCATTGGACGGCTTACGGGTCGACGCCGACACGCTCGCGGCCCGCCTGCGCGGATCGGTGGGCCGAACGGCCACGTTCACGCTGTTCCGCGACGACGTCCTCATCGAGCGCACGCTCGTGGCGCCGCAGGTGTCGGCCTTCTCGTACACGCTGACCGCGAACGACGACGTCGATGACGCGACGCGCGCACGGCGGGAAGCCTGGTTGACGGGCGCGGCGCGATGAGTGCTTCCGGCCCGAAACTGCCGCTGTCGGTCTGCGTCATCACCAAGGACGAGGCGGCGAACATCCGCGCCTGCCTGACCGCCGTTTCGGCTGCGGACGACATCGTGGTCGTGGATTCGGGTTCCATCGACTCGACGGTCGCGATCGCCATCGAGTGCGGCGCACGCGTCGTGCATCAGGAATTCCTCGGGCACGTGAAACAGAAGCAACGGGCCGTCGAGTTGGCCCGTCACGACTGGGTGTTCTGCGTCGATGCCGACGAGGTCGCGAATCCGGAGCTCATGGCGGCGCTCGCGCGCGAAATGGCGCTTCCGGAGGCGAAGCGCGCCGCGGGCTACGAGGTCGCGCGGCATTCGATCTACGCCGGCAAGCCGATCGATCACGGTGGTTGGTGGCCCGAATGGCGACTGCGACTGTTCGATCGCCGGCGCGGAGCGTGGGGCGGCAAGGACCCGCACGATCACGTCTACGTCGAAGGTCCGGTGCGTCGCTTGTCGGGCGAGCTCACGCACTACAACTTCCGCGACCTCGCGCACCACGTGCGCAAGATCGATGCGTACGCGGCGATCGTCGCGCGCCGCGACGTCGAGGCCGGCCGGGACTTCGCGTTACACAAGCTCGTGCTGCGTCCGCCACTGCGCTTCCTGAAGATGTATGTCTGGCGCCAAGGCTTCCGCGACGGCTTGCGCGGTTTCATCCTGGCGTGGATGGGCGCGTTCTCGGTGTTCCTGAAGTACGCGAAGACGTGGGAGCGTCAGCACGGACCGCGGGAGCCGAAGTCGCGATGACCGGCTTGCCGGTCGCGTGCACGTACGTGGCGATCCGCGTCGGTCGGACGTCGACCGAGCTGGCCGCGTTGCGCGTCGAGGCCGGGCAGGAGTTCGCGGCCGGCAAGCCGCTCCTGCGGTCGTTGACCGACCACGCCGAACGCGTCGAAGCCGCGTTGACGTTGTTCGCGTTCGCGCACGGCACGCGCGTCGTGGCCGAGGATCGGCAGCGCCTGCGTGAAGCATTCGCCGTCGACGCGCTCGGGCTGCATGGCGAATGGGAGCGCATCGCCGAGGTCACGTTGCTCGCTCTGCTCGTGCATCCGGAGCTGGGGGACGTCGGACTCGCGGCGTTCGCGCGCCTCGCGGAGTTGCCCGAACCTCGTGGCGCCGCCGACGAAGTCCAGTTGCTCGCGCGCCGCGTCGCACAACTGCGCGAGGACTTGCACCGTGAGAACTCGCGGACCAGCGTGCAATCGCTCGACGCGTTGCTGGCGCGCGGTGACGCCGCGACGTTCGATTTGGTGGCCGACGTGCACGGTTCCGACGAACCCCGTCGGTTCGTCGCGCAGGACGGGCTGGTCGGACAACCGCGCGGCGACGGCGAGCCGCCATTCGTCGCCGTCGCACCTGAGGCCATCGACGCGGTCTTCGCCGCCGATGGGCCGTTCGCGCGGGCCCTGGTCGGCTACGAGCCGCGGCCCGAGCAGGTGAAGCTCGCGCATGCGGTCGCGCGCGCGCTGCACGAGGGCAAGGCCCTGGTCGCCGAAGCCGGAACCGGCGTCGGCAAATCGCTCGGGTACCTCGTGCCGGCGGCGTTGTTCTCGTGGCAGAACCAGACGCCGGTCATCCTCGCCACGCGCACGAAGAACCTGCAAGCCCAGCTGTTCGAGAAGGACGTACCGACGCTCGTCCGCGCGCTGGGCATTCCGGTGTCGGTGGCGTTGGTCAAAGGCCGCGGCGACTATCTGTGTCTGCGGCGCCTCGCGACCGTCGTCGAGCAAGCGTCGGACGACGGCGATCCCCAAGACCGGCTCGGCGCGCTGTACCTCGCGCGCTTCGCGGAATGCAGCGCCGACGGTGACCTCGAACGCGTGTCGGGATGGATGCTGCGCCGCGTGCCGACGCTGTCGCGGCTCGTCGACGACGTGCGGTGCGAGCACGGCCCCTCGGGTCGGCGCTGCCGCTTCGGGACGCGCTGCTTCTATCCCCGGCTCGCCCGTCGCGTCGCCGGCGCTCATCTGCTGATCGCGAACCACGCGTTGGCCCTGGCGTGGCCGCGCGGTTTCTTCGCGCCCACGTGCGTCGTATTCGACGAAGGCCACGATCTGCCGGATTCGGCGACCGAAGCGTTCGGTCTCGAAGTCTCGGAAGGGCAAGCCCGTTTCACGCTGTCGCGACTACTCGGCCGCAAACGTGGCGCGGGCGCCAGCGCGGACGTGCGGCGCGCCGAACAGCGCAGCGGCGTGCCGTTGCTCGGGATTCGGGAACGGGTCGAGAAAGCGACGACCGACGCGATGGCGCTGCTCGTGCGCATGGACGCGTGGAGTCCGACGCTCGCTCCCGTGTTCGCGGGATCGAGCACGGCCGAGGACGGCGAGGCGCGGCGACTCGTGCGCTTGGAGGCCCCCGTGCGCGCTTCGCCCGCGTTCTGCGCCTTCGCCGCGGCCGCGCGCGATTGGAACGTCGCGTATCGCGCGATCGCGGCCGAACTGCAGGAACTCGCGGAACACCTCGAGGCGTCGGGCCTCGAGGAGCGCGACGGCAGCGGTACGTTGGCCGAGCTGCGCTTCGATTTCTTCCTCGCGGCCGAGCGCGTGGACGCGGTCGCCACCGCGCTCGACGCGATCCTGGACGGTAGCGAGCGCCAAGTCGCCTGGATCGAGCAGCGCAACTTCGGAATGCGCACGTCGATCGCGTTGCGCATGGCGCCGATCGAGATCGGTGCGGAAGTCCGGATGCGCGTGCTCGAACGCCTGCACGCGACGGTGATGACTTCGGCGACGCTGAGCACCGGCGGGGACTTCGGCTTCTTCTCGAGTCAAACCGGCCTCGACGCGTTCGATGCCGCGCGCAAGCTCGAGCCGCTCCGCCTCGGCTCACCGTTCGACTACGCGCGCCAACTACGTTTCGTGTTGCCGCTGCACCTCGGCGACCCGCTGGCGCGCGATCCGGCGGTCGCGGCGCGCGCGATCGCGAAGGCGGCGTTCGCGATGGCGCTCGCGCTGGACGGTCGGACGCTGGTGCTGTTCAACGCGCGCAGTCGCATGGTGCGCGTCGCCGAGCTGCTGCGGGCGCCGCTCGCGCGCGAAGGGATCGAAGTGCTGTGTCCCGGCGTCGACGGCAGCACCGCGCGCGTGCTCGAGCGCTTCCGCAACGCGACGCGCGCGGTCCTGCTCGGCGCACGCTCGTTCTGGGAGGGCGTGGACGCTCCGGGCGCGCGCATCAAATGCGTGATCCAAGAGCGCGTCCCGTTCGAGTCGCCGGGTGATCCCGTGCACGCGTCCCGTTGCGAAGCGCTCGACCGCCGCGGCAAGTCCGGATTCCGTGACTATTCGCTGCCGCGCGCGCTGCTGCGGATCCGTCAAGGCGCGGGTCGCATCGTGCGCGGTCCGACCGACGACGGCGTCGTCGTGTTGCTCGACCCGCGCATCGTCACGCAGGCCTCGTACGGACCGATCGTGCGAGCGTCGTTGCCGGCTCCGCTCGCCGTCGGCCCCGCGGAGCGCGTGCTGGGGGAGGCATTGGCGTCGTTGGGTGTTTCACCGGCGGCAAGCGTGGCGGACCTTCTCGCGCGCGCTTCCGAGGCCCTGTCGACAGATCGCTGATGCGCTGGTGCTCTATGCGCCGTGGGCTCCTGCCGGCGCTCACGCGTGGTTGGTCCGGGTGCGGACTTGTGGATTCGGGCGAACCACGAACGAACGCGACTCGGGCTTTGGACACGCGTGGGACGCGGGCGCGTCGCACATGGGGTCTCGAGCGGCGGTGGGGTGGGAAGCGGAGGATGTGGTGCTGACGTACGAACCGTTGCGGGCATGGAGCGTGCGTGACCTGCTCGAGGGCATGGTCGCGACACTCGACCGCGAGCGACCGGATTGGCGCGATTCGCGGAGTCCCGACTCGCCGGCGCCAGGCGACGATCGCGACGTCCTGCGCCGCGTGGCCGTCGGCGTGATGCGGCTGCGATTCGAAGGCGACGAACCACTTCATTTGCATCCCGAGTTGCTGGCGTCGGCCACCGACGGCGAACTCGAAGCCCTCGCCGATCGCGTCGTCGCGCCGGGTGGTCGCGCGGCCGGCGTACGCGCGTTGCGCAAGTTGCGCCGCGTCTCGCGCGCGCTCGGCGCGGTGGTGCGCGCGAACCGCGCGCCGTTCGCCCTGCAGTTGCGCGAAGCCTTCGAACACGGCGAGGGCCGCGCGTGCGCCGCCACGCTGTGCGAATCCGCCGCATTGCGCGAGCACGCCCGCTTGCTGAGCGCGCTCGCCGCGCCGGTCGAGCGCTCGTCGGGAGTCGAGCGCTTCCTCGCGCGCCTCGGCGTGGATCCCGACACCGAATCCGCCGAGGACATCCGGCGCGCGACGCGCACCGTGCAGGCGTTCGCGACCGGTTCCGACGCGATCTGCGCCGATCGACCGGCGTGCGGGATCTGTGCGCTGGCGAGCGCGGGGTTCTGCGGCGCCGCCAGTCGAATGAGGCGCTGACTTGATCCGCGCGCGGGCGAAGCCACACTGGGCGCCCGAACTTCCCTCCGCGCGGACCGAACCACGTTGGGCGTCCTCAAACGGCTGATCGCGCTGTTCGCGGGGATCTACCTGATCATCCTCGCGATCGGAACGCTGGGAAAAGGCGCGTCCGCCGTCGGCTCGCTGTTGCAGACGCTCGGCGTCGGCGGGCCGGCGTCCGCGGTGGGGCTCGGCTGGATCGGCGCGATGATCCTGATGTCGGGCTCGCCCGTCGCCAGCATCGCGTTGACGCTGCTCGATCAGGGAGCGCTCGATCGCTTCGAATCGATGGGGATGATCTGCGGCTCACGCCTGGGTTCGGGGTTCGTGATCCTGTTCGTCGGTTACTTGCACGACCAACGCGCGAAGCAGCACGGCAAGACGGCCTACATCGGCGCGGCGGCGTTCTTCATCGCCGCGGTGCTGTGCGTGCCCGCGTTGCTCGTCGGTGAGTGGCTGCTGCGCGATCCGGCGGTCATCGGGATGTTGCGCATGTCCGGCGGCAGCAACGTCGATTCGGTCGTGGACGTGCTGATGCGACCGGCGTTGCTGCTCGTCGGCATGATTCCGTGGCCCCCGCTGATCTTCGTGCTCGGTGTCGGGCTGCTGCTGATCGCGTTCAAAGTCCTCGATCACGCCCTGCCGGACGTCAGCGGAACGTCACCGGGATTCACCGCCGTCTCGAGCGTGCTGTTCCGGCCGCCGGTCATGTTCCTCGTCGGCATGATCGTGACGACGCTGACGCTGTCCGTGTCGGTGTCGATCACGGTGTTGGTGCCGCTGACCGCGAAGGGCTACGTGCGGCGGGAGAACCTGTTCCCGTACATCATGGGCGCGAACATCACGACGTTCGTCGACACGCTGTTCGTCAGCTTCATCGTGAAACACGCCGACGCGTTCCCCGTGGTGTTGATCTTCATGCTGTGCGTGGCGGCGTTCGCGATCCCGTTGGTGTTCGTCGCGTTCGCGCCGTTCCAGCACGCGCTCGATCGAGTGTCGTCGCGGTGCGTGCATGACCCGCGGCGCTTGCTGTGGTTCGTGGTGTTCCTGTTCGTGACTCCCCTCGTGCTGCTGTTCGCGACCTGATCTCCTACGTCCGAGAGTCGTCGCGTTCAGCGACGGCTCTCGGACGTAGGAGATCCCGCATCCGGTGGTGCTCGGCGACGGCAGTCGCCGAATTCACAGTGGAGCGGTGCTGAATGACGCGAACGATCTGTGGATACGGTGGCTGCCGCCGCCGTCGGTAGCTGTGCGTTCGGCCGTGAATCGATCCCTCGAAGCGAAGGATCGATTCTCATCCTCTGAGAGGACTCGTCGTCCATGGACATCCTGCTGTACGTCGATCCATCGGTCCGCGGTGAGTGGGCGCTCGCCGCCGCCGAGCGGCTCGTGCCGGCGTTGAAGGCGCGGGTGACGCTGCTCGCGACCGCCGAGGACGTGGCGCACCAGCCGCGGCTGATCGAGGACACCAAGGCACGCTTGGAGCGCGGCGGGATCGAGGTGCGCGTGTCGACGCGCCCGGGGCCCGCGGAGCGTGCGGTGCTCGCGGAGACCCAGAGCGGCCACTATGCGATGTCGATCGTGCCGCCGGCGGGGCGGCGGGCGATCGTGCGGCTGTTCAAGGGCTCGCGGGTCGCGACGGTCGTGCGTTCGGTGAAGACGTCGGTGCTGGTCGCGCGGCGGCCGAGCGCACGGTTCGATCGGATCCTCGTTGCGGTCGCCGGTGGCAAGCACGCGGCGGCGACGACGCTCGGCGCGCTCGAGATCGCCCGTGGCCTCGGCGCGCGCTTGACCATCATCCACATCCGCGCGGGCGTCGTGCTGCCGGAGCAGTTGCCGCTGATCGAGCGCCGTGCGTCACGGGCATCGGCCGAGTCACCGAACGAAGCGTTCGACCACCACGCCAAGGTGCGGGAGCTGCTGGAGCACTCGGGCGTCCCGAACGACATCGTCGTGCGCGACGGTCTGATCGTCGACGAGCTGCTCGCCGAGATCGAAGAAGGCGGTCACGACTTGCTGATCATCGGCGCCCATCGCCCCGAGGGCGCGCCCACCTGGATGCTCGACGACGTGACCGAACGCATCCTGCTGCGCTGCCCGATCCCGATCCTCGTGCTGCGTCCCCCCGAGCCCTGATGGAACACGAATCAAATGAGGGCAGACCCGACGGGTCTGCCCTCATTTGATTCGTGTTCGAGGCGGCAGAGCCGCCGCATTTGCTTCGACGACGGGATCAGTTGCCGATCTTGCGGCCGCGCGCGCGGCGGCGCTTGATGACCTTCTTGCCGCCCTTCGTCTTGTTGCGATAGCGGAAGCCGGTCTTCTTCGAGCGCTTCGTCTTCGAGTTCCGAACGTTGGTCTTCATGGCATCGATCCGTTGACGGGGTCGTCGAGAAAGCGTGGGAGCATAAGGGGCGAAGCGGGCGGGTGAAAGCCCGCAGACGCCCTGATCACGGGGCGCGGTGCTTGCGGAGCTGTTTCAGCACCACTTCGAGGTCCTTCGGCAAGGGGGCTTCGACGCGCATGCGCGCATCGCCATCCCCGGTCGGGAACTCGAGCGCCGCGCAATGCAGCGCCAGGCGACTGAGCAGCGGCCGCTCCGCTTCGGCGTCTTTCGAGCGAAACCCCGGCTTGATCTCGGACAGCATCAGTTCGGGGCGCGCTCCGTACAGCTCGTCGCACAGCACCGGGAATCCGATGTGTTCGAGGTGGACGCGGATCTGGTGCGTGCGCCCGGTCACCGGGAACACGCGCAGCAGCGTGTAGCCGCGAAAGCGCTCCTCGATGCGCCAGCGCGTCAGCGCGTCCTTGCCCTTGCGTTCGGCGATGACCATGCGCAGCGCGTGGCGGCGGTCCTTGCCGATCGCGAGGTCGATCTCACCGGAGTCGGTGGACGGCGTGCCGCGGACCAGCGTCAGGTACTCCTTGTGGATCGTGCGATCGTTGAACGCGGTGCACAGCATCCGCTTCGCGTCACGGTCCCGCGCCAGCAGCAGGACGCCGCTCGTGTGTTTGTCGAGGCGATGCACCACGCGCGTGACTTGGCCCGCCTTCGACTTCTTCAGCGCCGGTTCCAGCACGTCGACGATCGTCTCGCGTTCGCGCCGGCGTTCGGGCACGACGGGCAGACCCGCGGGCTTGTTCACCGCGATCACGTGGGCGTTCTGGAACAGGACTTCGACTCGCGCTCGCTTCGCGAATCGCCGTTGCCCTTGTTCGAGGTCGGGCGGCCACGACACGCTGACGACGCTGCCGCGCTTCAGCGGAAGTTGCATCGGCAGCGCACTGCCGTCGATCAACACGTGGCCGCGTCGCATGAGCTCGCGAATCAACCCGGGCTGGCCGATCCGAACGGCGCGACTGAGGAACTGGTAGGGGCTCAGATTCTTGTGTTCGGGCCCGACGACGAAGTTCTGCGTGCGTGGCAAGGAGACTCGATTCCGGTCGAAGAAGCGCGCGGTCGCGGCGATCAGGAACGCGCGATCACGGGATCAATGGAGCGTGACGTCCAATCGATTGGAGATGACGTCGATCACGTGCGAGGAGCCCGGGTACGTCACGAACTGGCAGTACAGCGTTGAGCCGATCAGCGCGGGGTTGTTCGGGATGAACAGATCGAAGGCCGCGGTCGGCGTGCCGCCGAAGGCCGCCGGCAGCATGATCGGGAACGGGTTGAAACCGACCAGGATGTTGCGGTCATCGCTCGGATCGATCAGAGACAGCGGCAGGACGCCTTGCGCCGTGCCGAGCATGAAGAAGTACGGTTGTCCGGCCGTCGTGCCGGTCAGCGTCAGATGCAGGTTCTGGTTGATCGCGAGTGACGACGGACCGCTCATCACTCCGTCGAAGTCGTCGAAGCGGACCTCGAGCGCCGTCGTTCCGGTCGCGCTCAACGGCAGAGTCAGCGTGCCGGCGACCCACGTCCAGCCCGTCAGCAATACGGAACCGTTCAGCACGTACGTGGGCGCGCTCGGCACGCCCTGGATCGCGACCGAGGTCGCGCCGACGTCGGTCGTCGACAGCGTGACGCCGAAGTGCGTGCCGAGGTCCATCGAGCCGACCGGCGGCGTCAACGTCAGCGCGCTGACGTTCGCGACGCCGGCCAGCGTCAAGTCGTTCTGCGCGCCGTCCGCCGTCACCGTGAACGTCGAGAACTGACCGGTCGAACGCTGCGTGACGTTGGCCCAGTAGTAGCGCGCGCTCCGATCCGCCGTGATCTCGAACGACGTGGGCGCACGATTCACGGTGTGCAGCTGCAGGAAGTCGAGCGCGGCCACCGGATCCATGATGTTCCACGAATGAGGTGGCACTTGACCGGTCACGCTCGTCGACGTGATCGTCGCGCCCTTCGCGGTCAGGAAGTTCTTGAACAGTGTGTTCTGCGTCGGCAGGTAGAGAACCGTGTCGTCGGTGCTGTAGACGTGATGGATTGGTACGTGGCGCAGATTGCGCAGCTGCGACGACGCCTCGAGGATCGAGTTCGTGCCGAAGTCGTACCACTGCGACTCGGAGCGCGCGTAGTTGAACGTGTACAGCGGGTTCGACGGCGGCCCACCGAAGATCACGTGGGCGATGTTCTTGAATGCCGTCACTTCGCTGTTGTACGCGTTGATCAAATCGAACGTGCCCGCGTCGAGCGCCAACGCCGCGATCATGGGCTGCGTCGGATCGAGGTGGCGCGCCGCGAAGCTTGCGCTCGCGCCGGCTCCCATCGACCAACCGACCATGTAGATGCGGTCTTGGTCGACCGGGTAGTTCGCGATCATGTAGTTGATGACCGCTTCGACGTTCGTCTGCGCCGGGATCGGCGACACACAGCCCATCGCTTGGTCGTCGACCGCGAACATCGCCACGGTCAACCAGCTCCGGCAGTTCGCCTCTTCGTCGAGGCCGGACACGCCCGCGGTGTAGAACGACGACGGCGAGTTCCCGTATCCGTTCCAGACCACCATCAATGGCCGGTTGCCTCCGGCGTTCAAGTCCCACGGCTCCTGGATCACGATCGGTTCGTTGTAGTTCGTCCCGGTCTGGGCCTTCGGGATGGTCACGTTGACGATCGTCCCCGCTGGCACGCTCGACGCGAGGATGCCCCGCGCGCGCCCGGCGCCGTTGTTCTGCCCCTGGGGATTGCGGATCGCGTATTCGACCGCGAGCCGGTCCGCGTCCAGGATGCTCTGCTGGGCGCGCATTGCCGGCATGGAGGCAACGACGACCGCGGCGACCGCGAGCTGGCGGAGGAGAGGCGTCATGCGGGGTGTCCGGGGGGCGAATCCGAAGGGGGGTGGTCAGAGACTATCCCGCACCGCGCCCGACTGGCAACCCGCCAGACGCCTGCCCGTCGCCTCTTCGTCGCCCGAACTCGCGACTCTTGCCGGGGTTTCGGCGCAGGGAGGTTCCGAACCCCGGAACCGGGCGGGGCTTGAAAAGCCGGGGCGGGGACGGTGGCGTGTGCTACTTCATCCGGGGCCGAGGCCGCCCGAATCGAAGTTCACGACTCTGTGATGCCGCGAGGCCGAGCGAGAAGCGCGCAGGCGAGGAGGATCGACGAGGCGACTCAATGGAAAGAGTCGGAGCGTCCCCCGGTCGCGGAGCGACCAGATCTTCCAGGCACGAAGCCTGCGCGGTTCGCAGCTGGCCGCAGCCATGACAGAATCGTGAACTTCGATCGAGTACCAGCACGAAGAATCACGGCGGGCCACGAGCGACCGGCGATCGCCACGCGAAGGAAGTCCATGCGCATCGAGTTGGCAAAACACGCGGGTTACTGCTTCGGCGTCCGTGACGCCGTCCAGTTGGCGCTCGAGAGCGCCAAGAAGTTCGGCACGGTCTACATGCTCGGCGACATCGTGCACAATGAGGTGGTCGTCCAGCAGCTCGCGGAGTCGGGCGTGCGCGTCGTCAAGAACCTCGAGGACGCCAAGTCCGCGCCGCTGCTCTTCCGCGCCCACGGAACGCAAGTGGACGTGTGGAACTCGGCCCGTCAACAGGGCCTGACCATCCTCGACGGCACGTGCCCGCTGGTGTCGAAGATCCACTCGGAAGTTCGTGAACTCGCGGCCGAAGGCCGTCGCGTCGTCATCGTCGGCGATCACGGCCACGACGAGGTCGTCGGCATCGCGAGCCAAGTTCCCGACCCGGTCGTCGTCAGTTCGCCGGAGGAGGCGGAGAAGCTCCCGCGCATGCGCCGCTGCGGCGTCGTCTCGCAGTCCACGCAAATGCTGGCGAACGTCGTCGCGGTGCTGAACGTCCTCTATCGCAAGGTCGTCGACCTGCGCTTCATCAACACCATTTGCTTCCCGACGCGCCTCAATCAGGAGGAGATCGTCGAACTCGCACGGGACAACGACGTCGTCGTCATCGTCGGCTCGTTCTCGAGTGCGAACACGAAGCGCCTGGCGTCGATCGCGCAGAGTCTGAACCCGCGTTCCTATCAGGTCGCCAAATCCGAAGATCTCCAACCCGAGTGGTTCACGGGAGCCGAAAGCGTCGGAGTCTCGGCGGGAGCCTCGACCCCGGACGACACCATCTTCGCGGTGGTCGAACGCATCCGCTCGATCGGCGAAACCCAACTGGCCCCGACAGTCTGAACGAGGCGAGATGGGGAAGGCCCCAATCCCGTCCTGCCTTCCCACGCCGTCAATCAAGCCCACAGAGCGCCAAAGGCGCGAGCCGCACGTCTCCAAGGTTCCAAAAGCCGCCAGGCTCCAGCCCGCTCCATCGACGAATAGGTCCCCGGCCCCGGCACGCCAGCGGGCCCTGACCCCCGGCCTCTAGTCGCGTAGCAAGGATGCGGCGATCCGCGGGCAAGGGGGACAGACGGGGGACAGATCGGGGACGGAGGCGCCTCCGTCCCCGTCATCGTCCGGGTACCGATGCCTTCCACCGAAGCGATGGAGCGCCAAAGGCGCGAGCCGAACTTCTCCCTGTTCTCCAAG
>JBPOIU010000114.1:0-2438 GCA_052034255.1 Planctomycetota bacterium | reverse complement strand
CCGGCGCGCGCGTCGACGTGAAGTGGGCTCCGCTCGAACTCCGCAGCACGCAGTGGACGACGTTGCTGCGTGGCCACGCGGCATTGCCGTCCGAGTTCTCCTTCGCCACGAGCTGTGACGCGCGCGGGCGGTTCCGCCTCGGGAACCTGGAAGCCGCGCAGCAGGTGTGGATCGTCGCGGAGGATCCCGCGACGGGAGCTCGCGGCGAGGCGCGATTCCCTCTCGCGAGCGGCGAAACGCGCAGCGACCTTCGCGTGCCTCTGGAGCGTCCGGCGACGCTCGTGATCCGCGCGTTCGCGACCGACGGCTCGCGCATCCCGACGGCGCGCATCGGAGCGATCGCGGCCGATGCGTCCGGCGATCTGCGCGTGCCGACGCGCGCGGGATGGGCGCAGGGCTTTCTCGTGACCGCACCGGGGTTCGCGCCGCGCCGGGTCGCGCGCCGCGCGGAGCTGCAGGACGGCATGACGTTCGACGTCGTCCTTGAGCACGCGCACACGCTGCGCGGCCGCGTCGTCGACGAACGGGGCGAACCCGCGGCGAACGTGATCATCGACGCCTCGTGGAGCGACGGTGTCGGAGAACAGGAAGTGACGGAGTTCGTGCCGGGGGGCACCACACGCGACGGGGACTTCACGCTCACGGGCTTGCCGGCGCGCCCCGTGCATCTCGCGTTGCGCTCGCCGGAGCACGTCGATCTCGAGGTCGACGTCGACGTCGGCACGCGGTCCAACGACGCGTTGGCGTTGACGATGCGCCGCCGTGCTCCCGCCGCGCCGACCGCGAGGATCGAGGGCACGCTGGTCGATGCGGCCACGCGCGCACTGCGTTCCGACGCGCGTGCGATCCTGGTGCGCGCCGGAGCTCTGCCGACGTCGAGTGCGGAGCTGGAGTCGTACTCGACCGTCGCCGGGCGGTTCGTGTTTTCGCAGGTGACACCTGGGACGTATCGCGTCCTCGCGACCGCGGACGGCGCCGCGTCGGCGTTGTCGGCGCCGCTCACGGTCGGCCCGGGCGGGATGGTGTCGGGGATCGAGCTCGCGCTGCCCGCGGGAACGACGTGGAGCGGCACGTTGCGCGATGAGACTTCGCGGCCGTGCGCGAACGTCGCGCTGCGGCTCATGCGCATCGTCACGCGCGAAGACGAACCCGCGCTCGTCCGCGGCGCGCGAACCGGAGCGGACGGCTCCATCACGTGGCGTCATCTGCTGCCGGGGCGCTACCGCGTCGAGTGCCTGACGCCGCGCGAGGCAGGCGCACCGCCCTGGCACCTCAGCGCGTCACCCACGCACGGCGAAGCCCCGGGCGACGCGATCCTGATCGGGGGTGCAGCCGAAGCGACGCTCGACGTCGCCGCACCGTAGGACGCCGTGGTTCCATTCGGCTGATCTCCGCGCTCACCCCCATGCCGCGGTGTGACCCGGCGGGCGCGGCGAGAGCTTCGCGGGTTCGACGGCGTTGCGCCCGCGCGTTGCGCCTTGTACGACGTGGCCTTCCGTCGTTCCGGTCGTCCTTTGCGAGGCTCACGCATGTCCGATCCGATCCGCACCGTTCTCGTTCTCGGCGCCGGCACCATGGGCCACGGCATCGCGCACGTCTGCGCGCAGGCCGGTTGCCAAGTGCGCTTGTTCGACGTGAAGGACGAGCTCGCGCAGGCCGGCATCGCGAAGATCCGCGCCAACCTCGACAAGGGCGTCGAGAAGGGCAAGGTCACGGCGGCCGACCGCGACCAGACTCTCGCGCGCCTCAGCGCGACGAGTGATCTCGCGACGGCGTCGAAGGACATCGACCTCTGCGTCGAAGCCGTGCCCGAGAGCCTCGAGCTGAAGGCCAAGGTGTTCTCGACGGTGCATCAACACGCGCCGGCGCACGCGATCCTGGCGTCGAACACGTCGTCGCTGTCGCTGACGGCGCTGGCCGCGGCGTCGGGACGACCCGCGCGCACGATCGGTCTGCACTTCTTCAATCCGGTCCACATCATGAAGCTGCTCGAGATCGTGCTCGCGGAGCAGACCGCGCCCGACGTGCTCGAGACGTGCCGCACGTTCGGTGAGGGCATCGGCAAGACCACGATCGTGGTCAAGGATTCGCCGGGCTTCGCGACCAGCCGACTCGGTCTCGTGATCGGGCTCGAGGCGATGCGCATGGTCGAGAGCGGAGTGGCCTCGGCGGAGGACATCGACAAGGCGATGGAGCTCGGCTACGGCCACCCGATGGGACCGCTGAAGCTCACGGACCTCGTCGGCCTCGACGTGCGTCTCGCGATCGCCGAGCACTTGCACAAGGAAGTCGGCGAACAGTTCCGCCCGCCGGCACTGCTGCGTCGCCTCGTGCGCGCGGGCAAGCTCGGCAAGAAGACGGGCGAGGGCTTTTACCGTTGGTAGGCCTGTGCGGCCGGCACCAGAAGGGGGCCGGGCGCGGCCCCCTTCTGGACTTCC
>JBPOIU010000014.1:0-5104 GCA_052034255.1 Planctomycetota bacterium | reverse complement strand
CCTGGCGCGGCGCCGCCAGTCTTGCCGGGACGCTCCAAGCTCGTCAACCCTCGATTCCGGTCCAGACGCGGCAGACGCCCGAAGGCCCCTTGGCAAACGACTCTCTCCGCGTAGGATCCGCCGCGGGTCAAAGCACCAAAACGAGCGGCTGTAACTCAGCTGGTAGAGTGTCAGCTTCCCAAGCTGAATGTCGCGGGTTCGATCCCCGTCAGCCGCTCCACCGAACTCATCGCAATCCCTCGCATGGAGTCGTTCTGTGCGGGGGATTCGGCGTTTTGAGGATTCGAGGTTTTGAAGTCGACGATGCACGCCGATGCGTCGTCGCGCTCTGTTTCGCGCTGCGGTTGCATCTTGCGTTGCACACGTCCGTCGGTGCCCGTCGCGGCGTTCGCCATCACCGCGTCCGACTTCGCAACCGGTGGCGCGAGCTTCGCGACTGCACTCGATAAGTCCGCGAGTTCCAGCTTCGTGTAGTGCTGCATCGTCACTTTCACGTCGGAGTGACGGAGCAAGCGTTTCGCGACTTGGGGCGCAGCGCCCGCGCGAGCAAGGCGCGTCGCGAAGGTCGCGCGCAACGCGTGAAAGTCGAGCGTCCGCCCGTCGTCCCCGTCCTTCGACAGCTTCGCGAGCTTCAAGTCGTCGTCGAAACGACGGATCGACGGCACGATCCGGAACACGGGAGCGGACGGGAGCGCGTCGCGAGGCTTCGTCGCGCGGAGCGCCGCAGCCACGTCCGTCGGGAGCGGGAGTTCCGCTTGCGTTCGGTTCTTCGAGACGGCCGCGCGAACCGTGACCGTGGCATCAGCGGCGTCCAACTCCACGTCGGCCCAACGCAATCCGCGCAACTCGTTCCGTCGCAGGACCGTGTTGACCGCGACGAAGTAGGCGAGCCAGCGTGCTTCCGCGTGCTCTTTGGTCGCGTTCAGAAACTCCGCCAGTTCGTCGTCGGTGAACGCCCGGCGTTCGCGGCGACGATCCGTCACTTCGTCCGCCCGCACGACGTTCGTCCATGGGTTATGCGGGAGTCGATCGGACTTGACGCACCACGTACCGAAGGCGACCACGTCTGCGCGGATGATGTTGCAGGTTCGAGCGCCACGCTCCACGGCGTTGAGGCTCAGGGCGCTACTGGCGCGCGTCCGCTTGGCGGATTCGTCGACGAGTGGAAGAAGCGCTGCAAGCACCTTCGCGCGCACGGTCGACCCGCTCTCAAACGGCAACGATGCCGTCGTGAGGCGGGCGCTACGGCCCGATGATCCAATGCAGACCCGCGGTCTGCGCGGTGTGGTACGAACCGCTCGCCGATGCATCGACGACGTAAGCCTGAAAGTACACGTCGAAGCCGCACAGGGCCGCGTTGGGCGGCACGGCAATCGGAATGGTTAGCCCGCCGCCAGCTGGCACGATGAACGTGAATGTCGTGAACGGTACGACGAGCAGACTTCCTTCGTCGAAGGCGAACGATGCGGGTTGAAAGCCGATGAAGAAAACGCCCAGGCCCGTCAGCGCGTTTCCGAGCGCAAGGTTGGCGGTGGCTCCGAGCTTGGGAATGTCGGACTGGAGCTGAGGGACGCCCAGCGAGCCGGGTTTTCCCTGCCCATAGATCAGCGCATGTGCCCCCGAGGCGCAGCCCGTACCGGGGCATTCGTTGAGGAGAATCGTGACTCCAGAGTCCAAATTGTCGCCGCCGGCAACCGCAAGGTCGAGGGCGGCATCCCCGTTCAGGTCGCCGATCGCAACTGACGCTGGATAGGAGCTGGCCGCGAAGTTCGTCGGCAGGCTGAAGACGCCCAAGCCGTTGCCCAACAAGATCGACACGTTGCTCCAAGTAGAGTTTGCGACCGCCACATCCAACCTGCCATCGCCATTCAGGTCGCCGCTCGCTACTGACGATGGATTCTGTCCAGCGGCAAAGTTCGTGGGTACACCGAAGCCTCCGGTCCCATCGCCTAGCAAGATCGACACGTCATTCGAGTTGACGTTTGAGACCGCGAGATCCGGATTACCGTCGCTATTCAAGTCGCCGATTGAGATGGACGTAGGGAACGAAAGCGCACCGACGCCGAACTGGGTTGGCCCGGTGAACGCGCCGCCGCCGTTACCCAACAGAACCGAGACGTTCTTCGAGTCGCGGTTGGCGATCACGATGTCCGGCTTGCCATCGCCGTTCAAGTCGCCGATCGCAACGAACATCGGATGCAAGCCTGCGGCATAATTAGACGGCGCGCTGAAGGCGCCAGCACCGTCGCCTAGCAAGATCGAAACGTCGTTCGAGCCCTGGTTCGCTACCACGAGATCCGGCCTACTGTCGCCGTCGAGATCGCCGACCGCAACGGAATGAGGAGTCGTTCCGGCGAGAAAGTCGGCTGGTCCGGCGAATCCGCCGGTCCCGTCGCCCAGCAGAATCGAGACGTTGTCTCCTGCATCATTCGCAACCGCGAGGTCCGCCCACCCATCACCGTTCAAGTCGTCGATTGCGACCGACGTCGGGAGCAAGCCAGCAACGTAGTTCGTCGGAGCGCCAAAGCTCCCCGCACCGTTGCCAATCAATGTCGATACGTTGCTCGACCCGCGATTCGCGACCGCGAGATCCGACTTCCCGTCGCCATCAAGGTCGCCGATCGCGACGGAGCTTGGATTCCAGCTCGCAGCGAACTTGCTCGGCGCTACGAACGCGCCGGCGCCATTGCCCAACAGAATCGACACGTCATTCCCGCCAATGTTCACGACAGCGAGGTCCGGATTTGCGTCGCCGTTTACGTCACTGATTGCGATCGACCCCGGATACGAACCCGCGCCATAGTTGATCGGCCCGTTAAACCCGCCGGCGCCGTCACCCAGTAGAATCGAAACGTCATTCGAGTTGATATTCGCGACCGCCAGGTCCACCTTGCCATCGCCATTTAGATCGCCAATTGCAACGGCGGCCGGACCGAACCCCGCCGAAACAACGGTCGGCGAGCTGAAGGAGCCAACGCCATTGCCCAGCAAGACCGCAACGTTATTCGCGTAGTAGTTCGCCACCGCGAGGTCTGGATTCCCATCGCTGTTCAAGTCGCTGATCGCGACCGAGCGTGGACCTGAGCCGGCGTAGTAGTTGGTCGCCGGGCCGAATCCGCCCGAACCATCTCCCAAAAGGATCGAAACGTTGTTTGAGCTCGAGTGCTGATTGGCAACAGCGAGGTCCAGTCTTCCGTCGCCGTTCACGTCCCGGATTGCGATCGAGGTCGGCTCTGTACCTACCGCGAAGCTTGTTGGTCCCGTGAACGCGCCAGATCCGTCGCCCAGCAAGATCGACACGTCGCCTGCACCTGCGTCCGCAACCGCGAGATCCGGCTTGCCATCGCCATTCAGGTCGCCGATCGCAACGAACCTCGGATATGAACCTGCAGCAAAGTTCGTCGGTGCGCTGAAGCCGCCAGCGCCGTCGCCCAGCAGCACTGAAACGTCGTTCGACGAGTAGTTCGCAATCGCTACGTCGGCTTTCCCGTCGCCGTTCAGATCGCTGCTCGCCACGCACATCGGACCCGAGCCCGCCGAGAAGTTCGTCGGCGTGCTGAAGGCGCCTGCGCCGTCGCCCAGCAAGATCGAAACGTCGTTCGAGTTGTAATTTGCGACCGCCAGGTCCGAGTCGCCATCGCCGTTTATGTCGCTGACCGCCACGCTGCGGGGTCCATAACCAGTCGCAAACACCTGGTTCGGATAGAGGACACAGGTCTGCGCAAGAGCGCTGACCGACGCAACCACCGATCCGACGACCCACACGAGTTGCAGACGGACCGAGACTCGCCACCAACAACCTCCTCGCGATCGGTTGAATGGCCCGCATTGATCGTCGGTCGCGATGTTCTGCACTACCGACGATGCCGCTCGCTTCCTACCCATGATTCATCCCCCAACGGAGCTGGTGACGCGACACCGCGACGAACGCGAGCACTGATGCGTGTCCGCGGCGCCGCAGATATCTCTGGTGCGCGTCGAAACAGTATCCCGTTCCGGGATCTCCTCAAGTCTGATTCCCGCCGTGCCCCTCAGGGCCGACGGGGTGAGGACCTCGTTCGATCCTTGGTTCTGCCGACCTCGCGCACAATCTCAGGCGCGTCCGCCCCAATTGCCTCGGCGTATTGGATCAACTCGACGACATCCAGCCGGCGCTCCCCGCTCTCGACCTTTGACACAAAACTCTGCGGACGACGAAGGCTTGCCGCGACGTCGACCTGCGTCAGTCCCGACTTGCGTCGCGCGTCGACGAGCAATTCGCGGAGTCGTGCATAGCGCGCGCCGAACACCGACCTCGTCATGACGGGGAACCCACGCGGTCTCGCATGGGCAGGGATCAGAATCCTGTCGTGGGATCATCCCAAATCGGGATACTTCAGCAGCGGCACCGGGAGCAGCACACGCGAGATCAGCACCGGCGTCCCTTCGCCCGAGTAGAGCCCTGCCTCGGACAACAGCACGCCGGCAGGATCCTGGATCGTCGGTTCGGCCGTGCCGAGGATCACCTGGAACACCGTAGTCGCCGTGTTGACCGGGTGCGAGATGTCCAGCGTCGAGAAGTCGAGCGTCTTGCGGATCACTTCGGCGTCGAGCGCGGTGTCGGTCACGTCGGGCGCGTTGCCTTGCCCGATGCCAATCGCGATCGAGTTGGGTCCGTACGGACCGCCCGTGTACTTGCGCCAGGTGCGCGCCATGCGGATCAAGCCCGCGTTCGTGAGGAGATTGTGCGTCGACAGGCGCAGCGTCCACTGGTCCGATCGCAACGACGTGAAGCCGTACCCGAGCGATTCGCGCAGGTGTTTCGGGGGTCGCGTGTACATCTCGAATCGCGTGACGAGCTTGAAGCCTTCGGCGAACTCGCTCATGGGGCCTCGGAAATCACGTACGTCCACTCCGCCTGGAGCGGAGCGGCCACGGTCTTCGTGATCGAGAACGTGCCGGCGATGCGCGAGATCAGCACGAGGCCCGAGATCGTCGGCGGGTCACCCGAGAGCGCGCCACCGCCGAAGAGTCCCGCTTCCACCAGTGCGCCAGCGTGGTTGCCCTGTGCCGTCGTGTAGTGCGCAAGGTGATGTCGGCGACACGATGCGGTTCGAGCGCGCGT
>JBPOIU010000154.1:0-9889 GCA_052034255.1 Planctomycetota bacterium | reverse complement strand
TCCCTGCTCTTTCCGCGGGGGGGGGGGGGGCCCACCCCCCGCCCCCCCCCCCCCGCGTCGTCGATGCTCGCGGCGCGTCGAGCCGCGTCAGGAGCCGAACGTGATCGCGAGGCCGTTGGTCTGCGCCGTGTGATTGAAGCCCGCGGCGCCCGGATCGAACCAGATCGCTTGCATGCGAAACGTCACACCGCACAGCCCCGCGTTCTCGGCGATCGGCACGGGCAAGAACAGCCGTCCCGATGCATCGAGCGGCGGTAGACCGACGTTGAACAACGGATTGACCAGGATCTGACCGCCGTCGAACGGCAGCGCGAGCGGTTGCAGGCCGACGAACAACAGCGGCAGCGCTCCGGGAACGCCGAAGCCGATAGTGACCATGAAATCCGCCGACGGCACCACGGGCTGATTCAACGAACTCAGCTGCGGTACGCCCGCACTGCCGGCTTTTCCCGCGCCATACATCTGGAGCGCCGGGCCCAGCGGACACAGCTTCGCGCGCACGAGCCCGACGAACCCGTCGCTGCTGCCGAGTGGTGCGGTTTGGAACGCTCCGCTCGTCGTCGGGAGATCGGCGGAGGTCGAGCGGCCGGCGAATACGAGCGCGTTCGTCGGCGACAATCCACAGGCGTGTGCTTCGTCGAATCCGCTGCCGCCGAAGTACGTCGATTCCGCGAGCGTCGTCAGCGCGGGCTTGAACTTGGTGACGAACGCGTCGCCGTTGCCGTTGTACGTGGCATCGAACGCGAGCGAGGTCGCCGGGAAGCCGGCGCCGTCGGCGCGGCCGACGATCAACGCCTGCCCGATCGAATCGATGCGGACCGCCAGCGCGCGCTCGTCCCCGTTCGTGCCGAGGAAGGAAGCGGCGGTCAACGCCCCCGCGCCCGTCCACTGCGCGACGTACGCGTCGTCGCTGCCGTTGAAGAACACGTCGTATCCCGCCACCGCGGGCATGTCGGACGAGCGCGTGCGCCCACACACGACGATCGTGTCACTGGAGAAGGTCGCCACGGAGTCGAGAACGTCGGGATCCGTCCCGCCGACGAACGTGGAGAACGCGAGCTGACCGTTCGCTGCGGTCACGCGCGCGAGGAAGCCATCGTTGAGTCCGCCGCCGAACGTTGCGTCGAACGCAGCCAGCGTCGGCCAGTCGGCGGAGTCCGTTCGCCCGACGACGATCGCGTCGTTGCCGAGAGCCGCCACCGCCCGAGCCTCGTCGACAGAAGTCCCGCCGAGGTACGTCGAAAACGTGAGGGCGCTCGCCGTCGCGTTCAATCCACAGCAGAAGGCATCCGGCGCCGCCGGACCGCCCTGGAATTGCGTGTCGAACGCGCCGGGTGTCACCGGGAAGTCGACCGACGCCGTGACTCCGGCCAACAGGACCGAGCCGTTGGCCGCGATCGCGACGCCGCGAACTTCGTCGTTCTGCCCGCCGCCCAGATACGTGCCGACGCCCAAAGGACTCCCTGCGCCGTCGATGCGCGCGACGAAGCCGTCGCCGTTGCCGCCGTAACTCGCGTCGAACGCGCCCGCGCTCGTCGGGAAGTCGGTCGAGTCCGTGCGGCCACCGATCCACACTCGGCCGAGTCCATCGAGCGCGACCGCCATCGCCGCGTCGCTGCCCGAGCCGCCGAGGAACGTCGCCCAGGTCAACGTCTTGCCATCGGGGCCGAGCGCGGCGACGAACGCGTCTTGCAACGGGAAGCTCGACGTCGCGTCGAACGGAGTGCCGGCGAGCGGCAGGTTCGTCGACCACGTCGAGCCGGCGACGACCACACCTCCGGACGGCGCCACGGCCAGCGCGGCGATGTCGTCGAAATCGGATCCGCCGTAGCGCGTCGCGAACTCGAGTCCAGGATCGATGCGGATGCCGAGGTCGTGCGGCGCGTCTTGCACCTCGAATCCGATGCGGCCGCCACCGTGATCGACGAAGCGCGAGCGCAGCGCCCGCGGTGGGTCGGACTTCGTGAACGTGCACGGTGCGCGATGCACCAAGCGACCGGTGGGTGTGTCGAGTTCGAGCGCTCCGTCGTCGCGGATGCGCGACGCAATCGCACCCTCGACGCGAAACGTGAAACGCGCCGCGTCGACGCCCGGCGCGGCCTCGACGTCGTACGCAATGCCCTCGCCGTCCGCGCGCACGACGACGTCGATGCCCGGCTCGACGTCGCGATACCGCACGCGCGCGAAACCGCGCAGCGCGTCGATCGACGTGCCGATGCGGACGAGCTCAGCCGGCGCGGCATCGACATCCGGCCGCGGAGGAACGGACGAGGGGAACACGAAACGTAGGCGCGAACATTCGCCGTCGTCGCGGCCGTCATGCATCCACGCGTCGAAGCCGCCGCGCCCGAGGACCAGCGCGAGGTCGCCGGCGAGCGCGACGTACTCGCCGGGCGCGCGTTCGAGCAGCGGGAACAGCACGCGGGCGGGACGCGGGGCCGCGAACGCGGGAACCCCGGCGAACGGCAGGAGCGCACCCAGGACGACGAGCATGACGGGACGGCACGTGGACATGGTGTCCGTTGGACGACTCCGAGCGCACTGGAGGTCCTTCGATCTCGAACAGAACTCGGCGCCAAAACAGTCGCGGAACGGACGCACCCCGTCCGGACGCTGGGTCCTGACGGGGTGCGTGAAGGGACTTCGTGAGTCCGAGTCGGCGCCGTCCCGAGAGGGCGGCACGGGCCGATCAGGGCATCACTGGACGATCAGCGACAGACCATTCGTGTTCGAGTACAGCGACGGAACGCCCGGATCCGACACGAACGCCTGCATCGTGAAGCCGAAGCCGGTCGGCAGCGTGTTCGGAACGGTCAGCGGGATGGCGATCGCGCCGTTGCCCGCGCCCGCGCCGAACAGCGGCAGCGTGAAGTAGCTCGGCAGCAGCGGAGCGATGTTCAACGTGCAGGGCGGGAACATCGGCGCCGAAGCTCCACCGAGACCGAAGAACACGATCGCGAACGAGCCGCCGAGGCCCTTCTCGATCTTCAGCGTCACGTTCTGGTTCGGCGCGAACAAGCCGTCCAATGCCAGCACCGGCGTGAAGCCGCCGCTGCCCGAGCAGCCCGAGCCGTACTTCTGCGTGCCGTTGTTCGTGATCGGCGACAGGTAGAGCATCGTGCGATAGCGCTCGTCGGTCGAACCCAGCACCGTCTGGCAGTCGACGTAGTCACCGAACAGATCGACGTCGTAGGTGATTCCCGCGGACAGCGCCATGCCGCCGAGGTGACGGACGTCGCCGGCTCCGAACGCGCTCGGATCGGCGCCGAGGTGCGCCTCTTCCGAGATGTTCTGCGACCACGCCGTGTCGGACGCGACCGAGTTCGAGTCGGCGATCGGCAAGTCCGACAGCTGCCACGACAGACCCGAGTTCATGCCCTGGTGGACGTCTCCGCGCTTCGTCACGAGTTCGAGGTCGAACTTGAACGTCGTCGGGTCGTACACCGCGCGCAACAGACCGAACGTCAGCTCGTTGTTGGCGAGCAGTTCGATCGCCGACGTGAACCAGACGTTGCCACCGGCGTCGATCATCGGACCCGAGACCGACGGACCCGCCGGAGTCGGGGCGACCTTCGACGACTCGCACATCTGACCGATGACGTTGCCGCCCGGCGACGGGCCGTCGAGGATCGGCTTGCCGCCCTGCGTGATCGAGCCGTCCTGGTAGCCGGCCATCGTCCACGCCGTCGCGCCCGCGGGCGTGACGCGGCAGACCGCGATGTAGTTGATCCCGTACGCGTGGTTCGAACCGGCCGTCGTCGGATGATCGACTTCCGCCGCGAGCAGCAGGTTGCCGGCCGGATCGAGGTTGATCGCGACCTGGCCCGTGCCGCCCTGGTTACCGACCTGGCTGTGGTAGTGGTCGAACTCGTTCGGACCCGGGCCCAGGTTCGAGAACCCGGTCGAGTTGTCGGTCACGGTGCCGGGCAGGATCAGCTCCATCGCTCCGGTCACGACGCCGTTCGCGCCGAGTCCGAACACGAGCAGGCGATCGGTCGGAGCCGCCGCGCCCTTCGCGAGGATCGCCGCGATGCCGTGCGTCGAGTTCAGGAACGGGAAGTTCTTCGAGCAATACGAGAGGTTGCCGCGGTGGTCGGTCGTCGTGCCGGTCAGGTGGCTGAGGTCCGACACCAGCGTCGCGAAGTCGTCACCGCGCACGTACTGCTTGGCGAAGTTCGTGCCGATGAGGTACGGCAAACCGCCCGTCACCGACGCCGGCATGATCGACGGCGGGTTGGCGTTGGTCGCGTTGTTGCGCCACACCCACTTGGTCGTGCCGGGATCGAACGCGCCACCGGCGAGGTAGTCGTTCGAGATCACGTTGCGGACCGCGGGGTTGCGGGACTGGCTCGCCACGAGGAACAAGTTGTTGTCGTTCGTCGCGAGGAACGGCAGCAAACCGCAGCTGCCGACGTGCGGGGGGCTCGAGCCGAAACCGTCGGTGCGGAACGTCAAGTTGCCGTCTTCGTCGATCGCGCCGGTGTACGTGTTGCCCGTGCTGCCGGTCGCGTCGCAACCGTTCACCGCGGCCTGGATGCGCTTCACGTAGAGTCGCGTCGGGTTCTCCGGGTCGACGTTGACGAGCGCCGAGACCACGCCCTGGTAGGCGCCGCCGAAGCCCGTGACGCCGCTCTCCGCGAACACCGTCGCGAACCGATGACCGCTGAGTCCGGTCGCGTCCACGCTGCCGGGGACGTCGTTGATCGCCGGGTCGTTGTTCACACCGAAGCCCGGCGCGTTCCACTCCGCGTACGCGGGCGACGAGAACGGCACGCCCTTCGCCGTACGACGCGAGATGCCGGAGCCGGCCATCAAGCTGGTGAAGAACGACGGGCTGCTCTTGCCGCCCTTCACGATCGGGGCGATGCCGAACACGTTGCCCCACGACGTGGTGAGGGTCGTCATGTCGACGACGTACGAGTTCTCTTGCTCCGAGCCGTTCGCGGCTGCGGTGTCGTCCCATGGCGACACGGCGTCGCCGGGGAGACACCCGGTCTTCGACACGGAATCCTGCGCGGCGCAAGGCAGCGCGAGCGCGGGCGAGATGAGCGCGAGGAACAACCACTTCGTGTTCATGAGATGAACGACCTCCCTGATGGCGCCAGTAGGCGGTGGATGGACCGGGACCTGCTCTCGCGGGCGGAGAGTGGGACCGGCGAAACGGTGGCGAGGACAAAGCCCGAAGACGGGCGGCGAATGTAGAGCCGATCAACGTTCTGGCAAGACGCAGGGGATCAGGTGGAGGCGATGCTGCGGGAGACCACGGAGGGGGGCCTGCGCTCCCTGCTCGCGTGAACTCCTGAATCCCTGTTTCCACTGTTTCCACTGCCGACTGCATCCCTTGTCCCCTGGCTCCCGGCAGGGCTCGTTGGATGGATGAACGAGGGAGGCAGGGGACGAGGGATGCAGTCGGCAGTGGGAACAGTGGAAACAGGGAAGGCAGGGAAACAGAGAAGCAGCGACGCAGCGACGCAGCGAAGCAGGGAATGCAGGGAATGCAGGGAACGCGGCACTCGCATTCCCCTCCGGCCTCCTCGCTTTCGGAGGACTCGGGCGTGGGCGCATCGAATTCCGCTTTGCGACTTGGCTTCGGAGCCGATGATCCCGCCCTGGTCGATTCCAACCCCACCGAGGAAACCGCCGATGAGCCTGATCAACTGGATCTTCGACATCTACCAGCACACGCGCATCAGCGACCTGGCGCGCGAGAACGAGCGCCTGCGCGCGATCCGCGTCAACGAAGGCGCGACGGACCTGGCGCCGACCGTGGGGCAGTTGTGCCTCGCGGTGAAGGCGCTGAAGCAGGTGCTCGTCGAGAAGGGCATCGTGACCGACGCCGAACTCATGCGGCTGGTCGAGCGCATCGACGCGGAGGACGGCAAACGCGACGGCCAAGCCCCGACCGCGTGAGCGGAGGGCGGGAGCGACGCGCGCGCGAACCAGAAATCCTCGCGAGCGCGGGAACCTCGAGCGCGATCGTCGCCTTCAAGGGGACGTCACGATCGATGAACGCACGCGACGAAACCTTTCCGTGGTCCCCGCGCCCCGCGAACGCCGACTCGGTGTTCGCGGCGCCGAGCGATCATGGGCTCGTCGCGCGAGCGCGCATCGATCCTGACGCCTTCGCGGTCGTGTTCCGCACGCACGCTCCGGCGATCGGCAGCTACCTGCTGCGCCGGTGCGGCGATACGCACCTGACCGACGATCTGGTGTCGGAGACGTTCTTGGCGGCCTACCGCGCCCTCGATCGGTTCGAGGATCGCGGCGTGCCGTTGCGGGTGTGGCTCTACCGCATCGCGACGAACGCGCTGCATGCCTCGATGCGGCGGTCGTGGTGGCGCTCGCTGGCGAGGCTCGACGACGTCGCTGAGCCGATCGCGACCGACGCGGCGCAGTCCGATCCCGATGCCGCGGAAGCGGCGCGCCGCGCGTTGCTCGCGCTGCCGCGCCGGTTCCAGGACGTCGCGTCGCTCTTCTACATCGAGGAGCTGACGGTCGAGCAGATCGCCGCGGTCTTGGAACTGCGCGAAGGAACCGTGAAGTCGCGCCTGCATCGGGCGCGACTCCGACTGGCTGCCGCATTCAACGCGCGGAGGTGAACGTGCACGAACTCCCGGATCCGGTCCGAAGCGCGCTGAAGCCTCTCCGCTCCCGACGTTGGGACGGAGACTTCGAAGACCTCGCGATGGAGAACCGACTCATGGATGCGATCCGAAGCGAACGTGATTCCGCGCGCAAGACGCGCGGTTGGCTGCTCGCCGCCGTGCTGATGATCACGGCGGGCGTTGCCGGCGCGGCGACCCTGTACGTCTACGACCACTACGTCGTGACGACGGAGGACAACGGCGACGGCACCGAGCACGTGACGATCGAAGACACGACGACCGGGACGACGATCCTCGACGAGCACCTGCCGAAGGACTCCGGGATCTTCATGGCAGATCGCGACGAGAACGGGAATCCGCTGCCTCCCGAAGAACGCATGACGATCGTCGTCCTGCCGGAGTCGGGGTCGGATGCCGAAGCGGATTCATTGCTGCAGCAGCTCGGGTACGTCGGCGGTTCGAAGTCGCCGAAGGCGCCCGAGCCCGCGCCGTCCGGCCAAAGCGGCGGGAAGTGACACGATGACTTCGGCGGCGACACCACGACGTGGCGGACCTCGCGGCGCGTTCGCGTCGTGCGTCGTCGCCGCTCTGCTCGCGCAGGATGCCGCGATCCGCACGGACGGTGAGAGCGGAAGCGCCCGGACGGCCGAGGCGATCGTCCGCGACATCGAGGCGACGCCGTTGCCCGGCTTCTTCTCCGGGACTGAAGCCGAGGTCGCGCTGAGGCAACTGCGCCGGCGCGCGGAACTCGCGCGCGAACTGTTCGAGAGCGATCCGGCGCATCCTCGGGTGCCCGACGCGTACGAGCTTCGACTCGGCGTACGGCTGAACACGGAGGGCGACGTCACCGGCGTGGTGCGCGAGACGGAGGAACTGCTCGCGGCGTCGATCCCGGACGAGGTGCGTGAAGTCGCTCGCGTGTGGCGCGCGTGTGCGGCCATGAAGGACCCGAGCGAGACGGCCGCGTCGCGCATGGCGCACATCGACCTCATCCTCACGGAGTTCCCGGCCGGCGCGCGCGCTCGGGTCTACGCGCAGAACCTCTTGGTCGACTTCGCGTGGCGCGACACCATCGACCTCGCGCAACAGAAGCGTGCTTGCGCGCGCGCGATCGAGTTGGGGCGCGGGCACGGCGAACTCGCGGCCGAGCGTGAGTTGGTGCGCGTGCTCGGTCGGGTCGGCAAACCCCTCGAGCTCGGTGAGTTCACGAACGTCGCAGACCGCGCGATCGTCGACTTCGGCGCCGTGCGAACACGACGCATCGTGCTGCACGTGATGGCCGCGTTCCCTCCCTACGAGCGTCCGGACGACGACGACTTCGCGGAACTGCGATCGCTCCGCGAGCGCGTCGGCGCTGATGCGCTCGCGGTCGTCGGGTTGATCGACATGCCGCCGCAGCGCGACTTCTCACGCGTGCCGTGGCCCGTGCGACTGGAACCGATCGACGACGTCACGCGGATCCAGGACACGTTCGTCTGGGGTCTCGGACTCCGTCGCAGCGGTGTATTCCTCGTCCTCGACCGGGATCACGTCGTCCTCGCGGTGTCGACGTCGTTGGAACGGCTGGAGCCGCTGCTCGTGCCCTGATCTCCTACGTCCGAGAGTCGTCGCGTACAGCGACGATTCTCGGACGTAGTAGATCCCGCACCAGGTGTCCGAGGCGACGGTAGTCGCCGCCCCGTTCAACAGGCACAGGTGTCCGGCGAGACCGTGAGAACGCGCAGACTCATTCGGTTGCGGGCGTAGCCCGCGCTGAGGGCCTGTCCGACTCTTTCCATGGAGTTGCCTCGGCAATCGTCCTCGCGCTCGCCGTTCTCGTTCGTTCCGCCGCTCGCTGGGAGTTGTTTCACCGCCTCTCGCGAAACAGCGGCTCCCGGGAGCGAGGAGTCCTCGTCGTTCGACCCGTACGCCGCGGATCGCGCGTGCTAGATTTCCGCCCTCGACTGCCGGGTGGGACGACGATGAAACTGGGGCCAGCGCTCGCGGGGTGGTTGCTTTGCCTCGGCTACGTCGTCGTCGCCGGCACGTACATCATCGTGTCCGGCTCGATGGCTCAGGCGGAAGCCGCGTCGGTCGAAGAACTCGCACGCAACGAGCGGCTCAAAGGCCTCGCGTTCGTCGGCGTCACCGCGGTGCTGCTCTACCTCGGTGCGTCGGTACTGTTCCGACGACTGCAACGCCAAGCCGACGACATCGCGCGCCATCGCGACGCGTTGCTCGAAGCGGATCGGCGCGCGATCTCCGGCTTGCTGGCGTCGGCCGTCGCCCACGACGTGAAGAACTTGCTGCACGTCGTCCTCGGCAACGCGGAGATGCTCGAGGCGCACGTCGAACGGACGCCCGCGGCGAGGCGGCTGTTCCACGATCTCGAGGCGGCGGCCGGGCGTCTGCTCGAACTCGCGGCGCGCCTGCGCGATGCGAGCAAGCCCGACGACCCGCCGCGCGACGTCGAGCTCGCGCAACTGGTGCAAGACGACGTCGCGGTCTTGCGCGGTCATGAACGCATCCGCAACGTGCGTTTGGTCGTGCGCGCTTCGGATCCGATTCGCGTACACGCGCAGGCCTCGATCGTCCGACGGGCGCTGATGAACCTCGTGTTGAACGCCGCCGAGGCCGCTGGCCCGGGCGGTCGCGTCGAGGTTCGGCTGGTGCGCGAAAGCGGCGGTGTGCGCGTCGAAGTCCACGATTCGGGGCCCGGCGTCCCGCCGGAACTGCGGCATTCGATCTTCGAGCCGGGCTACTCGACGAAACTGAACGGCACCGGACTCGGCTTGCTCTCCGTCACCGCGTGCGCGGCGCAACTCGGCGCGAACGTCGAAGTCGATGCATCGGATCTCGGCGGAGCACGGTTCACGCTGCAATTCGCCGCGTCGGCGACGCGCGCGTCGGATCCAGCGTCCGTCAGCGCGTGATCGCGGCGCTCCCGTCCATCACGACCGAGAGTGGTGCGCAGGGAGGGACTTGAACCCTCATCCCCTTGCGGGGGCCAGATCCTAAGTCTGGTGCGTCTGCCATTCCGCCACCTGCGCCGGTGCAGCGCGCGCCGGGGATTTGAACAGGTCGACCGAGTTTGCGAAAGGCAGGACGCCTCGCCGGCTGTGTCGAACCGCTGAATCGGGGGGCTTCGAGCGAAGAACGCGGCTCGCGTTCGTTCACATCGCAGTCGGTGTCTCGACGCAGATCCACTTGCGGATGACCTCCGCCAAGCGATCGAGTTGGATCGGCTTCGCGAGGTAGTCGTCCATCCCCGCGGCCAAGCACCGTTCGCGATCGCCATCGAGAGC
>JBPOIU010000027.1:0-35722 GCA_052034255.1 Planctomycetota bacterium | reverse complement strand
GGGGGCGGCCCTACACCCCGGTCGCGCCCCGCCGCTCCGGTCGTCGTCACCATGGGCGGCGCGTCGCGCCGCGGATCGTCACCGAACGCCGATCGGGAGACTCACCGTCACATCGCCGTGGGACGCCGTCACGAGGTAGTTGTTCGGATCCAGGTCGCCCGCGATCGACAGCAGCGACCAGCGCGAGCCGGCCGGCGGTGACAGCAACAGCTCCGTGTCGCCGTCGACTTCGACCTCGACGTCGCCGACCGCGGCGCCGACGCAACCGCACGCCATCAACGTGCCGTCGCCGCCGGCCTCGGTGCTGAACGCGAACAGGCCGTCGATCCCGAACGGCGGGTAGGGAGCGGCGTCGAACGTGACGTCGGTCAGGCTCGCGCGCCGCAGTTCACCCGGCGCCGCCACGTAGTACTGGATCGAGAAGCCGTCGCTCTTCACGCGCTTCGCCATGCGCGCGATGCGGCGTTCGACGCGGTCGACCTGCTTCGCGAGGATCTTCTGCGCGCCGTCGTAGAACTCGTCGAGCGGGCCGCCGGTGCCGCTGTAGAACGCCGACGGGTACGTTCCGTCGTAGTCATCGCCTTCGGCGTACGCCTGCAGAGCTTCCGACGCATCGACGTAGAACGCCGACCACGCCGTGTCCATCGCGTCGCGCACGGCCTCTTGCATCGTGTCGTACGCCGTCACGACGTCCTGGAAGTCGACGAACGTCGACGACCCCTCGTCGACGATGTCCTCGTACGCCTCGACGGCGTCGAAGAACTCGGCGGTCGGCGCCGCCATCGCGTTGCGCATCTCGAGCAGGTGGACCCGCTTCGCGGTGCGGAGTTGTTTCGTCGCTTGGGAGGCCGAGATCGGCTCGAGCGGCACGTTCGCGAACGCGACGGCGCTCGAACTCATGACGGCGATGGTCGCCATCGCGACCAGACGGGCAGTGCGCATGAATCGTCTCCAGTGGTGCTCGATCGAAGGTGCGAAGGTCGCCTTGGTGGGCGCCGAGACGAGGATCGGAATCGAGGGGGGTCGACTGTTGCGCGATCTCCGGCGGGCACCTGCGAAAGCCCGGACTCTTGCCGTCCGCGGCGCGGTAAGGTCTGCGCCGCATGCGCCTTCGACCCCTTTGGATCGCCCTCGTCGTGTTGGGAGTGCTGGCGCGGTGCTTCGCCGTGCTGGTGAACGACGTTCCGCACGGCGACGTCCACCTCGACGCGTTGACGCTCGGTGCGCTGTGGGACGGTCGAGGGCTGACGACGCCGCTCGAGCGTTCGATCGAGCTCTATGCCAGGGATTCGATCGGGAACGGCTATCCGCTGGACCAGCATCCGCCGCTGTCGATCCTGCTCGGCGCACTGTTCCCGATCGGTGGCGATTCCTACTTCGCGCTTCAGATCATCGCGCTGCTCGCCGGGCTCGTCGGCTTGATCCTGACGCATCGACTGGCGCGGCGCATCCTCGTCGACGTCGATCCATGGGTCGTGACGGCTCTGGTCGCGACATCGTTCGCGCTGGCGGACTTTGCGGGGAATGGCTCGGTCTACACGCTGCATGGCACGTGGACGCTGGCCGCGATCACCGCATTGGCGCGCCGCACCGTGAAGGCGAGCGCGATCGCGGGCGCCTGCGCCGGGCTGGCGTACCTCACCAATTACCAGGCGGCGCCGCTCGTGCTCGTCCTCGCGGCGGGGCTGTTCATCGAGCGCCGCCGGCTGGCGAAGCCAGGAGCTTGGATCGCCCCGGCCTGCGCGGTCGCACTCGGCTTCGTGATCGTGGTCGCCCCGTGGTGGGTGCGCAACGTCGTCGTGTTCGGCGAACCGACGTTCTCCGTCAACCCGCTCTACCTGAAGGTGAAGCTCGGGTACGCCGCCGCGCTCGCCGAATGGAATGGCACCACCCTGGCGACGCTGACCAAGCCGGCGCTTGCCGTGATCGCGAAGAACTGGCTCGCGATCATGACCGGCAACGCGCGATTCGTCGCCGAGCAGAGCCTCGTGTGGTTGGCGGCGCTCGCGCCACTGTCGGTGCTCGGCGCGTGGTTCGCGCTGCGACCGCGGGGAGATGCGTCGACCTATGGACTCCTCGAACGTCGCTTGCTGGCGCTGGTGGTTTGCGCGCACTTGGCGGTGATGCTGGCCTGGCCACTCTGCAAGTTCCGCTACCTGATCCCGTGGTTCGGCCCGGTGATCCTGCTCGCGGTCAGCGGTGTCGACCAATGGGGAGCGCGCGCGCCTGCGTTGCGGTCACGGCTGGTGGCGTTGGTGGTGGGGACGTTCCTGCTGATGCAGGGCGCTCTCGTCGTCGCATCGAAGACCTTCACGACCTACGACGACGGCATCCTGGCTCGTGACGCGATGGGGAATCGCGGCGGCGAAATTGCGGATCGTGCGAAGCAGAAACAACTTGCGTCCGCCGCGATCGGAATCGCGATGATCCGGCCGGCGTGCGTGATCGCCGACATCGAGCTGGCGATCCACCTGCTCGGCGATCGACCGCCCCGTGTCGTCCAGGCTCCGCAACTCGGCCCGCCGCTGCTCGGAGACGTCGTGCGACGCGTCCAGAAAGTGCACGGCGCCACGCACATCCTCGCACTGACGGCCGAGGACGCCCTCCTTTATGAGCGTGAGCTCGGCGCCGTCGAGGTGTTCCGCACCGACGACGATGGGGCGACGACGGCGCTGCTGCAGCTCCCCTGACCCCGAAGACGCCGTTGGAGGGGCAGCGGGGAGATTCAAGTCTCCGGCGTCCGCGTTCCGAATGAATCGCGGTCAGCGGCTTGCCCGCCTTCGAGGTGGGGGATAAGCTGCCCCGCCTTTTTTCGTCCGGGCCGCGCCACGCGCAGTCCCCATCCGTCCGTTCGAACCCCCCTCGAAACCCGGGTCCCCGTCATGTCCATCACGTTGTCCATCGTCGCATTCGTGATCTCGCTGGCCGCCGTCGGCTACGCGTTCCTGCTGTTCACCGACATCATGCAGAAGTCGGACGGCGACGCGAACATGAAGCGCATCGCCGGCTACATCCAGCAGGGCGCGAAGGCGTTCCTGGTGACCGAGTACAAGGTGCTCGCGGCGTTCCTCGCGCTGGTCGCGGTCGTGCTGATCTGGAACGACCAAAAGGCGACCGCCGTCGCGTTCGTGACGGGTGGCGCGCTGTCGGCGATCGCCGGCTACTTCGGCATGCATACGGCGACGCGGTCGGCCGTGCGGACGTGCGAAGCCGCGAAGACGGGGCTCGGCGCCGCGCTGCGCATCGCGTTCCAGTCCGGCATGGTGATGGGCCTGACGGTCGTCGGCCTCGGACTCGCGGGCGTCTGCGTCTTCTATTGGTTCCACTCGGAAGACCCGCAGATCATCTTCGGCTACTCGTTCGGCGCGTCCTCGATCGCGTTGTTCGCGCGCGTCGGTGGCGGCATCTACACGAAGGCCGCGGACGTCGGCGCCGACCTCGTCGGCAAGGTCGAAGCGGGCATCCCGGAAGACGACCCGCGCAACCCGGCCGTCATCGCGGACAACGTCGGCGACAACGTCGGCGACGTCGCGGGCATGGGCGCGGACCTGTTCGAGTCGTACGTCGGCGCGATCATCGCGACGATGGTGCTCGGCATGGACGTCATCCACGAAGCGAAGGCGGACGTCGCGCAGAACTCGTACCTGATCATCCTGCCGATCCTGCTGTGCGCGATCGGCACCCTCGGCTCGATCTTCGGGCGCAAGTTCGTCTACACGGAAGATGAGTCGAAGCTCGGCCAAGCTCTGCACAAGGGTCTTTGGGTCGCCTCGGCCGTGTTCGCCGTCGGCGCCGCGATCGCCTGCGCGTTCCTCGACGACACCGTGCTCAGGACCGCGGGCGTCGCCGCCGGGTTCGAAGGTGGTTGGACCAAGTGGGGTGTCTACCTCGCGGTGATCTCGGGCCTCGTGCTCGGCGTCGTCGTCGGCGTGATCACCGAGCACTACACGACCACGGCCCGCAAGCCAGTGCGCGAGATCGCGCGCCAGTCGTTGACCGGTTCGGCGACGAACCTGATCCAGGGTCTTGCGACGGGTATGGCGTCGACGTGGGCGCCGCTCGTCCTCATCGCGCTGGCGACGCTGCTGTCGTACAAGCTCGCGGGCATCTACGGCGTCTCGATCGCCGCGGTCGGCATGCTCTCGACGCTCGGCATCTCGCTCGGCGTCGACGCGTACGGCCCGGTGGCGGACAACGCCGGCGGCATCGCGGAAATGACGCACCAGGATCCGTCGGTCCGCAAGCGCACCGACTCGCTGGACGCGGCCGGCAACACGACGGCGGCGATCGGCAAGGGCTTCGCGATCGGTTCGGCCGCGCTCACGGCGCTCGCGTTGTTCCAGTCGTTCCTCGTCGCGTCGCACCTCGACGTCAAGGCGCTGTCGCTGTCGAACGCGGATGTCGTCGCCGGCCTGCTGATCGGCGGCATGCTGCCGTTCCTGTTCGCGTCGATGGCGATGCTGGCCGTTGGTCGCGCCGCGAACGCGATGATCGAAGAGGTCCGTCGCCAGTTCAAATCGATCCCCGGCCTGATGCAGGGCACGGCGGAACCGGAGTACGGCAAGTGCGTCGCGATCTCGACGCAGGGTGCGATCAAGGAAATGATCGTGCCGGGCGTCCTCGCGGTCCTCGCGCCGGTGCTGATCGGCAAGTTGCTCGGTCTGCCGGCCCTGGGCGGCGCGCTCGCGGGCGCGACGGTCACGGGCGTGCTGGTCGCCATCTTCATGGCGAACGCCGGCGGCGCCTGGGACAACGCCAAGAAGTACATCGAAGGCGGTGAACACGGCGGCAAGGGCTCGGACGCGCACAAGGCCGCGGTCGTCGGCGACACCGTCGGTGACCCCTTCAAGGACACGGCCGGCCCGGCGATCAACATCCTCATCAAGCTGATGAGCGTCGTGTCGATCATCGCCGCCCCGATGTTGGCCTGATCCAGTGCCCAAACCCGACCAGGCCCTGGAACTGGCGCGCACCTGCGCGCGCCTCTGTGACGAGCGCAAGGGCGAGGGGATCGAACTCCTCGACGTGCGCGATGCCCTGAAGATCGCGGACTACTTCGTGATCGTCACCGGCAAGAACTCGCGGCACCTGCGCGCGATGGCGGACGAGCTTCGGCGCGCCGCCCGCACCGCGGGTATCCGCGTGCCGCGTGAGGAGGGCCGGGCCGAGGACGGGCGCTGGGTGCTGGTCGACTTCGGCGACACGATCGTCCACTTGTTCGATCCGGAAGCGCGCCGCTTCTACGACATCGAACACCTGTGGGGCGACGTGCCACGGCTCGCGTGGAGCGGCGAAAAGTCCGCCTGACGCGGCAGGGACGACTCCGTTCACACCTGCAACTTGACGACGCGAGCGCCTCGGGCCATGGACTCATCCACCCCGAGGCGCTTTGCTTTCGTGGTCGATTCCGCCGATGAGAGCCGACATGAGCCAGATCCTGTGGCGCGAATGGGGCGACGAAGCATTCGCCGAGGCCAAACGTCTCGGTCGGCCCATCCTGTTGTTCTTGCAGGCGGCCTGGTGCCGTTACTGCCGGCGCATGGACTCCGAGTCGTTCGCGGACGCGGCAGTCGTCGAACTCGCGATGGCGCAGTACGTGCCCGTCCGCGTCGACAAGGACCGCCGGCCCGAAGTGAACGAGCGTTACAACGTCGGCGGCTGGCCGTCCGTCTGCGTGCTGACGCAGGACGGCGAGCTGGTGACGGGCAACACGTACCTCGGGCCCGACGATCTGCGTGACTTCCTCGCGCGTGTGGCGCGCTACTGGTCGGACAACCAGGAACACATCGCGTCGACGATCCGAGCGCGCATCGAGCGCGAACGGGCGGATGCCGGCAAGCGGCGCGGCGCGGCGGGCCAAGTCGACGCGGCCATCGTCGAGCGCGTGGTCGGAGCGATCCTCGGCGAGTTCGACACGGAATACGGCGGCTTCGGCTCGGGCCAGAAGTTCCCGCATCCCGAGTCGATCGACTTCGCACTGCTGCACTTCGAACAGACGGGGGACGCGCGGCTGCGGGACGTCGTCGAGAAGACGTTGACCGCGATGGTCGAGTCCCCGCTGCATGATGCGGAAGAGGGCGGCTTCTTCCGCTACTCGACGACGCGCGACTGGCGGACGCCACACACCGAGAAGTTGCTCGAGACGAACGTCGGCCTGTTGCGCAACTTCCTCGAGGCGTACCAGATCCTCGAGCGCAAGGACTACCGCAAGGTCGCCGAGCGCATCGTGCTGTACCTGCGGACGCACTTGCGGCATCCGGAGCTGCCGGCGTATTTCGGCTCGCAGGACTCCGACGAGGACTACTACGCCCGCACGCTGGTGCAGCGCCGAACGTTGCGTGCTCCGGCCGTCGATCGGACGCTCTACACCAACTGGAACGCGGCCGCCGTTTCCGCGCTGTTCAAGGCCTCGGCGGTGCTCGACGACGCCTCGTGCGCCCGGAACGCGACCGACCTCGTCGAGTGGCTCATCGAAGAGTGCCATGCGCCGGGGCGCGGCATGTACCACTATCACGACGGCCACGGCCGGCACATCCTGGGCCTGCTGACCGATCAGGCGTACATGCTGCGCGCGCTGCTGCACGCGACGCAGTACACGGGTGAACGGCGTTATCTCGACGTCGCCGAGGACTTGCTCGGGACCTTGATGTCGAAGCACGCGGCTCCCGAAGGCGGCTTCTTCGATCTGCCGGCGGATGCGCGTGGGCCGGGCGGCCTGCGCCGTCGCAATGTGTCGATCCTCGAGAACGCCCTGATCGCGGAAGCCTGTCTGCGCGCGTACCACCTGACGCAGAAGGAGGCGTACCTCGAGGCCGCGCACAAGACGCTGCTCGTGTTCACCGAGGACTATCACCTCTATGGCTACTTCACCGCAGGCTACGCGCGAGCCGTGGACTTGTTCCTGCACGCGCCGATCCACGCCGTGATCGTCGGCAAGCGCGGCGAGCCCGCGACCGACGCGATGATCGCCGCGGCCACGCGGCTGTACCTGCCGAGCAAGCTCGTGCAGGTGATCGATCCGGCGCTCGACGACGACTTGCTGTCGCGCTTCGAGTTGCCGCGCGAACCGGCGCCCGCCGCTTACGTACACATCCGTCGCACGCACGTCGGTTCGGCAACGGATGCGGATCAACTGGTCGCGCTGATGCAAAAGGCCGCCGAGGCCGCGCGATGACGCGCTACGTCGCTCGAGTCCGCGTCGGCAAGCGTCGGCGCGTCGCGCTCGTGCGCGTCGAACGGGCGGACCTCGCGAAGGGTCGAGCGTTGGTCGTGCGCAGTGAGCACGGCACGGAACTCGCCACGTTGCTCGAAACCCCGAGCGCCGAGGACGGCCTCGCGGTGTCGCGGCCCATCGATCCGATGCGGCTCGATGCGCGCGAGTTCTGGGAATGGATGCAAGGCCAGCGCGTCGCGGCAGCCGCCGTGCCGGCGGCGAAGCCTCGACCCGAGCGCGAGGAGCTCGAGCGCGTCGAGTTCGTGCGGGCCGCGGCGCAGGACGACGTCGATCGCGCCAATCTGCTGCTCGAACACGACGAGGGCGACGAGTTCGACGCATTCCGCGCACTGATCGAACGCCTCGGCGTGCCGATGAAGCCGGTGCAGGTCGAGCACGTCCTCGGCGGCGAATCGATCCTGTTCTTCTTCGCGTCGGAGGATCGCGTCGATCTGCGCGAGCTCACGCGTCAACTGCAAGCCCGCTTCCGCACCCGCGTCGAGCTGCGGCGCATCAACCCACGCCAGGCCGCGGCGATGAGCTGCGGAGTCGGCGTGTGCGGGCAAGAACTGTGCTGCTCGACGTGGCTCAAGGTCCTGAAGCCCGTGACCGCGCAGATGGCGAAGGATCAACAACGACCGTCGTCGGGCGATGGCAACCTCGGCGTCTGTGGACGCCTGAAGTGCTGCTTGCGCTACGAGCTCGTCGACGACGGCTCCGGCGGCTGCGGCAAGAACGGCGGCTGCGGCTCGCACTGACGCGGTACGCCCCGCGGCGACGCGACCGTGCGCTTCAGTCCTCGGTCCACGCCTCGGCGTCGAGTCCTCGCGCGCGACACGCGGCGACGAGTTCCGTCGCGTCGCCGTGCACCGCGATGATCCGCTTCGCTCCGCACTCGTCGATCGTGCGCATCAAGCCGTTCCAATCGGCGTGGTCGGACAACACGAATCCGCGGTGGTAGCCGCGGCGCGCGAGCTCGGCGGGATCCAGCATCCAGCCGCTCGCGAAACCGGTCGCGGCATCGGCGAAACGCCGCAGCGGACGGACTCCATGGAGCTGCGGCGGCAACAGCACGAGGTCGCCTTCGAACCGATACGACTTCGGCCGCTGATCGATCGCGGTGGTCTCGAGCATCGCGACGCCCGCATCGCGATAGATGCCGATCAGCGCCAGCATGTGCGGGTGCACGAAGACGCCGCGATCGGTGAGTCGCGCGAGTTCGGCGAGGAGTCGTTGCGTCTTGCCGAGCGGATACGTGAACAGCAACGACGTTCGCTGCGCCGCGGCGTTCTCTTGCCACCACGCGTGGACTTCGCGCGCGATCGTCGCGCCGTCGTCGAAGACGAAGCGCGGATGCGCGAACGTCGCCTCGGTGACGAACGTGTCGCACCGCACGACTTCGAACGGTGGACAGGTCGGATCCGGTTGGCGCTTGTAGTCGCCGGAAACGACCCAGACGCGGCCGTCGTGTTCGATGCGCACTTGCGCCGAGCCGAGAATGTGACCGGAGGGATGGAACGACACGCGCGTCGCGCCCAGCGTGACGACCTGCCCGAACGGAATGCCCTCGATCTTGCGTGCGCCGCGCGTGCGTTCGCGGACGAGCTGCAGCGATGGCAGCGCACACACGTAACGCGAGCAGCCGGACCGCACGTGGTCGCCGTGCGCATGCGTGATCACGGCGAGTGGAACGCGATGGTGGGGATCGACGTGGAAGTCGCCCGGCGGGCAGTAAAGACCGGACGGTGAGGAGACGATGAGGTCGGGCGGAAGGGTCACGCGCAGGTTCCAGACGGAGCGCTGGAGACTATCGGAAGCGTCGTCGGAACGGACCTACTACGGGACGAACCACTCACGGCTGGCTGCGCGCGATGGTCGCCGCGTGGTTACGTCGTCGCGGCGGACGTCGTCGCCGCGGATCTCCGTGCTCGCCCGTGATCAGACCGTGAGTTCGACGTGGGCGACGGCCACGGCGGATTCAGCGGAACCTCGCACCGTCATCAGGATCACGCGGCCGAACTCGGTCTCGGGCAAGTTGCCCTTTTCGTCGAGGCCTGGAAGCGCGACGCCGAATGCCGCCGCGAGCTTCGGGATCACGTTCGAATGCGACGCCACGATCGTCAATGCGTCATCGCCCGCGCGCAGTGCGTCGATGCAGCCGTCGACGTTCATCGCGGAGACGACGACGAGCGTGGCGCCCGAAACCGTCGCGAGGGGCGCCAGCGTCTGTTGCGTGCGCTTCATCTCCGACGCGATCAAGCGCGGCGTTCCTGCACGCGAGAACAGCGTGGCCAGGCGCAGAGCGCGGGCTTTTCCCGCGTCGGAAAGCGACGGATCGCGCGCGTCGTCATCACCCTTTTCGGCGTGGCGCACCAACACGATCGTCCGATGGGCGCCGTCGCCGTCGGCGTCCGCGGGCAGTCCAGGCGCCAGCGTTGCTACCGGCGCAGCCGCGAGCAGAGCGCGTCGCGAGACCGTTCGATGCGAACTCATGCGCTCGCACCCGCTTGGAGTTCCGCGGCATCGACGACATTCGACAGCAGCATCGCGACGGTCACCGGTCCGACACCGCCCGGCACCGGCGTGATCGCGGCGCAGCGATCGACGAGCGCGTCGAAGTCGCAGTCGCCGACGAGTCGGTAGCCCTTTTGCGACGTCGGATCGTCGACGACGTTGGTGCCGACGTCGACGACGATCGCGCCGTCCCCGACCATGTCGCGCGTGACGAAGCGCGGCTTCCCGATCGCCGTGACGAGGATGTCGGCGGCGCGCGTGTGCTTCGCCAGATCGCGTGTCCCGGTATGGCACAGCGTGACGGTCGCGTTCGCGCCGCTCTCCTTCTGCGCAAGCAGATTCGCGAGTGGCCGACCGACGGTCGTGCTGCGACCGAGGACCACGACGTGCCGCCCATCCGGCGAGAGGCCCGAGTGCTTCAGCAGTGCGAGCACGCCCGCGGGAGTGCACGGAACGGGAGCCTTCGTCGCGCCACCGATCACCAAGCGCCCGACGTTCTCGAAGTGACAGCCATCGACGTCTTTCGCCGGCGCGATGCACTGCAGCACGGCTTCGTCGGCGAGTCCGCCGGGCAGCGGCCGCTTGATCAAGATGCCGTGGACCGCCGGGTTCGCGTTGAGGTCGCGCACGATCGTCGTTGCCTCGGCGAACGACACGCTGCCGGTGTTGACCAGGACGCGCACGTCGATCCCGACGCGCTCCGCGCCGCGACGGATCATGCCGCCGTACACGCGCGACGGCGGGTCGTCGCCGAACAGCAGGATCGTCAGTGAGGGCGTGACGCCACGGGCGACCAGCGACGCCACCCGGGAGCGAACGAGGGATTCGATCGTCGAGGCGATCGCGGTGCCGTCGAGTAGGCGGGTCATGGGGGGATCGTACGGTCGGTGCTTCGTGTTTCGAACCGCGAGCGGGGATCTTGCCGCGTTGGAGTACCCCAACGAAGAAGTCCGCGGGCGAACGGGCTCATCCGACTCTCACGGTCGATCCCTACAGTCCCCGCCGATGCACACCCCCTCCGACTCCCAGGATGTCCGCTTCGAGCGCCTCGTCTGGCTCCTCGTCGCCGCACTGTGCTTCTTCTTCTTCTGGACGCGCGACATCACGTATTTCGACGAGCCCCGCTACGTCGGGATCGCGAAGGAGACCGCGACCTCCGGGTCCTGGGTGCTGCCGCAGCTCTACGGCGCGCCCTACACCGAGAAACCCCCGCTGTGGTTCTGGTGCGCGGGACTCGCGGGCAAAGCCTTCGGATGGAACACGTTCGCGTACTTCCTGCCGAACGTCATCGCGCACTTCCTGACCGCGTTGCTGCTGTTCGATCTCGGGCGACGCACGGCATCGCGTCGCGCGGGACTTTGGGCCGCACTGATCTACACGGCCTGCCCGCTGGTGCTGCGCAACGCGCGCTCCGCACAGCTCGATCTGATGCTCGTGTTCGGGCAAGCCCTCATGGCGTGGGGGTCGATCGTCGCGCTGCAATCGAAGCGCTTCGCGTACGGCATCGTCGCCGCGCTCGGGTTCGGTGTCGCGTCGATGGTGAAGGGCCACATCGCGTTGTTCGGCCTGCTCGCGCCGCTGTCGTGGTGCGCCGCGCATCGTGATTGGAGTTTCCTCAAGCGTCCCTGGTGGCTCGTGCTCACGCTGCTCGCGCTCGTTCCGGTCGGAGCGTGGATCTTCGCTCTGCAACGTCAGATCGGTTGGGATGAGTTCGTGCGGCTGTACATCGATCGCCAAGTCGTCGAACGCACCGCGGGCGGTGTCGCGCACTACTCGCCCATCCCGATCGGACCCGAGTACTTGGCCGCACTGGCGACGATGATCCCGCTGGTACTGCTCGTGCCGGGTGCGCTGCGGACGCCCGACAAATCACGCGCGACGGTCGCGTTCCTCGGTTGGGGAATCGCGTTCTTCACGATCTTCGCGCTCGTGCCGAGCAAGCGCGAGATCTACCTGCTGCCTCTCGCGATGCCGCTCGCGTTGGCCGTCGGCGAGCGCCTGGCCGCGTTCCAGAACGGCTTGCGGACGCCGAACGCGTTCGAGCTCCATGCTGCGCGCATCCTCGCGCCGCTGCTCGTCCTCGCGGGAGTCGCGTTGCCGATCTACGCCTTCGTGCGTGGCGCCCTCGGCGCGGAGGCGTTGCTCGCGGCCGGCGCGGCGATCGTGCTCGGGCGCCAAGTGTTGCGCGACACGTTCGCGCGCACGGCTCGAGCCCCGGGTCAGCTCTTCCTGCTGTTGGCCGTGCTCGCGGTATTCGCGGAACCTGCGGTCGGTCGCATCGCGAATGCGCGCTTCGGTGAACGCGAGTTCGGCACGGCGGTGAAAGAGCGCGTTCCGGCTGGCGAACCGGTGTTTGTCGTCAACATCACGAAAGCACAGGCTTTGCGCTACTTCGCGGAGCGCGACCTCGTGTTCGTCGACGAGCCGGAACACCTGGCCGCGGCGATCGCGGGGCGGACCACCGCGTACGTCGTCGCACGCGGTAAGGATCTGAAAGACCTGAAGAAGCTCGGCACGGTGTTCGAGAGTGCCGCGGTCGAGCCCTACGAGACGACCGCGAAGGCCGAGAACCTGCTGATCGTCACGCCGTGATCCCGGCGAGAACTTTCGGATTCCGCGGTCACAGGGTCCAAGTCTCGCCCGTACACCCTCGACCATGACCGTTCCCCCGACCGTCCCCCTGACGGGCACCAAGACGTTCACGACCGGGTTCCAAGGGCGCGTCCTGCGCACCGGGGAATACCGCTGCGGGCACACGAACGTCAACGTCGGTACCGAGCGCCTCGTCCCGTTCATTTCGCTGACGATCACGCGGCACGGCGCATACCTGAAGCACGGGCGCAACGGTCGCACGCTGCTGGACACGCAACGCGTCGCGTTCTTCAACCCCGGCGAGACCTATCGCTCGAGCCATCCCGTCGGCTGCGGCGATCACGGCGAGTTCCTCGACGTCCGCTCCGACGTCGTCGGTGACGTCGTGTCCGCGGTGGCGCCCGATCTGAACGACCGGAACGACGGCCCGTTTCCGTGGGACGACGGGCCGTTGCCGCCGGAGGCCGCTCTCGAACTCGAGCGTCTGATCGTCGCGCAATCCGCACCGCTCGCGATCGACGCGCTCGAACTCGAGGAGCGTTGGTTGGCGCTGTTCCATCGCTTCGTCACCGACGCCGTGGCGGCGCGGGCTCGTCGACCGCATGCACCGCGTCGGCGCGCAGCACCGCGTAGCGTCGTCGACGTCGTCGAAGCCGCCCGTGCGATCGTCGCGACCCAATGCACCGACACGTCGTCGCTGACCGAAATCGCCGCGGCGGTCGGCGGCTCGCCGTTCCATCTGAGCCGGTCGTTCCGTGCGATCGTCGGTGTGCCGCTGTTCCGCTACCGCGAGCGGTGCCGCATGCGCTTGGCGCTGGAGCGCATGCGCGCGGGCACGAAGGATTTGACGCAGCTCGCGCTCGAGCTCGGATTCTCGAGCCACAGTCACTTCACGCACCGCTTCCACGTGCTGTTCGGTCTGACCCCGAACGCGTTGCGCGCAACGTTCTGACAGCGCGTCGGGGTTTCGTGGGCGAACATGCGGCGCCGCCATCGGAGTGTCCTCATGCATCGGTCGTGCCCCGCGTCCGCCCTGTTCGTCGCGATCGTCGTTTCCTCCGTCGCCGCCGCGGCGCCGCCAGCTGGAACCGCGCCCTGCCTCATGGCCTCGGGATACAACAGCGAGAGCATCCACCTGTTCGATCCCGTGACGGGCGCGAAGCTCGGCTTCCTCGACGCGGCGGGCTTGGTGCCGGGTGCGCAGTCGATGCACTACGGACCCGACGGCCAGCTCTACGTGTGTGCCGAGAAGCAGGATCGCGTGTTGCGGTTCGATGGCATCACTGGAACGTTGCTCGGCACGTTCGTCGGGGACGACCCGAACACGCCGCAGGACGAGGACGGTGGCCTCGATGGGCCCACGGCCGCGATCTTCGGACCCGATGGGCACCTGTACGTCGCGAGCTTCGATACCGATCGCGTGCTGCGCTACGACGGCGCGACCGGCGCATTCCTCGGCGTCTTCGTCGGCAACGATCCGGCGACTCCGCAGGACGAGACCGGCGGCCTCGATGGTCCCGATGCCGGCATGACGTTCGGTCCGGACGGCAGGCTGTACGTGCCGAGCTTCCAGTCGAATCAGATCCTGAGCTACGACCCGCAGACGGGCGCCTTCCTCGGCATCTTCAACAAGTCCGGTCCGCTGTCGCGTCCGCGCATGATCCGCTTCCGCGGCGACGGCGTCGCGTTCGTCACCAGTTGGGGCAATGCGCGAATCCTCAAGTACGCGCCGGATGGCACGTTCTTGGCGACGTTCGCGTCGCCGCCCACGCCGACGGGACTCGTGTTCGAACCCGGCACGGGCCACGTGCTCGTGACTTCGGACAACCAGAACTACATCCGCCGCTATGACGGCGTGACCGGGCAGGTGTTGACGCCGATCGCGACCGGCGCCAATTCGGGCATCACGGGAGGAACGTATCTCGAGATCTTCCCGCGGCACGACCTGGAGCTCACGCGCTTCATGCCCGGCGTGGCCGGCGCGACGAACACGCTGCGCGCGAGCCAGGCCCACGCCGGCTCCGCCGTCTACCTGATGATCGGAACGCAGGTCGCGTCGACGCAGGTCGGGGTTTGTCCGAGTCAGTGGATCGGCGTCGGTGGTGCGACGCGCTTCTTCGTGCAGGCAAGTGCCGCCAATGGCGAAGCCGAATGGTCTTTCGCGCTGCCGCCGAGCGTCAGCGGACTGAACCTCGTGGTCCAGGCGTTCGAGCTCGATTCATGCCGCGCGTCGCAGCTGGTGCTGCAGACGATCGAATGACGGCGGGGCCACGCGCACGCGTCGTTCAGCTGCCCTTCAGCTTGCGGGCACGCTTCGCGAGGCGCTCCGCGTGCTCGGCGACGTCGTCCGAGACGCCGTAGATCTTCAGGATCCACGGAGAACGCTCCGACAGCGCGAGCAGATGAGCTTCGTCCGGTGGCGCCTGCTTGTCGTCGATCGCGGCGCGCACGGAATCCTCCCATGGGCGGATCCAGCCGAACGCGGTCACTGCGATCGGAGTGAGCACGGCGAACACGATGCAAGCGAACGTCGCGGCGCGTGCGCGAAAGCCGGTGACGAGCACGGCGACGGCCGGAACCGCGAGCGCGACCGCACCGACGATCGCAATCGCAGGCGGCAAGTGTCGAATCTGGAGCCACCACAACCCGACGTAGCCCGCGCTGACGCAAACGCCCAGCGCGAGCAGTACCGCGAGCGGCCGCAGGATGCGCGCGAACAGCGCGCGCCGCTCGTGCCACAGCGCGAGCGTCGCATCCGCCATCAGCATCGCCATCGCGGGCAGCAGCGGGATCATGTAGTGCCGCTGCTTCTTCGGCAGGATCGACCAAGCGATGAACAGCGCGAGGAACACGACCGCGACGAAGCGTCGGCGCGGGTCGTCGCGGTAGACCTTGGTGGCGATGAGACGCCAGATCAGGATCGGGAGGAGCAGCGCCGCGGGAAGCGTCAGTGACGGCAGCTCTTGCAGATAGAAGTGGGGCCCGTCGTAGTGGCGCGCGCTCGAGTCTTCGCCGGCCGCACCCGCGGAGTTGAGCAGTTCGCTGCGGAAGACGTCGAACGCGCCGGGCACGGTCGCCAAGACCCAGACGTACCAAACGAGTCCGAGTCCGAGCGCGGCCAGCAGCCACAACGCGAGTCGACCGGAGACCGCCGCGCGCAGCTTGTGCCGTCGCCACAGGAACCACGTGATCGGCAACCCGATCAGCAGGACGGCAACGGTGGCCTTCGCGAGCCAGGCGCCGAGGAAGCACAGCGCGAACCACGGCAGCCAACGCGCGCGGCCGGCGAAGTGCATGCGGTCGAACACGATCCACGCCATCACGCAGAACGCACCGAGCGTGGTCTCGGCCACGCCGCGTCGCGCGATCGTGAAGAAGTGCATCATTCCGAGCATCGACAGCGCCGTCAGAAGCGCGAGTCGACGGCCGCCGATCGAGTACGCCCACCACGTCCCGAGCACGACCATCAGCAGACCCATCAGCGCCGACGGGAAGCGCAGCGTGCCGGGGGTCATCGCGTCGCCGACGGCTTCGGAAGCCAGCGTGGCCATCCAGTAGTAGAGCGGCGGCTTCTCGAGTCGCGGCGCGCCGTCCTTCATCGGCACCAGCCAATCGCCGCTGTCGACCATGTGGTCGACGACTTTCATCACGCGGCGTTCGGTGGTGTGTTCGACGGGGCCGGCGTCGAGGCGCATGAACAGCGTCGCGCCGATCGCGAGCAACAATGCGGCAAGCGCCAACGCGAAGCCGCGCGGCGTTTCGAGCCAGGATGCGATGCGTTCGTCGAGCGTCGTCTGCACGGAAGGTCCGACGGTATCGCCGCGTCGCGTCGTCGGAGATGACGAGTTCGCAACGTCGGTGCTTCCGATCGCACCCGTCGAACATGAAGGCTCGATGAGGGATCGGCTTCGGAGTTCGGCTAGCAGCCCGTCGAAAAAGTCTGCCGGCATTCGGCCGGCTGCGAACGAGCATGGCTTCGTTGCGCTTCCTCGCCGTACTTCGATTCAATACGCCTCGTCAGCGCGCCTCGCCCTGCTCGTTCTCGCTCGCCCGACTGCTCGGCAGACGTTTTCAACGGGCTGCTAGCCCATGCCGACGATGCGGCCGTCGATGACGTCGAACTGCTCGGCGAGCGGACGCTCGGGCAACCCCGGCATTCGCATCATTTCGCCGGTCAGCACGACCAGGAAGCCGGCGCCCGAATTGATCTGGATCGCGCGCACCGTGACTTCGAAGTCGCGCGGCCGTCCGCGCAAGGCCGGGTCATCGGACAGCGAGTTCTGCGTCTTGGCGATGCAGATCGGCAGGTGGGCGTACCCGAGCTTTTCGATGTCGCGCAGATCGCGCTGCGCAGTCTTCGTCAGCGTCACTTTCGACGCGCCGTACATCGAGCGCGCCACCTTCAGGATCTTGTCCGGCACGCTGTCCGTGGGCTCGTACAGGAACTTCACCGGGCGCGCGCCGGCCGCCGAATGCTCGACGACGAGCCGTGCCAATTCGAGCGCGCCGTCGCCACCGCGCGCGTGGTGATCCGAAGTCGCGAACGGCACGCCGAGTCGATCGCAGAAGCCGGCGATCGCGTCGAGCTCGTCCTGCGCGTCCGCCGCGAACCGGTTCAGCGCGACGATGGGTTGCTGGCCGAAGATCCGGATGTTCTCGATGTGCTTCTCGAGGTTCGGCAAGCCGCGCACGACGGCCGCCGCGTCGCAGCGTCCGAGGTCCTCCTTGCGCACACCGCCGTGCATCTTCAGGGCACGCACGGTGGCGACCAACACGACCGCCGCGGTCTGCAGACCGGTGACGCGGCATTTGATGTCGAAGAACTTCTCGGCGCCGAGGTCGAACGCGAAGCCCGCCTCGGTGACCGCCCAATCCGCGGTGTGCAGCGCGAGACGCGTCGCGAGCACGCTGTTGCAGCCGTGGGCGATGTTCGCGAACGGACCGCCGTGGACGAGCGCGGGGACGCCCTCGAGCGATTGGACGAGGTTGGGCGCCAGCGCGTCGCGCAACAGCGCGAGCATCGCGCCGGTGCCCTTCAGCTTGCCGGCCGTGACCGGTTCGCCGTCGAACGTGAACGCGACCAGCGTGCGATCGATGCGGCGGCGCAAGTCCTCGAAGCCGTCGGCCAGACACAGCATCGCCATCACTTCCGACGCCGCCGTGATGTCGAAGCCTGTTTCGCGCGGGAAGCCCTGCTCCTTGCCGCCGAGTCCGATGATCACGTTGCGCAGTGCGCGGTCGTTCATGTCCATCACGCGGCGCCACGAGATGCGGCGCGGATCGATCCCGAGCTCGTTGCCGTGGTGGACGTGATTGTCGAGCAGAGCGCCGAGCAGATTGTGCGCGGACGTCACCGCGTGGAAGTCGCCGGTGAAGTGCAAGTTGATGCGTCCGGCGGGCATGATCTGGCTGTAGCCGCCGCCGGTCGCTCCGCCCTTCACGCCGAGACAGGGTCCGAGCGACGGTTCACGCAACGCCAAGCACACCGACTGCCCGAGCTTCGCGAGCGCCTGGCCGAGCCCGATCGTCGTCGTCGTCTTGCCCTCGCCGGCCGGTGTCGGCGTGATCGCGGAAACCAGCACGAGGCGCGGCGGAGCGGGACGAGCGCGCGGCCGCTCGAGCACCGCGAGGTCGACCTTCGCGACGTCGCGACCGTATGGAATGAGGTCGGATTCGGCCAATCCGAGCTTCGCGCCGATCTCGGTCATGGGACGGCGGGGGAATTGGGACGCGATCTCGAAGTCGGTGGGCATGGGCGTGGGGGCGTCGAGGGATCGAAAGCGGAGACGTTAGCGACCGACGGCGGAACTCCGACGTCCGTCGCGCGATGGTGGCGCGAGCGAATTTGCCGGTGTGCGGGGCTGCCAGGCTATCGCGAGAGCATTCACGGGTTCGCGCTGGCCGGACGTCGTCGTGCGAGGCTCGATCGAAACGAATGGAGTTCCGCGTCGCAACGGGGATGCGCATCGCGCGCGGGATTGGCCCGTGATCCTGAACGGTGTCCGGGTCGTCTCGGCCTCACCAGGTGTTGCTCGGCGACGGCAGTCGCCGAATGCATGGATGAACAGCGTTGAATGACGCGAACAACCTGTGAGTACAGCGGTCAAGAAGTCGGTCGCTCCGCGACCGGGGCGCCGCCTCGGACACCGTTTGGGTTCGGCTGTGAATCAATTCCTCGAAGCGAGGCATTGATTCACAGCCTCGGAGAGGAACCCCGATCGGGCATGCGCCGGGCTTCACTCGATCGGCAACGACCGCACTCTTCGGCCTGTCGCCGCGAACCATGCGTTACAGACCGCCGGCGCGACCGGCGGGACCGGAGGTTCGCCCATGCCCGACGGTGCGCGCTCGCTGTCGACGACGTGCACTTCGACTCGCGGCATCTCGTCCATGCGCACGACGCGGAACTCGTCGAAGCTCGTTTCGCGCACACGACCGCGCGCGAACGTGATCTTGCCGTGCAGTGTCGCCGATAGGCCGAAGGCGATCGCGCTCTCGATCTGACCGGCAAGGCCGAGCGGATTGACGACGAGCCCGCAATCGACGGCACAGACGATTCGGTCGACGCGCACGCGGTCGCCGTCGGCGTGGACGTCGGCGATTTGGGCAACGCTCGTGCCCGGCGGGAAGAACGCGCATGCGATGCCACGACCATGTCCGGGCGGCAGGTCCTCACCCCAGCCGGCGCGCGCGGCCGCCAGTCGCAGCACGGCGCGCAATGGGTCGTTTGGGTGCAGGTGGGCGAGGCGGAACTCGAGCGGATCGCCACCGCAGGCGTGCGCGATCTCGTCGACGAAGCTCTCGACGGCGAATACGTTCGGGACGTGGTTCACGCCGCGCCACGGCCCGAGTTGCAGGTGGGTCGGGGTCTCGGCGTAACCGACGCGCGCCGCCGGAAAGCGATACGGCTGATCGCCGGCGCCGGAACATTCGAACTCGGCGAGGCCAGGCGGCCGTTGTCGCAGCAGGGAGGTGAGCAGCGACGGTTTCGCGACGGTGTGGCGCCACGCCGTCGGCGTGCCGTCGGCGTCGAGTGCGGCGGACAGCGCGTGCCGCGACGCGGCGTGGAACGAACCGTGGGCGAGATCATCGGCTCGATCCCACAGCGTCTTGATCGGCGCGCGCACGTGGCGCGAGATCGCAACGGCCTCCTCGACGTATTCGAACAGCAGCCGGCGACCGAAGCCGCCGCCGATAAGTTCCACCTGCACGCGAACCGCGGACAGCGGCAGGCCGAGCTGCCTCGCGACGGCTTCTTGCACTTGGTTCGGAGCTTGGGTGCTGACACGCACGATGCAGTGGTCGTCGTGGACGTCGGCGACGCAGTTCGGTGGTTCGACCGGACCGTGGGTCTGGAACGGCGTGTCGTACACGGCGTCGAGCACGCGGGCTGCCGATGCGAACGCGGCATCGACGTCGCCCGAGTCGGCGACGACGATCGACGGTCGCGTCAAGGCTTCGTCGAACGCGCGAGCGACGGTTGCGTCGTCGAAGTCCGCATGCTCACCGTCGTTCCACGCGATGCGCAGCGCGCGACGTCCTTCGAACGCCGCATGCGTGTCGGTCGCGACCACGGCGACGCCCGAGTCGATCGGGAACACGTGCGTGACGCCGGGCACCTTCAGAGCCGCCGTGGCGTCGAACGTATCGAGCGAACCGCCGAGCACGGGACAACGAGCGACGGTCGCGAAGCGCATGCCGGGCACGACGACGTCGATGCCGAACCGGGCGCGACCGTCGACGAGCGCGGGGCCGTCGACACGCAGGCGCGGCTTGCCGAGCACGCGGAACGCGGGCGGTCGTTTCGGAGCGGGTACCGTCGCGAGCGGCAGCGTCGACGCGGTCGCGACCAGCTCGGCGTAATCGAGCGCGAACGCGGGATCGTCGCAGAGCACGCGGCCGGCCGCGGCCCGTAGTTTCGTGCGATCGACCGCGCGCAGCGCCGCGGCGGCGTCGATCAGCGTTTCGCGGGCGACGGCGCCGAGCCGCGCGAGCGGAGCGAATCCCAGCAGCACGCTGCCGGTGCCACTCGTCTTCATGTCTTGGAATTCCGGACCAGGTTCGGCCTGCGCGAGTGTCAACCGGTCGGGATCGATCTCCAGTTCTTCGGCGAGGATCATCGGCAGCGACGTCCGCACGCCCTGGCCCATCTCGGATCGTCCGAGCGTCAGCGTGATCGCGCCGTTCACGTCGAGGCGCAGTCGAGCGCTCGGCTGGAACGACGTGACCTCGGGCGCCTCCGCTCCGTGCGTGGTCCGCCAATGCAGTTCGATCACCAGCGCCGAACCGGAGATCGACGCGAGTCGCAAGAACGAACGTCGTGACGTCCTCATCGGCCGAGTTCCGCCGCGGCGCGATGGATGGCGGCGCGGATGCGCGTGTAGGTGCCGCACCGGCAGACGTGCGCCGCGAACGCGGCGTCGATGGCCGCGTCGCTGGGCCGAGGGTCACGGGCGAGTAGCGCGGCAGCTTCCATCAGCATGCCGGGTTGGCAGTAGCCGCACTGCGCGACGTCTTCCGCGATCCACGCGCGCTGACATGGGTGGCCGCCCGCGGCGTCCAAGCCCTCGATCGTCACGACGCGGCGGTCGGCGAGCGCGCCCGCAGGGATCTGACACGCGCGCGTGGGCTCGCCGTCGACCTGCACCGTGCAGGCGCCGCAGACGCCGACTCCGCAGCCGTACTTGGTCCCTGTCAGCCCGAGGCGGTCGCGCAACAGCCAGAGCAAGGGGAGAGCGGCGTCGGTATCGATCGCGACGCGCGCACCGTTCAACGTGAACTCGAGCACGACCAGCTCCGGGCGGCGCGGCGGCCATTGGCTTCTACGGAAGACGGCCGTCGACGTTGGGGAACTGGATCGCGGTATCGCGGCCGCGGTGGGGACGGCGTGGATTGCGAACTCGTCATCTCGCACTCATGTCGGCTGCCGATGCTGCTCGGTCTGATCGGCAACCGGTGCGCGAGTACGGCCTTTCGCCACGGTACCGGCGCGCCGCTTCCCGTGAGTTCCATGCGCCTCGACCCTGGCCTTGCCGATGTACCGGTCGCCGTAAGCGAACCATCGACGGATTCGACGCACGCGACGTCCCCGTTGACCGCGACGCACGCGCCGCGCGCGACGTCGTGGACCTTCGTGTCAGTGCTGCTGCTCGCGATCTGGTCGGTCTTCGCGCATCTGGGGGCGGCGCCACCGGGGCGCATGAGCGAGCAACGCTGTCATCGCGTCGCGCTGCACATGGTGAAGTCCGGCGACTGGGTCGTTCCGATCGATCACGGAGTGCCGCGGCTGCAAAAGCCCCCGCTGTACTACTGGCTCGCCGCCACTCTGATCTCGTGCGCTGGGACCGCGACGTATGCGATCACACGCGCGCCGTCCGCGATCGCCGCCGTCGCGCTGCTGGTCGTGATGTTCGCTTGGGCGAGCCGTCGAGGTCGTCCGCTGGCAGGATTGCTCGCGGTGACGCTGTTCCTGGCGATGGACCAGTTCCAGGACAACGGGCGGCGCGGCGACGCGGAGATGTGGCTCGCGTTGACCTCGGTGGCGTCGCTGTGGACGTTCGAGCGCTATGCCGCGTCCGGGCGAGCGCGCGACGTCGTGTGGTTCGCCGCTGCATTCGCGCTGGCGCTGCTCGCGAAGGCCACGGCCGCGTTCGTCACCGTCTTGGTCCCGATCGCGGTATGGGCCATGCTCGATGCGAACGTACGCAGGCGCATCGATCGGTCGTTCTGGATCGCGCTCGCCGCGGCGACGTGCGTCGGATGCGCGTGGTATGGCCTCGTGTTGACGCGCGTCGTCGGCGCGTGGAGCGAGCTGGCGGGGCACGCCGCGCGCCCGTTGGGAGTCGACGATCCTGGTGGCGACGCCGATCACTATCGGGCGCCGTACTTCTTCGTGAAGAGCCTGCCATCGATCGTGGGGCCGATCGTCGTCCTCATCCCTTGGCTGTTCTGGCGCGCTTGGAAACAGCGCTCCGCGGAGGCGGCGCTCGCGTCGCGCGCACCCACGCTCGCGTTCGCGGCGGGGTTCGTCGTGTTCTCGTTGTTGCCGCAGAAGCAACCGCACTACCTCCTGCCACTCCTCCCGGCGTTGTGCGTCGGCCTCGCGCTCGAGCTGGCCCGCATCGGCACCAGCGCAATCCCGGCGAAGCTCGTGCGTTGGACCACGGGAGTCGTCGGTCTCGGCGTCGCGGCGTACTGCGCGTTCGAAGCCGCGTGGGCGCGCGAGCTCGTGCTCGGTGGCGACGCCATCGCGATCGGGCTCGCCGCATCCGGCGTGGCTTGCGCGGCAGTGGCGCTGGTGCCGTTGTGGCGGCGGCAGATCGTGCCGTCGTGGCACGCTCTGGCCGTCGCCTGCGCATTCGCGGTTGCGGTGCGTTCGGCGCACATCGAACCGTGGCGCGCCACGCTCAAGGCGGCGACGGAAGGCGAAGTCGTCGTCGCCGGCATGCCCGAGATCCACGCTGCCGCGAAACGCCATCCGGTGACGTCGTGGGTGTTCGACGTCGACGATGCCCTCGAGAGGGATGACTGACCGGCGCGCGTGTCCCCGTGCGGGCGCGGCCCGCGCGGATTTGCCGAAGCGCTCAAACCCGACCACGCGTGGCGGCGTACCCGATGGGATCACGGCAAGCGATCGCTACCGTGTCCCTCTTTCCGCTCACGCCCGTTCTTCGGGATCCGTTCGAGGAGAGTCCATGGGTCGTCCTTCATCGGTCGTCGTGGGTGGCGCCATCCTGCTGCTCGCGAGCTCCTTGGTCGCGCGCTCCATGATCCACTCGTTCACGTCCGACCGTGGCGACCCCGAGGTCGCCGCGTTCTTCGAGCAGTATTCGAAGGAGTACGTCGCGAAGTACACGGCATCGTCGGAGGCGGCATGGCGTGCCGGCACCGACGTCTCGGAGCAGCACACGAACGAGCAAGTCGTCGCCGATCTCGCGTTCTCCGAGTTCGCCGGGGCTGCGGACACGATCACGAAGCTGAAGGAGTTCAAGCAGCGCACGACGCTGTCGGACCTGCAGCGGCGCGAGGTCGAGAAGGCGCTGTTGAAAGCGGCCGAGAGTCCGGCCACGGTTCCCGACGTCGTCAAAGCGCGCGTGGCGGCCGAAGCCCGTCAACGTGCGGCGCTCGATGGTTTCCGCTTCATGATGGCCGACGGCAAGGGCGGCTCCGCGGTCGTGACGCCGAACGACCTCGACGGCATTCTGCGGACTTCACGCGATCTCGATGAACGGCGCCGCGCGTGGGAAGCGTCGAAGACGAGCGGCGTCGCGTTGAAGAAGGGCTTGCTCGAGTTGCGCGACCTGCGCAACAAGGTCGCGCGCGAGCTTGGTTACTCGAGCTACTTCGCGCTGCAAGTCGCCGACTATGGAATGACGGTGCCCGAGATGATGGCGCTGCTCGACGGCGTGCTCGCCGACATGCGGCCGGCGTACGAGCAGCTCCACGCGTACGCGCGCCGGCAGCTCGCGAAGCGTTACGCGCAGCCGGTGCCCGATCTGATCCCGGCGCACTGGTTGTCGAATCGTTGGAGTCAGGAGTGGCCCGGACTCGTCGACGGCATCGACCTCGATCCGCTGTTTGCGTCGATGAAGCCCGAGCAACTGATCCGCACGGCCGAGGACTTCTACGTTTCGATGGGATTCCCGAAGCTGCCGCCGAGCTTCTACGACAAGTCCGATCTGTATGCGCTGCCGGCCGGTTCACCGCGCATGAAGAACACGCACGCGTCCGCGTGGCACATCGATCTCGGTCAGGACGTGCGCAGCCTGATGAGCGTCGAGTCGGACTTCCAGTGGTTCACGACGACGCATCACGAGCTCGGGCACATCTACTACTACATCGCGTACACGCGGCCCGAAGTGCCGCCGCTCCTGCGCGAGGGCGCGAATCGCGCGTTCCACGAAGGCATTGGCGAGCTCATCTCGCTGGCCGCGTCGCAGCAGAGCTATCTGCGTTCGCTCGGTGTCCTGCCGAGCGACCAGAAGATCGACAACGTGCAGTGGTTGTTGAACGACGCGACGATGTCGATCGTGTTCCTGCCGTGGTCGGCCGGCGTGATGTCGCACTGGGAGCACGACTTCTACGAGCTCGAGCTGCCGGCCGATCAGATGAACGCGCGCTGGTGGCACTACGTGAAGAAGTATCAAGGCATCGAGCCGCCGAGCGCGCGCAGCGAGGAGTTCTGCGACGCGGCGACCAAGACGCACATCAACGACGATCCGGCCGCCTACTACGATTACGCGCTCGCGACTCTGCTGAAGTTCCAGTTCCACCGCACGATCGCGCGCGACATCCTGAAGACGGACTACAACGACGCGAACTACCGCGGTTCGGTGGCGACCGGTGACTTCTTGCGCTCGATCCTGCGCGAGGGCCAGACGCGCGATTGGCGTGACCTCGTGAAGGAGACGACCGGCGATGAGATGTCGGGCAAGGCGATGCTCGAGTACTACACGCCGCTCGTCGAGTGGCTGAAGAAGGACAACGCGGGCACGAAGGTCGGGTTCTAACCCCGTCGGGGACAGAGCGGGGACAGATCAGGGACGGAGGAGTTGTCCGTCCGGGCACATAGGTGACAGTGCCCGTCCTCGGCACCGGCGCTCGGGCGGCGGTCCGTCGTTTGCTGGTTCGCAGGATCCCAGCTCATCGCGCCTGTCGCGGTGTCGAAGTTCCATTCGAGGAGGTCGTCCCATGCCGCGTTCGCGTCCATTCGGCTGGATTGCCGCCGCGATCCTCGTCTGTTCGATCGGTTGCGCGAGCGCACCGGCGCCCGACGCGACGTTCTCGTTCGCGGCGACGCGAACCAGCGCAGATTCTGCAGACGACAAAGTCTCGTCCGGTCACGCCGTGTTGATGTGGCTGCCGAACCGCGTGTTCGACGTGCTCGACGTCGTGCGCCTGCGCTTGCGCCTCGGCCCGGGCTTGGGAGCCGGAGCGCGCGTCACGGAAGTCGCCGACATCACGCTCGGCGGCTGGTCGTCGGTGTTCGTCGGCATCCCAGGTCCGCGCGGTCGCCCCGCCATCAATTGGCCCTTCGGCCTCGAGACCTACGCGGGTGCCGAACTCAGCGTGCTCGACGCCTCGACCGAGGACGACGAACACGCGCCGAACTACGGCTCCGCCGAAGTTGGCCTCGGCCTCCACCTGTTGATCCTCGGCCTCGAGGTCGGCGTCGAACCGTGGGAAGCCGCCGACTTCATCGTGGGGTTGGCGTTCTTCGATCCGGTTGGGGATGATCTGTGACGGTTGCCGCGCGGAGGAGAGCCCCCTGAATCCGTCCCGTTTCACCCTGCGCCCGATCGAACCGCGCGACGACGCCGCGGTCGCTTCGATCATCCGCACTGTCATGCCCGAGTTCGGCGCGAGCGGGCCTGGCTTCGCGATCCACGATGCCGAGGTCGACACGATGTGCGCGGTGTATCGAAAGTCGCGCAGCGCGTACTTCGTCGTCGAGGTCGACGGAGTCGTCGTCGGTGGTGGCGGCATCGCGCCGCTCGAAGGCGGCGACGGGAGCACCTGCGAGCTGCGGAAAATGTACTTCTTGCCCGCCGCGCGTGGGCTGGGCGCTGGGCGTGCGCTGCTCGAGTGCTGCTTGCACGCGGCGCGCGGCTTCGGCTTCAAGCGCTGCTACCTCGAGACACTGAACTCGATGACGCAGGCTCGCCGGCTCTACGAGGCCGCGGGCTTCCAACGGCTGCAGGGAGCCTGCGGCGCGACCGGGCACTTCTCCTGCGACGCCTGGTACGACAAGCCGCTCTGAGGTGGGGTCAGCCCCCTGCACGCCGTCTTGCAAGGGGGGGGCTCGGGGGGTAACCGCAGCGGCGCGCCGGCTTTCCTAGCATGCGATTGGGTCTTGGCTTGCGGCGGAACGGCTAGCGACGGGACCGACTCGTGTCCAATTCCCGCGTGAGAAATCCGTGCCGATCCGGTTTCTGAAAGAAGCCCGATCCGTACAGACCGACCGCCCTGACTCTCTCCCTCGCCTGGTTTCGCTCCCCCGACACGAAGCCCGGCGAGATGTCAGCGAGCAACTCTCACCCAGGAGCCTCGTCGTGAAACTCACCCTTGCCGCCTCTCTCGCGGCCCTACTCTGTCTCATTTTTGCATTCACAAGTACCGAGAACGCCGACGTGCGTCATGGGCTGCTCTCTCCCGCGAGCAGCCCGGCCTCCGGAGCGTTGGCCGTCGATGTCGTCGACGCCGGCGGTTCCCGCATCGAATACACGCTGACGCCGCGCGTCGATCTCGCATCGGTTTCGGTCGCGTTCGAGCTGCCGCCGGGAGCCGAAATCGTCGAACACCTCGCGCCGGACGCGGGCCCCGCGATCCGCGGTGAACCGCGGATCGGATCGGCGCGGATGCGCTTCGCGTCGTCGATGGCGATGGGGCAGGTCACGCTCGTCGCGCAGATCCAGCCGAGCGACGGCGCGCCGCAGGCCGTGCGCAGCACGATGCTGTTCGGCGTGATCGAAGACGACCCGGAACTCCGCATCGCGGGCGTCGAGCCGATGGAGATCCAAGTCGCGAAGAATTGATCACGTACGTCCGAGAGTCGTCACTGAACGCGACGACTCTCGGACGTGTTCGATCAGTCGAGTCCTTCGGCGTACTCGATACGCACGATCTTCAGCAGACGCGGGCCGCCGTCGAGGCGTGCTTCGACTTCCTCACCGACCGTGCGGCCGAGGAACGAACGCGCGAACGGCGCGAGGTACGAATAGATCTGGCGCTCGTGATCGGCGTCCCACGGGCCGAGGAACGTGAACGACATCTCGGCGCCGACGCCGGCATTCGGCTTCACGGTCACGCGCGTTCCGACGTTCACGCGCACGAGGTCGATCTCCTCGCGCGGAATGACCTTGGCCTTGTTGAGCTCGGCCGAGATCTCGTTCGCGCGCCGCGAGAGGAAGTCGCGCTGCTCGAGCGCCGCCGTGAACTCGGCGTTCTCGGACAAGTCGCCGAAGCCGGCGGCGTGACCGATCGCTTCGCTGTTCTTCACCATCTCGACGTTGACGATCTGCTCGAACTCCTGGCGGCGGCGCTGCATGCCGCGCTGCGTGACGTAGATCTGGTCCTCTTCCCACAGCTCCTTGCGGCCCAGGATCGCGTCCCGGTGCGACGCGACCAGTTCGGTCGTGATGTGGCCGCGCGTGAGTTCGGAGACGCCTTCGTTGCCCTTGATCTCGTGGTGCAGCGCGAGCGCCTGGTCGTCGGTGACGACTTCGAGGACCTTGTCGATGTTGCGGAAGTTGTTCGCCGCCACGGCCGAGCGCATGCGCGACAGCAAGTTGCGTTGCGCGTCGTTCAGCACGGTCTTCGCGGAGCGCGCCCAACGGTCCATCAGGCGCAGCAGTGTCATCGTGATCGCGACGCCGTCGGCCTTCACCTGCGTGTCGTCGAAGAAACCGGTCGTGACGGCCTTCCACAGCCACAGGATGCCTTCGCCGCAGCGATCGGCCGACGTCAGGATCGTCGTCAGCGCATTTTGCAGCAGCGCGCCGTTGCCGGTCGACAGCAGCTCACGCGCGATCTGATCGGCGAGCCGCCCCGGGGCAGTCGGCAACGCATCGGCATAGGCCCTCGGCCAATCCTCGGCGTCGTGGTGCTTGACGAACAGCAGAGCGCGCCGCGCGAGCTCTTCGCTGCCGAGGATCGCCGGCAGGTCCGCGAGCTGACGGAAGCGCGCCTTGACCGCTTCTTTGTCGAGTTCTTTCGGCATCGGCGACGTGCGGCGGCTCGCGACCTCCATCGCGATCGACGCGGCCGCCACCGCCTCGGGATTCGAGACGGCCGAATCGTGCGCGAGGTCCACCAGCAGCTCGCCGCACTGGTGCAAGAACGTCTCGTCCGCCGTGTGGCCCTCGTCCAGAGCTTCGAGGTACTCGACGACGTACGACAACTTCTCGTCGATGCGCGACGCCCGGGCGAGCTTCTGCGCGAGCTCTTCCTCGTGCGTGATCGGATTCGTGCGCAGGATCAACGTCGGCTGCTTGTCGCCGTAGACCTGCACCAACGGATCGCGTTCGACCAGGCCCTTCGCCTTGTTCCACCAGCGGGTGAACGACGGGCCGTCGACGACGCCGCGCGCGAGTAGTTTCTTCAGGATCGGGAACTCGAGGCGGTTCTTGTTCGAGCGCAGCGCCGAACGCACCAGCGCGGCCGGGTCTTCCTGGGCCAGCGACTTCAGACGCGCGACGTCGAAGCGCAGCAGGCCGCGGAAATCGTCCTCGGGCAGCGGTTGCAGTTCCTCGCGGGCTTCGTCCACCGTCAGCGATCGCTCGGTCTCGCCATCGGTCAGCACGAACACGCCTTCGGAGGGCTTGTACGCCGCGAGCTTCTCGGGACCGACGCGCTTCGTGCCGTTCGCGAAACCGCCCTTGCGCAGCGCCAGGAGGCCGCGGATCTTCGTCCGCAACTCGTCCAGTTGCTGCGGTTGGCACAGCGCGAGCGGCTTCAGGAAGCGGTCGACGCCGGGCTCGCCGGCCTTGTCGTGCAAGACCGCGGTGCACTGGCGGATCGTCGGGTCCTTCGGGAACGCCAACGCCATCTGCACGGCGAAGTCCAACACGCCGCTCTGCGTGTCGGGCTCACACGATTGCAGCAGCACACCGACGAGAGCCGACGCGAGGTCGTTCTTGTGGTGGCTGACGAGGTGGTTCACCACCTTGCGGAACATCGCGAAGTCGCGGGTGCCGCCTTCGACGGCTGCGACCCAAGCGTCCTCCAATTCCGCGTAGCGACCAGTGGTAGCGAGTTCGAGCAACGAGGCGGAAGAAGCTGCGGTGTCGGTCATGGTCCGGTTCGAAAAGGGTTGGCTGCCAATGACGCGCCCCCGGGGTAGCCGGGGGCGGGCCCGTATCATGCTCCGCGAGGCCCGGACGCGCAACCACGCAGGCACCGGAACCTCCGTCGCGGTGCGCCCGTTGCCGCGCCGTGTTTCGCCTCACCTCGAGGCCTCCGTCGTGCGTACATCGCCGTCGTTCGCCAATCCCTCGTTCGGAGCCGTGTCCCGTCATGAACGCCCGCCTCGCCGTCGCCGGACTCGCCCTGGTTCTCCTTCCTGCCTGCGGGATCACGCACCGCGCCAATTTCGACCTCGCGTTGTCCTCCGACTTCGTGGTTGGTGCTCCGCTGGAAGTCGTTACTGAAAATGGAGATGTGGAGATCGTGATCGATCCGGGCGTGGCCGGTCTGACGATCGAGGCGACGACCCACGGAGCCGGCGACAGTGAAGCCGAAGCGCGGGCTCGAGCCGAGGCGATCAAGGTCGACGTCGCGGTCCGCGACGGCCGGACGGTCGTGCGTCCGGTCTATCCGCAAGACGAGCGCCGGATGAACGAAGGCTGCTCGTTCAAAGTTCGCGTCGCGGCGTCGTCCGACATCTACGCCGATACGTCGAACGGCGACGTCGAGCTGACGGGCAGCACCGGCTCGGCACGCCTCGAGACGTCGAACGGCTCGGTCCACGTCACCTCGCATCGAGGACCGCTCGAAGTCGACTCCAGCAATGGCGGATTGGTTCTGGAGGACGTCGAAGGCGAGATCAACGCCGAGACCAGCAATGGCTCGATCGTGTTGCGCACGAACGGGGATCTGTCCCAGCCGGTCCGCATGTCGAGTTCGAACGGCGACTTGACGATCGACGTCGAGCAATCCCCGGCCGGCACCTTGAGGGCCGAGACGTCGAACGGCTCGATCGAAGTGCGAGGCTTGGCGCTGGTGCCGGAATCGGGCGTGGATCGCCGTACGCGCGACATCGACTTCGGTCGACCCGGTCCGCACCACGTGGCGTCGACGAGCAACGGCAGCATCCGCGTCCACGTCGGCTCGCGCTGACGCCTAGGAGCCACGCGCCGCGCGTTCGGGCAACGTTTCGACGTTCATCGCGGCGGCCGGACAACGCCTGAAAGAGCGCGGGCGCGAAACCTGGAGGTTCCGCGCCCGCAGTTGCGAGACGACCCTGGAGGTGAGGTCGCCCTCGTCAACGTCCGCCCGAGCCACCGGCTTGCGCCGCGGTCAGCTGCTCGAGCATTCGTTCGATCTTCTCCATGCGCTGCTCCATGCGATCGAGTCGCGTGCGCACGTCGGTTCCGGTGTCGGCCAAAGGCATCCCGTTCGCGCCGGGTGATTCGCCGGATTCGATGATGGCCTGATCGACGCCGTCCTTGGACTTGAAATAGCGAATGGCGGGGACGCGCAACCAGTCCCCGGTGCTCCGCGCTTTTTCGACGAGCTGTTCGACCAGCGCGCGGGTTTCGGCTTCGAACTTCTCGCGGTTCTCGGGAGTGTCGAGCTCCGCCGCCTGATCACGCCACTGTTCGGCCTTCGCGACCAGCGTGTCCGTCCACTGCTTGATCTCCGAGGCGTGCTGCGCGCGGAACTCCTCGAACTTCGCGCGCTGCTGTTCCGCGATCTGCTTGGCCCAGTCGGCCTGCTGTTGCGCGACCTGTTCGGCCATGGCGCGCTGCTGATCGATCCACGCCCGCAGCTGCGACTCGACTTCGGGCGACGGCTGCGCGGGCTCGGCGCTCTTCGCGACACCGCCGAGCAGCGGAATGAAGGTCTCGTCGGCCGGGCGCTCTTCGACGACGACGGGGATCAGCATCGACTCGCCTTGACGGAGCACCTTGATCGTGACGGTATCGCCCGCCTTCAAGCCCGCGAGGTGATTGCGCAAGCCGGTCTCGCCCGACACCTCGTCGTCGTTCATCGCGACGATCACGTCGTAGCGATGGAGGCCGGCCTTCGCCGCCGGACCGCCTTCGAGCACTTCCTCGACCAGGATGCCCTTGTTCGCTTCGAGGCCGAGTTGTGCGGCCAACGCTTCGGTCAGCGGGTTGATGGTCACGCCGATGCGGACGCCGCGCGTCGCGGGCTTCGCCGCGGTCGGCGGCGCCTTCATCGACTTCGTCGAAGTGTCCGCCGAGGCTTGCCCATGCGCGTCGACCGCGCCGAGGACGGCGCACAGAGCGACCGGAAGCGTGCGGAGTGCGAGTTCGAGTTTCATCAGTACTTCTCCGTTCCGTTCGTCGTCGGGAAGCGCACGGGCAGCGTCGCCGGGTTCCCGAGTTCGTCCTGACCGCTTTGCATTTGGAACAAGTCCTTCACGCGCACCTTCTCGACGGAGCGCTTCATCACGGTGATTTCGTAACCGTTGCCATCCGCCGCTCGTTGCGTGCCGAGCAGGATGTCGGGCAACGTGCTGACCGGTGTCGGTGATCCGATGCCGTGGGGCGAAGATTCGTTCGACACCAGGCCCGGAACGCTCGACCCGTCGACGCTCTCGTGCGTCGTGCCTTGGCGATTCGCATTCGGCGAGTTCACGGGGCCGGTCTGCATCAGCGTCGTGAACCAGCACGCGGCGATCGCGGCCGCGGCGAACCAGCCGGATGCGGCGCCGAAGCCGATGCCGCGTCGCCGTGACTGAAACGGGCCGATCGAGTCCGCGATCTCCGACTTCGCGTCGACGGCGTGCGTGAGTTCGCCCTCGTCGCGCAGCGCGCGCGCCATCCGCTGCCACACGTCGGGATCACGCTCGGACATGGCTTCCAGCGAATCCCAATCCGTCGGCGCAGCGGTCAGCGACACGGCGCGATGGATCAGCAGGTCTTCGGTTTCGTCGCTTGGGTTCGTCATCGTTCACGTTCCAGGTGCGGATCGAGGAGCCGGGGGTACTGCCACCCCTATTTCCTCGAGGAGTTGGCGCAGCATGCGCCGCGCGCGAGCGAGTCGGGTTTCGATCGTGGTCTCCGGCAGGTCGAGGGCTTGCGCGATCGCGCGCTGCGAAAGTCCACGGACGCTCTTCAGGATCAGCGGTTCGCGGTAGTCGGGATGCAGTCTCTGGGCGGCGGCGAGGACTCGATCGAGGGTGTCGCGCGCCGTCTCGTGTTCTTCGTCGTGACCTCCCGACGGATCGGGTGGGTCGAGTTCGGTGTCGTCCATCGTCCGCACCTTGCGGCGGAGCGTGGCGGAACGACCGGCCGAGATCGCCGTGTTGATCGCGATCGTGCGCAACCACGGCCGCAGCCGTTGTGGGTCGCGCAGATCGCGGATCTTGCGGCAGACGTTCATCGCGGTCTCCTGGAGCAGATCTTCGAGATCCGCTCCGTTCGGCATGTGCGACAGGAGCACCGCGGACAGCCAACGGCGATGGTCGCGCCAGAGAGTCTCCAGCGCGAACCGATCACCAGCGATGGCTCGCTGCGTCGTGTCCAGATCGACCATGTCGCTCATTCGAGTCCTCAAGACGCCGGCCTCGCGGGGTTCCGGCGGGGAATTCTACGGCGGCGCCCGGTCGGGTCCCGGCGTCCCGCGGGGGCTTGACGACGCGGACCCGTTCGAGTTAGTTGGGCAACCAACTGAGAGATCCCACGGCGCCGCCAGCGGCCGCGCGGATCATCGCGAAACCTCCGAGGTGAACGTGAGTCCGGCCAAAGAGACACGCGATCGCATCGTCGACGCCGCGATGGAGTTGTTCACTTTGCAGGGGTACGTGGCGACGGGACTCGCGCAGATCGCGAAGCGCGCAGAATGCAATCCTGGCTCCGTCTACTACTTCTTCCCGACCAAGGAGGCGATCCTCGCGGCCACGCTCGAGAAGCGCAAAGAGCTGCTGCGCCCCGAGGTCCTCGATCCGATCTGGACCGGCGTGGACGATCCCGTCGAGCGCGTGTTCGCTCTTCTCGCCGGGTATCGCCAGATGCTCGCGATGACCGAATTCGCGCACGGTTGCCCGATCGGAAACCTCGTGATCGAGGTGGCCGAGACCAACAAGCACGCGCGCAAGCTGCTGTGCGAGAACTTCGACAACTGGCTGCAGGCCGTCGAGGGGTGCTTCGCCGCGGCGATCGACGCAGGGCGCATGCCGGAAGACGTCGACGCGCACCAGTTGGCCATCTTCGTGCTGACGACGATGGAAGGCGCGGTGATGCTCGCGCGCTCGTATCGGGATTTCCGCGCGTACGACGCCGCGGTGTCGACGCTGCGGGACTACGTCCAGCGGCTCGTCGACAGCGCGACGGGCTGGGCGAAACCCGCGGATCCGCCCGCCACCGGGCAATCCCGTGCGCCGGCGCGCAGTTCGCGTCGCCGGCGACGGCGCTGATGTGGAACGCGACTTGGCGCCAGTGACGCGGCCGCGTGCCGCCTCCCAGCGCTCGATCATCCGAACTTCGATTGGAGGTCTCGTCATGAGTGCAACGCACGTGTCGTCCCGCGCATCCGTCCGTGCCCGCGTGCTGATCGCGAGCGCACTGCTCGGCGCGTGCTGGCCCAGTGATCGACTGCGCGCCGCCGCCGTGCTCGCGGAAGACGCGTCGCTGGCGTCGTACGCGGCACACGTCGCCGCGGCGGAGGCTTCACTGCGGCTCGGGGAGGTCGCCGCGGCGCGCCGCTGGCTCGACGGCGCGCCGACGCCGCATCGTGGGTTCGAATGGGACTACCTCGATGCGCGGCTCAACGAGTCGGAGCGCGGATTCGCCGCATCCGACGCCGGCATCTTCGGACTCGACGTCTCCGACGACGGCGCGCAGGTCGTGATCGGCGACGCGAAAGGGCGTGTTCGTGTGTTCGATCTCGCGACCGGAACACAGACGTTCGCGAGCGAAGAGCACACCGACCTGGTGGACGACGTGCGGTTCGACGCCAGCGCGAAGCGAGTGGTCTCGGCATCGCACGATCGCACCGCGCGGATCTGGGATCTCGCGAGCGGCACGTGCGCGTTGGTCCAGAAGGACCATCGCTTCCCGCTCGGCGGCGCGGCGTTCACGCCCGATGGGGCGCGGGTCGTCTCCGCGAACTACGAAATGAACTGGAAGGGAAGTCGCATCGCTGGCGTTGTCCGCATTTGGAACGCGGAGACGGGTGAAGTCGAAGCGACGCTCGAGGGTGGCAAGAAGCCGCTGTCCGCGCTCGCGTTGAGCCGGGACGGGGCGCGCGTCGCGGCAGCGTCGTGGGATTTCTGCGCGTTCGCTTGGGATCTCGCGGAGGCCGCGAACTCGCCGGAGCCCGCTCGCTTCATCCAACCGGACGAGCAGCTCTACAACGCGGTCGATTGCGTGGCATGGAGCCCCGATGGAACGAAGCTCGCGTACGGCGGCAAGGACCACACGGCGCGCATCCACGACGCCTCGACGCGCGAGTTGCTGGTGACGTTGCGCGATCATGGCGACGACGTGACGGGAATCGCGTTCGCGCCCGAGGGCGCGCGCGTCGCGACGACATCGGCGGACGGGATCGTGCGGATCTTCGACGCGACGAGCGGCGCGTTGATCCAAGCGATGCGTGGCCACACGCAGGCGGCGACGTGCGTGGAGTTCACCCCGGACGGGAAGCGCGTGGTGACCGCGGGAGCCGATGGGCGCGTGCTGGTGTTCGACGTGACCCATCAGCGGTATGGCTTGATCCGGCCTTCGACGGGTTCCGCGGCGTACTGCGTGCGATTCACGCCGGACGGCGCGCGCTTCGCGACCTGCACGTACGACGGGCGCGTGATCGTGTTCGACGCGAAAACGCTCGAGAAGACGGCGGAATGGCAGGCGCACGCGGCCGAGAAGTGCGCGATCACGTTGGCGTTCGTCGATGCGGGGCGCGAGCTGCTGTCGTGCTCGTACGACGGGACGATTCGGCGTTGGGATCCGGAGACGCAGCGGGAAGTCGGCAAGCTCGAGTACCCCGCCGGTGTCTACACGTTCGTCGTTTCCGCCGACGAGAAGTGGATCGCCGCGGCGTTGATGGACGGGTCGGTCGTCGTGAGGTCGCGCGTCGACGGCGCGACGCGCGCGGAGTGGAAGGACGCGAAGGGGGTGGTCTACACGCTCGCGTTCGATGCGAGTGCGAAGCGGCTGCTCGCGGGAGGGCAGGATCGACAGCTGCGGTTCTACGACCTCGACGGGCAGAGCTTGATCCGCACGATCGATCTCGCGTCGGGTGAGGTGCAGACCGTCGTGTTCGCACCCGGCGAAGCGAGCTGCGTGACGGGTTCGGACGACGGGACGGTACGCGAGTGGGAGCTCGCGACCGGAGCGGGCGTGCGAACGCTGTTCGCGACGAACCACACGATCCAGAGGTTGGCGTACTCGAGGGATGGGAAGCGCCTCGCCGCCGTCGGAGTCCGCGCGTGGATCCTCGAACCGACCAGCGGGACGCTGGTCGCGACGTTGCAGGCGCCGGCTGACGAGGCGTTCGATCTCGAGTTCAGCCCCGACGGAGGGCAACTCGCGACGGCAAACATGGACGGGAGCGTGAGCGTGTTGCGCGCCAGGAAGTGACGCCCGCTCGGGCGTCGACGAGGCAGGGGGCCGAAGGCCCCCTGCGACCCCGTCCAACCCTTGCCGGCCGAAGGCCGCTCCGCCTCCCGGCCTGATGAATGCGGGGGAACTCCGTTCCCCCGCACCCCCTTCGTTC
>JBPOIU010000033.1:0-18938 GCA_052034255.1 Planctomycetota bacterium | reverse complement strand
TCAAGTCGGCCGCCGAGGTCGTCTGCCGTTGCTCGGAACCCGCCCGCGGCGAATGCGCGGTCGAGGTCAAGGGCATCCCGGCCGTCCTCCTCGAAGTGATCGACATCGAGGACCCGATCCAGGTCGGTAGCAGCAACACGTACGAGATCGTCGTCACGAACCAGGGTTCGGCGGTCGAGACCAACATCCGCATCGTCTGCGAACTCGAAGACGAGATGGAATACGTGTCGTCGCAGGATCCGCGCAACGGCCCCGGCCGCGCCGATGGCAAGACCATCACGTTCGAGCCGCTGCCGACCCTCGCCGCCAAGGCGAAGGCGACGTACCGCGTCGTCGTGAAGGCCGTGAAGTCGGGCGACGTCCGCTTCAAGGTCACGATGCTCTCGGGTGATCGCTCGCGTACGGTCGAGGAGACCGAAGCGACGAACTTCTACGAGTGATCGTTCTACGAGTGATCGTGATGTGAACGTCGTGCGCTCCGCGCCGCTGCAGAGCGCATGATCACACGGCCGGAGTTCGGGTTCGCCCGGGCTCCGGCCGTGTCTTTTGCAGTCCCGGGCGTTTGGGGCGAGTCGTTCGGCGGAGGGTTCGCATGCGCGTGAACGCGTGGATCGTCGGTCCGCTCGGCGTGCTCGCCGCTTGCGCGGAACCCGCGCCGGTGACACCGCCACGACCGCCCGTCGTCGACGCATCGGCGCCGCCGGCGAACTCCGATGCGAAGCCCACGCTGCTGCCGACGCAGGCGGTCCCCGCCGACGCGGCGACGCGCGAGGACGCGGCACGCGCGACGTCGTTGTTCATCGGGCGACCCGCGCCGGAGTTCACGGCGATCGACGCGCACGGCGCGACGTACACCTTGGCCGAGCATCGTGGCCGTTACGTCGTGCTGCGCTTCTTCGTCGCGGCCGATCTCCCCGACTGCGTCTGTGACGCCAATGCCGAATCCGACTCGCTGTGGCGCATGCAGGAGATCGACGCCGACGTGCTCGCCGTCGGTCCGTTCGCGCCGGCCAAGGCCGAGGCGCTCGCGCACAAGTACGGCCTGTCGTTCGCGCTCTTGTGCGACACCGATCGCGCACTGGCCCAGCTCTACGACGTCAGCGACGCGCCCGATGCCGCGCGGCAGACGTTCGTCATCGGCCCCGACGGCACGATCGAAGCGCATTGGCCGACGATCGTCCCGCAAGGCCACGCGGCGCGCGTGAAGGCGTGGCTCGACGCGCGGCGCGCGCGGTGATGGAGTTTCTATCGCTGCGCGCCGCGGTTCATTGTCGCATCCGCAGTACGCCTTTGCGCGGCGTGTAGTGCGTCGTGAGCGATGCGCGAATCCCGCGGCCGCGTGGGTGTCGCGGTTCACGAAAACAGCGGCAAAAGACGACCTGCGAGTCCGAATATGGAGCGCCGTGCTCGGCCCCGAAGGGCGACTCCTGACCACCCGCCGAGCGGTGCGCTCGGCGCCTCGGCGGTAGGAGCCGAACCGGGCGTGACCGCATGCCGCACTTCCGGGATCGAGCCGCAGAACTAGGTTTTGCCGATGTCGCGCGCATCGACCCGGGAGTTCGCTCAGCCATGACCGACGACCACGACTCGCCGCCGCACGTCGGAAATGATCGATTCTTGGCACATCATTTCGACTCGCACGAGCAGCAGTTCGCCGCGTCGCGCCTCGGGATGTGGATCTTTCTCGGCACCGAGATCCTGCTGTTCTCCGGCCTGTTCTGCGCCTACGCGATCTACCGCAATGCGCACCCCGAGTTGTTCGCGTACGGCGCGCGCTTCCTCGACACGGGCTGGGGGTTCTTGAACACGCTCGTGCTGTTGTTCTCGAGCTTGACGATGGCGCTCGCGGTCCGGAGCGCGCAGCTCGGCGATCAACGTGGGCTGGTGTTGAACCTCGCGCTGACGCTGTTCTGCGGGGTCGACTTCCTCGGCATCAAGGCGATCGAGTACCGGCACAAGATCCACGAGAACCTCGTGTGGGGGCCTGGCTTCGCCGACGACCCGCGAGGTGACGTGAACGTGGCGCCGACCGTAGCCAACACATACGTCGACCCGTCGATCCCCGACGCGGACCGCGGTCGAAAGCTCTTCGCCGGCACCTGCTCCGCCTGTCACGGCACCGGCGGGAACGACGGAGCGATCAAGGGCATTCAGATCTCGACGAGCCCGTTCGTCGCGGGAAACGACGATGCGTCACTGGTCGCGTTCATCAAGCGAGGCCGGCAACCGAACGACCCGCTGAACACGACCGGCGGCACGATGCTGCCTCGTGGCGGAAACCCCAATCTGACCGACTCGGATCTCGGCCACATCGTGGCGTACATCCGATTGCTGCAGGAACGCGCGCGAGGAAAGGGTTCCGGTGGGGATGGAGGCGCAGTCACGGCGCCGCGTTCACCCGGTACGGACACGGACGCCAAGACGACGTCGAGCCCGGCCTCGCCCAAGTCGCCCGCTCCCGTTCGCGAAGGACGGACGGTGCTCGACCCGCGGCGCGACCCCTCGCGTCCGGCGAACATGCACATCTTCTTCGGCATCTACTTCGCGATGACGGGCCTTCACGGCGTGCACGTGATCGCAGGCATGTGCGTGATCGCGTGGCTCTTGTACCGCGCACGGCGCGGCGACTTCACGCGTCGCTACTTCGGCCCGGTGGACCTCGGCGGCCTGTACTGGCACCTGGTCGACCTGATTTGGATCTACCTGTTCCCGTTGCTGTACCTCATCCACTGACACGTGCGCGAAAGGTCGAACAATGGCCGAGTCGCATCCATCAACGCCTCCGCAATCCCACGATGGCTCGTCGTCACGCATGTCTCCGACGGGCTTCGGGGCGCTTCTGACGTTTCTCGTCCTCAACCTCGTGATCCTCGGATACGCGGTCCATACGACCGATCCCGCCGCCCACGACGGGGCGGTCGCGACTCAGGCGCCTTCGCCGGCATCGAACCAGGGCGATGCGATCGTCGTCCCCAAACAGGCGATCACGCAGGTCGACTTACCGACGAATGAGCGCGTCGATCGAGCGTGGCTCGAACACTGCGCCGCGTGCCACGGCATCGATGGTCGTGGGGACGGCCCAGCGGCGGAGCAGTTGTTCCCGCGTCCGCGCGACTTCAAGAACAGCCCGCTGCGCTTCGCGTCGACCGGCGGCAGTCGGTTCGACGTGTTGACCGCCATCGAGGGCACGATCGGGCGCGGCGTCGCTCGCTCGGCGATGCCGGGATTCCACGGCGTGCTGTCGGAGTCCGAAATCGCCGGGCTTGCGCGCAAGGTGCTCGATCTGCGCGGCGAAGCGGTCGAGGAGGCCGCGTCGGTCTTGGATCTCGGTCCGCGTCCTCCGTTCTCGCCGGAGCTGAAGGCACGCGGACAGCACCTCTACTCCGCGTTGGGCTGTGTGACGTGCCACGGCGAGACCGGTCGCGGGGACGGGCCAGCGGCCAAGAACCTCCGTGACTCGGTAGGTCGCCCGCTGAAGGCTGCGGATCTCGCCTCGGGCTTGTTCAAGTCCGGGCAGAGCGAAGCGAGCCTGGCCCGCACGATCTTGAAAGGAGTGCCGGGCACTCCGATGGCCGCGTACGAAGCGGCACTCGTGAGCACCAACGCGAACGGGGTGAACGACACCACGGACGCGTGGGCGCTGGTCGCCTACGTCCGCGACTTCCATCGCATCGGCGCCGAAGTGGGCGAAGCGTCCGGTGCCCAGATCGTCGCGCACCGTGTCGACGACGGAGCGTGGCTCGCCGATCCCGGTTCGGTCCACTGGATCGGCATCCGCGGCACGGCGATCGAAGTGCATCCACTGTGGCAGCGCGTCGACGACCTGCACGCATTGACGGTACGCGCCGCGCGAACCGCGAACGAAGTCGTCCTGTGCTTCGAGTGGCAGGATTCGACGATCGATCTCGTCCACGGCGAGGCGCGATGGCCCGACGGAGTCGCGATCATGCTCGCGGCGGATGGCAAGGTTCCGCCGCTGCCGATGGGCGTCTCGTTGCCCGGCCTCGAGCCGAGCGCGCCGGTCAACGTCTGGCACTGGCGCGCCGATCGGCAGATCCGCGCCATCGCGGACTTGCCCGACCCGTGGGTCGACTTCGAACCACCCGCACCGGGCGAGACGTTCGTGTTCGTGCCCGGATCCACGCAGATCCCTCGGTTGATCGAGCCGAACGAGGGCATGACGTACGACGCGCACGCGGACGACTCGTCGTTCCGTACCGCGCGCGTCGCCGAAAACGTCTCGTCGACGTCGGACTTCTCGCGATCTCCCGCCGTCGAGGCCGTCGCGCGAGGGTTCGGCACGCTGAGCCCGCAGCCCGAGCCCGAGCAAGACCTCACCGGAGCGGCCGTGTGGTCGAACGGCACGTGGCGCGTCGTCGTCCGACGCCCGTGGACCGGGCGAGGCGCCGACGACGTCAAGTTCGACCCCGCCGTGAACGTGCCCGTCGCGTTCGCGTTGTGGAACGGCGCCAAGGGGGATCGCGCCGGAGTCAAGCAGATCAGTGGATGGCATTGGCTGGTGCTCGACGAGACCGGAGGCAAGCCGTGAACGACGCGAACGATCGCTCGACCCAGTGGACGCGACGACGATTCCTCGAGGCTCTCGCCGCCGGCGGTGCAGCGTGCTTCGCGTTCGGCAACGGCAGCTCGCTGCTCGCCGCGTTGCCGGAGATCGCGAACCCGCTCGAGCACTACCCCGATCGTGACTGGGAGAAGGTCTATCGCGACCAATACCGCTACGACCGCTCGTTCACGTTCGTCTGCGCGCCGAACGACACGCACAACTGCCGTCTGCGCGGCTACGTGCGCAACGGCGTGTTCGTCCGCGCCGAACAGAACTACGACAGTGGCGTCGTCGGTGATCTCTATGGCAACAAGTCCACGGAAGCATGGAATCCGCGCGGTTGCGCGAAGGGCTACGCCCTCCAGCGGCGTGTCTACGGCCCATATCGGCTGAACGGGCCGCTCGTGCGTGCGGGTTGGAAGCGCTGGGCGGACGACGGCTTCCCGTCGTTGTCCGACGACCCGAAGCGTCGCGACCTCTACAAGTTCAACTCCCGCGGAACGGACACGTTCGTGCGCGTGTCGTTCGACGAAGCGCAGCGGCTGATGGCGAAGGCGGCCGTCGCGATCGCGACGACGTACTCGGGTCACGACGGTGAGCGCCGACTCACCGCCGACGGCTACGAGCCCGAGATGATCGAAGCCTGCCATGGCGCCGGTACGCGCACGATGAAGTTGCGCGGCGGCATGGGCTTGCTCGGCGTCATGGGCAAGTACGGCATGTATCGCTGGTCGAACATGCTCGCGCTGCTCGACGAGAGAGTCCGCGGCGTCGATCGCAAGGACGCGCTCGGCGGTCGCATCTGGTCGAACTACACGTGGCACGGTGACCAGGCGCCCGGCCACCCGTTCGTCCACGGGCTGCAGGCATCGGATTGCGACTTCAACGAGCTGCGCCACGCGAAGCTGCACATCGGTTGCGGCAAGAACCTCGTCGAAAGCAAGATGTCGGAGTCGCACTGGTTCATCGAGCTGATGGAGCGCGGCGGCAAGATCGTCGTCATCACGCCGGAGTACTCGCCGGCGGCCAGCAAGTCGAACGAGTGGATCCGCGTCCGCCCCGGCTGCAGCGATACCGCGTTGTTCCTCGGCATCACCCGCGTGATGCTCGACAACGACTGGTACGACCCCGTGTTCGTCGCGCGCTTCACGGACTTCCCGTTGCTGATCCGAACCGACACGTTGAAGCGCGTGCGCGCGGCGGACGTGTTCCCGAACTACGTGCCGGGCCTGAAGAAGGACGGGCCGTCGTACACCGAGCAACACCTCACGGACGAGCAGTACGCGAAGATCGGCCATGACTTCGTCGTGATCGACGACGCGACCGGCGCGCCGGCTGCGCTGACCCGCGATCAGGTCGGCAAGCAACTCGATGCGGCGAAGCTCGCCCCGCGGCTGTCGTGGACCGGCAAGTTGAAGCTCGCCGACGGCAGCGAGGTCGAGGCGACGACGATCTGGGACGCGACCAAGCTGAACCTGCGCGACTACGACGTCGCGACCGTGTCGGAGATCACCGGCGCGCGACCCGACCAGATCGAAGGCCTCGCCCGCGACATCTGGGAGACGACGAAGGCCGGGCACGCCGTGGCGATCCACGTCGGAGAGGGAATCAACCACTGGTTCCACGCGACGCTGTGCAACCGCGCGCAGTACCTGCCGTTGATGTTGACCGGCTCGATCGGCCGCCCGGGCGCGGGCTGCCATACGTGGGCCGGCAACTACAAGGCCGCGCTCTTCCAAGGCGCGCCGGAAGTCGGCCCAGGTTTCCTCGGCTGGATCGCCGAGGATCCGTTCGAGCCGAACCTCGATCCGACCGCCGACGGCAAGGTCATCAAGGTCGACAAGCGCAGCAAGGACGAGGAGCCGGCGTACTGGAACCACGGCGATCGACCGTTGATCGTCGACACGCCGAAGTACGGGCGGAAGAACTTCACCGGCAACACGCACATGCCGACGCCGACGAAGTGGCTGTGGTTCACGAACGTGAACCTCTTCAACAACGCCAAGCACGCGTACGACATGCTGTTCAACGTCAATCCGAAGATCGACTGCATCGTGTCGCAGGACATCGAGATGACGTCGACCTGCGAGTACTCGGACATCGTGCTTCCGGCGTTGTCGTGGCCGGAGTTCAAGACCTACGAGATCACGGCGTCGTGCTCGAACCCGTTCTTGCAGATCTGGACCGGCGGCGTCGACTCGGTCGTGGACGGCCGGGACGACGTCGTGATCATGGCGCAAGTCGCGCGTGCGCTGTCGCAGGAGACCGGCGACCCGCGCTTCGCGAACTACTGGAAGTTCGTGCTCGACGACGAGCGTGAAGGCGTCCGCGTCTACATGCAGCGCCTGTTGGACGGCTCGACGACGACGCGCGGGTACACCGTCACGGACATCCTCGCCGGCAAGTACGGCGAGCCCGGCGTCGCGCTGATGATGTTCCGCACGTACCCGCGGATCCCGTTCTGGGAAAACGTCCACGACGACGTGCCGTTTTGGACCGACACCGGCCGGCTCAATTCATACGTCGACATCCCCGAGGCGATCCTGCACGGCGAGAACTTCATCGTGCACCGCGAAGGCCCCGAGGCCACGCCGTACCTGCCCAACGTGATCGTCTCGACGAACCCGCTGGTCCGGCCCGACGACTTCGGCATCCCGATCGACGCGATGCATTGGGACGAGCGCACGGTGCGCAACGTCAAGTTGGCGTGGGATCAGGTCAAGTCGACGACGAATCCGCTGTGGCAGCAGGGCTTCCGGTTCATCTGCCTCACACCGAAGACTCGCCATCGTGTGCATTCGTCGTGGTCGACGGTCGACTGGTCGATGATTTGGGACTCGAACTTCGGCGACCCGAAACGTCGCGACAAGCGCATGCCGGACGTCGGCGAGCACCAACTCCACGTCAGCCCGAAGGACGCGGCCGACCTCGGCCTCGTCAACGGCGACTACGTCTACGTCGACGCGAATCCCGCCGATCGACCGTTCCGCGGTTGGGAGAACGACCCGCGGCGCGCCAAGGTCGCGCGCTGCATGTTGCGCGTCACCGTGAACCCGGGTTACCCCGACGGCACGGTGATGATGAAGCACGGCGCGTTCATCGCGTCCGAGAAGTCCGTGCTCGCGCACGAGACGCGCAAGGACGGTCTCGCGCGCTCGGCCGACACCGGATACCAAGCGAACTTCCGTTACGGCTCGCACCAGTCGATCACGCGCAACTGGCTGATGCCGATGCACCAGACCGACACGCTGTTCCACAAGGCCAAGGTGAAGATGGCGTTCATGTTCGGCGGCGAAGCCGACAACCACGCCGTCAACACCGTGCCCAAGGAATGCCTCGTCCGCATCGTGAAGGCGGAGGCCGGCGGGATGAACGCGGTCGGAGCGTGGCAACCGGGACTGTCGCCGTTCGCGCCCACCAGTGAGGCGCCGGCGCAGGCGGCCTACCTCTCGGGCGGTCTCACGCAGATCAAACGCTGAACGCGAAGGAGATCACGATGGGTCATGAACACGAATCCGAATGCGGCTCGCAAGAGTGCGGCTCACGTCCGCAGGAACCTGACCATCCGATGATGCTCGACGGCGATGTCGTGCCGGGGGACACCGCGTTGATGCTGCGTTGTCTGTTCGAGGAGTTCCTGCGCAACGGGTCCACTCCCGCGGAACTCGCGGCGATGTGTGCGAACGACGAGTTCCAAGCGCTGGCCGCCGCGCGACACGTGCTCGGGATCGAGCGCGTGCAGTCGATCCTCCGTGAGGCCGCAGGTGCGGTCGGCGTGCAGCGCTTCGTCGAACGGGAAGTGCTGCCGTGTTTCGAGTGCGGTGAGTCCAACCCTTCCCGTTCCGAACCGTCCTCTCGCGAGCGAGGAGTCTGACGATGCCTTCCGTACACAATTGGCAGCTCGGTCGCTCGATGGAGTATCCGTACCCCGAGCATCATCCGAAGTGGCAGTTCGCGTTCGTGTTCAACACGAACCGATGCCTCGCGTGTCAGACCTGCACGATGTCGTGCAAGTCCACCTGGACGTTCTCGCGCGGCCAGGAGCACATGTGGTGGAACAACGTCGAGACCAAGCCGTTCGGTGGGTACCCGAAGCACTGGGACTCGAACCTCTTGTCGATGCTCGACGCCGCGAACCCCGGTGGCCAGACGTGGGACGCGACCAAGACCGATCCGACGAAAGCACCGTACGGAACGTTCGAAGGGCAGACGATCTTCGAAGCCGCCGCGGGCCAGTCCGGGCCGGGCGGTCCGGTTCGCGCGCTCGGCTACTTGCCCACGGCCGAGGACTGGACCGGCCCGAACGTCTTCGAGGACCACGCGCGCAATCCGGCGACGTTGCCCGCGGGCACGACGCTGCCCGAACACAAGGTCTGGTTCTTCTATCTCGCGCGCCTGTGCAACCACTGCACCTACGCCGCGTGCCTCGCGTCGTGTCCGCGCCAAGCGATCTACAAGCGACCCGAAGACGGCATCGTGCTCATCGATCAGTCGCGTTGCCGTGGATATCAACGCTGCGTCGAAGCATGCCCGTACAAGAAGGCGATCTTCCGACCGAACACCAACACGAGCGAGAAGTGCGTCGCTTGCTATCCGCGCATCGAGGGCAAGGACCAGGAACTCAGCCCGAACGGCGAGCCGTGCGAGACGCGCTGCATGACGTCGTGCCCCGGCAAGATCCGCCTGCAGGGACTGGTCGAGATCGGCGACGACGGCAACTGGGTCGCGGATCCGTCGAACCCGCTTTACTACTTGATCCGAGAGCGCAAGGTCGCGTTGCCGCTCTACCCGCAGTTCGGCACCGAACCGAACGGCTTCTACATCCCGCCGCGTTGGGTGCCGCGCGGGTACCTGAACCAGATGTTCGGACCCGGAGTCCAGGCGGCGATCGAGCAGTACTCGTGCCCCGACCGCGAACTGCTGTCGGTCCTGCAGTTGTTCCGCGCGACGCGGCAGATCCTGTTCCGCTTCGAGATCGTGCAGGGTCCGAAGGTCGCGGAGATCGAAGTCACGATGCCCGACGGCACCAAGAAGACGCAGTCGATCTGGAACGACACGGTGCTCGGTTTCAATCGGTTCGGCAAGGAGGTCGTGCGCATCACGACCGAAGAGCCGGTGTTCGAGCGGCCGAAGAATCACGCGAACAGCATCTGACGATCACGAGGAAGGACGAACCCATGCGCACCCAGGATGACGATGCGTTGGCGAGTACGGCCGCACGCCAGGTCACCGTGAAGATGCTCGGAGCCGTGTTCGGCGGGCCGGAGACGTGCGCGCCGTTGCGCTCGTCCGAGGCGTTGGACCTGCTCGAGCCCGCGTTCGCGCAGGCGGCGCTCGGCGTCGATGCCGCATCGACGATTGCCTCCCTGGCTCGATTGGCGCCCGAACGGAGGGCGCGCGTCGACCAGGAAGTGCTCGGACTCGTCGCGGGGCGCAAGTGTCCGCCGATCGAAACCGAGTGGCTGCCGTGGAAGGACACGACGCACCGCGCGCAGCACCTCGCCGACGCAGCGGGCTTCTATCGCGCATTCGGCGTCGACCTCGCGAAGGAACGTGCGACGCGCGCCGACCACTTGACCGTCCAGTTCGACTTCATCGCGCTCATGCTGGAGAAGCGCGTGAGGACCTACGGGGAGACCGATGGGGGTGCGCACCGTGCGGTGCTCGACTCGACACTGGCGCTGTTCCTCGGGGATCACGTGCTGTGGTGGGTCCCGCGCTATGCAGAGAGGCTCGCCGAACTCGCTGGCCAGTTCGCGGAGACGACGACGGACGCGGAACTGGCTGGGGACGCGCGTTTGCTGGAACGCGCAGCACGGGTGCTCGGGCGTTGGTGCTCGGTCGAGCGAGCGTGGACGGCCGCGAAACCTGCGCACACTCCGACCGACCCGAAGCCCGACGACGAAGCGAACACCGAGACGACGTGCGGCGGCTGCTCGTTGAACGAGACGTGACGGCGATCGGTGACGCAGTGCGCGAGAATCCCTTCAACCGTCCTTCGTCTTCGCGAGCTGAGGACGCAGGACGACGTCCTTCAGGCCTTCGGGTGGGATCTCCAGCGTCAGGTCCTCGTACTTCGCGCTCGTCAGCACGTTGAACTCGATGCGCGCGGAGCCTGGACGCAACCACGACGCCGAGAACGCGAGCGTCAGCGGCGTGACGTCGACACCCATTCCGGTGTTCTCGTACCAGACCACCATGGAGCCGATCGCGGGCGCATCGGCGCTCGGCAATTCGATGCGGCCGCTGACCGTCACGTCGTTGCTCGCGATCGCCTTCACGGTGAAGACCAGACCGGTGGCTCCTTCCGGCGGGATCGAGAACTTCACGTCCTCGAATTCCGTCGCAGCACCCCAGATCGACAGCGACGCCTCGCCCGCGGGAAGTCCGACACCTTTGAACTCGCCGGTCTTCGCGTCGAAGGTGCATTCGCGCCACGTGTAGCCGAGCGCGGCCGTCGACGATCGCACGCCGATGTTGCAGCCGTACGCCGTCGCGACGGGTTTGCCCGACTCGTCGATCAAACGGCCGCTCACGGTCACTCCGCGCACGAGGCGGATCGTCGGGATCGGTGTGTCGCCGCCCATGCCGACGCGGAACTCGCCGGTCAGGCCTTGCCGCGGAGCGTCGTCGTGCTGCACGGAGACGCGGTAGTTCGCTTCGATCAGATGCGAGAACTCGTAGGTCCCCGTGGGTCCCGTCTTCGTCTCGCGATTGCGCGACGTCGACGAGTTCGGTCCGGTCATCACCGAGTAGCCGAGCCTCACTTCGGCGCCGATCGCCGGAGAGCCGTCGTCGGCGAACACGACCGCGCCCCGCGCCGTGCCGGTCTTGAGGTCGAACTCGACGACGCCCTCGGTTTGGCCGGTCAAATCGAGCTCGCGCTCGTCGATCTCGTCGGTCGTCCAAACTCCCGCGAGCCGCGCTTCGGCGATGGCCACGATCACGCGCGCCGCGGGCGCCTCGTCGAATACGAACGCGCCCGCCGCGTCGGGCGTGACTTTGTCGAGCGATCGGTAATCGGTCGCGAGTCGCAACACGACCACGAGGCCGGGCGGCGGAGCACCGCCATTCACGCGGATGCGGCCTTGGATACGCGCGATCGGGCCGACGTAGCTGTCGGCTTCGCGCTCGTCGAACTCCACGGTCGTGGTCGCGTCGGAATGCACTTCGACGTCGCGCCGGACCTGCTCCTGCATGAAGACCGGCGTGGCTTCGAGCGGCGGCCGCTCGCGTTCCGCGTCCTCCCTGGGTTCCGAGGTCAGGGTGACCCGGAGCTTGCCGGGAGCGATGCGCTCGAGCGTCGCGAGCCCGTCGGCCGGGATCAGGTCGTGCGACACGTAACGCAAGTCGTCACCCTCGAGCACGCGGGCGAGCATCACTTGCGCGCGGTTCTTCGGCGGGCCGCCGGCGCGGTGCACGCGGATCGCGAGCGTGCCGCCGCGTTCCATCGTCACGTCGACGCGTTCCGCGACTTCCTTGACCGTCGTCTCCGAAGTCGCGAAGCGCGGATGCTCGACCGTCACGGCCAGCGGGAACTCGCCGAGGTGATGCACGCGAGCGACGCCGCTCGCGTTCGTGCGCGCCGATCGTCTGCGCGCGGCCCGGCCTTCGGTCCACTGCGTGGGGGCGACTCGTACGAGCGCTCCGACCACGGCGACACCTTCCCGATCGACGACATGGACGTCGATCGCGGTCTCGGGGACGAGCGCGAGCGTGACGGTCGTGTCGGCCGTGATCGTCGTCGACGTCGTGGCCGTGCCGTGTCCATCCGCCGAGGCTTGGACGCGATAGGCGCCGGGCACGAGGCCGCGGATCACGCGCGTCGTCGCGTCGACCTCTTCGATCGCGAGTCCGTCGAAGCGCGCGTGATCGCGGATCGGTGCGTTGTATTCGCGGTCGCCGAGCACCACTTGGACCAGGCCGAGTCGGATCCCCGTGAGCGGAGTGGCGGCCGAGGACGACAGGCGCACCGTCAACGCGAACGTCGTGCTCGGCGCCAGATCGATCGGGTCTCGACCCGACTCGACGCGGGCCACGACGGTGGTCTCGCCGTCGCTCGCGCGAGCGACGACGAGCGCGGGCAGCACGACGTCGTCGATCGTGAACGAGCCATCCGCGCGCGTGCGACCGACCGGATCGAGCAAGGCCAAGTCCGCACGCGGTGATCGCGCGAGGGCGCGGCGGACGCGCAATTCCTCGCTCATCGACCACGCGTACGCGTCGGGTTCCGCGGACGCATCGACGGCTCCGGCGGAGGGATCGCGCAGCGTGCCCACGAATACCGCGGCGTCGGCCATCGGCCCACCGTGCCCGCGCGCGATGCCGCGGATCGACTCGCCGCCCGCGAGCGTCAACGTGCCCAGATCGCTGGATTCCGGCGTTCTCGCGAAGACCTGTGCGACGCGCTCCGGCGCCCGGACGAGCAGCACGTCGTCCGCGCGGAACATGCCGGTCAACGTGAACTTGCCGTCCGCGTCGGTCGTCGTCCTCGGCACGAGGGTCGTTTGCGTCAGCGGCCGATCGAGCGGGAACGGAAACGCCGCCCACGAACCCGTCTGCTGGGCGAAGTACGCGAGCCACTCGTCCCCCGGCACGCCGGATTCGGGAATGGCGACCGTCGCGCCGCTCACGGCGGTGCCGTCCGCGCGGACGACGCGGCCGGTCAGCGATGCGGCGTCGGCCAACACGACGTCGCCGAGTTCGGTCGTCGCCCCGAGCTCCGGCCCGATGACTTCGGCCGCGACCGACATGCCTGATCCGCTCGGGTCGAGCACGAGCAGATAGCGCTCGCGCGGCAGCAGGCCTGCGCTGGTGAATCGCCCGTCCGTGTCGGTGCGGGTGTCGGACGGCGGAGGGGCGCTTTCGGGCTCGGGGTCGAACGATCCGCGTGAGTCGTTCGCTTCGCGCCTCTGCAGCGTGCGAACGACGCATTGCGCGCGAGGTCGGCCGCTGGAGTCGACGACGCGTCCCGTCGCGCGGCCGAGCTCGGCGACCCACGGCAACCCGCTCTTCGCGCGCGCGGCGTCTTCGGAGATCGCCATGCGCGCGGCCTCCGCATCGGCCGTCGCGGCGGTGCTCGAAGACGAGGCGCCATTCCCGCTCTCGGTGGTGGCGGCACGGTCCACGTCGGAGCCCGCGACGACGGTCCTGTCGGCCGGCGCTCCCGACTCGTCGAACAACCACCAGAACAGCATGCCGACCGCGCAGGCCGCGATCGCACCGCCGACGAGAATGGACCGCCTCATCGCCGCCCCCGATCCGTTCGACCATGTCCTGGTCGTCCAGGACGAGCTTGCGCAGCCGCGGCGCAACCGTCAAGCAGGGCGTGACCCCCAGGGAGCACCCACGCCCGATCGTCGCGCAGCCACGGCGCGGACGGCGCGATCGGCCGGGGGATGCACGAACGCCGCCGCGAGTCGTCAACCGTTCACGCGCGCTTCACGTCGCGTTGAGCAAAGCGTCATCCGCGCGGAGCGCATGCGACGCGTAGAGTGTCCCGCTTCGTTCGCCGTGGACCGACCCGTGACCGAGAACGCGCTGTCGATCGTGCATGTGCTGTCGCACCGCAAGGTGCGCCGCGGCGGCGCCGTGCAGGCGTTGCTGCTCGCGCAAGCGCAGCACGAGGCCGGCCATCGGGTCCTGGTCGTCGTCAACTCCAAGTCGAAGCGGGGCCGGATCCACGCTTCGTTCGGGGCGTGGCGCGAACGCGGACTCACGATCGAAGCGTTGTGCCTCGCACGGCTCGATGCGCGACTGCGCTTACGACGGCGCATCGCGGACGCCCGCGCCGACGTCGTCCACGTGCATCGCAACGAGGCGCTCGTCGCCGCGTACTTCGCGACGCTCGGGATGCGCCGGCTCGCGCTGGTCGAACAACGTGGGACGACGCGCGCGCTGCAGACGGCGCTCGTGCGCTGGATCCACGCGCGCAAGCGCCCGCATCGCATCATCGCCGTGTCCGCGGCCGTGAAGGACGCGCTGATCGCCGAAGGGGTGAAGCCCGAGCGCGTCGCGGTCGTGTTCGGCTCGTTCGACCCCGGCCGTTTCGATCCCGCGCGGATCGACGGCGCCGCGGTGCGCGCGGAGTTCGGCGGCAGTCCGACGACGTCGCTCGTGATCCAGGTCGGTGCGCTGACCGCGAAGAAGGGCACCGACGACTTCTTGCGCGCGATCGCCGCGCTCGTGCGCGCGGGACGCGACGTGCGTGGCGTCCTGGTCGGACAAGGCAAGGACGACGAGCGGTATGCGCGCGTCGCGGCCGAACTCGGGATCGAGAGTCGCGTCCTGTTCGCGGGGTTCCGCACCGACGTGCCCGAAGTCCTCGCCGCGGCCGACGTCGTCGCGAACGGCTCGACCGGTCGCGAAGGCCTGACGGGAGTCCTGCGCGAGGCCGCCGCGATGGGGCGGCCGATCGTGGCCACCGCCGTCGACGGCAACCCGGAACTGATCCGCGACGGCGCGACCGGGTTGCTCGTCCCCGCGCGCGATCCGCAGCGCATGGCGCAAGCGATCGCGAGTTTGCTGGACGATCCGGGACGGGCGCGGACTCTCGGCGAAGCCGCGCGTCGCTTCGTGCTCGACGAAATGCATCCGGACGTGCGCTTGGCGCGGGTGCTGGCCGTCTATGCGGAAGCCATCGCCGTCGCCGCGGGCCGGGCGCAGCCGGCGAAGGCGTGAGGTTCGCGTCCCGCGCCGCTCGACCCGGCCGCGGGGCCCTTACAGAATCGCGCGCTTCCGTTTAGGTTCTCGGCATGTCCGACGCGCGCCGACGACGTCATCTGTTCGAACGCATGCACAGCCCGGTCCCGTTCGGACTCGGCGAGCGCAAGCCGCACCATTTCCTCGACATGCTGAAGGTCGTCTGGGCGAACCGCGACAACCTCGGCTACGCGTGGAAGGTCCTGACGCGCGGCGTCTGCGACGGCTGCGCGCTCGGGACGTCCGGCCTCAAGGACTGGACGATCGACGGCACGCACCTGTGTCTCGTGCGGCTCGAGCTCTTGCGCCTGAACACGATGGGAGCGCTCGACGTCGAACGCTTGCGCGACGTGTCGACGCTCGCGAACACCTCGAGCAAGGATTTGCGCGCGCTGGGCCGAGTGCCGTATCCGCTGCGCCGTCGGCGCGGCGAGCGCGGCTTCACGCGCGTTGGCTACGACGAAGTATGGAAAGACGTCGGCGCGCGTTGGCGCGCGCTCGATCCACGACGCGTCGCGATGTACGTGACGAGCCGCGGCATCACGAACGAGACGTACTACGTCGCGCAGAAGGTCATGCGCTTTCTCGGCTCGAACAACGTCGACAACTCGGCGCGCTTGTGCCATTCGCCGAGCACTGCGGGCTTGAAGGGCGCGATCGGCGTGGCCGCGACGACGTGCTCGTACCGCGACTGGTACTCGTCCGACCTGATCGTGTTCCTCGGCTCGAATCCCGCGAACGACCAGCCGGTCGCGACCAAGTACCTCGCCGAAGCGAAGAAGCGCGGCGCGCGCGTGCTGGTCGTCAACGCGTTCCGCGAGCCGGGCATGGAACGCTATTGGGTGCCGTCGAATCCCGATTCGGCGATGTTCGGCACCAAGCTCGCCGACGCGTTCTTCTTGGTGAAGGTCGGCGGCGACCTCGCGTTCCTGAACGCCGTCGCGAAGCGATTGATCGAGCGCGGTGCGTACGCGAAGGACTTCGTCGCCGCGGCGACGACCGGATTCGAGGCGTACTCCGCGAGCTTGGCGACGCAGGACCTCGACGCGTTGGTCGCGCAAGCCGGCGTGGATCTCGCGACGATCGACGCGTTCGCCGACGAGATCGCGCGCGCGCCGCGCGGCGTCCTGGTGTGGTCGATGGGCATCACGCAGCACGCGCATGGCGCCGACACGGTGCGCGCGATCGCGAACCTCGGCTTGCTGCGCGAATGGGTCGGGCGCGAGGGCTGCGGTCTGATGCCGATCCGCGGCCACTCGGGCGTCCAAGGCGGCGCCGAGATGGGCGCGTACGCGACGGCATTCCCGGGCGGCTTGCCGATCACCGCCGAGAACGCGCGCCATTTCTCGACGCTGTGGGGCTTCCCGGTGCCGGATGCGCCGGGCGTGCCGACCGTCGAGTGGTTCGACCTCGCGCGCGCCGGCAAGCTCGACGCGCTGTATTGCATCGGCGGCAACTTCCTCGAGACGATGCCGCGGCCCGATCGGATCGCGGAAGCGTTGGCGTCGATCCCATTGCGCATCCACACCGACATCGTCGTGACGAACCAGATGCTCGTCGAGCCCAACGACGTCGTGTACATCCTTCCGTCCCGCACGCGCTACGAGCAGACCGACGGCGGCACCGAGACGTCGACCGAGCGCCGCGTGATCTTCTCCCCGTACATCCCTGGCCACGACGTTGGCGAAGCCCGCAGCGAATGGGAGCTCCTGCTGGATCTCGCGCGCGCGGTGAAGCCCGAGGGCATGAGGACGCTCGGCTGCGCGAGCGGCCCCGCGATCCGCGCCGACATCGCGCGCGCGAATCCGGCGTACGCGGGGATCGAGACGCTCGCGCGACAGGGCGACCAATTCCAATGGGGCGGGCCGCATCTCGGCGCGAACCGCACGTTCGCGACGAAAGACGGCAAAGCGCATTTCCAACCGGTGTCGCCGCCGCGTGCTCGCGCGCAGGGCGAACGCCAGTTGCTGCTCGCGACGCGCCGCGGCAAGCAGTTCAACTCGATGATCCAACGCGATGTCGATCCGCTGACCGGCGCGTCGCGCGACCACGTGTTCGTGTCGCCGCAGGACGCGGCGCGGCTCGGCCTCGCGACCGACGATCCGATCGTGCTGAAGAACGACGTCGGCAGCTTCCGCGGCCGCGTGTTCGTCGCGGACGTCGCTCCGGGCACGGCGCAAGGCCACTGGCCCGAGGTGAACGTGCTGATCCCGGACGGCATCGTCGACCACGACGGCGGCGTGCCGGACTACAACGCGGTCGTCACCGTGCTGCGGGACGAGCGGTGAGCACGTCTCCGGAACGAGGTCAAAACGAGCGGCGTGAGCAGCGCGAGCTGGACGTTCAGCGCATCGACGTGGCGGGACGACGCCAATCGGCGCGCGATCGTGTCGTCGTCGAGGAACCGCTCGAGATCCGCGTCGGCGGCGAGAGCCTGCTCGTGACGATGCGGACTCCCGGCGCGGACTTCGACCTCGTGCGCGGCTTGCTGTTCACCGAAGGACTCGTCGAGCGAGCCGACGACGTCGTCGGAGTTGCCTATTGCGACGACGTGCCGGCCGACGCGCGCGGCAACGTCGTGCTCGTCGCGCTGCGTTCAGGACTCACGCTCGACGCGGCGCGCACGGCGCGCGCGACGTGGATGTCGTCGGCGTGCGGCGTATGTGGCAAGGCGACGCTCGAGAGCTTGCGACTCCAATGCGCGCCGATCGCGCAAGGTCCAACCGTCGCGTTCGCGACGCTGGCCGCGCTGCCGGAGCGGATGCGCGCCGCGCAGCCGGTCTTCGACGCAACCGGCGGTCTGCATGCGGCCGCGCTGTTCGACGCGCACGGCAAGCTGCTGGCGCTCGCCGAGGACATTGGCCGCCACAACGCCGTCGACAAGGTCATCGGCGTCGCGGCGCGCCTGCGCGCTCTGCCGCTGTCGGAAGCGATCCTGGTGGTGTCGGGCCGGGCCGGTTTCGAGATCATTACGAAAGCGCGCCGCGCGGGCATCCCGATCGTCGCGTCGGTGTCGGCCGCGAGTTCCTTGGCGATCGACGTCGCGAAGGATGCCGGCATGACGCTGCTCGGCTTCGTGCGAGACGGCACGGCGACGGTGTATTGCGGGGGTGTGCGGGTGGGGTGAGGGTGGGGCCCAACGGAGTCGCACGGCACGCTTCCGCAACGTTGGCTTCGTCGTGCGAAACCAGCATCATCCCGTGATCGGGTGAGTTGCCGAAGGTCCAGCAGGAAACCGCGCGACTGGTGCGCATAGGGTCGACATGGGAATCGCATCGGATCGTTGGTTCGGATGGTGCGGCGCGGCTCGCCTCGTCGTGCTCGTCGTCGCTTGCCCGTGGACGGCGTCGGCGCAGTTCAGACTGGAATCGCACTTCGGTCCGGCACAGAACTCCGACTTCGGAAGGAAGGTGTTCGCCGCAGGCGATCTCAACAGCGACGGGACGCCTGATTATTACGTCAATGCGACAAACGGTTCGGGGCTCTCGCACCCGATCTACTCCGCGTTTTCAGGCGCTGATGGATCGTTGCTGTACGGAATGGCGTTCCCGTCGGCGCCGGGTGGATTCGGGCTCTTCTGGACAGGGACGGGCTCCGACTACACCGGCGACGGTATTCCAGACTTGATGACAGGCATTCCGGGTGGCACGACCCCCCCGGCTCCGGGGCTCCC
>JBPOIU010000188.1:0-3502 GCA_052034255.1 Planctomycetota bacterium | reverse complement strand
TGCGGGGGCAAAGCCCCCGCATTCATCGGGCCGGGGGGCTGGGGCGGAGCCCCCGCATTCGTGTTGGGGGTCGTAGGGGGCGCAAGCGCCCCCTACCTCCGCAGAAGGCGGAGCGGCCTTCGGCCGGCGAGTAGGACGGCCTTCGGCCGGCCAGTTTAGGTGCAGGGGGCGTCGGCCCCTGCCGGGGTGGATCGCCCGCGGCGATCCGGCCATGCGGCCCGAGCTACTGCAGGACCACTTCGTACGCGTCCGACATCGCGCCCACGCTGTTGGGGCTGCCGGCGTCGGCGACGAACCATTGCGTGTCGAACTTCAATCCGGCGTACGCCGGCACTGCCGGCAGCGGCAGCGGGAAGTCCGCGTTGCCGAATCCATCGGTCGCGAACACGAACAGCCCGTACGCGGTGTTGACGTCGACGTAGAGGTTCGCGCCCGGCACGTACGGCGCGAGCGGGAAGCCGAACGGCGGCGACAGCTTGTTCTGCCCGAACACCAACACGGACTGCGACGACGGGCGCGCATTGCGCAGCCGGAACGCGAACGTTCCGTCGCCGAGCACCGGCGTCCCGCGGATGCCTGCGCGTGGCCCGAGCAGGTGACTGCCCTGCGATGCGGTGCCGAAGCGCGTGCCGTGGCAGCTTTCGTACAGCAGGTCGCCGAACACCGGATAGTGATCGGCGGCCGAAGCGCTCGCGCCCGACGCGAGTGGCGTCAGGTTCTTGCGCATGAAGTTGCCGTTCGCGCCATCGTCGACGCCGTTGTCGACCGTCGACGCGTACGTCTCGTCACCGAGCCGAATCGTGTTGAACGGCGTCCAGACGTAATCGAGCCGGCGCCCCGACGCCGCGCGCGTCAGGTAGCACGTCGCGCAATCCTCGAGCGTCGAGTCGAGGAACTGCAGCGACAGCCCGCCGATCGCCCCGATCGTGTTGAACGGGTCGTAGACGACCGGAAACGTGATGTCCGAGCCGAGGTCGTACGACGCGGGCAGTCCGCCCGGCAGCGAGTTGAACGTCGCTCCGAACGGCGCGTCGTTGACGTCGTCGTTGAAGTCACCACCGAGCACGATGTGGTGCGCAGGGTTCGCGGTCTTGTAGTTCTCGATCACCTTCTTCAGGCGTCGGATCTCGACCGCGCGGCGGAACTCGTCGGTCGAGGTCGAGCTCGCCTTCAGGTGCACCACGAAGAACGCGATCGGCTGGCACACCTGAGGCACGGTGACCGTGACTTGCAGGATCTCACGCGTGATGTCGTTCGCCGTCGGATCTCCCGAGATCGCCGGCGAGGTCCACGACACGTGCGACGCGATCGGATACTTCGACAGCACGGCGTTGCGCAAACCGCCGGTCAGGCTCGACGCGGCAGTCGCGACGCGCCAGTGCGCGTACCCGGCGGCCGTCGCCAGCGTGCCGATCGAACTCGCTTCGGAGTTCCCGTCGACTTCTTCGACCATCACGACGTCGGCGTTCATGCGCTTCAGCACGTCGACCAGGCTGTTGTAGCCGGCCGTGGAGAAGTCGATGCCTTCGACGTTGTAGGTCGCGACGCGGACCTTCTCGGTGGCAAGGGCGGGGGCGACGAAAACGAGCGCGAGCCCGATGCAACGGGCGAGCGTGCGGAGGCGGATCATGCAGCGAGGTCCCTGAACGAGGTTGCGGAGCGTGGCGGAGACGGGGGGGCACCCGAAAGTGTGCGGGATGGTAACAGGCGCGCGCCGCACGGGATCGTGAAGACTCGGTCAGGGTGCGCCGTTTGCGGATCTGCGACCTTCAGTCGCGGCTCGGCTCGGAAGATCCGAATTCGGTCTCAAGTCGAGTGGGGGGCGGTCCGATCAGAGAATGGGACCACGCGCCGCACGGGCCCACTCCGGCGCGTCCAGAGCCCCCCAGGAGACGTTCCCCCATGTCGAGTCGACTCATCGCGGCCGCGCTCGCGGTCGGCGTCCTGTCCGTGTCCGCCTCCGCCCAGATCATCGGCGGTGGCTTCACCTTCGTCTACGCCACCGACGGCGCGGGAACCACGATCTCCGGATCGAGCGGCACTCCCCTCGCGAACATCGGACCCGGCGACGTGCTGCAGTTCGCGCCGGGCCTGGTCGTCTCGACCGAGAAGATCCACACCGCCGCGACGACCAACGCCTTGCTCGGCGACGAGGACGGCGATGGCGATCACTTCGAATCGATCTTCGGAGCGATCGACGCACTCGAGTACCTGCACTACCCGCCGAACATGGTGCCGTTCCCATTCGGCAACCTGACGGACCACGACGACGTGTGGTCGGTGCGTGAATCGTTCGGCGGCTCGGGCGCGTCGACCGACAACGCGCCGCACGGCGCCGCGGATGGCTCGCTGTTCCGCTTCGTCGCCGACGCGAACGGCAATCGCGTCCAGATCCTGCTCGCCGAAACCGCGATTCTCGGCGCGATCGGCCAAAGCGCGGGTCTCGGCGACGACATCGACGTCGACGCGTTCGCGCAGGACGACATGGGCAACGTCTACCTGTCGTTCGACGAGGACGAACTGGTGAACGGCAATCCGGTGCAAGACGGCTCGGTCGTCGTGTTGCCGATCGGCGCGCTGACGGTGCAACCCGACGGCACGATCACCGCCGTGGCCTCGAACTCGGCCGTCGAACTGCTGAACGAGAGCGATCTCGACGCGATGATCGTCGCGACGGGCATCGCCGGCACGCAGCAGATCGGCGACCTGCGCGACATGGTCATGGATCCTGGCGGCGGCACCTTCCTCGGTCGCGACGGCCAGTTCTATCCACACCTGATGTTCATCACCGAGAACCAGGGCCCGAACGTGTTCTCGACCGCGAACGGTGGTCGCTTCGGCCAGCTGAACTTCGTTCCGACGGGCACCGTGAACTCGGCGCCAGCGACGCTCGGCTTCGCGACGTTCTCCGGCGCGCTGTCGGCGCTCGCGATCACCGACGATCGTCCGCGCGCGCTGACCTGCGACGTCTACGACGGCGAGGTCGATTGGCTCGGCGGCGAGACCCACGTCGAATGGGACATCGGCAACTGCACGCCGAACAGCCCGGTCATCTTCATCATCGGCATCAGCCCGGGCACGCCCGGCATCCAGACGATCTCGGCGCCGATCCTCGGCAAGGTCTATCCCGAGTTCCTACCGATCCCGATCGTCCACAACCTCGTCTTCACGTTGCCCTCGGATGCGAACGGAATCCTGCAGTTCAACGCGGTGCTGACGCACAGCATCTCGCCGCACGTGCTGATCGCGCAGGCGTACGACGTGGGCTCCGACCAGCTCGGCGCACCGGGCGCAATGTGGTTCCCCTGACCGGACAGCGCGACGTGGTGAGCGCGTGAGCGTGCGCCGCATGAGCGTCGGTCCAGCTACTTGAACGAGCGCGGGGGCGTTGGATCGACCGATCGCACCCCCCCCCCTCGGCGATGCACGCGGCGCGGCCACCCGCGGCCGGGGCCGAACGTGATAGCGCGGCCGGTGGTATGCGCCCTGGGGTTGAAACCCG
>JBPOIU010000182.1:0-16915 GCA_052034255.1 Planctomycetota bacterium | reverse complement strand
ACGGGCCCCCGCGGGCCCGCCCCCCCCCACCCGGGACGACGTTCCGGGGGGTTACTTCGTCCGGCCAGCCGGACAGGATTGCCGGCGGCTACTTCGTTCGGCCAGCCGGACAGGATTGCCGGCGGCTACTTCGTCCGGCTAGCCGGACAGGATTGCCGGCGGCTACTTCGTCCGGCTAGCCGAACAGGATTGCCGGCGGCAATTCCGTCCGGGTAGCCGGACAAGATTGCCGGCGGCAATCCTGTCCGGGTTGGGGCTTGGAACGACAAGGACTTAGGAGCGCGGTCTGCTCACTGGAACAGGACGGAGACGCCCGCGCTCGCCGTGTAGCCGGCCGGGCCTTGGGGGTCGAGGACGATCGCTTGCATCGTCACCGTGATCCCCGGCGTCATTCCCGCGAGCGTCGTCGACACCGCGAACTCACCCGCGCCCGGGCCGACGCCCGACAGCGGCAGAGTCAGCGACACCGGCAGCACCGGCGTGACGTTCAGCGTGCAGGGCGCGGCGAGCGGGATCGCGGCCGGCGCCGTGCCGAAGAACACGAAGGCGACCGAGCCGCCGAGACCCTGCTCGATCGCGAACGTGACCGTCTCACCGTTCGCCGGAATGCCGAGCAGCGCGAGCTTCGGCGTGAAGCCACCCGAACCCGCGCAACCACTGCCGTAGCGCGTCACCGCGTCGGACCACGGCGCGTACGAGCCCGGATTACCGAGATCGCCGTTCGACGACAGGAAGCTGTTCTGCTCGTCACCGGCGACCGAGAGCTTCCAGCTCAACACCGTGTCGTCGCCGACGTGCTCGATCGTCGTCCAACCGCTGATCCCGAGCGTCACGATCGAGCCCGGCACGTTGTTCGTGCCATACGTCAGCCGATCGACGAGCACGTTGCCGGCGTCGAACAGGTTGATCTGGTCGTTTCCGCCGAGGTTCGCGGTCAAGTCGCCGACGATCACGACACCCGACAGACTCCAATCCGCCGCGAACGTCGCGGCCGGATCCTCCGTCAGGATCACCGATTGCCCGGGCTGGACCACGCCGAAGCCCGACAACGGCTGAACGCCCGGGATCTGGCTGTTGTCGTCGAAGCTCCACCCGGTCATGTCGACCGCGGCGTCGCCGACGTTCGTGAACTCGATGAACTCACCGCCGCTGCCGTTGTACATCCACTCGGTGATGCGCATCTGGCCCGCGGCGAAGGCCGCGTTCGAAGCCAGCAACAACAGCGAGGTGCAGATCAGACTCTTCATCGGGGACTCCTGTGGGTTCGTGAACGAACGAGGAGTCCAAAGCTCGCGCATCTCGCGCAAGACTCGGTGGACGGCACGTCAGGACTCGATGAATCGCGCGCCGGCCGGCGCGCCGCTCACGACTTCGCCGCGGCCCCGATCCCGGCCCATTCCCGCCACAGCGGCACGAGCTTGGTGATCTGCTTCTTCTCCACCTCGGGCGGCTTGCCGCGCGACAAGCTCGTCGCGGTCTCGACGATCAGCGGCTGGCCCTTCTTGTGTTCCAGCAGGAACACGAAGAACGACGCGAAGATCTGCGCGTCGACCGCCGTGGGTTCCGCGCGCTTCTTCGTCTCGACGAAGTGCGGCAGCAGCGCATCGAGGGGGTCCTTCGCCGCGCACGCTTCCTTCATCGCGGCGATCACGCTCGGCTCGCGCGTCGCGGCGTCGAGTCGACCCGCGTCGCCTTCGGGCATCACCGGCGACCAGATCGCGAACGTGCTCTGCAACCCGTCGTCGAACCATGCCGGCCGCGGATTGCGTCCCGCGAGTCGCGTCAACAACGCATGCAGGCCGACGCGATTCAGGTCCGCGCGCGGGATCGCCGCGAGAGCCAGCGCATCCGCGGCGAGATCGGGGTGGACCCACACGTGGATCGACGCGACTTGCATCGGCACGTCGGGCTGTTGCTTCGTCGGCACCGACTCGAACGCGATCTTCTGCCCCGACGCATCGGCAGGCCACGCCTTGTCCTTCGGATGCATCGCGATCGCGACGACCTTCGTCGTGTTCTCGCGCGTGCCCCACAGCGGCCGGATGCGTTCGGCGAGGCGCTCGAAGTAGAGGCAGAACTCGGCCGCGGCTTCCCGCGTCGGCAGGCGGGCTTCGAACACGTCGCCGGTCACCGTGAACATCTCGCCGTTCTTCTTGGCCTTCTTCGCCAGCGCCGTGAGCTGGGCCTGATCGGCGGCCGTCCACGCGACCTCGTCGGCACGGGCGAACGGCAGCACGAAGAACACGAGCGAGAGGAAACCAGCGACGCGCGACATGGCGCACCTCGAACGAAGGGGGGGCGGGCGGCGGGGATCGCGAGCGATGACAACTACGGTCGCGCCGGGCGTCAAGCCGCGGGCGATTCCCGCTCGTCGCTCACGAACCACCTAGTTCGGCCAAGTCGAACGTGATCTCGACTTCGGGCCCGCGCAGTCCGTCCGGCCCGAGCTCGAGAGTGCGCACGAGCGGCGCCTTTCCGCCCACGCGCAACGTCAGGGTCGCGGGACCGGACTTCCCGAAGTTCGGCGCCGATTCCTCGCCCTGGAGTCGCCACGGACCGGACTCATCGCCGCCGAACTCTCCAATCATGCGCGTGAATCCGAGCCCATCGCCGTCGAGCGAAATCTGCGAGCCCGCGGCGAGCGTCGCCGGCTTCCCGGCGTGGACGACGTGGACGAGGATGCCTCGCGGTTGGACGCGAAGCACGTTGTCCGTGGTCGCCGTGAAGACGAAGTCCTGGATCCACTCGTTCGAGTGCACCCCGCCCGCGCTCCACCAGACGTCCAGCGGCAGCGGCCCCGCCGAACACAGTTCGAGATCGAACGAGCCGTCGGCTTGGATCTGCGCCATGAAGTCACCGAAGCGCACGTGCCCGGACGTCGCCGGCGTGTCGTCGGTCGTCAGCACGCGGCCGTGGTAATGCGCCGACGGCTTCGCCGCGCGCACGATGCCGCAGTCGTGCGCCGTCGTGCCGGGCAACACCGCGACCGGCAGAACACCCGACGTGCCGAGGCAGAAGCCGTCGAACTCGATGCGGTAGTCGCCGGCGCGAGGAACGATGAACTCGAACGCGCCACCGTCGCCGACCGTGATCGACATCAATCCGAACGGCTCGCCGTGCAACTCGAGCCGCTGCCCAGCGGTCGCGAACGTGTCGCCGACGAGCGTGCCGAACACGCGGATCCCGCTGCGCGCCAACACGAATCGCTCGACTTCGACGATCTTGCCGGGGATGGGCTCGGGCGGCGTGCGCTTCGCGGTCGCGTAGCCGGTCTTCGACGCGACCACGCGGTACATCGCGCCGGGCTCCGCGACGAACGGCGTGACGACGTAGCGCCCGTTCGCATCCGTCCTCCCGGTCGCGCATCCCGACAACGTGATGCCGTCCCGTCGCGTCATGTTCACGCTCACGTGCGCATCGTCGATCGGCTTGCCGGACTCCGTCTCGACCCTGCCCGCGAACTGCGCGCCGGCCGTCGCGCGCAGCGTGAACTCATGCACTCCGTCGTGCTCTGAATGGAACTCGATCGCGTCGGCGAGGTGCGGAGTCTCGACGCTCAAGACCAGGTCCGTGTCGCCCGGCGCCGCGATGCGGACTTCTCCGAGCGCGTCGGAAGCTCGGCGCGCAAGTTCGTCGGGTCGGAACGTCACGACTTCTCCGTCGGGCATGGCGACCGAGATCGTGCTCGAGACGCCCCGACGCTCGTTGCGCGCGAGCACGACGGTGACTCCGGGCATGGGCTGCTCCGTCGTCGCGTCGATCACGCGGACGACGATCGAGCACTCCGCGCGCGCGGCGTCGGCGGCCTCGGCCGGGTCTGGCACCGGAGTCGGCGGAGCGACCGACTCCCGCGTTGGCAGTCGCGCCAATTCGGCGGGGGAGTCCGGCTCCGCGGGCGCGGGCTTTTCCACCTCGACCGCATGTGCGGGCAGGACCGGCACGGTCGCTTCATCGCCCCAGACGAACCACGCGACGAGACCGGCGAGGAGGACGCACGCGATCAGCAGAACGGAGCGACGCATCGGAATCCCTCTTGGGCAAGCCGCCTTGACGATCCGCGATTCGAGCCGAACCGAGGCCGACGATAGCGCGCGACGTCGCGAAGTCAGCGGATGCGGAGTCGCTCGATGAAAGTGCGAACCGGGGAGCTTCCCGCTGCGTCGGACAAGACGTGTCTCGGGGCGGCACGGGCAATGCACGACGACGGCTCACCGTCGTTCGAGAAAGTGAATGCCGTGCAGCCCAAATCCCTTCGACTCCACTGTGCGTGGCTCGTGGCCCTGAGTTCGAGCGCGGTCGCACTCGCGGGGCATCACGTCGTCGATCCGTCGGGAGGAAGCGGCACGTTCGTCTCGCTGCAAACCGCGCTCGACGCGGCCGCGCCCGGCGACGTCATCGAAGTCCGCGGCGGTGAGTACGTCGCCATCACGATCGCGAAGCCGGTGACGTTGATCGGTTCCCCACGACCGACGATCCGCCCGCCGAATCCGTCCGAAGGTGCCTTCGATTGCATGGCGGCGATCACGCTCGCGGGCACGGGCGTTGGCGTCGTCACGTTGATCGACCTCGAGATCGGCGGGCTCGGTTCGGCCGATTGGTTCTCCGTGTTCCACGCCGCGATCGAAGGCGGCGGGTTCACGGCGCTCCGCGTCCAGGAGTGCATCGTCTCCGGCCCCGACCTCGTCTACGCGACCGGCATCGGCGTCGGCGCCGAAGCGATCCGGACGACCGTCCCGCTGCTGTACGTCTGCGCGTCGCAACTCAGTGGCGGCGAGAACTCGACGGACGTCGGTTGCGCGGCAATGCCGCACGGTCGGTGCGGGATCGATGCGCCCAACGCCACGGTCGTCGTCCTCGATTCGGTCGTGACGGGCGGGCTCGGAAGCGATCACGTCGCGTGTTTCGACGATTTCTGCGGGACGAGCCAACCGCCGAATCCGTGCCCGTGTTCATGGCTCGGCGGCGCGGGCGGCGACGGGATCCGAGCGCAGCGCGTGTTCGTCGCGAACAGCTACGTCAGTGGCGGCGCGGGGATGACGGTCACCGACGTCTGTGGGCTCTCGGGCACGCTGTGGGGCACGCAGCCCGATGGCGCGCCGTATGCCAGTGGCACCGTCGTCACGCAGCTCGCGAACGACCTGGTGCTGACCGGATCCACGCATCTCGGAGCCCAAGCGAACCTGACGTGGACGCCGGGAAGCGCCCAACTTCTGCTCGTCGCCACCCGCGCGGGAATGCCGACCGACGACGCGACGGGCACGCTGTTCCTCGACCCATCGACGCTCGTCTTCGTCGACTCCATCGCCACGGGTGTCGCCGCGGCGAGCGTGCCGATCCCCGCCGACGCGGCGCTCATCGGCATCGATCTGGTCGTGCAAGTGTTCGATCCGAGCACGGGGCTGACGCGACCCGTCGCCGACACGATTCGGCCGTGATCGACGCCGCGCGCCTCTCGAGCCGCGACCGCACGACGCGGGTGACCATCGGGGTCGACCCGCAGCGGAAGCCTATGATCCCGCGTTTTGGCGAAAGTTCGGGATCGCCATGCTCGCACGCGCCCTTCGGGAACGCCTTGCTTCGGGTTATGCGTTCGGCGACTTCCGCGCCGACGTCCTCGCCGGTTGCGTCGTCGGCATCATCGCGTTGCCACTCGCGATGGCGCTTGCCATCGCGAGTGGAGTGCCGCCGCAGTACGGGCTCTACACGTCGATCGTCGCGGGGACGCTGTGCGCGTTGTTCGGCGGCTCACGGCTGAACGTCAGCGGGCCGACCGCGGCGTTCGTCGCGTTGCTCGTGCCGATCACGACCAAGTTCGGCCTCGCCGGGCTGCTGCTCGCGACCGCGATGGCCGGCGTGATCCTGATCGTCATGGGAGTCGCGAAGCTCGGCAAGCTGATCGAGTTCGTGCCGCATCCGGTGACGACGGGGTTCACGAGCGGCATCGCGGTCGTCATCGCGACGCTGCAGGTGAAGGACTTCTTCGGGCTGCGCATGACCGGCAATCCCGAGCACTACTGGGATCGCGTCGCCGACCTCGCGCACGCGTTTCCGACGGCGAACTTGCCGGACGTCACGCTCGGCGCCATCGCTCTGCTCGTGCTGATCGTGTGGCCGAAGATCACCAAGCGGATTCCCGCGCCGCTGGTCGCCGTGCCGCTCGCGGCGGTGCTCGGCGTGTTGCTGCCGCACGTGTGGGATGGGTTCTCGGCGGCGACGATTGGCTCGCGGTTCTCATTCGTCGACGCGAGCGGCGTCGCGCACGCCGGCGTGCCGACCTCGCTGCCGCACTTCGTGTTGCCGTGGAATGCGCCCGGGCCGAACGGGGAGCCGCTCGGTCTCGACTTCAAGATGATCGAAGAACTCATGATGGCCGCGTTCGCGATCGCGATGCTCGGCGCGATCGAGTCGCTGCTGTGCGCCGTCGTCTCCGACAGCATGGCCGGCACGCGATCGGACCCCGATTCCGAACTGCTCGGACAAGGCATCGGCAACCTCGTCGCGCCGTTCTTCGGCGGCATCGCGGCGACCGGCGCGATCGCGCGCACCGCGATGAACGTGCGGGCCGGCGCGCGCTCGCCGATCGCCGCGATCGTGCACGCCGGCTTCGTGCTCGCGGCGATGCTCGCGATCGGTCCGTGGTTGTCGTACGTGCCGATGGCCGCGCTCGCGGCGCTGTTGATGATGGCGGCGTGGCACATGTCGGACGTCCGGCACTTCATCCGCATCGTGCGCGTCGCGCCGCGCTCCGACACGTTCGTGCTGCTCGTGTGCTTCGGGCTGACCGTCGTGTTCGACATGGTCATCGCGGTCGGTGTCGGCATCGTGCTCGCGGCGCTGATGTTCATGCGACGCATGGTCGAGATCACGAGCACGCGCATCCTCGACGAGCGCGGTGAGCACGAGTACGGCACGCTGCCGCAGGGTGTCGTCGTCTACGACATCGCGGGCCCGCTGTTCTTCGGCGCGGCCGAGAAGGCGACGCGCGCGATGGCGCGCGTTCCGTCCGGCGCGAAGACGGTGATCCTCGAACTCTCGGGTGTTCCTGCGATGGACGTCACGGGACTCGTCGCGCTCGAGTCGGCCGTGGTGAACGTGCAGAAGCTCGGCGCGCGCGTGATCTTCGCCGGCGTGCTCGAGCAACCGCGACGGCTGATCGCGAAGGCGTTCGCGACCGGTCAATTGACGGTCGTCCCGATCTGCGACGACGTCCAGCAAGCCGTCGCCGTCGCCACCGAACAGCGCGACTGAAATCGCCGAGGACGCCGCAAGAACCGGGTGGGTGCGCGCCGGCGCTTCTGCCAGGATGGCCGCATGAACGCGTACGAACGCATCGCGGCGTTGATCCGCTACCTCGACACGCATCGCGGTGACCAGCCCGACCTGGACACGATCGCCGCGCAGGTCGGCCTGAGCCGATTCCACGTGCATCGCCTGTTCGCGGAGTGGGCCGGCGTGACGCCGAAGGACTTCCTGCAATGCCTGACCGTCGAGCACGCGAAGGCGCGGCTGCGCGAAGGCGAAAGCGTGCTGCGTGCCGCGCTCGACGCCGGCTTGTCCGGCCCGTCCCGACTCCACGATTTGTGCGTGAGCTTGGAAGCCGCGACGCCGGGCGAGATCAAGGCGCAAGGCGAAGGACTGACGATCACGGCCGGCTTCGCGGACACGCCGTTCGGCGCGAGCCTCGTCGCCTCGACGCCTCGCGGCGTGTGTCGCATGGCGTTCGTCGACGACTCTTCGCGCACGACCGCCGAAGCCGAGCTGCGCGAGGATTGGCCCCGCGCGCGCATCGAGTGGAGCGACGACGCCGCGGCGAAGGTCGTCGGTCCGGTGTTCGCGTGGGACGGCCAAACGCGCGGTGCGGGCCCATTGCGGGCCTACGTGCGTGGGTCGGAGTTCCAAGTCCGCGTATGGCGTGCGCTGCTGCGCATCGAGCCCGGCACGCTCGTCAGCTACGGTGCGCTCGCCGGCGCGCTCGGTCACGCGTCGGCGGCGCGTGCGGTCGGTAGTGCGGTCGCGAAGAACTCGATCGCGGTGCTGATCCCGTGCCATCGCGTGATCCGCGAAACCGGAGTGCTCGGCGAGTACCGCTGGGGCAGAGAGCGCAAGCGCGCGTTGCTGGCGTGGGAGACCGCGCCGCGCGGCGCGCCGACGGAGGTCCTGCGATGAGCGACAGCGAAGACGCGATCGAGCGCGATTACGTGCTCGGGACGAACGACGACGAACTCGCACGCCTCGGGCTGCAGCACCGCGTGTGGCGCGATGTCGTGCTCGCCACGTGGAGCGCGGCCGGCATCTCGGTCGGATCGCGCGTGCTCGACGTCGGCGCCGGCCCCGGCTACGCGACGCTCGATCTCGCGCAAACGGTCGGGCCGACCGGGAAGGTGGTCGCGCTCGAACGATCGTCGCGTTACGCGGCCGCGGCGCGCGCGACGCTCGCTGCGCGTGGCTTCGACCAGGCGACGGTGCACGAGCTCGACCTGATGCGCGATCCGTTCCCCGAAGCGGGCTTCGACGCGGCGTGGTGTCGGTGGGTCGCGTGCTTCGTCGATTCGCCGCGACTACTCGTGCAGAAGATCGCGGCGGCGCTACGTCCCGGCGGAGTCGCGATCTTCCACGAGTACGCGGACTACGCGACGTGGAAGCTCTTGCACCAAAGCGACGTGCTCGAACAGTTCGTGCAGCACGTGATGGCGAGTTGGCGCGCCAACGGCGGCGAACCGGACATCGCGCGTGCCTTACCCGAGTTGCTCGACGAAGCGGGGTTCTCCCTGCGGACGCTGACGCCGCGGATCCACTGCGTGCGCCCCGGCGAGCCCTTGTGGGAATGGCCGCGATCGTTCATCCACGCGAACCTCGATCGCTTGCTGGAGCTCGGTCGCATCGACGCGCACTTCGCGCGATCGGCGCGCGAGGCGCTCTCGGCCGCCGAGAAGCAACCGGCGACCGCGATGCTGACGCCGCTCGTGCTGGAGATCGTCGCGACGAAGGCGTGAGTACCGGAGCAGCGCTCTAGAGCCCGCGCTGCCAATCCGCGCGGAAGCGTGCGACGCGCGGGTTCTTCAGGACCGCGTCGAGCGCGGCGAGCATCGCGGCCTTGTCCTTCCGCAGGGTTCCGCCGATCGCGAGGTAGTTGCTCGCGTGGTTCGACCGGAAGATCGAGCCGTCGAGGTCGAGATCCTCGAGGAACCAACGCAGTTCCCGCGCGAGTTCGAGGGGCGTGAGTTCGTCGACGTTGCCCGCCATCCACTCGGTGTGCAGCGGCGTACCCTCGACCGGAGTCATCACGAGCGTGCTGACGAAGCGCGGCGCGATCGCGTTGACGACGCGCGCGGACTCCTTCGCGTGCTCGCGCGACAGCGCGCGCCCGCCGGCGCCGAGCAGGATCATCGTCGACAGCTTGACGCCGGCTTCGTGCGCTTTGTTCGCGACGCGAATCATCGTCGCCGCGTCGACGCCCTTCGTCAGTCGTGTGAGGACCGCATCGTGGCCGCTCTCGATCCCGAGGTAGTACTGCGTGAGGCCTGCCTCGCGCAGCTTGCGCATGTCGTCGACGCTGCGGACGTCGAGCGCTTGCGGCGACGCGTAGCAGCTCACGCGGCGCAGCGACGGGAACGCTTCGCGCAGCGCGTCCAGCACGTCGTGGATGAACGCGGGGCGAGCGATCAACGCGTCGCCGTCGGCGAGGAAGACCTTCGCGACGTCCTCGCCGAGTTCGGACTTGGCCCACGCGATCTCGCGGCGCAGTTCGTCGATCGGTCGGACCTTGAAGCGCTTCGTGCGGTACATGCCGCAGAACGCGCACTCGTTGTACGAGCAGCCGAGCGTCGCCTGGAGGATCAGGCTGTCGGCTTCGGACGGTGGGCGGAACAGCGGTTCGACGTAGCGGATCATGGGTGGGCCGGCTGGGACGAGGGACAGACGCCGAAGAAGTCGACAAGATAGTCGCCGTGACCGCATTGCCGCCGTTCCAACCTCATCCGTTCCTTCGCTTCGGGCACGCGCAGACGATCGCGGGCGCGCTGCTGCCGCGTGGGCTCGATGCATTCGCACGGGCTGCAAAGCCGCGGACGTTTCGGACCGACGTCGATACGCAGGTGGTCGCGCAGTTGCATTGGCAGGCGGATCGCGCGCGCGCGCCGACCGTCGTGCTGCTGCATGGGCTCGCGGGTTCGGCCGACTCGGGATACATGGTCGCGACGGCGCAGAAGGCGTTCGAGCGCGGCTGCAACGTCGTCCGCTTGAACGCGCGCAACTGCGGGGGCACGGAGCACCTCACGCCGACGCTGTACCACGCGGGACTCGCGCTCGATCCGCGGATGGTGCTCGATGAGCTAGCGGCGACCGACGGCATCGATCGCGTCGCGGTGATCGGCTTCTCGCTGGGCGGCAGCGTCGCGATCCACCTCGCGCACGAGCCGCCGCGCCGCGCGCGCCTCGCGGCCGCGGCCGTCGCGTGTGCACCGCTCGATCTCGCGGGGTGCGCGGACTCGATCGAACGAGGAGTTTGGAATCGGCTGTACTCGCGGCGCTTCGTCGCCGACATGGCGCGCGTCATCGTGCGCAAGGCGGCGCTGTTCCCCGGCCGGTACGACGTCGCGCGCCTGGCGGGCTTGACGACGGTGCGCGCGTTCGACGACGCGTTCACCGCGCCGCACTTCGGGTTCCGCGATGCAGCGGACTACTACGCCGCGAAGAGCGCGTTGCCGCTGCTCGCGCGCCTCGCCGTGCCGACGCTCGTGCTGCTTTCGCGAGACGACAGCTTCGTGCCGGTCGAGCCCATCGTGGCCGCGCCGCGGTCGCGCTGCGTCGAGGTCGAGGTCGCGGCGGGCGGGGGGCATCTGGGCTTCATCGCGAGCAAGCCGGTCGGCCCCGATCGGCGCTGGGGCGAGCGACGCATCGTCGAGTTCGTCGTCGAGCGGCTGAACGCACGCGCCGCCGACGCCATGTGCTAGGGTTCGCGCCCCGCTCTCCCCCGCGTCGTCCCGGAGTTCGCATCGTGGAGTTCAAGCCGACCAAGCTCGCCGGTTGCATCGTCGTCGTGCCGAAGGTGTTCGCCGACCCGCGCGGCTGGTTCTTCGAGAGCTACCGCGCCGATCGCTATGCCGCCGGCGGCATCGACGCGACGTTCATCCAGGACAACCACTCGCGCTCGGTGAAGGGGACGCTGCGCGGGCTGCATGCGCAGTGGCGCAAGCCGCAAGGCAAGCTCGTGCGCTGCACGGCGGGCGAGATCTGGGACGTCGCCGTCGACGTCCGCAAGGGCAGCCCGACCTACGGTGAATGGGTCGGCGTCACGTTGTCTGCCGAGAACAAGCAGCAGCTCTACGTCCCGCCCGGATTCGTGCACGGCTTCGTCGTGGTCTCCGAGACCGCGGAACTCGAATACAAGTGCACCGACGTCTACGACCCGGGTGGAGAGCTGACGGTCATCTGGAACGATCCGCAGATCGGCATCCCGTGGCCGGTGAAGGAACCGTTGCTGTCCGACAAGGACGCGAAGGGCAAGACGCTCGCCGAGCTGGCGGACCTGCTGCCGCGGTGACGCTCCGCGAGTCGCGGCGTCACGACGCGGTCAAATCGCGCGCTCCTCGAGGATCGACGTCAGCATCGCGAGCAGCCCCTTCGGGTTGTCGACGTGCAGCCAATGGCCGGCGTCGCCGAGCACGTGCGACGTGATCGTCCCGCGCCGCGCCAACTCGTCGAGCCGCGTGATCTCCGCGCTCGTGAAGCGATCGCTGTTCGCCGCGCGCACGAAGTGGACGTCGAGTCCGCGCGGTGGCGCCTCCAGCAGCGGCCAACCGTCGAACGCCCAGTAGTCGTCGAGCATCGCCGCCAGCGCATCGACGTCGAAATGCCACGCGTACTGACCATCGGGCTGCGCGCGCAAGTTCGTCGCCATCCACGCGGCGACGCCGGCTTGGACGCCGAGACCTTCCATCGCTTTCGCGACGTCCGCGCGGCTCTTCGTCGGCATCGGCAACGTGCGGAGCGCGAGCAGCACACGACCCGCTTCGGTGTTCTGCGGCACGCGCTCGGCGTTGGAGCCCGGACCCGGCGGACTGTCCAGCGAGATCAGCGTGCGGAGGGACGGAGCGCGTTGCGCGTAGGCCAGCGCGACCTTCCCGCCGAACGAGTGGCCGATGACGACGTCGGGCGTCACGCCGAGATGCCCAGCAAGCGCGACGAGATCTTCGGCACACGCGGCCAGGGTGTGCGGCGGGGGAGCCGCGAGCGAGTTCCCGTGATTGCGTAAGTCGACGACGACGACGCGCTGCTCGGGCAAAGCTCCCGCGAGATCGGTCGCGAACGTCCGCCAATTGCGTCCGGACCCGAAGATGCCATGCAGCAGGAATGCGGTGGACGTGGGTTGCGCGGAACGCGATGGGAGTTCGAAGTGGGCAGGGAGGAAGGGCATGCGGCGGAGGATAGAGGGTCGGCGGGGCGGTGGGTGGGGGCGGCGTACCCATGGGATCGACGACATGGACCAAGCTTGAGGATTCACGTGGTCGGTAGAACTGGATGCCTCAGCACGCTGAGTTCATCGGGAATCCGCACGAGCGCACGTCGGCGGACATCGCACCACTCGACGAGGGAAACCATGGGGAACACTGGACGACACCGACGTGCGATCGCGGGAATCGCGGTGCTTTGCGTTGGACTCGTAGCCTCGGTGACCTGGTTCATTCGCGACGTCGAGCCACCAGCGACGGCGAACTCGGCACCGACGAATCGTGGTCGACTCGAAGCGGAGCCCCTGGATCCCCGGGGCGACGTGTTGGATCCAGTGCCCGCGTTGCACGCAAGTCGCGCCGAAGTCTCCGACGTCGAACTGCCGCAGACCATTGCGATGTCCGGCCTCGTCGTCGACGACCTGCATCGGCCGATCGAGGGCGCCACCGTTGAACTCGTCGACGCCATTTCCGCGAGCAGTCCAGCGCCCGAGCATGGTCTTACCGCCGCCGACGGATCGTTCTCGTTCGAAGCCATGCCGATCGCGGTCGTTCAAGACCGCGGCGGGCGCAAGACGGTGCGACTGCGCGTCGGCAAGGTCGGATATGCGGACGACGGGATCCGGTCGTATGGAGTGGATCGTCCTCGGATCGTGCTCGCTCGGGTGTGCTCGATCTTCGGGACCGTGAGTTCCGCGCCCGATGGACTGCCCCTCGTCGGAGCGCTCGTCACGGTGAAGCGTTCGCGCTACGACCGGGGCGCCGGCATCGCGGGGACGACCGACGCCAATGGACACTATGAAATCGTCGGCGCGCCGCGTGGTGCAGCGCTGTTCTTCAAGGTCACCGCCCCAGGCATCTCGCCGGCCGTGCGAACGGTCCCCGTTGGTGATTCCGAGCGGCAACGATTCGACATCGAGCTGCCCTTGTGTCCCGAGCGCTTGTTTCGCGTCGTCGACGTCAGGTCTCGGTCGCCCGTCGTCGGCGCGAACATAGAAATCGGAGAACTCGAATCCGTCGTGACGGATGCGTATGGAAACGCGGCCATCCGTTTTCCGCCGATCGATCTCCGCTTCACCGTCCGTGCGCCGGGCTACGCGGACAAGGACGTCTCGCTGCGCTTCACGGAATGGGCCGCGAGCGCGGGGCCGATCGTGATCGAGATGGTCCCCGAGGTCGTGGCCGTCGGGCGACTCGTCGATCCGGCCGGACAGCCGCTTGCGGGTTGGTGCATCGAGCTCTCGCCGGACTCCAAGACTTCGGTCGATCGGTTTTCGGTGCAGGGGATCCCGATGCCGGTTCCCGCCAAGCAGGCAACGACAGCAGACGACGGCACCTTCGAAGTGCGAGCACTGGAAGCGGACTCTCCGTACATCGCGACCGCGGGAACGAGTTCCAGCCCCAATGACCTCCTGCACCGCGTCGGGAGTTTCATCTGGCGAAGCTCGGGTGAGATCTGCGACATGGGCACGCTCGTCTGCGATCCGCGCTGTGGGGCGGTGAGCGGGCGCGTCAGTTGGTCAGGGAATGGGGTGCGCGACGCCGCGGTGCGGGTCGACGTGGACGGTGGCGCACCGATGGAGATGACGAGCAGTCCATCGGGGCTGTTCGAGTTCTCGAGCGTGCCGCCCGGTCGACACACGTTGACCGTGCGATACGAGGGACGGACGCTGACGACGCCGATCGTCGTCCGCAGCGGCAGCCGCACGCACGAATACCCCGAACTCGCGGGCAGCACGGCCAAGTCCCGTGTGTCCGGGATGGTCCGTTCCGAAGACGGGGTTCCCGTCGCCGACTTCATCCTCACTGCGTATTCCGAAGATGGCTTATCGATCGGACACGGCAGAACGAAGGGCGACGGCTCGTTCGAACTGGATCTCAGCATTGCCGACGGCTCGGTCATTCGGATCGAGACCATGAGCGATTTCGATACCGGTTCGTTGGGCGTCTGCAAAGCCGGCGATTCCGACGTAGCGCTCCGCTTCGTTCCGCCACGCGTGGCCTGTCTCGACGTGCGCTCCGCCGATGCGCAGCGAACGCTGGCCGCCGTGCAGATCGAGTATTCCGACGGCGACCCATCGAAGTTCCGCGATCACCCGCTGGGGAGAATCGTCGGCGTCGGCGCAGCAGGAACGCTTCGCGTCCATCTCCCTCCGGGTCGAGACTCCTGGCTCCGCCTACGACGGCCGGGAGCCACCGACGAGGAGGCGACGGTGCTCCCGACGTCCAGCCTCTCCATCGATCCGCGAGTGCCGACGTCGATCGAGTTGAGGTGACGCACAGCCAACCGGGACCGCGGCGTTCACTTCGGTTTCGGTAGCCAATCCTCGTCGTGCCGCAGGCGCAAGGTCGCCGCGATCGTCGGGAGATCCTTCATGTGGTGGATCTCGAGCACGGTCCCGCCCTGGACCTCGATGCGATGCACGGGAGTGCTGATGCCGTGGATCCCTCGCGTGACGCGATCGAAGAACGCGGGGCGCACGATGAACACGACGTAGAGCTCACCGTCCCATGGCGGTTTGTCGCGATCGACGAGGCGGAGATCGGGTCGGAGCTTGAGTGGCGCGGCGGCTCGCATCACATGCGGAGCGACCGACGTGAGCACCCATGCCTTCGGGCTCGCGTGTGCGTTCAGCCAGTCGATCGCCTGCCAATAGGAGTTCGCCCAGTAGTCGCTCGCGCCGGCGATCTTGCGTTGTTGGGCGCCGCCGAAGCCGCCGACGAACGCGTTGAACCAACACACCTCGTTCGGATGCGTGCGGACGATCCCGATGACGCCCGGTGCGCCAACGACGACGAGGAGTGCAGCGCCGGCGAGCGTGCGCCTCTGCGGGCTCGCACGCGTCACACGCGTGACGATCGCCGCTGCGCCGGCTCCCGCCGCCAACGCGAGGAACGGAAAGAACTCGAGGAAGTGACGCACGCCGTCGAAGTTCACGGCGCCGGGGAACTCGTGGCGGACGATCGGGAACAGGGCGCCGATGAGCACCAGAGCGAAGAGGTCGCCGTTGCGACGCAAGACCCACATGCCGAGTGCTGCGAGTAGCAACACGGGGATGGGCGTAGTGACGGCGACGGCGAACGCTGCGCCAATCTGGTCCTTGACGACGTCGAGGCTCGCCTCGCTCCAGAAGTAATGCAGATGGTAGGTGAGGTTCGTCAGCGGATCGCGCCAGAACATCGGCGACGGCGCGATCCACCCGATCAGCGCTGCGACGACATATGCGGGGATCGAGCGCCAGGGCACCGGGAGGCGCGGTTCGCCGCGCACCGTGCGCAGCGCATTGGCAAGGCCGACGATCAGCATCAATTGGACCGGGATGAAGCAGGCGTTCAACTTCTGTGCGAGAGCGACACCATTCAGAAGTCCGATCAGGAGCGTGGCACGCAGCGTCGGCCGCTCGCGCACCGCGAACCATGCCAGCAGCGTGATGCAGAACAGCGCGCACTCGGGCCCATCCTTGATGTTCGTCAGGGCATCGACGAAGTAGCGCGGAGAGGTCAGCAGCGCCGCGATCGCGAAGACCGCGGCCATGCGTCCAACATGACGCGTCGCGAAGCGCGCCAAGACGAACACGAGCACCGCCGAGGCGAGGACGGCCCACGCATGGTGTGCCGCGACGCATGAGGCGACGCCAAGTCCTCGATACAGCACTGCGCAACCGAGCGCGGACATCCAGCCCGGGAATTGATGACACTCATGGGCCTGGAACGATCCCGTGGAATCGTCGAGGTGCGGAACTTCGAACGTCGGGCGCCCCGCCGGATTCGTGAAGTCGAGATGCACGGGGTCGAACGTGCGGAAGTACGCGAGATACCGCTCGCCCTGCGCGTACTCGCCGAAGACGAAATCCCATGTCGGCCCGTAATCGTCGGCGACGCACCATGCAACGACGACGAAAAGCCCAGCGGCCCACAGGCCGATGGTGAGCGCACCGCGCCCCGGCCCGCTCGAACGGGCGATGGATTCGTCCACGCGAGCACCCCCCGGTGTTGCGAGTCACCCACCCGGCAGGGAGGGGTCACCCGTCGCGAGGCGGCCATGATGCCGAACGCGCGGCGTTCTCGCGCAGAAGTTCGGCACTTGGCGGCTGGCGCGGAGCCACGCTGTGTCGCGGGACTCGCGAGGGACGGAGCGCGTGCACGAGCGGGCCTGAACCGCGGCCCTCGACGGTTCCGGTGTGCCGGCACACCGGAGCCCAGGCATCCGACAGAACACCCCGCCGCCTCACGCATCACTCCCGTGCCATCGACACTCCGCAATGAAGCCATCCCCGCGAGCATGAACGATCAGGTCCAGAACATGCCCGCCCAGCACCAGCCGAGGGTCGCCGCGCGCAGCGCAGGCAACCCGAGCCGTCACACCACCTTCTATTTAGTTGTGACCCCCTAAAACCGTGAAGTCGGAAGGCCCGAGGGGAGAAGGCTCCGGCGCGGGGGGCCAGCGCGACTTTTTCAATCGTTCG
>JBPOIU010000237.1:0-12527 GCA_052034255.1 Planctomycetota bacterium | reverse complement strand
CCCCGGTCGCGAAGCGACCGATCTCCATGACCGAAGCCATGCTCGTTCGCAGCCGGCCGAATGCCGGCAGGCTTTTTCAACGGGCTGCTCGGGTCCAGAGTGACCGGAATTTGGGCCGTGACGTCGTCTCGTGTACCCGGATGTTCGCCCAGGCGCACCCCCGTCGAACGAGGTGAACGATGCATCGCGGAATCCCGAAGTGGCTGGCGATTTCGATGGTCCTGTCCGCGGGCGTCGCGCCCGCGGCGACGATCGTGGTCAAACCGGGCGGAGCGATCGACACCATCCAAGGCGGCATCAACGCCGCCGTGGCGGGCGACACGGTGCTGGTGATGCCCGGCGTCTATCAGGAAACACCCTTGATCCTCGCCAGCAAGAGCGGCCTCGTCGTCCGCGGCAAAGGCAAGGTCATCGTCGATGCGCGCGATCCCGATGGGACGGCCGACGGCGCGGCATTCAACGTGCAGGCGGACGACGTCACGCTCGAGCGCATGACGATCCGTCATGCCGCATTCGAGGGCACCGAGGGCCATGGTGTGCTCGCGACGGCGAACAACCTGACGTTGCGCCAACTCACGATGACGCACTGCGAGCACACCGGTGTGCGCGTCACCGGCAACGGTCTGACGATGTCGAAGTGCACCGTCACGCAGAGTCTCGGTGGCGTGGAGCTCGTCGGTTCGCAGGCGCTCGTCGAGTCGTGCACCTTCACCTGCCTGATGTCGAATGCGGTCGATGCGAACGGTTCTCAGCTCATGATCCGCAAGAACACGGTTCGCGATTGCGCGACGGATGGAATCGTCGCGATCAATGCGACGTCTTCGACGTTCGCGTCGAACGTCATCGACACCGTCGTCGGCACCGGGATCGACGTCATCGGTCTCTCGACCACGTTCACGAAGAACTCCATCCGCTGCTGTAGCAACGGAATCGAAGTCATGGGGACATACTCGTTCGTGGAGTCGAACGTCGTCCGCGATGTGATCGGTCGGGGCATCGGCATCAACGGACTGTCGGCGTTGATCCGTAAGAACAAAGTCGAGCGCGCGACCGGGCAAGGGCTCCTCGTCATCGGTGACAGCGCGTCCATCGAATCGAACGTCGCCCTGCATTGCGCGGAGTTCGGAATCGGTGTCGCCGGGAACTCGGCCTTCTTGCTGAAGAACACGGTCCTCGATTGCTCCGTCGCGACCGGGAACGGCGGCATTTCGTTGCTCGGCGCGTCGATCTCGGCGCAGAAGAACGTCGTGCGTCGATGCGGTGACGGAATTCGAATGAACGGCGACTTCGCGTCGTTGACGGGCAACGTCGCGTCACAGAACGCCGTCGACGGTTTCGAGATCGCGGGGGGCTCGACGATCGCGTTGAGCGGGAACGTCGCCATCGGGAACGGCGCCGAGGGAATCGACAACGAGGGCACGTCGACCGCGCTGATCGGCAACGTCTGCAAGGGCAACCGCATCGACATCGCGTCGGCGAATGCCCCGCAGCAATTCGAGAACAACGTCTACGTCACGGGCGGTCCGAACGTCGCTCCCGAAGTCGACTGACGATCGCACTCCTCGATCTCCGGCATCGATTCAGCGCGGCGTGATGCGCACGCCCTGGTCGTAGTACGCGGCGCCATCCCCGAAGTCCGTCAGCCGTGCCGTGACGAGCTGATTGACGCACAGCTGCCGCCGCACGGCCCGCGCGCGCGGCGCGTACACGCAATCCGTGCGATACGAAGCATCGTGCTTCAACACGACGGGCAGCCGCATCGCTTCGGTCTCGAGCCACGCCTTCGCGCCGTCGTCGAGTCCCGCGCACGCACTCGGATGCACGGTGACCTCGAGTTCGCCTTCGCGCTCCTCGTCGGCCTCCGTCAACTGCGAGCCCTGCCATCGCCCCGTCGACAGTCCGTGCAGCGCGAGCGGGAACTTCACGTCACGCGGCGGCGCCGCGCGATGCTCGGTGACGAAGTGGAACTTGCCGGAGGGTGTCGCGAAGCGCCGGCCCTTCCAGGCGATCGCCCGTGAGTTCGGATCGAACGCCGCATGCGCGAGCAGCGCGTCGTAATCGAGGCCATGGGCGCGCGTCTTGGTCAGGAACTCGTCGATCCACTCGCGCGCACTGCGCTGGTACGACGCCGGGAGTCCGAGCCTGCGGGCGAGGTCTTGATAGATCTCGAGGTCGGTGCGCGGTCCTTCGAGTCGGCCCGCGACCGGGCGTACCGCGGACACGTGATGGTGTCCGTAGCTGCCGATGATGTCCTCTTCTTCGAGCATGGTCGTGGTCGGCAGCACGATCGTCGCGCAGCGCGCGGTGTCCGTCAGGAACTGGTCGAGAACGACGACGAACTCGCGCGTCCGCAACGCTTCGATGGTCGTGCCGGACTCGGGATTCGTCGCGACCGGATTGTGGTTGTCGATCACGACCGCGCGGATCGGCGGATCGCGCGTCTCGAGGATCGCGCGCCCAAGCAACGGGATCGGCAGCGTGCGCGCCACGCCGCGCGCCGCCTCGGCGACGTACGCGAGGTGGAACGGGTTGCGCCGCGTCACGCCGAAGCTCGCGCTGCCGCCCGCGATGCCGACGTTGCCGGTCAAAGCATGCAGCGCATCGACGCAGCGCACCTGTGTCGCGCCGTTCGTCCGGCGCTGCATGCCCCAACCGATCAGCGTCGTCACCGGGCCCTGACGCCCGTACGCCTCCGCGAGCGCATCGACCGTCGCGCGCGACACGCCGGCGTCGTCGATCCACGCGGTGAGTGGGCGCGAGCGCACCAAGGCGATGAAGTCGTCGAGATTCGCGCAATACGACGCGGCCTCGGCATGGACGAGCCCGCGGTCGACGATCACGCGCGCGATCGCCAGCGCGAGCGCTCCGTCGCATCCCGGCCGCACTTGCACGTAGTTCTCGACGAGCGCCCGCGTCTTGTGCGGCAGCGGATCGATGAGCCAGGTGCTCGCGCCGCGCTTGCGCGCCCGCGTCAGGAACGGCGTGGTGTGCGGGCTCGACGCCGTGACGTTCTTGCCCCACAGCACGACCGTGTTGGCGTGCTCGAGGTCGGTGATGTCGTTGCTGTCGACGCCGCCGAAGTCGGCTTCCTGCGCCGCCGAGCCCGCGCCGTCGCAGACGTCGCCGTGCGTGCGCGTGGCGCCGAGCAGGCCGAAGAACGTGCGATTCAGGCTCTTCAGGATGCCGAGCGAGCCGCCTCCTTGCGTGTGGAGGATCGCTGCCGCACCGGACTCGTCACGGATGCGCGCGAGTTCGCGTGCGATCCGGTCGAGCGCCTCGTCCCACGCGATCGGGCGGAATCCGTCGCCCTCCCGCAGCAGCGGCGTCGTCAGGCGTTCGGGCGAGTGATGGCGATCGAGGTAGTGCGTGCCGACCCGGTAACACAGGAAGCCGCGCGTCACCGGATGCTCGGGATCGCCGCCGAGGCGCACGATGCGACCGTTTTCGACGGTCGCGATCAGGCCGCAGGCATCGGGACAGTCGCGGGTACAGGAAGTGCGGACGTCCATCGATGCGTTCCCTCGTCCAGCGAGCAGCGGGCCGGCGATTGTAATGGCCGGCGGGTCGGGCAGGATGCGCGCCATGCTTCGCCTTCAATCGCCGATCTGGTCCAAGTTCCTCGCGCTTGCCGTGGTCGCCGCATCGTGGAGCGCGTGTTCGCGCGAGGACGACGGGCGCGTGTTGGTGGCGTTGGTCACGCCAGGGCCGGTGTCGGACGGCGGCTGGAATTCCGCCGCCGCCGACGGGTTGAAACGCGTCGAGACCGAACTCGGCGCGAAGACGCACCAGGTCCGCGAGTCGTCACCGCTGCAATTCGAGAGCACTCTCGAGCAGTTCGCGTCACGCGGGTATCGCGTCGTGTTCGCGCACGGCTACGAGTTCAACGAGCCGGCGAAAAAGGTCGCGCCGCGACACCCCGACACGGTGTTCGTGGTCACGTCCGGCAATTCCTCGCTGAAGAACCTCGCCTCGATCGACGTCACGTTCGAGGGACCGTCGTGGCAGGCCGGACGCGTCGCGGCGACGTTGACGAAGTCGGGCACCATCGGCGTCGTCGGTGGGCAGGACATTCCGCCGGTGAAGAGCGCGTTCACGGCGTTCGAGGCCGGCGCGAAGTCGATTCGATCCGACGCGACCGTGATCACGACCTACGTCGGCAATTGGGACGACGTGACGAATGCGCACGGTCAGGCGGTCGCGTTGCTCGATCGCGGCGCCGACGTGCTGTTCCACGATGCCGACGCGGCCGGGATCGGCGTGATCCACGCGGCCGCTGAACGCGGCGTGTTCGCGATCGGATGCAACCGCGATCAGTCGGGAGTGAAGCCGGACACCGTGATCGGCAGCGTGGTGATCGACATCCCCGAGTGCTTCGTGCGCCTGACGAAAGCCGCGCTCGAACCGGGTTTCGAAGGCAAGGTCCTGCGCACCGACCTCGCCAGTGGCTTGGCGTACTTCAAGTTCAACGACGCGTTGTTGGCTCGTCAGGACGAGGCGCTGCGGAGCGCGCTGACCGCGGCGGCGACGACGACTCCGCCGTGAACGTCGCGGTTTCGGTGGTCTCGCGGACCGCGTCGACGGCCGGATCTCCGGAGATGATCTCGACCTGGATGGACTCGAGGAACGGTCCGAGGTCGAACAGGTAGCGACGGCTCATCGGGCAACCTCGGGGAAGCGGTGCGCGCGGGGAGCGCTCGTTCCGTTGGCCAGTAGTGTCGCGACACGCGGTCGTGACGGATGGAAAACGCACGAAACCGTCGGATGTGGGAGGAGACTCAGGGTTTCAGCAGCGGTGCGAGCCGTGCGAACCTCGCCGCGGCCTGCGCGTCCCCGTTCTTCGCCACGAGCCGTGCGAGTCGAACGCAGAGGTCTGCGCACGCGGCATCGCGGAACCCGCCAATGAAGCCGTTCTTGCCGTATCCGGTCCACGCTTCGGGATGTTCGGGAAGGAACGCGCACACGTGCTGCGCGAAGGCGAGGGCATCGGGCGTTTCGGTCACGAGCAGAACGTCCGCGAATGCCGCCAAGCGCGCGGCGTAGCGCGGACGGACCGCGGGATGCACGACGCTCGGATCAGGCAGGTCGTCTTCGATCATCGACACGAGCTCCGCCGCGGCAGCGGCGCTCGCGAGCCGCGGATCCAAGCGCGCGGACACGGCATCGACGCGCTGCTCGAATCGCGTGGCGCCGGCCATGGACGCCGCGAACGGCGACCGCTCCGCTTCGTACGTGCCATCCGGTCGTCGTGTCGTGTGGTGCACGATCGACGCGAAGACGTGCGTTGCGGCGAACGGACGGCGCATGGAGATCTCGGTCGTGCCGGCGGGAACCTCGCGCACCTCGAACTCGAAGTGCGTGCTGTCGGTCAGCGTGATCTGCGCGACGGTCGCGGCCGACGACGTCACGCGAATGCGAGCGAGACCGGGCGGCGGAGGTGAGCGTCGATCGATGGCGACCTCGACGTGCGGGCTCGGGACCGCGTCGAATGCGCCGAGCAGGAACGCGCTCAACTGCGCCGCGTACTCGAGGTCGTAGGCGAGCAACACCTCGGGAGCGTGACCGGCGTGTGGAGCGATCCATAGGCGCGAGGGGCGCGCGCACGCGTTCGCGACGCGGATGGTCGCGGCGGGCTTCGAAATCGGATCGGCGCTGCCGGTGACGAAGAGCATCGGCCCGCGGAATGCCCGCGCATTGGCGATCGGATCGACCGCGGGGAGCAGCGTGCGTTCGACCCAGATGCTGGCGAGGCGCCCGAGCGAGGTGCCGGTGAGTCGCTTCTTCAAGCGTTCGAACAGTTCGTTCGGCAGGAACAGGTCCTCGACGATCACCGCGCGAGGCTGCTCGGCCGCGGCGACGGCGAGCGCCAAGACCGATCCGAGCGAGATGCCGAACACGGCGATGTCCCGCGCTGCGTAACCGCGCGCGTCGCGCAAGTAGTGAAGCGCCGCACGTGCGTCCTCGACCAGCATCGCGGCGTTCGCGACTCCGTCGCTCGTCCCGTAGCCGCGGCCGTCGAACAGGAGCACGTCGAAGCCCGCGCGCGTGAGCACCTCGGCGTAGGCGCCGTACCACGTGTGATTGCCGGAAATGCCGCCGACCACCAGGACCACGCGCGACGCGCGTTCACGGTCGTAGAGCGTGCCGCGCAACACCGTGTCATCGGCCCCGGCGAATTGCACCGGGATCAACGAGGTGGCGTCCGGGGCTCGCAGTTCGACCAGCGTCCGCGTGGGGCGCAGGAACGTCCGCGACACCGCGTCCATCGGTTCGCTCGGATCGTCGGCGAAGGCGCATGCGACCGCGGCGCCCGAGCTCGAGCCGACGACCATCGCCACGAGGAACACCGAGCGGCACGCCAGGAGCTTCATGGGTCGGACGTTAGCTCGCGGGCTCGAAGTCCCACGTCACGCCTGCGTCACGCCGATGCGCCTGGACGAGGCTGGCGATTCGGTGCGCGCCGTCGATCACGGCGTGTCGCTCGGCGAGCCTTCCTCGAGCCAGACCCGATCGCCTTCGACGAACCCCGGCGCGAACGTGTCGAGGATCAGCGTTCCCTCGGGATCGCGGTTCACGAACGCGTGCGGCACGCCGAGCGGAATGTGGATCAGCATGCCCGCGCGCACGCGCTGCCACGTCCGATCGAGCAGCAAGTCGCCGCCGCCGCGAAGCACGTACCACGACTCCGCGCTGCGCGCGTGGAAGTGGGCCGGGACTTTGCCCGTGCCGGTCACGCGGATCAGCGACGTCGTCGAACGCTTGCCGTCCTCGAGCAGCGGCACGATCGTCACGTCACCCGTCTGCGTCGCTTCGGCGAGTTTCTCGTTGGCGTCGAGCACGGCGGGCGGCCGCCGTTGTTCTTCGGGCGGCAGGACGCTCCATTCCTCGTTGAGCACGCCGGTGCACGCGGACGACAGCGAGAGCAGCGCGAGCGCGAGGATTCGGGCGAGCATCGACGAACTCCACGGGCGGGAGAGGCGATGAGAGCGTAGCGCGCTGGGCCTGCAACGCGAACGGCCACGAAGCGGTTCGCTTCGTGGCCGTTCGCGCGGAGTGCTTCACGAGTGACGCCGGGATGCGGCGTCGACCCTCGAAGTCTGCGGTCGGTCAACCGCCGGCCGGGAGGTCCTTCAGGTCCTTGATGCGCATGATCTTCCACTGTCCGTCCTCGTGCTCGAGGATGACGCGGTAGACCTCTTCCTTCTGCAGCAACTGATTGAACAGGCGTAGGCGGTAGGTGATCTGCGCTGGCACACCCCAGCGCAGGATGCACTCGGTGCACTCGGCGACCGCTTCGAGCCGCCCGCCACCGCTGCGGTAGCGCGCCGGGTAGATCAGCGCTTCGCCGACCGCGATCGCCTCGTCCGCACTGCCCTCGGCCGGCGACGACGCACCACCCGACATGTCGAGCGGCTTCAACCCGCCGCCCCGCGCGATGCGCGCGGTGGCCGCGAGTTCACGCGACAGCACGGCGTTCAGGTCGGCTTCGTTCAGTTGGTCGACGGCCGCGAGGAACATGTCCATCACGTTGCCTTGGACCGGGTAGTCGTGGATCGGATAGTCGCGCGTGCCGTGGTCATCCACGGACGGGTCTTCGTTCCACAGACCGAAGATCAAGTCGACGATCTCGTGCGGCCGCACACGGACTTCGGCGCCGGCGATCAGGTGCACCAGCACGCCGATTTCCCACGGGTTCTGCGGCACTTCCTGGACCGCCGCGACGCCCTGCTGGTCGGGGTACTCGTAGGGCCGCAAGTTCGGCTGGGCGAAGATCGGTCGCAAACCGCCCGCAGCCGTCGCGCGCCGCCACTTGAAGAAGCGACCCTCGCGGAAGCGGCCGTCCTCGAACACGCCGAGGGCACGACCGTCCATCCCGAGACCCCAGCGCCGGTAGTTGCGCCAGTACATCTGCGCGTGCTCGGTGACCGAGACTTCCAGTCCCTGGCCGAAGCCGAGTCCGACGTTCAGCTTCAGGATGTCCGGGATGTCCAGCAAGCGGTTCGGGATGAACCACAGGACTTCGTGCCACCACCGCAGATGCTCGGGCATCGGTGCGGCCTGGAACTCCGACGAATCGAGGCGCTCACGGACGTACTCGATCGACTGGTAGTTTGGCGGATCCGGGTTGAACAGCTGGCAACCCGACAACGAGAGGAACAAGGTTGCACTGGCAACCGCCATCGACGTGCGCATGAAAGACAACTCCCGCAACCAACTCTGGATCGGCGGTGTCCGTCATATCGAGGCGTTCGAGGCGTTGCAAGAAACGCTTGGACGCCCGGCGCAGGTCACCGCACGAACGGGCGTGTTCGCGTGAGTGCTCCCCGCAATCGCGTCGTGAAAGCCCTGCTCGGCATCGTCGTCGCGGCGGCGCTGCTCGGTGGGCTCGAGGGGGTGTTCCGCCTGCTCGGCGTCGGCGCGCTGCCGCCCGGGATCGACGTCGAGCGCGCCGGCGACGGCGCCATGCGCGTCCGGATCGAGGCCCCGGCGTCGTCGGTCCAAGGCGACGCGGTGTTCCTCGAGCACAAGCCCGACGACGTGTTTCGGATCGCGTTCGTCGGCGCGTCGACGACGAAGGGAGTGCCGTACCCGCACGTGTCGTCGTACGCGCTGTTCGTCGTCGCTCGGATGGCATGGCAGCTGCCCTCGAAGAAACTCGAGTACGTGAACCTCGGCGCCCCGACGGAGTCGATGCGCACGACGCTGCATGTCGCACGGATCGCGCTCGACGCGGGCGCCGATCTGCTGGTGCTGGAGACCGGGCACAACGAGTTCCTCGAGAACAACCGTGTCACGCATGCGTCGCCGTGGTCCGACATCGCGCGCGCTCTCGACGGTGTGCATTTGGTGAACCTGATCGGTCGCGTGTTGCGTCCGGACCCGGATGCGACCGCGGCGCGGCGCAACGGCGCTCTGGGCGCTCCGCGCGACGTCCCCGACGACGTGGGTGAGGACGGCCTCGAGTTCCGCACGCGCGTCGAGGATCGGCTCGCCGAGGACGTCGAGACGCTGCTTCGCGAAGCGCGCGCGCGCGGAGTCCCGGTCTGCGTGGTGTTGCCGCCGGCGGATGTCGCCGACTTCTTGCCCGAAGCGGCATTCCGACCGGGAGTGTTGCGCGGCGACGACGCCGAGACCAACGCGGTCGCGGTGTTCCGCCGTGCGTGCGCCGCGCGCGAGAGAGGCCCGCCGGGCGCCGCTGCCGCGTTGTTCCAGCGTGCGCGCGATCTCGATCCGCTCCCCGGCGGCATCACGCCGCGTGTGGTCGAACGGCTGCGCGCGCTCGCCGTCACGCACGGGGCGACCGTCGCGGACGTCTACGGCGGTTTCGCCGAGCTCGCGGACGACGGCGTCGTCGGACTGCCATGGCTCGTCGACCACTGTCACCCGTCGTTGCGAGGGCAGTTCGAGATGGCGAGCGTGGTGCTCGCGGCGCTGCGCGCGGCCGACGTGCCGGCGCCCGCCGCGGAGTGGGACACGACGAAGGACCCCGCATTCGACGCGATGCTGGGTGCGCTGCGTATCGATCCGCGCTACGCGGCGTGCGCGGAGGCAGATGCGGCGTTGGCCGATCTCGCGTACGCGCTGGTGTCGCACGATCCGGCGTTCTACGCGCAGCGTTGTGCGCGACGGCTCGAGCGCTCGTTGCCGACGCTGCCGTCGCCCGCTGAGGGACGTGTCGCGCTGGCGCTTGCGTATGCGTTGACCGCGGATGCGCGCGGTGCGCCCTTGCTGACGACGACGGTGCGCATCGATGGCGACGCGGCGCGGGGCTTCTTGCAGATCATGGTCGACGCGAGTCCGCGCGTGCGGCGCGCGCTGGACCAGGCGGGAGTCGATCTGGCGAGTCTCGGGATCCGCGCTCCGGTGTTCGCCGCCCGCGGCGGGTGACGAACCGAGAGTCGTCTAGCGCGTCCCGCGCGTCTCGCGGGCGCTTCAGAGCATGTGAATCAACCCCTCGCTTCGAGGGATTCACTCACGGCCGAAGGCACGAGGAGCCGACGGCGGCGCCACGGTCGCGGAGCGACCGACTTCTTGACCGCCGTATCCACAGGTTGTTCGCGTCATTCAAGGCCGTACATCAGTGCCCGCGCGCCGTCGCCTTGAATTTGGCGGCGACGGATTTCGCCTTGCTCGAGACGCGTGACGGTTTCGTCGGGGACTTGCGCAGTACGGCGACTTGCGAGGTTTCGACGACCGGCGCGTGCGTGCCGATCGCGATCGCGATGTCGTCCTGATCGTGCGGCACGCCGTCGACGCGTTCGGTGCGATAGCCGTCGCAGATGATCTCGATCGCGTAGGGCCCGCTGCCGAGGCCGTCGAATCTGAACGATCCATCGGCGCCGAGCGGAGCCTCGATCGGCTCCATGAACGGCTGCAGCGTCTTCGGCACCGAATCGTCGGTCAGCACGCGCACGATTCCGGCGCGCGGGATCGACCCGCGGACGTCGACGACATGTCCGCGCAGCGTGCGCGCCGGCTCGAGTTCCACGACCGCGTGGACGGTTTCGGCGTCCTTCGACACGAGCAGCACCGAGCTCGTGTACGTCGCCATGCCGGGAGCGCTCACGCGCAACAAGTAACGCCCCGGCGTCAGCCCGTCGAAGCGGAACAGACCCTCGCGCTCGACGGTGATCGTGGTGGCCGTGACGTTCGTCGAGCCCTGGTCGAACTCGTCGGACTTCGTCAGCACGATCCACGTGCGGCTCTGCGGCTCGCATTCGATCGTGCGCAACGTGATGCGCGCGCCGGCGGCGGGGCGCCCGTCGGCGAGCGTGGCGCGGCCGAGGATCGCGGCGGCGCGCTTCAGCGTGACGTCGACGAACGAGGTCTTTTCCGACCGGACCACGATGCCCGCGATCGTGGTGTCGAAGTACTCGGCGAGACCGCCGACGCGCAGGCTCGCCGCCGAGGCCGGCAGGACGGGCGACAGCCGGAAGCGACCGTCCGCGTCGGAGAACGCCGTCGCCAGCGGCAGGCGCGGATAGGTCAGTCCGCGGCCGAGCGCCGAGGCCTCCCCGGTGAGATGGTCGATGACGATGACGGGTTCGACGGCCCCGCCTTGCAAGCCCGCGTCGCCGACCCCGACTCCCACGCCGGACAACGGCTGGCCGAGTTCGTCGACGACCCGACCTTCGATCGCCGCGCCTTTGCGCAGCGACAGCGCGAGATCGGTGATGCGCACGTCGTCGGTCGAAAGCGCGATCTTCACCGGCAACGGCAGCCAGCGTTCGCCGCATTGCGCGTCGACGAGATAGGTGCCGGGCTCGACCCGCGAGAATTCGAAGGCGCCGCTGCGTTCGACGCGTGCGCTGCGCATCGTCGAATACGAGAGCGCGCCGAGGTCGGGGTCGAGTCGCGTCAGGCGCACCTGGGCGTCTTCGAGCGATGCGCCGTCGTCGGAAAACACCCTGCCCGACACCACGCCGTGCGTGCCCTCCGCGGCGGAGGATGACCGCGTGGGGCACGGCAGCAGCAGAAGCGTGGTGGCGAGCAGGGCGAGCTTCATCGCTTGGACGTATCGAGTGCGTGGCGTGCTCAATGAAGCGCGAAATCGGGCTCGGGCCGTGGCGCGTCGCGTCGGGCGGGGGGTGGGCGCGGCGGGCTCGTGAGGCAGCGCTCGATTGCTTCGGCGTGAAGCGCGCGGACAATCGGCGGCATGGTCTCGCGCATGCTCGTGCTCGTCCTGGCGTTGGTGGTGCTCTCGGGCGGTTATCTCGTCTGGGACCACTTCACGGAACAACAGCGCGTGGTCGAAGAACAGCGCAAGGTCATCGAGGAGAAGACACGCATCGTCGGTCGCCTGACGCGCGCGCGGCGCGTGGCGCAGGCGATCGTGAAGGAGCGATCCGTCGACGCGAAGGGCGTCGTGCACTCGCGGATTCGTTTCGTCGAGGTCGACGACGAGGGCAAGCCGCTGCCGGCGAAGACGATCGAGGTGCAAGGTGAGGAGGTCTACTTCGACGCGTTGGTGTTGAAGTTCGACCACCAGTTGGTCGGTGCGGGCGAACCGGGGAAGGAGCAGAGCTTGCTGCTCTTCCGTCGGATCTTCGGGGAGCACCAGAAGCCCAGTGATGGCGCGCCGCTCGACGAGGATGCGAAGGACGGTGTGCCCGACGCGTACCGCCGGAATCACGAGCCGTCGGCGGTCGAGATCGAGTTGTGGAACGAGTTCTGGAGCTACGCGAACGACCCGAAGAAGGCCGCAGCCGCCGGCGTCCGCGTCGCACAGGGCGAAGCGCCGCACACGCGGATGGAGAAGGGGAAGATCTACGAGCTGACGCTCGATCAGTCCGGCGGACTGAACATCACGGTGTCCGAACTCCCCGCGGTGCTGGTGGACGACGAGAACTGAAGGGCTCGGGCCGCATGGCCGGATCGCCGCAGGCGATCCACCCTGGCAGGGGCCAACGGCCCCTGCACCCCACCCGGCAGGGGCCATTGGCCCCTGCACCTCATTGGCCGGCCGAAGGCCGTCCTACTCGCCGGCCGAAGGCCGTCCTACTCGCCGGCCGAAGGCCGCTCCGCCTTCT
>JBPOIU010000191.1:0-9817 GCA_052034255.1 Planctomycetota bacterium | reverse complement strand
GCCCGGCGTTGACGGTGAATCGGCTGTGCGGCTCGGGCATCCAGTCGATCGTCTCCGCGGCGCAGATGATTCGCCTCGGCGAAGCCAAGGTCGTCGCCGCCGGCGGCATGGAGAGCATGAGCCAGGCTCCGCACGTGCTGCGCGGCGCGCGCACCGGCTTGCGCTTCGGCGCGAAGACCGAGCTCGAGGACTTGCTGTTCGCGTCGTTGCTCGACCCGATGTGCGGCCTGTTCATGGCACAGACGGCCGAGAAGATCGCGAAGAAGTGGGGCATCCCGCGCGAAGCCCAAGACGAGTTCGCGCTGCGCTCCCACCAGCTCGGCGCCGACGCGGTGAAGAGCGGTCGGTTCGCGGACGAGATCGTTCCGGTCGAGATCCAGACGCGCAAGGGCGTGATCAAGATCGACCAGGACGACCACATCAAACCGGAGACGACGCTGGCCGGGCTCTCGAGCCTGCCGGCCGCGTTCGGCAAGGACGGCACGGTGACCGCCGGCAACGCGTCGGGCATCGTCGACGGCGCGGCCGCCGTGATCGTCGCCGCGGCGTCGCGCGCGAAGGAGCTCGGCGTGAAGCCGCTCGGGCGCATCGTGGCCTGGTCGATCGTCGGCGTCGAACCGTCCGAGATGGGCATCGGTCCGGCCCCTGCGATCCGTCAGGTCTGCGAACGCGCCGGCATCGGCGTCGACAAGATCGATCTGTTCGAGATCAACGAGGCGTTCTCGGCGCAGTACCTCGCCGTCGAGAAGGACCTCGGGCTCGACCGGGCGAAGGTCAACGTGAACGGCGGCGCGATCGCGCTCGGGCACCCGCTCGGCGCGACCGGTACGCGCATCACGCTGACGCTGCTGAACGCGCTGAAGGCGCGCGGCAAGAAGACGGGCATCGCGTCGGCCTGCATCGGCGGTGGCCAGGGCATCGCGATCCTGGTCGAGGCGGTGTGAGGTCGGGCCGCGCGGCGGTGAGTCGCTGATGCCGCTCACGCTGGTCGAGAAAATCCTGGCCCAGCACGCCGGTCGTGATGCCGTCGCGGCCGGCGAGTCCGTTCGCGTCGCGCCGCGTTCCGTGGTGCTCGACGAGGACGTCGCGGGACGGCTGCGACTCGACACGCGCGGCGCCGATGCGATCGCCGACGGGCGGCGCATCACGCTGATCGAGGAAGGATTCCGCGGCACCTCCGATGCGCGTTGGCGCGCCGACGATCGCGCGGCGCGCGCGTTCGCGCGCACGGCGGGAGCGAGCTTCGTCGCGGCCGGCCGCGGCGGGCCTCAAGTCGTCGAACTCGCCGACCGGGGTCTCGTGAGTCCGGGGGATTTCGTGGTCGCGAGCGCGCACGGCGCGCGGGCGCTCGGGGTCCTCGGCGCGGTCGTGCTCGAACTCGACGACGCGGCGCTGGGTGGTCTCGTCGGGGACCCGGCATTCGACGTCGTCGTGCCGCGCACCGTGCGCATCACGCTGCGCGGCAAGCCCGGGCGCTGGTGCTCCGGTCGCGATCTCGGCGAGCGGGCGCTGGCGGTGGCCGGCGCGGCGTGTGCGGACGCCGCGGTGCAGTTCGACGGTCCGGCCTATGCCGAGTTGGAATTGCCGGAACGCATCGCACTCGCCGACGTGCTCGTCGAAGCCGGCGTGCGCTGCGTCTGCTGCGTCCCCGACGAGCGTGCGCTGGCGTGGGTCCGCGCGCGCTGCGCGCGACTCGTGCGCCCGATCGTCCAAGATCACGGCGCGACGCTCGCTGCCACGATCGACGTCGACGTCGATGGGGTCGACCCGGTCGTGCGCCCGTGTGCGCCAGCGTCCCCGCCGAAGTCCGTCGCGAACTTGCCGACACTGAGCCTCTCGGGGGTCGTGCTCGGCGGGGAGCACGGCGGACGCATCGACGACCTGCGGCTCGCGGCGCGATTGCTGAAAGAGCACCCGATCGCCGACGACCTGACGTTGATCGTGGTGCCGGGCAGCCAGCGGGCGTTGCAGCACGCGGCCGAAGAGGGCTTGCTGACGGTATTGGTGCGCGCGGGGGCATCGATCGCTCCGCCCGCGGCGGGGGTGTTCGCCGGACCGCGTGGATTCGTCGGCGTGGCGGGCGATCGGTGGCTCTTCACCGCGCGCCCACGCGCGATCCCGGAGGGGGTTTCCGCACTCTGGTCGGGTTCGGCGGTCGCCATCGCGTCAGCGGTGCTCGGCCGCGTCGGTCACCCCGATGAGGTCCTGCGTCGCCAGCGCGAGACGGTTTGACGCACGGAAAGCCCGACGCCTCGGCGTGATCCGGAGCTTGCCGTCGCGTCGTTCCTCCGCCAAAATCCCACGCTTTCGCTGCGCACGTGACGAGCCGTGTTCGACACACGGCCGCAATCGCGGCACTGAACTCGTACGAGCGACTGGGAGCGGTCATGGGCAAGTTGCGCTTCGCGGTGATTCCGGGTGACGGTATCGGTGAAGAAGTCACGCGCGAGGCGATGAAGGTCCTGCATGCCGCGGCCGAGAAGTTCGGCTTCGACTACGAGAAGGTCGTCTATCCGTTCGGCGCCGAGCATTACCTGAAGACCAAGGAGACGATGCCCGAGAGCGTCTTCTCCGAGCTGCGTCAGATGAACGCGATCTTCCTCGGCGCGATCGGTGACCCACGCATCGAGACCGGCATGCTCGAGCATGCGATCATCGGCGGCATCCGCTTCAAGCTCGACCTCTACGTGAACCTGCGACCCGTGAAGTTGCTGCACGAGCGTCTCTGTCCGTTGAAGGACAAGGGACCGCAGGACGTGGACATGGTGTTCGTCCGCGAGAACACCGAGGACGCGTACACGCGCATCGGCGGCATCTTCAAGCAGAGCACGCCCGACGAAGTCGCGATCGCGACCATGCTGTACACGCGCAAGGGTTGCGAGCGCGCGATCCGCTACGCGTTCGAAGTCGCGCGCAAGCGCAACAAGCAGAAGAAGGTCACGCTGATCGACAAGGCCAACGCGATCCGCGCGCAGGACATCTGGACGCGCACCTTCGCCGACGTCGCGAAGGAGTATCCGGACATCCAGACCGACCATGCGTACATCGACGCGGCCTGCATGTGGATGATCAAGAACCCGGAGTGGTTCGACGTCGCCGTGTCGCCGAACATCTTCGGCGACATCATCACGGACCTCGGGGCGATGGTGCAGGGCGGACTCGGCATCGCGGCTTCGGGCAACTTGCATCCGGGTCAGGTGTCGATGTTCGAGCCGATCCACGGCTCGGCGCCGAAGTACAAGGGCCTGAACAAGGCCAACCCGATCGCGTCGATCATGGCCGTCTCGATGCTGCTCGACTACGTCGGGCAGGAGAAGGCGGCCGCCGCGATCGAGAAGTCGGTCGAGAGCGCGATCGTCAGCGGCAAGATCCCGTCGTTGAACGCGGGCGTGCTGCCGACCGATCAGATCGGTGACATGGTCGCGAAGTCGATCTGAACGAGCTCCGCGCTCACGCTCCTTCGAGCAGGCCGTACTTCTTCATCTTGCGCCACAGCGTGGTGCGGGAGATGCCGAGCTCCGACGCGGCTCGCGCCAGGTTGCGCGGATTGCGCTGGACGGCCTCTTCGACCGCGCGGCGCTCTTCGCCTTCGATGCGGTTCTTGATCGCGCCGCCGTCGGCTTCGATCGGCTCGTCGACGCCGCGCAGACCGAGTCGCTCGAGGACCTCGGGGCCGATCTCGGCGCCGACGCACATGCTCGAGGCTTGTTCGACGAGGTTCTCGAGTTCGCGCAGGTTGCCGGGGAAGTCGTGCGACATCAGCATGCGCACGGCATCTCGCGAAAAGCGCGGCGCACTGCCACCGCGCGGGCGGTTCTTCTTCGCGTAGTGCGCGAGCAACTTTTGCAGGTCGGCCTTGCGCTCGCGCAGCGGCTGCAGCCGGAGTTGTAGGGTCCGCTGCCGCAGCAACAGGTCGTTGCGGAAGCGCCCGGCTTTCACCTCGGCATCGAGGTCCTTCGACGTCGCCGCGATGACGCGGACGTCCGCGCGCGACGTCGGCAGGCCCGCTTCGCGCACGATCTCGCCGTCGGCCAGGTAGCGCAGCAGCCGCGCCTGTCCTTCGGCCGGCAGATCGCCGATCTCGTCGATGAAGAGCGTGCCGCGGTCCGCATCGGCGATGCGCCCGAGCGAGCCGCCGGTGACACCGAACAACTCGGCGATCGTTCCGGGCGAGCCGCCGGCGCAGCGTTGGACCACGAATGGCCCCGAGCGTCGCGTGCTGCCGCCGTGGATCGCGCGGGCGAACGCTTCTTTGCCGGTACCCGGTTCGCCGACGATCAACAGTGGCTTGTCGTTCTCCGCCGCGCGCCGCGCGAGATCGACGGCGTCGAGGAACTCGCGGCTGTGACCGACCAAGTCCTCGAACGGTGAGCCGGACGGAGCGCCATCGGCTGGCGAGCTCGAATGCGACGCGAGTTGGATCGCGTCCAGTAGAGCTTCCATCGTGAACGGCTTCTCGAGCACATGCGCCGCCCCGTTGCGCATCGCTTCGACCGCGACACCGACGGTCGCGTACGCGGACATCACGACCACGCCGATCTTCGGCCACCGCGCGCGGATGCGACGCAGCAACTCGAGTCCGTCCATCGAGCCCATCTTCAGGTCGACGAGCGCGATGTCGAACGAGCGCTGGTTCAGCTCGTTCAACGCTTCGGTGCCGGACACGGCTGGAGTAGCCCGCATTCCGGATTTGCGCAGCATGCGAATGACGGTGTCACGGACGGTCGCCATGTCGTCCACGACGAGCACATTGAGAGTCAACGAGACCCCCTTATTTCGATGACCGAGTACGTCGGCGCGACCCGACGCACAGATTCCGACGCCGTCCCGGAATGCGGGCGTCGGCATCGATCCTGGAAGCCTCATCCCGCCGGATGCTGGCGCAGGCTTCACTCGACGAGCTGAACTCGATGTGCGATTCGCAAGCGAAAGTCGACGTCATGCGGGGCCATCGACGCGCCCGAACTCTAGCGTCGGTGTTTCAGGGTGACACAAGTGCGAACGACTCGATTCACTCGTGTTTCAATGCTGCCACATCGTCGTTCCCGTGTCGACGAGTAGTCTTTGCGCGATGCGACTTCGGGACGCTGCTGCGTGAAGACCATCCTGCTGCCGGCCTCGACGCCGTTGTCCTACGCGGTCGTCGCGCCGCTGTGGGCGCGCTTGGCCGACGATCCACGCATCGAACTCGTGATCAGCGCGCGTCATGGCGGCGGCGAGCTCGCGGAGCGATGTCTTGGCCGTCCCGTGCGCCACGTCCACCGCGCGTTCACGCGCTGGATCAAGGCCGATCTCGCGCTGTGTCCCGGCTTCCACTACCGGCGCGGACGCGCGCGCCTGCGCGTGCAGATGTTCCACGGCGTGTCGTTCAAGAACTACGCGGTGTCGGACGATTTGGCCGCGTTCCAGCGCTGGATGGTGATCGGCGAGTACCACCGGCGAAAACTCGTGAGAGCCGGCATCGCCGCCGAGGACGATCCGCGCGTGCTGCGCGTCGGCATGCCGAAGACCGACGCGTTGCTCGGCTCGCGTGCGACGGGCAAGGAATTGGTGGCGGAGCTCGGGCTCGATCCGGCGTTGCCGACCGTGGCGTACGCGCCGACGCGTTCCGGCAGTGCAGGCTCGTCGCTCGAAGGGTTCGGTCTCGATGCGCTCGACGCGCTGCGTGCGCTGCCGATCAACGTGTTGGTCAAGTTGCACGATCGGTCCGATCGACGCTTCCGTGCGGAACTGACGCGGGACTACGCGGCGGAGATCGAGGCGCGTCATCGCGGCGGCCGCGTGCGCGTGGTGCGTGAGCACGACGTCGTGCCGGTGCTGCTCGCCGCCGACGTCCTGTTGTCCGACCTGTCGAGCGTCGCCAACGAGTTCCTGCTGCGCGATGCGCCCGTGCTCTACCTCGAGACACCGCAGCACGAGGCGAAGCTTCGATCGTCGGCGCAGCGGCGCTTCGGCGACGCCGACGAGGCCTCCTTCGAATGGATGCGCGAAGCCGGCGACGTCGTGCGGGCCGCGGATGCGGTGGTGCCGGCGGTGGAGCGAGCTCTGAGCGATCCGTCGAGGCGCTCGGCGCAGCGGCGCGAGCGCGCGGCGTTGCTGTTCTACAACCCCGGTTCGGCGACACCGATCGCGCTGCGTGAGCTCTATCGACTGCTCGAACTCGAGCCGCCGTGACGCGCGCGCGCCGGCGTCACGGAACGGGCGCCAACGTGACGTCGGCGCCGTCGCGAGCGAGCCATGAACGCACCGCCATCCCCTCGATCCCCGCGCGTGGCGCGAGCGGCACGACGACGTGCAGGCGCGGTCCGCGCGGCGTCTCCTCGTAGGCCGTGAACACGGTGCCGCACGCGAGTTCGTGCTCGCCGCTCGTCGCGGCGACGACGCGCCATGCGCCCGGTCGAGGTTCGTCCGGCGGCCAATCGACGACGCGATAGAGCTCGAGAGGGATCGTCGTCAGCGGAGTCTGCAGCGGTTCGAAGTACCCGAGCAGGCGCGGGAGCAGCAGCATCGACTCGTAGCCGGCCGTCGCGCCGGCGAGCGGAGCCAATGCGATGCGCACGCTGCGGTGGGATGGTTCGCCGCGAAGCGTCGCGGTGTACGACCGCGGCGCACCCGCGGAGAACGGAGCGAACGACGGGTCGCCGAACAGCACGCTTCCCGCTGCATTGCCGCGGGCGATCGCGACGGCATCGGTGCCGAAGCGCGCCGCGATGTCGTCCTGTGCGGGGAACCGCAACGGTCGGTCGAGTTGCGTCAGGACCAATCGATCGACCGGAGCGCGCGTCGCGTCGCCGAGGGTCGCGCCGCCGTCCGCGAGTTCGAGCGTGACGCGCACCGCGAGCGGGCCATGCCACGCATCCATGCCGGCGACGTAGGCGGCCACACCGGTATCGAGCAGTGCGAGGGCCACGGAGGAGTCGTAAGGGCGGCGCGCGAACTCGATCCCGTGGTCCGTCGCCACTAGGCCAGCGCTCGGCGAACCGTTGAAGCACGCGCAGTTCACGACCACGCGGCCTTCGAGATCGAGTGCCCAAGATCGCAGTTCGGCGCCGCGAAACGCGCCGAGCATGCGATCGGGTTCGCCGTGCGAGAACAACAACAGCAGGTCGGACGGCGCGAGTTGCTCCAACGCCTCGCGGCGGCGGCGTTCCGCGGCCGTGGAGCCGGGGAGTCCGCGGAACGTCAACGACAGATCGCACGCGTGCGCGAGCTCGGCGCCGAGCGCGGGTGGCGTGCCGGTTCCGGCCTCACCGACCGCGAGCACTCCGAGCCGACGCCCACGCGTCGCGCTGCGCGCGGCCAGCGACGCCTGCACGAAGCGGCGGGCAGCCGCGCCGTCGAGCCCGGTCACGAAGCCATGCCGGAAGTCGGGGAACGGATCGGCGTCCATGCGCGTCGACGACTCGAGCACGCGGTGGGTCAGGTCGAGGTCCAGGCGTTGCGGTGCGACGACGAACACGACGTCGTGGGGAGCGTGCTCGCGCAGCGCGGCCTCCAGCGCACCGCCGTCGGCCAAATCCACGACGATTCGCGTCGCCGAGTGCCCGTCGGCGAAGAGTGTGCCGGCTGCGCCGAACTCCGCGTCGGACTCGGAATCGACGATGACCAGATCCACGCCTTCTGCCGACGCGGCAGAAGCGCACCGTGCGACCCAGAGCAATGCCATGCCGCTGAGCCACAGGCAGCGCCAAGCGCTCGCTGCCCGGCGACGTCTTGCCGGTGAGTGCCGCCTCAGGCGCACCGGCGGGTCCGATTTGGGCGCCAGATCACTCTGCGGCGTTCGCATCGCGCGTCCTCCGTCCGATTCCGGAGCCTACCGCCCCAAGACGAAGAACGCCCCGCGACCGTGGCCGGCCGCGGGGCGATGGATGGTGGGCAGGGTCGGGATTGAACCAACGACACCGCGCTTTTCAGGCGCGTGCTCTACCACTGAGCTACCCGCCCATGGCAAATGCGAGGGCGAAACTTGTACCCGGCGGATGCGAGCGCGGCAAGCGCTCGTCCCGAACCTTGTCAGCCCAACAATCGGCGGGCGGCCGCGACGTCCTTTTGGATCTGTTCGACGAGGGCATCGCGCGACGGAAACCGCAGTTCTTCGCGCAGCCGGCCGACCAAGCGGACCTCGAGCGTCTGACCGTAAAGGTCGCCCGTGAAGTCGAGCAGATGGGCCTCGACGGTCAGATCGCCATCCGGGCCGAACGTGGGGCGGATCCCGATGTTCAACACCGCCGGAACCCAGATGGAGCCGACGCGGACTTTCACCGCCCAGACCCCGGCGGGTGGGCGGATTTCGTGATGCAGATCGAGGTTCGCGGTCGCGAATCCGAGTTGGCGCCCACGACCATCGCCGCGGACCACCGTGCCGAACAACGTGACGGGCCGACCGAGCAGCAGCGCCGCGCGCGCCAGATCTCCATCGGCGATCGCCGCGCGGATCGCGGTGCTGGACACGCGGTGCCCATCGACCGTGAAGTCGTCGATCGTCTCGAACTCGATGCCGTGTCGCGCACAGAACGCGCGCAGGAACTCGGCGTCGCCATGGCGGTCGCGGCCGATGTGGGCATCGTTGCCGAGGACCAAGCCTCGCAACCCGAGTGCGTCGACGAACACGCGCTGCGCGAACTCCTCGGCCGTCGACGATCGCACGCTCGCGTCGAACGGCAACACCACGCACGCATCGATGCCGATCGACGCGAACAACGCCATGCGATGTTCGAGCGAGGTGATGGACCGCGGCCGCAGTCCTTTCACGACGACGACCGGATGCACGGCGAACGTCAGCACGACGGCCGGCCCGCGCGCGAGGCGCGCGGCTTCGACCACGCGGCGCAGGATCAGTTGATGGCCGAGGTGGACTCCGTCGAAGACGCCGAGCGTGGCGACTCCACCCCGGGCGATGCCGTAGTCGGCGTCCAGTCGCGCGGGACGGGAGATCTCCACGGGCGCGCGATCAGCCGCGATCGGCCAGCGACTCGAGCTCACGCTTCACGCGGACGCGGTCGGCGGGCGTCATGCGGTGCAGCAGCAGGATGTTGTCGAGGTGGTCCACTTCGTGCTGGATGATGCGGGCGACGAAGTCCGAGCGCGTCTCGGTCCGCCGCGCGCCGGTGGCGTCGGTGAACTCGATGTCGATCTCCTTCGCGCGTTCGACCTGAACGTAGATGCCGGGAAACGACAGGCATCCTTCTTCGCCGAGCACGCGACCGCGCTTCTTCTTGATCACGGGGTTGATCAGCACTTCGTCGTCGGCGCGATCGTCGCCGGGGTTTAGCACGAGCAGCCGAACGCTCCAGCCGACTTGAGGTGCGGCGAGCCCGACACCGCGCGACTTGTGCATCAAGTCGAACATCTCGGAGATCTTCGCACGCGTGGCGTCGTCGACCGCGTCCACGGACGCGGTCTTCTTCAGCAGCGCGGGATGCGGATACGTCAGCACGTCCATGCGGAGACCTCGGGGGCAGGGGATGGACCAGGTCGTCGCCGACGCAGTCCAATGAGTCAACAAAGGGTCTGAATAACGCCTGGGAAGCGGAGGAGCAAGTCGCCGATCACATTCGGGAATCGCCCCGATGCCAAGCCGACAGCCTCCAATCCATGCGATGAGTCCCGTCCAGAGCCAGTGGCGACCGCGAACCACCCCAGTGCCCCAAAGGGTCCGTCGAACCCCAGTCCTTCAATCGCCACCCCAGCGCGCCGAAGGCGCGACCCGCACGTCTCCCCCGGCCTCTAGTCGCGGACCACGGATGTGGCGCTCCGCGGGCAAGGGGGACAGACGGGGGACACATCGGGTGTCCAAACCGGGCACATGGGTGACAGA
>JBPOIU010000059.1:0-49116 GCA_052034255.1 Planctomycetota bacterium | reverse complement strand
AGCGAGAGGCCGGGGGCCAGGGCCGGCTGTCGTGCCGGGTCCGGGGACCTATCTGGCGACGGAGTGGGCTGGAGCGCGCCGGCTTGGAGACCGGGGAGGATTGCGGCTCGCGCCTTCGGCGCTCCATCGCTTCGGTGGAAGGCATGGGTGCACACGAGATGACGGGGAGATGACGGGGACGGAGGCGCCTCCGTCCCCGATCTGTCCCCCGTCTGTCCCCTTGCCCGCGGATCGCCGCATCCGTGCGACACGATCTAGGGGCCGGGGCCAGGGCCGGCTGTCGTGCCGAGCTCGGGGACCTACTCGGCGATGGAGTGGGTTGGAGCCTCGCGGCTTTTTGACCCTGGGGACGTGCGGCTCGCGCCTTTCGGCGCTTGGTGTTTCAGGACCCCCCGCAGCCAAACTCCGAGCATCGGCGACTCGGCTGTTCTTGCCTTCGTCGGACTCGGCCTACACTTCAGGCATGGCGAGTGAGTTGGGTGGGCCGGTTCGTGATTGGGAGTTCGGCCATGACGACGATTTGGGAAGTCCTCGAACGTAAGGGTCATGAAGTCCACACGATCGATCCCGACGCGACGGTGTTCGATGCGCTGGTCACGATGGCGCAGAAGAACGTCGGTGCGTTGGTCGTGCTCGAGAGCGGACGGGTCACGGGGGTCCTGTCCGAACGCGACTATGCGCGCAAGGTGATCCTGCGCGGCGAATCGTCGAAAGAGCTGACGGTGCGCAAGATCATGAGTCGCGGAGTCATCTGCGTGGCGCCGGAGCGCACGGTCGCCGAGTGCATGGCGCTGATGACCGACATGCGCGTGCGGCATCTGCCCGTCGTCGCGGAAGAGAAGTTGGTCGGCGTGATCTCCATCGGCGACGTCGTGAAAGCAGTCATCGCCGAGAAGGAATTCATCATCGAACAACTCGAAGGCTACATCCGCGGCAATTGGTGAGCGTCGCGACGCTCGGGTTCAGGCGGGATTGCCTCACGGCCGAACGCACGACGTGCCGACCGCGGCGCTCCGGTTGCGGAGCGACCGACGTCGACGCCGCCGTAACCACAGGCGGTTCGCGTCGTTCGAACCCGTTCATCCGTGATTTCGGCGACTGCCGTCGCCGAGCGGTACCGGCATGAGGACGAGCATGTGAATCAATCGAGTTGATTCATGCGCTCTCACGCGGCTGCGCAGCACTTCTTGAACTTCTTGCCGCTTCCACAGGGGCAAGGGTCGTTTCGCCCTGCCGTGTTCTTGACCTTCAAGGGCTCCGGGGGCGCTTCCCACGAGTTCTTTGGATCGAAGTACCACTCGCCTTCTTCGCGCACGAACTTCGCGAACTCGTGATGGCGCACGGCATGGCCGCCGACCTCGTAGTTGGCGACGAACTCGACCATTCCTTCGTGGTCCTTCTCGCCGCCCGCCTCCTTCGTGCGGACCTCGAACCCGAGCCACTTCGACTGCTTCGACCACGCCTCGAGCTGCTCCGCATCGATGTCCTTGCGCTGATTCGGCAGCACGGTGGCTCTGACGTAATCCGTGCGCTGCTTCGCGAACGCGCTGTACCGCGCGCGCATGAGCTGCTCCGCGGTGCGCGCCTTCACCTTGCCTTCGTGAAGAGGCTCGCAGCACGCGGCGTAGGTCTGGTTCGAAAGGCAGGGGCAGTCGGTCATGGCGATCCTCGTGGAAAGCGCGAGAGTGTAGGGGCGGGCCGCGCGGAAATCCCTCGCCCGGCGACTTCGGTTCGGGATTGGCCGCGGGGGAGCTCGGCCGCCCCGGTCAGCGGCGCCACGTCCGGACGAAGTGGGTCAGCAAGCCGATGGTCTCGGCGGCATCCAGCGCCGCCGCGACGGTCGTCGCCAGGACCTGTTTCTCGGCCGACCCGGCCTTGACGACGCCGAGCATCGGCGGCGCGACGTAGAGGAAGCCGCAGAACGCCAGCGTCAGCAGCGCGAACGGCAGCAAGACGTCGAGGCCTTGCGCCCGTCGCCTGAGCGCGAAGAACACGAGCCCGACGCCGAACACGACCTCGGCGCCTTCGGCTTTCCACCGTTGCCCGAAATCCGCGAACACGATCGTCCACGTCACGACGATGGTCGCGAGCCATGCGCCGATGCAAAGGTGCTCGAACGCGACCAGCGGCGCATGGTGAGGACGGACACGGGGGAGCTTGGCCACGGACGATTCGATCCGGCGGAGTTCCGATGCGCCGCTGATGTACCAGGGCCGGCGCGGCCGTCGTAGGCTGTCCCGGATGACATCCGCGTTCTCGACCGAACTGCGCCGACTCGCGCGCCTCGCGTTGCCCATCGTCCTGGTGAACCTGGGCTGGATGGGGCTCGGCGTCGAGGACGTCTTGATGGTCGGCAAGCTGGGCACGGAAGCGCTGGCCGGTACGCAATTGGGGCACGTCTACACGTTCGGGCTCATGATCCTGGGCCAGGGCGTGATGTTCGTGATGGACCCGGTCATCGCGCAAGCCTGGGGCGCGCGGGATTCCCGCGCCGTCGCGACCGGGATCCAGCGCGGGTTCGTGCTCGCGCTGTTGATGTCGCCGCTGTTCTCCGTCGCGTTCTGGGCGGCGTCGCCATTGCTGTCGATCCTCGCCGAGCAACCGACGGTCGTGCCCGTCGCGCACGCGTACGCGAAGGCGCTGATTCCCTGTCTGCCGGCGTTCTTCGCGTTCCTCGTGCTGCGTCAAGCGCTGCAAGCGATGAGCGTCGTCCGCCCGATCGTCGCGTCGATCGTGGTCGCGAACGTCGTCAACGTGCTGTTGAACGGCGGCTTCCTGTACGGCTGGTTCGGGTTTGCCGAACTCGGCCCGGTCGGCGCGGCGTGGGCCACGACGATCGGCCGTTGGATCATGCTCGGCACGCTGGTCTGGCTGGCCTGGCCGAACCTGCGCGGCGTCTGGCAGAAGCCCGAGTTCGCCGTGCTCGCGCGTCTGCAGCCGTACTTGCCGCTGCTCGGCCACGGCATCCAGATCGGGTTGACGATGGCGATCGAGGTCTGGGTGTTCATGGCGGTCAGCGTGCTGACGCTGCGCATGGGCACCGTCGAGATGGCGGGCCACACGGTCGCGTTGAATCTCGCGAGCATCTCGTTCATGGTGCCGCTCGGCATCGGTGCGGCGGCGTCGACGCGCGTCGGCAACGCGATCGGTCGCCGCGACGTTCGCGCCGCAGCGTACTCCGCGCGCGTGGCATTGCTGTGCGGCGGCGGGGTCATGGTGGTGTTCGCGATCGCGTTCTGGAGCGTTCCGCGCTTGTGGGCCGAGCTCTACACCGACGACGCCGCGGTGCTCGCCCTCGCCGGCGCGCTGCTGCCGATCGCCGCGATCTTCCAAGTGTTCGACGGCACGCAGGTCGTCGCCTGCGGCGTCCTGCGCGGCGCGAAGGACACGCGCGCTCCCGCGATCATCAACGCGATCGGGTACTGGATCATCGGTCTGCCGGTCGGCATCGCGCTCGCGGATCGCTACCAGCTCGGTCCGCGCGGCCTGTGGTGGGGCCTGACCGTCGGATTGCTGTGTTGCGCGATCTTGTTGGTCGCGCGCGTGCGGTCGCATTTGTCCGCGCGCGCGCTCGAAGGCCTCGACGTCGGCGTGGATCAGCGCGGCTGATCGTTGACCAGCACGCCCTCGATGGCGACGCCGATGCAATGCGTCGTGTATTCGAACGGATCACCGTCGTAGAGCGCGACGTCGCCGTCCTTGCCGATCTCGAGCGAGCCGACGCGCGCCTCCACGCCCAGGATCTTCGCCGCGTCGATCGTGATCGAACCCAGCGCTTGGTCGAACGTCAGTCCGTTCGCCGCCGCGATCGCCGCTTCGAACAGCACGACGCGGGTCTTCGGCACGTAGTCCTCGAAGCCCGACTGCAGCGCGAACGGCACGCCCGCCGCGCGCAATGCGGACGCGGTCGAGAACGAAGCGTTCTGCCGGTCGCCCGAGACGCGCGACATCGTCGGATGCACGAACACCGGGACGCGCGCGGCGCGGATCGGATCGAGCACGAGCTGCGCATCGGCGACCGAATCGAGCACCACGCGGATGCCGAACTCCTCGCGCAGGTGCAACGCGGCGACGATCTCCTGGTGCGTGTCCACGCTGATCAACAGCGGCAGTTTGCCTTCGAGAACGCTGACCAACGTCTCCGCGCGCAGGTTCAGCTCCGGCCGCTCGGCCTCGGTCGCGTTCGCGCGCTTCGTGCGGTACTGCGCGGCGCGCGTCAGTTCCGCACGCAGCACCGCGAGGCTCTTCGCGCGTGTGCCCGGAGCCTTTTGCCCCGTGCGCGCCGACGCGCCGAGGTGAGCCGCGACCATCGCCGACGGGACGATCACGGCTTCGTCGACCGTTTCGCCACGCGTCTTCGCGATCATCGTCTGGCCGGAGATGATCGGGCCCGCCGCATGGCCGGTGTGGATCGTCGTGACGCCGAAGCTCCGCACCCACGCGACCAGCGGATCGCGCGCGTTGTAGCCGTCGACGGCGCGCAACTCCGGTTGGACCGGTTCGGTGCGGTCGAACTGGTCCTGGTCGTGCGGCTGATTGAGCCAGCCGGTGAAGCCGACCGTCGTGTGCGCGTCGATCAAACCCGGTGTGACGACCTTGGCGCGCAAGGTCTTGATGCCCGGCATGACGGTGATGCCCGATTCCGGACCGACCGCGGTGATCTTGCCGCTCTTGATCAACACGACACCGTTCTTCACGGGGGCGCCGGCCATCGTGTGGATGGTCTCGCCGTAGATCGCGAGGTCCTGCGCCGTGGCCTCGGCGGACATGGGGGCTACCAGCGCCGCGGCGGCGCACAGGAACAAGGCGCGGTTCACGAGTCACCTCCGGGCTTCAGGCAGCACGCATCGAGTTGTTCACGGTCCCCGGCGCCCTCGCCGCCTTGTGCGAAGCGCAAGTCCTTCGGATCGGCGCGATCGAACACGCGACCGCCGTCGATCCACGTCTGCTCGACGTGCGTGTAGACCGACAGCGGATCGCCCGACAGCACGATGAAGTCGGCGTCCTTCCCGGCCTCCAACGAGCCGATGCGCCGATCGAGATCGAGCATGATCGCGCCTGCCATCGTCAGCGCGAACAGCGCGTTCTTGCGTGTCATGCCGGCGCGCACGCCGATGCCCGCGGAGCGCAGGAACAACCGCGAATCCGTGATCGGATCGTCGGTGTGGTACGCGACCAGGACGCCTGCGCGCTCGAGCACGGCGCCGGTTTCGAACGACAGGTTCGCCGCTTCGAGTTTTCCGCCCGGGCTGTCGACGGTGATGATCGAGCACGGGACGGCCGCGCGCGCGATCTCGTCGGCGACGAGCCAGCCTTCGCTGACGTGGTGCAACACCACGCGGAAGCCGAACTCCTGCTTCAACCGCAGGATCGTCAGGATGTCGTCGTGGCGATGCGTGTGGTGGTGGACGACGCGCTTGCCTTCCAGCACTTCGACCAGGGCGTCGAGCCCGAGATCGCGCGGCGGCTGCTTCGCCGGATCGGTGATCGCCGCGCGCCGCGCGCGGTACTCCTGCGCGCGCAGGAATTGCTCGCGCACCAGCGCCGTGCCCTTCGCGCGCGTCTCCGGCATCGGCGGACTGCCCTGCGGATTGGTGCCATTCGCCATCTTCATGCCGCCCGCGATCGAGCCGTCGGCGTTCCTGATCGCCAAGTCGTCGATCGAAGCGCCATCCTTCAACTTCACGTACACGGTCTGGCCGGACATCAGCAGGCCGGAGCCCGGCATGATGTTCGCGGTCGTGATGCCGCCGGCCTGCGCGCGTTGGATGCTCGGGTGGCGGACATCGATCGAATCGAACGCGCGGACGTCGGGATGCAGCGGGGCGGAGTCGTCGCCGCCTTCGACCTGTCCGACGTGGCTGTGGGTACAGACGAGTCCGGGCATCAGCACTTTGCCGGTGACGTCGATGCGTTCGGCGTCGGCCGGGATCACGACGTCGTCGACCGAGCCCACCGCGCTGATCTTGCCGTCGGTGATCACGAGCGTGCCGCGCTCGATGTCGGCTCCGACGATGGGGATGATGCGGGCGCCGACGAACGCGCGCGTGGATCCGGCGGACGCGAGCGGTGCGAGCAAGCACACCGCCGCGATCGACGACAAGCGATTCATGGGGGACTCCCGAAACGGCGAGGCCGCGGATCCTATCCGTTCGGGGTGGCGGCCGCGTCGGGCGTGTTCGCGCGGCGAAATCCCGCGCTGGCCACGACCGCGGCCCGGCCGTCGCCGGCGACGACGAATGCCGTGCCTTGACCCGAAGCGATCGCGCGGCGCGCGCGTTCGACGAGGGCGTGAAACGGCAGGTCGGGCGCGACCGCCAGCACCGTTCCCCGCAGCGCGACGTCGCGGATCACGCGGGTGACCCGGGCGTCGTCGACGCGGCGGGCGGCGACGACCAAGCCCACGGTCATCGCCTGCGGCACGGGGACGTCGAGCCCGAACGCGCGCAGAGCCTGCGATACGTCGGCCTGCGCGACGATCGGGCTCGTCGGCACGAACCCGGCCGCGTCCCACGCTCCGTGGGCGAAGGGCGGAGAGCCCTGCGCCGTCGACTCGACGACAGCGGCTTGCGCGACCGCTCCCAGCGGACGTTCGAGCACGAGCACGCGACAGGCGCTCCCGGACTCGATCGCACGCACGGCGGCGCCGAGTGGATCGCCCTCGGATTCCGCGATGCGGCCAGCGCACGACGGGGCGACGTCCTCGAGCCACGCGCGCGGCGGCAAGGCTCCGGCGATCGCGTCGATCGACTCCGGCGGCCGACGGGCGCGAGCCAGGGCATCGCGCGCGGCACGCGCGAGCGCGTCGAGCGTGATCGAGTCCCCCGACGCCATCCGTTCTGCCGGATCTGCCGGATCTGCCGGATTTGGCGGACCTGGCGGATCTGGCGGAGTCGGCGGTGCGTCGGGGCTCGCCCGCACGCCGATGCCGGCGAGTCGGGCGTGAATGCGATCCGGATCCGTGGCGTGGAACAACTCCCAACGACCGATCCGCGCGAACGCGGCGGTGGCGACGCGGATCGGTTCGGACGCGAGCCACAGCGAGCCGAGGCATGGGACGTCGCCGTCGGGCGTCGCGTCCAGTAGGCGCAAGGAGGCGTCGTTCATGGGACTCCGTTCCCTCGGCGGCCATGCCGACGGAACGCGGGGATCGTACGTCGGGCGCGGCCGTTCACGAACGTCGAGGCGGTCGCCGGCACGGCTCGTCGCATCGCTCGTTCCGGACCCCTGTGTCCGGCGCGCGGCGCCCCTATCATGGCGCCCCGCACCGGGCAGGGCGCGCCGCAGCGCGCGTTGGCCTCCGTGCGCGACGAGCGGGCAAGCACGGAGGCACCAGCCACCATGGCGAAGAAAGCGACGAAGTCGGCGAAACACGCGAACGAGGTCCAGAGCGTGCCGCCGGTACTGCTGGCTCGCGAAGGCACTTCGATGATCGCGCGGCTGAACCGACCGGAGCAGATGAACGCCATCAACTCCGAGATCATCGCTGGCCTGCACGACGCGCTCGACCGTGCACTCGACGACGAGCAGACCCGCTCGGTGATCATCACGGCCCAAGGCGCGATGTTCTGCGCGGGGGTCGACGTCGTCCACGCCGCGGAAGAAGGTCCGCGCTCGTACGACGAGTCGCTGGCGGAAGCCGAGGAGCTCGCGCGACTGTTTCGTCGCCTGCGTTCGTACGAGAAGGTCACGATCGCCGCGGTGAACGGCGCCGCGCTCGGCTCGGGCTGCTGCCTCGCGACGCTGTGCGACTTCACGCTCGCGGTCGGTGCGGCGCGCTTTGGCTACCCCGATGTCCGCTACGGCTTCGTCCCCGCCGTCGTCGCCGTCTTCCTGCGCGGATTCGTCAACTCGAAGCGCATGCGTGACCTGCTGCTGACCGGACGCATCCTGTCGGCGGACGAGGCGCACGAGATCGGCCTCGTCTCCGAGGTCGTGCCGCACGGTGGCCTGATGGTGCGCGCGCTGGACGTCGCGACGATGGTGTCGCAGAACGCGCCGCGCGCGACGCGGATGACGAAAGAGCTGCTCGAGATGCTGCCGGACATGGACATCGACAAGGCGTTGCGCGCCGCGGTCGATTTCAACGCCCGCAATCGCGACTCGGCCGAAGTGCGCGAAGGCCTGAGCGCTCATGCCCAGCGGCGTCCGCCGGATTGGAATGCCGCGCGCGCCGCCGACGAAGGCCGTCCCGAAGCGTGACGATGGACGCGGCCGCAGGCGGCACTCGAGTGCGTGCCCGCGGCCCGGACCGTCCGTTGGGCCTTCGCGTTCGGGTTCCGATACCGCCACGGCGGAGAGTCGTCGCGTGAACGCGGCGAGCGCGCGCCGCCTCGCGATCGCGGCGTCGATTGCGGTCGGACTCGCGCTCGCGCCACTCGCCGTGACGGCGTCGCTGCGCCCGCGACCGGAGCGCGCGATGCTGTGCGTGCTGCTCGCCGCCATACCGGCCGCGTTTCTCGTGTTCCTGCGTCTGCGCACGAGCGCGGTGGCGGTGCCGGTCGTCGTCGCCGGAGCACTCGCGCGCGTGCTGCTGCTCGTGCCCGACGAAGGCCTGTCGGACGACGTCTGGCGCTATCGCTTCGATGCGCGCGTGCTGCTCGCCGGAGAGAACCCGTGGCGCAACGCGGCGAACTCCGAGGCATTGGCGCCCGTGCGCGATGCCACCGTTTGGCCGCGCATCGCGCATCCCGACCTGCCCTGCGTGTATCCGCCGCTCGCCGTCGCGAGTTGTGCGTTGATCGAAGCGGTGGCGCCGTCGACGCGGGCGTATCGCGTCGCGTTCCTGCTCGCCGACCTCGCGATCGTCGTGCTGCTCGTTCGCCTGGCGCGCCGTACCGGTCGCTCGCCGGCGCTCGCGGCGATCTGGTGGTTGGCGCCGCTCGTTTGGCTCGAGGTCGCCGGCGGCGGGCATTTCGAGCCGCTTGCGATCGCCGCGGCGCTCGCCGCATTCCTCGCGTGTGAGGGCGGCAAGCCGCGGGTCGCGGGACTGTGGTTGGCGGCAGCCGTGCTGATCAAGCCGATCGCGTTCGTGCTGCTGCCCTGCGTCGTTCGGCCGGGAACCCGCGGGCGAACGATCGTCGTGGCTCTGACCGCGATCCTGCTCGGACTCGCGCCGGTCGTGCTCGGCGCGGGGGACGGTGGGCTCGGGGGGCTCGGCGCGTTCGCCGGGCGTTGGAGCGCGAACGCTCCGGTGTTCCCGGCGTTGCTCGAGTGCGCGAACGTCGTCAAAGACCGACTCGAGCAAGCGGTGATCGCAGGCAAGTACTCGCACGAAACCAACCTGCGCATCTACGCGCTCGATCCGGAACTGCTCGCCCGCGGTCTCGCGCTCACGCTGTGCGTCCTTTCGTGCGCGATCGTCGCGACCCGCCGCATCGACGCCTACGTCAAGGCGACGACGCTGCTCGCGTTCGTGCTCGTGTTCAGTCCGGTCGTGCACCCCTGGTACATGCTGTGGTGCGTCGCCTTCGTGGCGCTCGGCTGGTCACCCGGCACGTTCGTGTGGACGGCGTCCGTCGTGCTCGGCTACCACGCGCTGGTCGCGTTCGATCTCCACGGCGTCGCGATCGAGGAGCCGCTGCTCCGCATCGCGCAGTTCCTGCCAGTGTTCGCCTGGTGGATCGTTCGTGCCGTGGCGCCGCCGCGAGATGAGGCGTCGATCACGTATCCCTGAAACGGCGTGCGCCGTCGAGTCGAATCACCGCTGGGGCGATGGGAGAGCGGTCTCGATCGCTTCGAGATCGACGCCGAGGACGGCGCGGGCCACGCGGTCGAGCGCGTCGCGTTCGCCCTCGAGGTGGAACGAGCGGTGGACGTGCGTGTACGTCTCGCCGGGTGCGAGCGCCAGCGCGGGGCTCGACGTCTCCAACTCGAAGAACGGACCGAGCGGCTTGCCGCCATCGACCGGGCCGTCGTTGTACGAGTTGATCACGTCGCCCGAGAACGGTTGTGCCTGCTGTTCCCACATCGAGTTGACGTAGTCGGTGACGCCAGGGGCGACCGTGTACTGCACGATGGTCAGCACTCCGCGGCCCGCGTCGTACGCGCCCGCGACCCCGAGCGCGCGCATCGGCGACAGACCGAGCTTGCCGCGCGACGTGCCGTCGGCCTTGAAGAACAGCGTGCCGTCGTGGAGTCGCAGCCGCGACGCGTCGATCGCGCCGAAGTAGCGGTCGTTGACGATCGGGCCGAGCGCGCTCTCTTCACCTTGCCGGTACGGGATCACGACCGTGGTGCGCGGGGTCGGCGTGTACATGCTGAGGATCCAGATCGACGGCAGTCCCGTCGCCTTCGTCCATGCCCGGTCCCCGCGGTTCTCGACCGTGTTGCGGGATTCGAACGCGACGACGTCGAGGCCGTCGATCGGCGTCGCCAGCGCGGTGCGCGCCTGCGCGTCGTCGAGGAGCACGACCTCGCGGCGCAGTTTCATGTCGAACGCGGTCCCGCTCCAGTTCACGAAGCGCGTGCTCTTCTCGAACGTGACGCGGTCGTGCGCGCGCTCGACGACGTCGAACGGCTCGGTGTCGATGACCGGGGGCGTCTGCCAATGCTGGAACTCGAACGGCTTGCCCGGTGGGAAGAAGAAGCCGAACTGTCCGGCCTCGGGGCCGATCCACAAGCGGTCCTCGCCGCCGAGCGGATTGAACTGCGGCAACACGGGTCCGCGGGCGACGAGGTCGGCGTTCACCCAACCGAAGCTCGCTCCGGCGTCGCCGCGTGCCGACGACGTCATCACGCGTCCTTGGTAGGCGGGGGCGACGGCGACGCGCGCTCGGCTGCCTTGTCGCGCCAGCACGATCGTCTCGGTGTGCGCGGACAGCAGCGCGACGTCGCTACCGAAAGTTCCATCGCGCGTCGCGCAGGCGCAGCACGCGAGCGCGAGGAACGAGGCCGCCACGAAACGGATCCACATGCGCGTCTCCCAGACGAAGCGTGGGGCGCGTCGCCGGCGCGAACCGCTGGCGACGGCACGCTCGACATCAGGCGACCGCGAGCTTGGCCTTCGGTCGCAGGGCGATGAAGCTGCCGAACGCCACCCAGCCGAAGCCGACGGCGAACAACGAGAAGAAGAACGCCGTGGCCCAGAGCATCTTCCACAGCGCGATCGACGTCATCACCGTGAAGTACGCGAAGAACGCGAACTCGATCACGGGAGCGCCGATGCCGCGGCTCTTGCCGGCGTAGCGCAAGTTCTGCCGCGTCGGCGCGGCCGACTCCTGGACGTTGTACTTCGGAGTGCGCACGAAGGCGGTGTTGCGGCGCAGGATGGCTTCCAGCACGGCTTTCGCGTTGTTCACGGCCATGCCGACGCCGAGCGCGACGACCAGCGGGAACAGCCCGAGTGTGCGCTTCCAGTCCGGATACGCCTCGCGTTGCGCGGCCAGATAGAACGACAGCACGCTCGTCGTCGCGGCGAGGAACAACGATGCGTCGAAGATCATGCCGCGCACGGTGTCGTGGTCGCGCAGGCGCACCCAGAACGCCGGCAGCATCAGCAGCGCCAGCAGGATCATCAGCAAGTACGAGAAGTTGTTCGTCAGGTGGAAGGTGGCTTCGACCTTCGCCTTCAACGGCACGTCGCTGGCCCAGATGCGCGGCAGGAGCTTGCGGCAGACCTGGATCGAACCCTTCGTCCAGCGGTGCTGCTGGGTCTTGAACGCGTTCATCTCGACCGGCAGTTCGCCGGGCGACACGACTTCTTGCAAGAACACGAAGCGCCAGCCCTCGAGCTGCGCGCGGTAGCTGAGGTCGAGGTCTTCCGTGAGCGTGTCGTGTTGCCAGCCGCCGGCCGACTCGATCGCGCTGCGGCGCCAGACGCCCGCCGTCCCGTTGAAATTGAAGAAGCGGCCCGAGCGATTGCGCGCCGTGTGCTCGATGACGAAGTGCCCGTCGAGCAAGATCGACTGGATCCGGGTCAGCAGCGAGAACCGGCGGTTCAAGTGGCCCCAGCGGACCTGCACCATCCCGATCTTCGGGTCGGTGAAGAAATCGAGTGTGCGGCGCAGCAGGTCCGGCAACGGCACGAAGTCGGCGTCGAAGATGGCGACGTACTCGGCCTTGGTGTGGGCGAGACCGTGCTCGAGAGCTCCCGCCTTGAAGCCCGTTCGGTCGGTCCGATGCAGGTGGACGATCTTGTGGCCGCGGGCGGCCATCTCTTCGACCTTGGCGCGCGCGATTTGGACGGTTTCGTCGATCGAGTCGTCGAGGACCTGGATCTCCAGTCGATCCTTGGGCCAGTCCAGCGCGCACACGGCGTCGATCAGGCGTTCGACGACCGTGGCTTCGTTGAAGATCGGGAGCTGGACGCACACGAGCGGCTCGCCGGCGAAGCGGCCGGCGGCCTTCGGCGCGTTCTTCTTGTGCCGGTAGTACAGCCAGACCAAGGCGTAGCGGTGCACGCCGTAGACGGAGAGCACGGCAAGCACGGCGTAGTACAGCCAGAGGACGGTGACTTCGATCGATCCCATCGGCGAGGAACCCGGGTCTCCACCTTTCGCCTTGGCGACTACGAGAGAATTCGGTTTTCTACCGCCCCGCCAGGTTTGCGTCAATGGAACCGAAGTTTGACCGAAGATCCGGATCGACTCGAGAGTTACCAGTTCGACCTCCCGAGCGATCGCATTGCCCAAGCTCCGCCGACCGTCCGTGGTCAATCGCGCTTGCTGGTGCTGCCGCGCTCGGCGGACGCACCTGGCGGGCGCGTCGACACGATGTTCGAAGAGCTCCCTAAGTACTTGCGGGATGGGGACCTGCTGGTGTTGAACGACACCAAGGTCATTCCCGCGCGCGTCGACTTCAAGCGCGCGACCGGCGGCATCGTGCGCGGTCTGTTGCTCGGCCTGCCGCGGGGTGGCCGCGTGCAATTGATGCTCGAAAGCAAAGGCCGGCTGGCGGCCGGTGACGTTCTTGCGATCGGCGACGGCGACGCGTCGCTGGAACTGGCCGAGCACGTCGGCGGTGGCATGTGGATCGGCGTCTTGCACGGCGATGCCGCGGCGGACGAGCTCCTCGAGCGCGGGCGCATGCCGCTGCCGCCGTACATCAAGCGCACGAAGGGCGGCGACCCGCGCGACGCGCTCGACCGCGAGCGCTACCAGACGGTGTTCGCTCAAGCCGAAGGCGCGATCGCCGCGCCGACGGCGGGACTGCATTTCACCGATGCGATGATCGCGCGACTGCGCGACCGCGGCATCCGCACGACGACCGTGACGCTGCACGTCGGACTCGGCACGTTCCTGCCCGTGCGCGACGACGATCTGACCCGGCACAAGATGCACAAGGAGCGCTGGGAGTTGCCCGATGCGACCGCGAAGGACATCGCCGTCACGCGCGCGGCCGGCGGTCGCGTGGTCGCGGTGGGCACGACGGTCGTGCGCGCGTTGGAAAGCGCCGCGCGCTCGGGCCGCGTGTTCGCCGGGCGCGGCGAGACCGATCTGTTCATTCGCCCGCCGTTCACGTTTCGCGTCGTCGACGCGCTGCTGACGAACTTCCATTTGCCGAAGAGCACGCTGCTGATGCTGGTCTCGGCGTTCGCGGGCCGGGAACGCGTGCTCGACGCCTATCGTCATGCCGTGTCGCACGGCTACGCGTTCTTCTCGTATGGCGATGCGATGCTGATCTCGGACCCGGCCTGACCGACTACGTCCGAGAGTCGTCGCGTTCAGCGACGACGTTCGGACGTAGTCGATCCCTCATCAGGTATTGCTCGGCGACGGCAGTCGCCGAATTCATGACAGAACGTGGATCCACCCGGCTGATTCACGATCTGTGGCCCCACGAGGTGTCTCGGAATGAGCGAGAAGCGATCCATTGCCGCCCGTGTGCGCGAACTGCGCCACGCGATCGACGAAGCGAACCACCGCTACTACGTGCTGTCGCGGCCGACGATCTCGGATGCGCAGTGGGATGTCTTGATGCGCGAGCTGCAGCAGCTCGAGGCCGAGCATCCGGAACTGGTGACCGCCGACTCGCCGACGCAACGCGTCGGGGCCCCGGTGGTCGGCCTGAAGAAGGTCGTGCGCGAAGTGCCAATGCTGTCGCTCGAGAACGCGTTCGACGAGGACGAGATCCGCGCGTGGGGCGATCAACTGCGGAACTTCCTCGGCGATGCCGCGACCGAGCTCGTGTTCTCGGCCGAACCGAAGTTCGACGGCGTATCGCTCGAGGTCACGTACGAGGACGGCATGCTCACGCGCGCGTCGACGCGCGGCGACGGCATCACCGGCGAGGACGTCACACACAACGCGAAGACGATCCGCGCGCTGCCGTTGAAGCTCCACGGCGCGAAGCTCCCGCGGCTGCTCGAAGTCCGCGGCGAAGCGATCATCGCGAAGGAGGAGTTCCGTCAGTTGAACCAGGAACTCGTCGATGCCGGTGAGGAGCCGTTCGCGAACCCTCGCAATCTGACGTCGGGGACGTTGAAGCAGCTCGATCCGAAGCAGGCGAAGCGTCGGCCGATGCGGATGTTCTGTTACGGGCTCGGCCAGGCCGAAGGTTTCGACGTGGCCTCGCAGCGCGAATTGCTCGAGCGCTTCGTCGCGTTCGGCTTGCCGACTCCGTCCGGCATGACGACGTTCGGCGATCTCGACGCGATGCTGGGCGCGTATCGCGACTTGCACCAGCGACGCAACGCGCTGCCGTTCGAGATCGACGGCATGGTGATCAAGGTCGACACGTTCGCGTTGCGTGAGCGCCTCGGCTTCCGCGCGCGCAGCCCGCGCTGGGCGCTGGCCTGCAAGTTCCCAGCGCAACAGGCGACGACCACCGTCGAGGACATCCTGATCCAAGTGGGGCGCACCGGCACGCTGACGCCGGTCGCGGCGCTGACTCCGGTGCAGGTGGGCGGAGTCACCGTGTCGCGAGCGACGCTGCACAATGCCGACCAGATCGCGAAGCTCGACGTGCGCAAGGGCGACACGGTGTTCATCGAGCGTGCCGGTGACGTCATTCCGCGCGTCGTGTCGGTCGTGAAGGAGAAACGGCCGCACGGAACGCATCCGTTCGTCATGCCCACGCAGTGTCCGACGTGCGGCACCCCCGTCGTGAAAGCCGACGAGGAAGTCGCCGTGCGTTGTCCGAACGTGTCGTGCCCCGACCGCGTGCTGCGGCAGGTCGAGCTGTTCGTGTCGCGCGGGGGCGCGAACATCGAGGGACTCGGCCCGAAACTGGTGCAGCAACTGGTCGAACGTGGGCTGGTGAAGGACCTCGCGGACATCTATCGGCTGCGCGTGGAGGACGTGCTGGACCTGGAGCGCATGGGCGAGAAGTCGGCCGCGAAGCTGATCGCCGGGATCGACGCGGCGCGCTCCGTGCCGCTCGCGCGCTTCTTGTTCGGGCTCGGCATCGTCCACGTCGGCGAGACCGTCGCCGAGGCACTGGCCGAACGCTTCGAATCGCCGACCGCGCTGCGCGCCGCATCCGTGGACGACCTGATGGCGGAGAAGGGAATCGGTGAGGAAGTGGCGCGCTCGGTCGCCAGTTGGTTCGCGGAACCGAAGAACCTCGAACTCCTCGATCACATGGAGGAGTCCGGTGTCCGCACGACCGTGGTGCCCCGCAAACCCGCGCGCAGCAGCGGCCCGTTCGCGAACAAGACCGTCCTGTTCACGGGAACCTTGACCAGCCGAACCCGTCAGGAAGCCGAAGAACAAGTGAAAGAACGGGGCGGTAGGATCCTCAAGGCGGTGTCGAAGAACCTCGATCTGCTCGTGGTCGGCGACGACGCGGGGTCGAAACTGAAGAAAGCGCAAGAACTCGGGCTCCGCATCGTCGATGAGGCGGAGTTCTTGAGCATGTTGAAAGCGAGCGACTCATGAACGGCAAGGCAATGGTGGTGGTCGGTGTGCTGCTCGCCGCGGCGATCGGAGCCGGCGCGTACCTGATGTTCGACGAGGGCGACCCGAGTGCGGCGACGCCGAACGACAAGCCGTCGAACACGGCGCGAACGCCGGCGGATGAGCCGACCAGCAATCCCACGGCGGTCTCCGGCGCCACACCGAAAGACCCGACGTCGGGCCCGGTCGACGCCACGGGAAGCGGCGTCCGCACGGTGACGCAAGCCGACGACTACTCGGCGGAAGGCAAGTTGCGCGTCAGCGGTCGCGTCATCGACGTCGACACGAAGAAGGCGATTCCCGACTCCGAGGTCGAGATGCTCTACGCGGACGGCACTCCGATCGAGAGCGCGATCACGAACGAGGACGGCACGTACGAGATCGAGATCCACGAGGGCATTCCGCCGATGGTGGACTTCCTCGCGAAGGCCGAGGGCTTTTCCGTGACCGCGCAGCGCGCGGTGCGCGTCACGAAGTCGTTGCGCGACCTGACCGTCAATTTCGAGATGCGTCCGGGCTTCCGCATCGAAGGTCGCGTCACGAGCGCCGCGGGGGGGCCGGTCGCCGAAGCCCAGGTCCACGTGCGCAGCCTCGAGCCCATGTTCGAAGAGGAATGGGAAACGGCCGAAACCGATCAGAACGGCTACTACAGCTTCGAACCGATCGAGTCGATGGCTCCGGACTCGTTCGACCTCTACGTCGAATCGATCGATCACTCGCCGGCGTTGAAGACGGGTCTCTCGGTCGCTCCTGGGCAACTCACGCTGCGCGTGGACTTCCGCCTGGTCGAGTCGCTGAAGCTGCGTGGCACGATCGTCGACGCGCAGGGTCAACCGATCGACGGTGCGACGGTCACTGTCGCGTCGCCGGACCCCGAATACGCGGACGACGCCGAGGACGTGTCCACCGAGGAGAACGGCACCTTCGAATACGAAGGCAACGTCGTGCCGCCCGAGGCCATCTTCCTGCTGATCACGTGTCCCGATTACTCCGCGTTGCGCGTGGACTCGCTGCCCGCGCCCGGCGCCGACGGCTTCTCCGATCTCGGCACGCTGCGACTCGGTGGTCCGGTCCACGTGACCGGATTCGTCGTCACGCAAGGTTCCGGTGGTGTCGTCGGCGGCGGCGACATCACGTTCTGCGCGGTGGGAGCTCCGGACGGTGCCGAAGGCGAGTACACCGACTCGACGCAGATCGGCAGCAACGGGCATTTCGAACTCGATCTGGAGAACACGCCGCCCGGCAAGGTGATGGTCCTGATCGAAGCGAAGGACTCAATGGAATCCACGCAGCTCATCGAGATCCCGGCCCAGCCGACGGTGAGTCTGCAACTTTCCGTCGAGCCGGTGATCGTGATCTCCGGTGCCGTGACGCGGAAGGAAGACGGTTCGCCGGTCCCGGGCGCACGCGTCCGCGTCGTTGGACCCCGCATCGAGGTCGACGAGAGCGAGTTGTCGTCGCGCACGAAGCCCGACGGCACGTACCGCATCGAGCTGCCGTCCACCGTCGACACGGCGCAACTCGCGGCCGTCGTCGAATACGCGGGGAAGCGCCACACCTTCGGCGGTCTGCCCGCGGCGAACGCGGCGTATCAGGTGACGAAGGACTTCGCGCTCGATGTGCCGCCGGTGCCGAAACCCCAAGCACGTGGCCCGGGCGAAGTCCCGGTTCCGCGCACGCCCGAGGAGCTCGAAGCGCAGCGCCAGAAGATGCGCGAGCAGGCCGAGAAGATGCGTGAAGAACTCGAGAAGCAGCGCCAGAAGAAGGACGGCGGCTGATCGAACGCGCGCCGCGGCGGTCAAGAAATCTAGCGAGACGTCCTACATGAACGAGGGGGACGGACCCACGGGTCCGTCCCCCTCGTGCGTTCGGAGGCGCGCGCTCGCGCGCTCACTTCCACTTCGATCGGCGCAGCTCGATGTCCTGGTTCAAGCCGAACGCGCGCTCCGCGTCGTCCAGCGCCTTCTTCGCATCGTCGACGCGTCCGGCCGCCGCGTAGGCGTCGGCGAGGTCGACGAGCAGATCCCGCAGGTTCGGCTTGTCGATCTTCGCTTCGCGGGCCAACTGCACGCTGTGCTCGAGCAGCGACACGGCCTTCGCGGGGTCCTTCAGCGATTCGACGTTCACGAGCGCACGTCCGATCTGCCGCATGGCGAACGCGCGGCGTTGATCCGCCGTGCGTTGCTCGACCACCGACAGGCCCGCTGGCGGCACCAAGTCCGCGATCGCTTGCAGGGCCGCGACGCCGGCCGCCTCTTGGCCGGGGATCAACAAGCGCGTCTTCGCGATCTTGAACTCGAGATCGCCGACCGAGCCGCGCCACTCGGGCGACGACTGGGCCAACGCGAGTGCTTCCTCGTAGCGCGCCAGTGCGCCCGCGGCATCGTTCGTCTCGAGCAACACCGTCGCGACGGCATCGACGAGCAGCGGGTCCTTGCGCGTCTTCAACACTTCGGCGAGCACGCCCATCGCTTCGTCGGCCTTGCCGGCCATCGTCAATTCGCTGGCCAGCATCGAGTACGCGATCGAGCCCGACAGGCCGAGCTGGATCGCCTCCTTGACCTTGCCCGCGGCCTCTTCGTGGCGCGCGATCGCCGACAACGCCTGGGCGCGCATCATCTTCAGCCCGGCGTCCTTCGGCATCAGCTTCTCGCACTCTTCCGACAGGCGCAGCGTGTTCGGGTCGAAGCGACGCAGCAGGTTGATGACTTGATGGATGCGCAAGTACAGCAGCGAGTACGAGCCGTTCAGCTTCAGGGCTTCCTGGTAGTCCGTCAGCGCCGCCTCGTACTGCTCGAGGGCCATGTGCTTCAGCTCGCCGCGGAAGAAGTAGCCCTGCCAGTCGCCGTCGTTCTTCTCGACGTACTGGTCGAGCCCAGCGAGCGCCGTCGCGAACAGCTCCTGCGCGTGATCGAGTTCGCCCTTCGCGCGGGCGGTCAGGCCGTCGACGCGTCCGAGCACCGCCGAGTAGAACGTCACGAGGCCACGGACGTCACCCGCGTCACCCGCGTTCTCCTTCGCGAGCTTCGTCTGCAGCTCCGCGAGCAGCGTGCGGACTTCGTCGATCTTCTGCTCACGCCCCGCGATCTGCAGCAGCGAGGCCGTGTAGCGCATCGAATCCCGCTCCTGCAGCGGGGACTGGGCGAGCAGGTCCTTCGCCTTCTGGATCTCGTTCAGATCGAGATACAGCGGCAGCAGCGCGAGGTAGGGGCCGACGTCTTCCGGCGCGAGTCGGATCTGGTCCTCGAACAGCTTCCGGATCTCCTCCCGCGAGCGTTGGTCTCGACCCGACGCCAGTTGCGAGATCTGCGCTTTCGACAGTTCGATCATGTTGCGCAGGTAGCGCACCGACTCGCCCGGTCCGACCATCGCCTTCAGCGTGTCGAGTGCCTTGAGGCCGGCTTGGACGTCGCCGTTCTCGGCCGTCGCGATCGCGAGTTGGTGGTACGCGTAGAGGAACTCCGGCCAAATCCGGATCGATTCCTTGTAGTCCGCGATCGCGGCGTTCAGGTTGCGATCCTTCTTCGGTCGACCGCGTTCGTACTCGGCGCGCTGGAAGTAGCCGCGCGACGAGTCGGGTGCCGTTTCGGGCATGTCCGAGTACAGCTTGCCGTTCGACGCATAGGCCGGATTGCGGTTCGCCGTGCGGATGCCGGCGACGATCACGAGCACGATGAATGCTCCGCGGCCGGCAGCGCGCAGCGCTTCGTTGCGTGCGCCGAGCGCCGCGGCGATCTGATCGAACACCACCGCCATCGCGATGCACAGACCGACGGACGGCAGATACAGCAGACGCTCGCCGAAGATCGTGCCGATCGGCACCGGGATGTTCGACACCGGTCCGAACGCGAACAGGAACGCGAGCAGGCCGAAGCCGAGCGCGGCCTTGCGCTTCAACGCCAGGAAGCCGGCGACCGTCAGCAGTGCGCAAACGAGGAAGCTGATCAACGCCGCCGGCTCGGCGAGCGACGACGCGATCGGCAGTTGATTGAACGAGTAGTCGGACGACAGCTTCGCCGGCCACACGAACAGCATCAGCGCCTTCACGTACAGCATCGGACCGGTCGCGAGACGCGCGCCGAACGACTCCTTCACGAGGGGGTTGTCGAGGCGCGAAATCACGTGCGTATCGGGAGTCAGAGCGCCCGTCACATGCACGCGGACCGCGATGTTCGCGGCGACGATCGCGAGCATCGCGCCGAACACGAGCCAGCGCACGTTCGCGCGCGGGGCGTCCTTGCCGCGCGCGAAGTCCGCGAGCACGAGCAGCACGATCGTGATCGCGCCGCTTTCCTTCGTGAACAACGACGCGGCGAACGCCAGCAGCGTGACGACGAGTCCGGGCACGCTGGTGCGCGTCGCATGGCACGTGCGCAGATAGGCGTAGAGCGCGACCAGCGCGAAGAACGTGGCCTGCGTCTCGCCGATGCCGGCGGTGTACGAGACGGCTTCGGAGTGGATCGGGTGCACCGCGAACAGCAGGCCCGCGATCCACGCGATCGACCGCTTGCGCGAGAGGTGCAACGCGAGCAACGCGACGAGCCACGTGCAGCCCAGATGCAAGCCGATGTTGACGAGGTTGAACGGCAGCGGATCGTGCAGTCCCTTGCCGACGCTGGTGTCGCGCGTGTCGGACGCCAAGCGGGCGAGTCCGAGCGTGAACATCATCAGCGGGCGATACAGCGCCTGACCTTCGACGCGCAGGATCTGCGCGCGGGAGCGGTTCGTCGCCTCCCAAAACTCTTCGCCGAACACCTGAGTCAACGTTCCGACCGCGGCGACGATTCCGTGTTCGCGGCGGGCTTCGTCGACCTGTTTGTAGGTGTCGTTCATCTCGACCAGGAAGTAGCCGTCGTAGACCAGCTCCTGGTGCTTCGTGACGTTGGCGAAGCTGAGCAACGCCGCGATCGCGAGGACGATGAACAGCGGCGCACCTGCGCGCGGACGGTCCGCGGTGGACATCATGGACTCCTGGCCGGCAACGTGCCGGAAGCCGTTCGTTTCGGGTGTTTCCGAGACGATTCTGAAGGATCTCGAAGCCGAGGTCCCCGACCGACATCGCGGGGTTCACCGACATCGTGGGCGCGGGATGGGTGGGGCAAAGGATGGCTCGAGAGGGGGCTCGAAAAGGGCGCCGTCACGGGCGACGGATGGCGGCGACGACTTGCGCGAGCAGTGCCCGTGCGCCGTCGACGTCCGGTGGCTTGGCGGGCCACGCCGCGACGAGAAGGGCGGCCAAGTTAACCGATTCCTCGAGGTCGTCCACCGTGGCGCCACACGCCAGGGCGCCCTTCAGATGCGAATGCAACTGGCGCGGCAGATCGAGCGCGGTCAGCGCGCAGACCGACATCAGTTCGCGCGTGCGTGGATCGAGCCCGGGCCGCGACAGGATGCGCCCGTACGCGTCCTCGAGCACCGCCCGTTCGAACACGGGTGTGAAGGTCGACAAGCGCGCACGCACGCGATCGGCTTGCGCGCCGTAGATCCGGACGAACGCGTCGATCCCGGTCGTGCGGTGCGCGGCGTCGGTCGACGATGCGGCGGCACCGACGGCGCTGGGCCACGTCGCCCCCGCGCGCGCGACGGCTTCTTCGACGACCGCGAAGGCTTCGATGGCGCGCGGGAATCCGGCGAACAGATGGGTCATCAACGCGGCTTCGATCAGCGCGTCCACCGAGGTTCCGCGTTCGAGGCACACCGCGAGCACAGCGGCCTGGGCGTCGTGGCGGGCGGTCGCGGCCGCGGCGAGGGCCAACCCGAGGCCCGCGGCCGGCCCGAGCTGGGAATGGACCTTGCGCAGGCGACGGAGCAGATCCGCCTGGGTCGCGGACGGGGCGGGGAGTGAAGCGGTCATCGTCCGAAAGAAACTCGCTGGGTGGAGGGGTTCGCGAGAAAACGGTTCAGCGCACAGGGGTGGCAGAGCGTAGCAGGCGGGCGAGGTTGCCATCCGAACCGACGCCGAACTCCTCAGAAGTTCTCAAGGTCAATCCGTAGATACACTTACGCTGAAGCGGCGAGCCCATCCAGGCTCGTCCTCGACGAGGTCAGACTCATGATCCACGTGTCGTCGGTCCTGTTCGGACTCGCCCTCCTGATGCCGCAGGACGCGCCGCCCGCTCCTGCCACCGCGCAGCCGCAGAACCCCGCGCCGGCGAATCCCGCGCCCCAGAATCCCGGTGGTCCGCAACTGGTCCCGCAACAGCCGGGACAAGTGCCGCAGAACATGGGGCGAACGATCGCGAGCGTGAAGGACTATCGCGGCGGCAGCGACGGTTGCCCGTACGTGCGGCGCGCCGAGGACGTCCGCGACGTCGATCTGTCGAAGGTGGACTTCGAGGCGGCCGTCGTCGCCCGGGTGAACGGTCGCGAGATCACGCGCGATCAACTCCGCATGTGGGTGGCGTTCAATTCCGGCTACTTCGGCGTTCAGAACGAGCTGACGCGCGTGCTCACGCAGAAGGCCGTCGAGGCTTCGCTGAAGGACCGCCCGCAGGACGCTCCGCAGTTCCTCGTCACCGACGAAGACGTCGCGACGCGTCTGAAGTCCGAAGAGGATCAGGCGCGCGCGCAGGGTGAAGCTGCCTACAAGGGCTACGTCGAGCAGATTGAGCGCTCGATGGGCTGGGAGCGCTATCGCGAGTTCGTGAAGACGCAGCTGCAGAGCGAACGGCTGTTGTTGCCGCCGGTCTCGCCGCCGCTGAAGCCGGGCGAGGTCGCCGACCCGAACGCCGAGATCGCGATGCTGCCGCCCGAGAGCGCGGCGTTGCTCGACGATCAGGCGCCGCTGCGTGACTACCTCGCCGACTCGTACCTGAAGCGCCAGGAGCTCGCGCCGCTGTTCCGCGTCCAGTTCCTGCGCATGCTCCAGGACAAGATGGTCGAGCGCGCGTCCGTGAAGTACGCGATCGAGGAACAGCTGCCGACCGGCGTGTTCATGCAAGTCGAAGGCACCGACATCCCGGTCGATCGCATCCTCGACTTCGCGGCGGCCGACCGTCAGCAATGGGAGCGATCGCTGCGTCTGGCGCTGCTCTACGTCGCGGTCGACGACGAGCTGAGCAAGCACGACTTGCTGTTGTCGCCGCAGGCGTTCGCCGGCGCGTTCACGAGCCATGAGGCGGAATTCGCGAACACGCTGTTCCCGCTCAAGAACCTGATCCAGTTGCGTGGGTTCTTGAACATGGCCGAATACCGCCAGTACTACATGCGAAGACTCGGCTTCCAGAACTACTTGCGGAACGTCGTGTTGAAGGGCGATCCGGCGGCATACGAAGCCGAGCTGCAGCGCCATCACGCGCAATTCGGACGGCTCTTCTACGAGAGCGGTCGCGTCAGCGTGGAGCTCATGTTCGCCTCGGTCGAGGAGTGCGAGAAGGCGAACCCGGGCGCCGATGGTTGGGCCTGCGCGCAGGAGCGCATCATCGCCGCGTACGACGCGCTGACCGCGAAGGAGTCTCCGCTGTCGTTCGCCGACGCACGCGCGAAGTTCTCGCATCCGATCGCGTCGATCCCGGACGGCATGCTCGCGCAGAAGGTGCGGAACGAGATGCGCATGACGCTCGGCGAGACCGAATACAACATCTTCGTCGACGGCTACTCGCTGTCCGACGACGCGTACTACAACCGCGTCGAAGGCGAGGTGTTCGGTCCGGTGCGCATGCGCAATACTCCGCTGACCGGCCAACGCAGCGGCCTCGGGTACTTGATCGGCAAGGTCGGGGAGTTCCGCACCACGGCCGCGCTGAAGGACTTCGCCACGCAGCGCGCGCTGGTCGAAACGGACTACATCGATTTGCGCTTCACGTACTTCGCGCACGAGTGTCTGAAGAACGCGAAGATCGACCTGATCGAGAAGAAGTGATGCGCGAGGCTGCGCGGGCACTGCCGTGATCGTCCGTTCGATCCGCAGCGGCCTGCTGCATCCCTACCTCAACATGGCGCTCGACGAAGCGTTGGCGGCCTCGCCGCCGACGCTTCGTTTGTATGCGTTCCGGCCGTTCGGGCTCTCGCTCGGCTACTTCCAGGATGCGTCCGAGTTCGACGCGGCCTGGCTGGAACGCCACGCGTGCGTCGCGGTGCGCCGATCGACCGGCGGGGCAGCGATCGCCCACGCGCACGACGTGACGTTCGCGATCGTCGCCACGCCGGACGTGCCGTGGTTCGCCTGCGACGTGAAGACGTCGTACGCGCGCATCCACGCGGGGATCGCGCGCGGACTCGAGCGACTCGGAGTGCACGCCATCGCGCGCGCCGAGGCGTCGTCGAGCTCCGACAGCGGACGCGCGCACGAGCCCGTGTGCTTCTACAAGGCGACGAGCTTCGATCTGGTGGCGGGCGGGCGCAAGCTCGTCGGTTCCGCGCAGCGCCGGACCCGAGGGCGCGTGCTGCATCACGGCTCGATCCCGATCGCCCGCAACGTCCTCGCGCCGGAGGCGGCGTGTCTATCCGACTTGCTCGGGCGCACGCCGAGTGTCGTCGAGGTCGAGGATGCGGTGATCGCCGGATTGGCCGAGGAGCTGCAGTGGACGCTGCAGGAGTCGGCGCCGACCGTCGCGGAACGCGCCGCCGCCGAGGAACTCGTGCGGGTCAAGTACGGAACGGACGCTTGGAATCGAGATCGGATCGACGCGTCACGGAAACGGTCGCGCGGTCACGAAGAGTGAGCGAACTCCGGCGAGCGCCAGGCGAAGACGGCGCGCCGCACTCAGAGGTTGTCCGAGGCGGCACCCCGGTCGCGAAGCGACCGACTTCTAGACGGCCGTAGGCACAGGTCGTTCGCGTCACTCAACGCCGTTCACCCGTGCCTGTTGAACGGGGCGGCGACTGCCGTCGCCGAGCAACACCTGGTGCGGGATCGACTACGTCGGAGAATCGTCGCTGTACGCGACGACTCTCGGACGTCGGGGATCAATGACCGTCGGCTTCGGTGACCTTCTGGTAGGCCGCCGCGTCGAGCATGCCGGAGATGCCGGCGCTGCGCACCTTGACCATCCAGCCGGCGTTGTACGGGTCATTGGCGACGCGATCGAGCGCATCGACCAGGTCGGCGTTGACCTCGACCACTTCGCCGTCGACCGGCGACATCAGATCGGACACCGCCTTCACCGACTCGATCTCGCCGAATCGATCGCCCTTCTTCATCTGATCACCGACGGCGGGCAGCTTGATGTAGACCAGATCGGTCAAGTGCTTCACGGCGAAGTCGGTGATGCCGAGGACGACGAGGTCGCCTTCCTTCTTGGCCCATTCGTGCGTCTCGAGGTACTGGCGGTCGTTGGGAATCACGCGACACGATCTCCTTGCGCAGTCGTCACCGATCGATGAAACGGGGCGGCGATGGGCGGCTCAGTGGCGGAACAATCGCTCAACGAGCGCGCCGGTAGAACGGAAGAGGCACGATTTCAATGGCTTCCCGCTGGCCGCGCAAGTCCAGAGACAGGTCCTTCTTGCTGGCCGACGCGGTCTGGACGTAGGCCGTCCCGATGTTCGTGTCGAGCGTCGGGGAGAAGGTCCCGCTGCGCACTTCGCCGATCGCGCGCTCACCGTCGAACACGACGTAGCCGAAGCGCGGCACGCGCTTTCCGGCGAGTTTGAAACCGACCAGCCGCCGCGGCGTGCCGCGCGCCGCGAGGTCGCGAATGGCTCCGGCGCCGACGAAGTCCTTCTCCAGGTCGACCGCCCACATCAAGTCCGCTTCGAGCGGCGTCGTGGTGTCGTCGATCTCATGGCCGAACAACGGCATGCCGGCTTCCAGGCGCAGCGTGTCGCGAGCGCCGAGGCCGATCGGACGCAGGCCTTCCGGCGCGCCGGCTTCGAGCAGCTTGCGCCAGACGTCGACGGCGCGGTCGGCGGGGAAATAGAACTCGTAGCCGTCCTCGCCGGTGTAGCCCGTGCGCGACACCATGATGTCGGGCATGCCGCAAAACGTCGTCATCGTGAAGCCGTAGTACTTCACCGTGCCTGGGTCCGCGCCGCAGAGCTTACGCGCGACGTCGACCGACTTCGGTCCTTGCAGCGCGATCATCGCCAGCGATTCCGACAGGTCGTCGACGACGACGTTCGTGCCCGCGGCGTGCGTGCGCAACCACGCGAGATCGCGATTGCGGTTGCCAGCGTTGATGCAGAGGAAGATCGCGTCCGCTTCGCGGTACACGAGCACGTCGTCGATCGTCGTGCCGTCTTCGCGCGTCAGCATCGCGTAGCGAATGACGCCGGTCTTCATGTTGCGCGTCTTGCAGGTCACGAGTCGATCGACGAGCTCGGCATGACCTTCGCCCGACAGGCGCACACGACCCATGTGGCAGAGGTCGAACAAACCGACCGCGCGTCGCACGTGACGCGCTTCCTCGAGGATCGACGTGTAGTGCACCGGCATCGCCCAGCCCGAGAAGTTGACGATCTGGGCTTTGGCGGCTTCGTGCTCGGAGGTCAAAGGAGTGCGTTGCGCGTTCATCCGGCGGGGCTCCACGGCGCCCGTCGATGCGCGGGCGCGAAGGCGCGCCAAGTTAGCAGCGAAGCCGCGAAAGCCGTCGGGTTTCGAGCGCGGGGATGCGGAGGCCGTGGAAAACCGCCAAGACGAGGGCGTTCGAGCGCGTTCGATCTCGGGAGCAAGGACGCCATGCGGCCAGATGCCGCAGCGTCAGGGGCCGTGAAAGAATCCCCCGCTTCGAGGAACTGATTCACGGCCGAACCGACAAGGTGCCGACGGCGGCACCCCGGTCGCGGAGCGACCGACTTCTTGACGGCCGTACTCACAGGTTGTTCGCGTCATTCAACGCCGGACACCTGTGCCTGTTGAACGGGTCGGCGACTGCCGTCGCCTCGGACACCTGGTGCGGGATCGACGACGTCCGAGACTCGTCGCTGTACCCGACGACTCTCGGACGTAGTCGATCAGTCGTCGAACAACTCCGAGGCGTCGCGCCAATCGACGTTGCGCACGTCGTCGGCCGAGATCGGCGGCAGGGCGCGGAAGCGCCGGCGCTCTTCGGCGCTGCTGAAATCGTCGTGCGTCGGGACCGCGCCCGCGTACCCGCCGTCCGCATACGTCATCGCGGCGCCGGGGGTATCGGGCGCGAGTTGTCGCCGCGGCCGAACGTAACGCTGCGCCATTTCGATCAGGACGTCTTCGGGCAGACCATGCGCCGCGAAGCGTGCGGGATCGAGGAAGCGCGCGCGCGCGAACTCCTCGCGCGCCCGCTCGAACCGTCCGACGCGCAGCCAGATCTTCCCGAGCAGCAGATGCGCCTTGAACGACGACCCCCCGTGCGCGACGCAGTCGTGCAGCGCATCGGCGGCCTTCAACAACTCTCCGCGCTCGTAGAGCCACGTTCCGGCGCGCAGCGCGAGGAACGCGCGTACGCGGGATTGGATGCGGCGCCAAAGAGTGCGGAGACGCGTCATCGGGGGCTCGAAACGGCTCGGAACGGAATGCAGGTCGTCGATCGCGGGCGTCAGGACGGAGGCTTCGACGATCGGCCCGGATGGTAGCAGCCGAAGGTCGAAGTCCCGCGCCTTTCATCGGCCGCCCTGCGGGGATGAGTGCGATGAAATTGGGCCGTCGAGGGCTCGCGGGAGGGGGGGCGCGGTCGCGTCTGAGAGGCCGGCCTCCCCTCGAAGACGGGTCGCTCGTCCCCCCTCGTGTCGCCCACCTCGGTCCGAATCCCCCAAAAGATCGACGTCCCGGCATCCGATGCAGAGTCGACGGTTCGTCCGCCGGACGGGCACCCAGCCCCGCTCCCTCCCGCTCGGCGCAGAGCCTCAGGAAGAATCCATGCCCCTACGGGGTGAACTCAACAGCGGCGATCTCGCCCACATCTTCCAGATGCTCCTGCTGCATGAGAAAGCGGGAACTCTGGAGATCGCGCACGACGGAGTGTTGCACACGCTGCACTTCGCGGATGCCGGGATCCTCGTGCCGTTCGACCGCGCGCACGTGGTCGAACGGGCGCTGGGGGCGCTCTGTCGCGCGAAGAAGGTCCAGGCGACGCAGGTCGACAAGGCGCGCTTCAACGCGCGCGCGTTGAACAAGGACCTGCTCGAAACGCTCGAGCACATGGGGTTGATCACGGCCGCGGAGCGGATCGCGACGATGCGCGCGCAGCTCGAGGAGACCGTGTTCGAGCTGTTCTTCCTGCGCGATGCCACGTTCGAGTTCCGCGAGGGCGAGGTCCCGTCGGACGTCGGTGAACTCGATCCGACGCTCGCGTTGTCGCCGAACGGACTGATCATGGAGGCCGCTCGCCGCACCGACGAGTGGCAGTACATCCAAGAACTCGTGCACTCCGGGTTCGACATCTTCGAGCCCGTGGTCGGCGTTGACGTGATCGAGAGTACGGAGGCCGACGTCGAGTTGCGCGCGGTCTTCGACGCGCTCGACGGCGAGCGCTGCGTCGAACAGATCATCGAGACGACGGGCATCGCCCGCTTCCAAGTGTTCCGCCGCGTGGCTCATCTCCTCGAACGGCAGTTCGCGCGCGAAGTGCCGGTCGACGTCCTGAAGCAGCGCGGTCTGCGCGCGATCGACGATGGTCGCTACGGCGCGGCGGCGCGCCTGCTGGAACGAGCGATTGCGCTCGGGGCAGTCGATCGCGAGACCTCGTGCGGCGCGGGTGTCGCATGCGAAGCGTTACGCGAGCCCCTGCGCGCTGCGCACCACTTCATGGCCGCGGGTCGCCAGGCGGAAAGCAGCGGCGATCTCGAAAGTGCATTGCGCGACTACTTGCGCGTTCGTGCGCTCGTGCCGACGCTGATCGAAGCGCGCGAGCGCCTGTTCGCGCTGCGCAATGCTGCCACCGCGAGCCCCGCCGCGGCCGGCTACGACGCGTTCCGTGAAGGACGTGAGCTCGCGGAGTTGCTGTTCGAGCTGCGCCGCAACGAAGAGCTCGCGCTCGTGCTGTCGGGTCTCGCCGATCTGACGCACGACGACACGGCGAAGATGGAAGCCGTCGCCGAACTGGCCGCCCGCCTCGGAGCGTTCGCGTTGGCGATCGACACGCTGGTGCGCGTCGCCGACTCGTTCTCGCGAGCGCGCGACTTCGCGGCCGTCTCGCGCTGCCTGAAGCGGGCTCAGACGCTCGATCCGAAGCGCTCCGATCTCGCCGAACGGCTCGGGCTGATGGAGCGCACGCTGGTCGTGCGCCGCGGCCGCGTGCGCTCGACGATGCGCGCGATCGCGATGGTGGCGGGATTCGCGGTGTTGTTCGTCGCCTACGGCAAGTATTCGTCGGCGGCGATGCGTGCGTACTCGGATTGGTCGCTCGAGGACTTCGTCGCGACCCGCGAGTTCGGGCGTGGCCGTGAGTTCTACGGTTCGATCTGCCGGCACTACCCGCTGACGGTGCCGTTCCTGCTCGCGCTCGAGAACTTGCGCGAGATCGAAGTCGCCGAGCGCAACTTCCACGAAGTGGAGCGCTATCGCGGCCAACTCGAACACGAGCGCGCGACGACTCGATTGAGCCAAGCGCGCTCGTGCGTCGACTCGGCGCTGAACGCGCGGCACGGTGGAGACATCGAGACGGCGCGTCGTCTGCTGAAGCGCGCGCTCGAACTCGCCGGCGACGGCGATCCGCTCGGCATCGCGGCCGGAGTCGCGGAACTCGACGCCTATGTGGAGCAGGCCACCCGCTTGCGCAACGAAGCGACGTTCTTCCGCAACGCGGGTCGGTTCGAGGACGCGCACGCGCGCCTGCTCGAGGCGATCGAGAACTACCCGAACGCGCCGGGCATGCGTGATGTCACGCTGCCGGTGCTGATCGACAGCGAACCGACGCGCGCTCGCATTCGCGTCGACGGCGTCGATCCGAGCCTGAGCAGCGGTAACGCGTCGCTGGTCGCCGAAACGCCGTTCGTGCTCGATCTGCCCTACACGAACCCGGTGACGGTCGAGTTGGCGTCGCCCGGCTTCGTGCCGCTGCACATCGAACTCGACGCCAAGTCCAGCGCGCGAGTGACGCGCCGCCTGCCGCGGCTTCCCGATCGCGAAGCGGTCCTGCCGCTGACCGCGTCGTTCGCGGCTGCGGCCGACGCCGCGTTGGTCGTGGTGCCGCAAGAGCAAGGCCGATTGTGCGCGTTGTCGCCGAGCACTTTGGAAACGCGGTTCAGCGTCGACCTGCCGGATCTGGCCGGCGCCACCGCGTCACCGACCGTCACGGCGCAAGGCGTGTGGGTTCCCGTGACCGGTTCGAAATTGCTGCGCCTCGATCGCACCGATGGGCACGTCACGCAAACGCTGGTGCTGCCCACGCGCGGCGTCAGCGCACCGGCGGTGGCGGGCAACGCGATCGCATTGGCGCTCGACGACGGCGGGATCGCCGTCTGTCAGGGAACGAACGTCCGTTACGTCGGCGTCGACTCCGGCGTGGCGTTCGGGCCGTATCCGAGCGGCGATCGGTTCGCTCTGGTTTCGAACGCGGGACGCGTTTGGGTGTTGTCGCAGGGTGGCGGACTCACCGCGTTGCCCGATGCGACGTTCGGCGCCGGCGCGGTGCGCGCATTCGCTGTCGAGGGATCGACGCTGTTCGTCGGCACCAGCGACGGCGCGCTGTTCGCCTTCGACGCCACGCGCCTCGAGAAGACGGCGACGATCCCGGTGTTCCCGGGGCGCCCCGTGATGGCGATCGCGGCCGACACCAGGTTTCCCGTGGTCGAGTCGCAGGGCCGCCTCGCGTCGGTCGATCTCCAGCAGAAGACCGCGCGCGTCGTCGAACTCGACGCGCGGGTCGCGGGCGGCAATGCGGCTCGCGTCGCCGCGGCGAGCTCCGACGGCCTGATCCACGTCCTCGACCGCAAGACGCTGCAACCCCTCGGGCTGTTCTCCGCGGACGCGCCGATCGACATGCGGGGCGCGTGCGCCGGGTCGTTCGCGGTGTTCTCGGCCGCGAAGGGCAAAGTCGTCGGCGTCCTGCTGGACCGCTGATTCCCGCGGTCGGTCCGGACCGTTCGCGTTCGCGGCTCAGGCTCCCCGGGGGATTTGCCGATAACGGACATGGGTTCTGGCGCTCGGTCGGGGCGTCGCACCCGAGAAGGATCGCTCCATGGGTTTGTTGTCGCTGTCGAAAGAGCGTTTCCGCCTCGGCAGGCTCCGCAAGAGCCTCGAGAAGGAACCACTCCCGCACGGCATCGCGGAATGTGTCCTCGGCTACCTGACGCTCGGCGACCATGCCGCCGCGCAGCAGGTGCTCGAGTTCGGCTGTTCCGTATTCCCCGACTCCCAAGAGATCCGTCGCCTGCAGACGCGCATGACGTCGGTCGACGGCGAGCGGCGCGTCCGCGACGCGAAGGAGCGAGTCCGCAGCGCACCGTCGATGCAGGCGTACCTCGGGCTGGCTGACGCCTACCGCACGTTGCAGCGCGACGATGCGTGCGCGACCACGCTCGAGGAAGCGATTCGTCGATTCGGTGAGCAGTGCTCGGCTCTCGTGCAACTCGGCGCGATGCGCTTCGAACGCTATCGCGACAGCCTGAAGGCGAGCGACGCGATCGCGGCGAAGTCGTGGCTCGAGCGCGCGGCCGCGGCGGACGCGGACGCGGTGAAGCCGCACTACCTGCTGGCCGAGTTGCTTGCGCTCGTCGGCGCGCACGGGCAGGCGCGAGCGTGCCTCGAACGCACGTTGGCGCTGGCCCCCGAACACGATCGTGCGCGGCGGCTGTTGCGCGAACTCGATCACGACAAGTCGGGAGCGAGCACCGACGAGGGCAACGATTTCGAAACCCTCGTCGCGCAAGTCGAGATCGCGCGCTCGTTCGGCGACGGCGGCATCGCCGGCCGCGGCGACGACGGCTCGATCACGATGCCGCTGCAAGCGCCGACTGCCGAAGTCGCTCGCCTGCGCGAATCGACCGGCGCCTCGTGCGTGGTGTTCGGCGCGCAATCGCGGCCGAGCGTGGAAGCGCACGATCTCGTCACCGAATGCGCGGACGGCCTCCGCGAGCGCAGCGTCGTCATGCGCGATCTCGCCGATCTCTGCGATCGTGCGGCCCGCGGCATGGACCTGGGCGCCCCGGCTCGTCTCGTCGTCGAAGGCGCGGATTCGACCTGCATCCTCGAGCTGAAGCGCGGCGCGTTCATGGGCGTGCTGGTTGGAACCGAGCACGACGTCGAAGGCAGCGCGGTCGCGACCCGCGACGCGCTGGAGCGGGTGGTGAGGGCGTGAACATGAAGCGCATCATCCAGAACCTGAAGGAACGCGTGGGCGTGAAGGGCGCGCTGATCATGACCGGCGACGGAGTCGTCGCCGCGTCGGATCTCGGCGGCTCGCTCGACGCCGATTCGGTCGCCGCGCTGGCGTCCGCGTCCGTCCTGCGCGCGATGAAGTCCGCGGCCGAGCTCGGACTCGGCAGCATCCAACGCCTGACGCTGACCGCGGCATTCGGCCGCTTCGTATTCGTGCCGATCGATGAACTCGTGCTCGTCGTCGTCACCGAACCGCAACTCGACCTCGATCTGACGCTGCTCGAAATCGCCGGTCCCGCCCGGCAGATGATCGCGATGTCCCGACTCGATCACCCGATGTGACGCACAGCTTCCGGAGCCCGCACCATGGTCCAGATCAACTTCGCCCGCAAAGAGATCAACTGCAAGCTCGTCTATTACGGACCGGGTCTGTCGGGCAAGACGACCAACCTCGAGATGGTCCACGCCAAGACGCCGGACGCGCACAAGGGTGAGCTGACGTCGATCTCGACGGACGGCGACCGCACGCTGTTCTTCGACTTCATGCCGCTCGATCTCGGCGAGATCGCGGGCATGAAGACCAAGTTCCACCTCTACACGGTGCCGGGGCAGGTCTACTACAACTCGACGCGCAAGCTCGTGCTGCTCGGCGCCGACGGCGTGATCTTCGTCGCCGACTCGTCGCGCGCGAAGCTCGAGGACAACAAGGTCTCGCTGGACAACCTGCGCGAGAACCTGGCCGAGATGGGCAAGGAGTTCGGCAAGTTCCCGATCGTGTTCCAGTGGAACAAGCGCGACATGCCGGACGCGATGTCGCCGGAAGAGCTCGCGAAGGAACTGAACGTCGTCGGCGCGCCGGCCTTCGAGGGCGTCGCGTCGCGCGGCGAGGGCGTGTTCCAGACGCTGAAGGCGTTGTCGAAGATCGTGCTCGCGAGCATCAACTCGACCGATGGCGGCATGTCGCAAGCGGCGGACGGCCCGCGCGCCGCGCCGGCTCCGAAGGCTGCACCGGTCGCGAAGCCGAGCGCTCCACCGGCGACGTCCGCACCGAAGTCCGCACCGACTCCGGCGCCCGCCGTCGCGGCGAGCGGCGGACTCCAGATCGAGCGCAACAACATCGGCTCCGGCGTGAAGCCTGCCGCCGCTCCCGCGGCGTCGGCTGCACCGACCGCACCGGGCGCGAAGTCCGAAGCTCGTCCGTCGATGGTCGCGGCCGCGAAGGCCGCTCCGCAAGGCGGTGGGCTCGCGATCGAGCGCAATGAGACGCCCCCTCCGGCCTCGCCCGCACCGCCGCGCGCGGCGGCGAGCGCACCGACTCCGGCTCCGCGCAGCGTGGAAGCCCCGCGCGTCTCGACGACCGCGGCCACCGAAGCTCCACGCGCGAGCGGGTCCGAGGCGGCTCCCGAGATGTCCGACCTGATGAAGAAGACGATGAGTGCGTCCGATGCGCGCAGCAACGCGCGCATGGACGACGTCTTCCGGCGCGAAGTGAAGGTCATCGGCGGCAAGCTCGGCCAAGCGCCGGGTGCGACGTCGAACAAGAACTCGGCCGTGATCGCGGTGATCGCGGTGGTCGCAGTGGCGCTCGGCGCCGCGCTCGCTTTCTTCTTCCTGAAGTGAAAGGCGTCCCGCAATCCCGGGATGGCACGCCCATGACGACCGACCATGGCCTGCGCGAAAGCCGACTCGTCTTCTACTCCGACAACATGGACCAGATCGATCGCGTGCTCGGCGAGTTCCTTCGTCGTGCTGGCGCGCGCAGCGCGTACCTGATCGACCGCGATGGTCACCTGATCACGCACGTCGGCGAAGCCGGCAACGTCGATCCGGACACGATCTCGGCGCTGGTCGCCGGCTCGTTCGCCGCCACCAAGGCGATGGCGAAGCTGCTCGGCGAACAGGAGTTCTCCGCGCTGTTCCATCAAGGCGAACGCGACAACATCCAGCTCTCGCTGGTCGGCGGTCGCGCGATCCTGACGGTGCTGTTCGACGATTCGACGACGCTCGGCATGGTGCGTCTGTACACGTCGGACGCGGTGCGCAAGCTCAGCGAGTTGTTCGCGAAGCCGAAGAGCTCGGCCTCGAGCCCGTCGGAGCTCGATCCGGCCTACGGGTCGAACGCCGATCGTGCGCTCGACGACCTGTTCAAGGAATCGAAGGGCTGATTCCGCGCGCGGCGCTCCGAAGGACGCCCGGTCACGCTTCGCCTCACGGCAGCGCGACGGTGACCGTCTGCGCGTCGCCGCCGTGGTGGACGGCCGTCGTCGCCGATTTCCCGTCCTTGCTCACGACCAGCGTGTAGTCGCCTGCCGCGAGCTCTCCGAGGTCGTGTTCGGTGCTCGAGCCGCCGAGCTTCTTCATGATCTCGTCCAGCCCGAGGTATTGGTTCAACGCGATTCCGGACGGATCGGTCAGCGTGACCTTGGCGCCGCTCAGGGTCGTTCCGGCCGCGTCCGTCACGACCACGGTGAGATTCGCGCCGTGCGTCAGGCGCAGCGAGACGTCGGTCTTCTCCTCGGCGTGGACGCGTACGCCGTGCTCGATCGCGGGCGCGTAGCCGGTCGCTCGGGCGATCACGACGTGCGTCCCGGCAGCGAGCCCACTGACCTCGAACGTGCCTTCGGCCTCGGTCATCATCTGCGCGAACGGCTCGGCCGAGGCATTGGCGTCGACCACGAAGATCGACGCGCCCGCGCACGGGCCGCCGTCCGGCTTGGTCACGGTGCCTCGCACCGCGCCACCGGGTTCGAGATCGAAGTCGACGCCGCTCGTGCGCTGGCCGTCCTTCACGTCGACGTCGAGCGGCGCGGATGCCGCGAAGCCCGTGCCGCCGATGCCGAAGAACCCGGGACCACCGGCCGACACGCGATAGCGCCCGGCGGCGAGGCCGCGCGCGACGTAATGGCCGTCGGTGTCGGTGAACAGATCCGCGACGCGTCTCGAACCGGTCGCGCCGACGAACGCGTCGACCGTGGTGTGCGCGTCGGTCGCATCGATGCGCACGCGGACGCCCTTCTGCGGTTGCTTGCCGGTCTTCGAGCGCACGATGCCTTCGATGCCCGTCGCTTGAAGCGCGAAGTCCTGCCGCTGCTCGGGCAGGCTCGACAGCGTGAACTCGAACGTCTGCCGCGCCGTGTCCGACAGGCTCGTGCCCGACTGCACGGTGACGGACCAATCGCCGGCGGCGAGCCCTTCGATGCGGAACATGCCGTCCTTGTCCGTCGACACGAGGCGCATCGCGCCGAGTCCGGAGGGAGCGTCGGTCGGTGCCTCGACCTCGTCGGGCGTGAACGTCAGGAACGCACCGGACAAGGGCTCACCGCCCTCGGTCACACGGCCGGTCAGTGCCGGGCCCGTGCGTGAGCCGCTGATGAAGTCGACCGTCGCCTCCTCGCCCGCGTTCACACGAGCGCTGCGCGTCGCCATGTTCGAGAACATCGCGTTCATCGCGTTCTCGCCGCCTTGATCGACGACCGCGCCGAGCTTGGTCACCGTGTACGAACCCGCGGCCAGGCCTTCGATCCGATACTGGCCGGCCGAATCCGCCGTGGTCGTCGACGGCACGAACGAACCGAGTTGCTGACACGTCACGAGAGCCCCGACTTCGGGTTCGCCGTCCTTGGAGCCGACGAAGCCATGGATCGTCGCACCGCGCACCAGCGTCAACTTCACGCCGTCGCGCGCTTCCCCTTCGGCGAGCGCGATCGGAGTGCTGCTCGCCGGGGCGTACCGATCGGCGTGCGCGGCGAGCGTGATCGAGCCCGCGGCGAGGCCGCGCAACATGAACTGACCCGCGGCATCGGTCGTCGCGGATTGGTGGTGGAGGAGCGGATCGAACTGCATGCCGACGACGCTGCGGGATCGACCGACGCGCGCTCCCTCGATCGGATTTCCCGTCGCTCCGTCGACGACGACGCCGCGGATCGTGGACTCGCGGACCAAGCGCACGAGGATGCCGGCGGTGCGCTTGCCCGGCTCGATCGCGAACGTCGTGCTCGAGCCGCGGGCGAAACCGTCGGCGACGACATCGACGCGGTACGAACCCGGCTTCAACCGATCGAACTCGAATGCGCCGTCGTCGCTGTGCACGAAGAGGACGGGCTGCGGGTCGCTCGCGTTCGGAACCGCGAACACGGACGCGTTCTCCGCGGGCGCGACCGTCGCGGAGAATCGGCGCAGGGGTTCGCCGTCGGTCGCGCTCTCGACCAACCCCGAGCACGAACCGAATCGCGACACGCGGACCGTGGCGTCACTGCTTCCGGCTTTGACCCCGTGCGCGCCGCCGATGGCGTGGTCCTTCGAGTTGGCGATGACGTCCAACGGCGCCGAACTCGGCAATGGTGGCGACTCGAACCACCCTTCGGCGTTCGTCGACGTCACGACACCGCCCATGTCGAGGGCGACATCCGGCGAAAAGACCTGCTCGGATTGGACGAACGGAATGGGCTTGAGGAAGCCGACGCGCGCCTGCGCGACCGGGGCGCCGATGTCGTCGAGCACGCGGCCGCGGATGCGGGGACCGTCCTCGAGGACGACGTCGGACGGCAACGCGAGTCCGGGCAAGGCAAGGTCGAATCCGGAGACATTGCCCGGTGCGAACGCGTCGGAGTGCACGTCGAGTCGAATGCGGCCGGGCAGCATGCCGTCGAACCGGAACGTCCCGTCGGCCGCGGTCGTCGTCGTGCGTTCGCTGCGCGGCGGCGAGCCCAAACTCCCGCCTTCGAGTTTGAGTGCGGTCGAGCGCACGTCGACGCGCGCGCCGGCGACTGGTTTCCCGCCTCCGATCACGCGTCCAGTGAGGAAGGCACCGCGTGTGAGTCTCAGCTCCAGCGTCTTGGTTTCACCGGCCGCGATCGCGGTCGTGACTTCGAACGGCGCGTACGCATCGGAGGTGGCCTTGATCGTCCACTGCGCGCCGCTCGGCACCGAGGGCACGTCGAACGCACCGTCTGCGGCGCTCTTGCACCGGAACTCGCCGCGCTTCGATCCGGTGAGCAAGAGGTTCTGGATCTCGTTGCGCGGATCGGGCGTCGGGCCGACTTGGATCGCGATGTCGCCAAGCCCCTTGCCCTCCGCATCGACGACGCGGCCCTGGATGCGGCCGGCCGCGACGACGATCAGATCAGGCAAAGCGGCGTCCGCGCCGTCGATGCGCACGAGGGATTCGCACGTCAGCAACGGGTCGTCGATCCGCAGGAAGCCCGCGAACGACGCGGCTTCGAGCGTGTATGCGCCACCCGCGCCGATCGGCGCGGTCGCCAGCAGGTCATCGTTGCCGTCGACCTGCGGCTGTCGCGCCAGAGCGGCGCGCAGCATCATCGGCGGCGGATTGCGTCGCAGCGAGACGCTGCCGGCCGTGACCGGAACGAGGCCGCGCGCCGTGCGTTCGAGAACACGCCCACGCGCGGCGACGCGCGGACCGTCCTGCGCGTCGTCGGCGGGAGCGACCGTGCGCGTCGGCGAGGGCGTTTCCGCGGCGGTTGCGGACTCGACGTCGGCGCGCGCCGCTTCCGCCGTGCGCGGAGCGGGAGTGTCGACGACAGCGGGCGGCGCGTCCTCGCGCCACAGCAGGAACGCGAGGACAGCCAATGTTCCGATGCCGATCCACGCCAGACCCATGGAACGCAGCGTGGGGAGGGACGAACTCATTGCGCGTTCTCCAGGGCCCGAGCGGCCCATTGAAAAAGTCTCGCGGCGTTCGGCCGGCTGCGAACGAGCATGGCTTCGTTCCGCCTCATCGCCGTCGCGCGTCTCCGTACGCTTCGCTGGCGGGCCTCGCCCGGCTCGATCTCGCTCGCTCGACCGCGCGGCGGACGATCCAACGGACCGCTCGCGGGCGGATGGGGCCGAGTCCGCCGTCCAGCAAGCCGAGTGCCTGATCCGCACATCGCTCCCGAGGGGCCGGCGCGGTGCCAGTCGCAGCGTCGAACGCGGCGCGAGGTCGCCGTCGGAACCGGCATTCGCGCGCAATCGGCGACGGCCGCCGCGCGGCGTCGACCGCTGCGGCGAGTGTCGCGCGGTGTGCCGATCCGGCGCGCGGTGAGCCCATCAGGGCTTCAGAGAGTAGTTCGCCTTGACCCAGTCCTTCCACGCCTCGTCGACGTTGACCGTGGTGAAGCCGGTCGCTTCGCGGAACACCTCGCGCATCTCCCGCTGCTCCTTGACCCCCTTCATCAGCTTCTGGATCAGCACCGGTCCATCGGGTCGGTGCAGCAGGAAGTCCGTGAACGACCACGCGAACATGTGCTCGGCGTGGTTCAACTCGTGGGCCTTCTTCGTCATGACGTTGGCGAACGTCACGGTGTCGTTCGCCAGCACGCTGCGGAGAACCAGTGGCTCCCAGTTCTCGTCGGGGTAGTCGACTTCTTCGGACTCGGTGTTGCACGAGTTGCCCGAGAGCTTGAACAGGCGCATCTCGGCGACGTGCGCGAGTCCCTCGTCGAGCCACCCCGCGCGTTCCTTCAACCACACCTTCAGATACCAGACCCCTTGGATCATGTGCGTGAGGTGGTGGACCACGTGCTTGTGGAACGCGGGATCGTTCTTGCCGAAGACGTTCTTGTCGCGCCACGTGACCAGTACCGAAGGGTCTCCGACTTTGTGGCCGGCGCGGTCGGTGTTGAGTTCGGCGTACAGCGGCGCGGCGATCGTCAAGCTCTTCAGATCGTCGAACAAGAACACCTGATGGCGCTTCACGCGCATTTGCGCGTCGTCGATCGCCAGCAGTTCGCAAAACCAGCGATACGCGGCTTCGAGGCGCTCGGCGTACAGATGCGCGCCGCCGTGCAGATCGAACGTCTCACGGGTCTCGAGCGTGACCCTCGGCAAGCCGTAGATCAGATCGAAGTGCTCGGTGCGGATGAACACGAATGGCGTACGCGGCTTGATCGTCTTCGAGATCGACTCGTTGTTCTTCAGCCACGCGTCGACGGCGGTCGTGTACGTCGCGAACTCGGCGTTCGCTTCCGCGGCTTTCGTCGTCGCGCCGCATTTCGGGCCGCACGGCACGAACGCGCAGCCCTTGCCTTTCGGATCGCGCGCGATGCGCTCCGAGCAGTAGATGACCTTGCCCTCGAGTTCCGCCTGCTTCGCGTTCTTGAGTGCATTGTCGAAGCGGCCGCTGCCGTGGCACGTCGGGCAGAGTTCGTCGTCGCCGCACGTCGGCGCCGCGCGCGGAGCTGTTCTTGCGGGTGCACAGAAAACGGTTCCCGCGAGCACCGCGAGCGCGAATGCAAGTCCATGATTCATCGGAGGTTCCTCCGGTTGGGGACGCGGCCGCTTTGTGCTGAAAGTACCAGGAACCTGGCGTGGTCGGCATCCGTCGAAGGGGCAGCTTCGCAGTTCGCTGCGTGGCTGGATAGGAAAGCTGACATGACCTTCGGCCTCGCAAGAGGTCGGGGATCGAGGTCGGTGGTCGAGAGCCCGGAAGTGGGTGGCGTGAACCTGCTTCCACATGGAGTTGGGCAGGCTCGAGATCGCTGGCTTGTCACGGCGCCTTACGTACGGAGACCCCGTGCCGAGGCGCTCTCCCGAAGGGTGCGCGGTTCGCTGCGCACCCTTCGCTCTTTTTCCGCGGCATGTTCCGCGCTGGCGCGCCTCACGCAGCTCTTCGAACGTTCGGCATCCTTCCGTGATTCCGACGTCACGCACACCGCGCCCCGATCGAGTCGTCGCCGCCGGTTGTGACGCGCCGCTGACCGCGCTTCCGAGGACCGCGAACTACGGTTCGCGCATTCCTGAGGTCCGCGGGAGAGTTCGTCATGAACCTTCGATTCGTCCTTTGCTTCCTGGCCGCGTCGTCGATCCCGACGATCCACGCACGGGGCCAAGCCGCCCTCGACCGCAGTGCGATCGATCGCGGAGCCGGCTCCGTGCTCGTCCCGCAAGGCGGTTCGGTCGTCATGCGCGACGGTGCAGGGCGCGTCGGGGTGCGCGCCGTTGCCGCGGCGATCGACGTCGTCGGTCAAGTCGCGACGACCACCCTTCGCGTCACGTTGAACAACCCCACGCGCACCACGCAGGAGATCGAACTGATGCTGCCCGTGCCCGCTGGCGCGGTCGTGCGCGGCTTCGACTTCGGGGGCAGCGGAGCGGCCCCGAGCGCCGAGATCCTGCCGGCGCAGCGCGCGCGCGCGTTGTACGACTCGATCGTGGACCGCGCGCGGGATCCCGCTCTGCTCGAGTTCGCGGACTACGACACGCTGCGCTCCAGCGTGTTCCCGGTGTCGGCGGGCAGCGGACAGGTCGTCAAGGTCGTGTACGAACACGTGCTGCCGACGCGTGGGGATCGCGTCGACTACGTGTTGCCGCGCAGCGAATCGCTCGCGCCGAATTGGATTCCGTGGACCGTCGAAGCGCGGATTCGCGCGCCACGGGCGATCGCCGCGATCTACTCGCCCACGCACGCGATGGCGGAGTTGCGCGCGACGCCGTCCGACGTGCGCCTCCGACTCGATGCCGCCGGAGCGCGTGAGCCCGGCCCGGTGCGCGTTTCGTGGCTGCTCGAAGGCAACGGACTCAATGCGACGCTGTACCTGCAGCCCGATGCAGCGGGGCGCGGCGCGTACTTCCTGTTGCTGTGCGGATTGCCGCCCGCTCCCGCCGATGCCAAGAAGCTGCGTCGCGAGATCATCCTCGTCCTCGATCGTTCCGGATCGATGCGCGGCGAGAAGTTCGAGCAAGCGCGTGCGGCCGCGATGCAGATCCTCGACGGAATCGAAGACGGCGAGCGCTTCAACATCATCGACTACTCGTCGTCGGTCGCGCTGTTCTCCGCGCAGCCGGTGCAGCGTTCCGACCAAGCGCTCGCGGATGCCAAGAAGTACCTCGAGCGCCTGGCGCCCGATGGCGGCACCGACATCCACGGCGCGTTGACATGCGCGCTGCGCCAGGAACACGCCGCGGGAACGCACCCGATCGTGTTGTTCCTGACCGACGGTCAACCCACGGTCGGCGTCACCGACGAAGTGCAGATCCGCAACGCCGCCGCGGCCGAGAACGACGATGCGCGCCGCATCTTCACGTTCGGCGTCGGACACGACGTCAATGCGCCGCTGCTCGATCAGATCGCGCTGCACTCGCGAGCGACCAGCACGTACGTCCAACCGGCGGAGAACGTCGAGGCCAAGGTCTCCGAGGTCTACGCGCGTTTGCGCGGGCCGAGGTTGACGGCGCCGGAGCTGCGGATCCTCGACGCGCAAGGGAACCCCGCGCCGCAGCGCGTCGCGGATCTCGAGCCCCGCGCATTGGCCGACCTCTACGACGGTGAGCAGATCCTGGTGCTCGGGCGCTTGCGCGGAAGCGAGGACGTCGTGTTCGAGATCGCCGGGCAACAGCTCGGTGCGCCGGCGACGTTCCGCTTCCCGTTCCGCGTCACGTCGACGACGGACGATTGCGATTTCGTGCCGCGGCTGTGGGCCAGTCGCCGCATCGCATCGCTGCTCGACGACTTGCGCATGAGTGGCGCCGATCCGAAGGTCGCGCTCGCGCGCGGGACGCAGGACGGCGAGATCGCGCGCGAGATCTACACGCTGTCGACCGAGTTCGGGATCATGACCGAGTACACCGCGTTCCTCGCGCAGGAGGGCAGCGTGCTGGCCGACGAAGTCGGCAACCTCGCGCGCATGAACGACCAGCTGCAAAACCGCCTGCGCCGGCAGCGCGCGGGACGCGAAGCGGTCGTTCAAGCCGTGAACTCGCAGCGCATGCGCGATCAAGAGCGCATGAACCGCCGCAATCGCCAACTCGACCAGACGCTGAAGGAGAGGGCGTTCGATCGCGTCGCGCAAGTCGGTCAGCGCGCGTTCTTCTCGGTCAAGGGCCGCTGGGTCGACTCGCGCTTGGCGAAGCGCGCGGCCGATCTCCCGCCCGACGACACGATGGATCTCGCATCCGACCGTGCGCGGCTCGCGATCCAAGGGCTCGATGGTGGACGGCTGGGCGGCGTCTACGCGCTGGGTGGGGACGTGATGATCGCGATCGGCGGCAAGGCCGTGTTGTTCCTGCGCGCGCCGACTCCACAAGCCCCCGCCGTCGCCGATCCCGCCGCGTCGCCGCCGATTCGGTGAGGCAGCGTCGACGCCGCGAAGCCTCTCGATCGTTCACCGCGTCGACGCACGTCAGCTTCCTGGCAGAAGGTGTCGCCGCGCCTTCGCGACGTACTCGCGCGCACTGCCGAGGATCGTGCGCACCTCGTCGTCCGTCAGCGTCCGGATCACCTTGCCGGGCATCCCGACGACGAGCGAGCGTGGCGGGATCACGGCCTTCTCTTTCACCAGCGCGCCCGCGGCGATCATGCATTCTTCACCGATGACCGCGTCGCCGAGCAGGATCGCACCCATGCCGATCAAGCACCGAGGCCCGATCGATTTCATGTGCAAGATCGCGCCATGACCGACCGTGACGTCGTCCCCGATGATCGTCGGCACGTGCTCGAGCGGATGCACGACGACGTTGTCCTGGAGGTTCGAGCGCTCGCCGAGTTCGATCGAGTCGTCGTCACCGCGCAGCACGGCGCCGTACCACACCGATGCGTCGCGCTTCAGTGTCACGGCGCCGACGACGGATGCGGTCGACGCGATGAAGGCGTCCCCGCTGCGGATCATGTGACAGCGTTCGTTTCCGATCGAGTTCATCCGGTTCCTCACGATGCGCGCCGCCGGCCGCGCGAGCGCGGCACGGACGATCAACGGGATTGTGCCTCTCGTGCGATCTGCAACAGCATGAACGCATTGAATGCCGCGTGGGCGAACGTCGACGCGAGAACGGATCCCGTGCGATCCCGAACGATCCCGAGTCCGACGCCGACCGCGCCGATCAACAACCACGACTGCGGGTCGTGCACCAACGCGAACGCCAGGGCCGTGCCCGCGATCGCGATCCAGCGGTTCGTCACCGACAGGATCGCGGTCTGCAGCACGCCACGGAACATCAGCTCTTCGCACGGCGGCACCACGGCGACGATCAGCACTGCGATCCGCGGATCGAGGGATCCCTGCGCGAGCAACGCGTTCACCAAGCGTTGGTGCCGCTCCATGCCGAACGCATCGACCAGTTGCGCGTTCAGGGCCCCGAGCCCGACGTATGCCGGCGCCAGCGCGCACATAACGCCGAGTGCGAACGCGAGGTCGACGGGGCGCACCCGGCGCCAGCCGAACGCCGCTGCGTCGGTCGCGAGGCGCGTTTGCGCGAATCGAAGTCCGATCACCGCCGCGATCACGTTGACGAGCGAAGGCAGGGCCAGATCGAACGCGCGCAGCGGCAGGTCGGGGTTCTGTCCCCGCGAGCCGAGCGCCGCGGTCAGGAGCCCCGCCGCGAGCAGCGCGAACCCGAACGCGATCGCCGTGATCACCCCGGCGGCCGTGAGATCGCGCTGCGGTCGCGGTCCGGGCTCCGGCAGCACGCGGGCCCACAGGGCGCGCACCACGACGACGGCGAATGCGACGCCGGCCACGGACCACAGTGCCGCCTGGCCGAGCGACATCGAGTCGATCCAAGTCGCGTTCGTGGTGGGTTCGTTCACGGCAGGGCGTCGAGCAAGCGGTCCACGTCGGACGCGTCGTTGTACAGGTGACACGCCGCGCGCATGTACCCGCAGCGGCGCGCGATCACGATGCCGCGGGCGAGCAACCCGCGTTCGACGTCGGCTTGATCGACGTCGTCGCGCGTGAACGCGACGATGCCGCTGCGGCGCGCGTCGTCGCGCGGCGACACGACGCGATAGCCGCGCGCGTCCAACCCATCGGCGAGACGCCGTGCCAAGCCGAGCACGTGCGGTGCGATCGCGTCGACGCCCACGGCGCGCACGAGGTTCAGCGCGGCTTCGAACGCATGGGTCCCGGCGGTGTTGTGCGTCGCGTACTCGAAGCGCCGGGCGTCGTCGCGCAGCGGGCTGTCGTAGCGCTGACACTCGTACGGGTCCTGCACGGACAGCCACGACACGAAGCGGGGGCGGAGCCGGGAGAGCAGCGCCTTGCGGACGAAGAACAGGCCGACGCCCTCGGGGCCGAGCATCCACTTGTGGCCGTCGGCAGCCAGGAAGTCGATGTTGTCGTCGTAGGGCGACAGCGGCATGTGTCCGAGCGCTTGGATCGCGTCGACGAACAGCAAGACGCCGCGCGCGCGCAGGGCCGCGCCGAGAGTACGCACGTCGGCGCGGAATCCGGTCACGAACGAGACCGCCGAGACGGAGACGAGCCGCGTGGAGCCATCGCAGCGCGCGAGAACGGCTTCGGGCGAGACCTCGCCGACCGTGGCGGGCTCGACGAATCGAACCTCGACGCCGTCGCGCCGCAGGTTCATCCATGGATGCACGTTGGCCGGGAAGTCGCCGCGGACCACGACGACGTTGTCCCCCGGGCGCCACTCCAATCCCTGCGCGACCACGTTGATGCCTTCGGAGGTGCTGTGGACGAGCGCCAGTTCGTCCAGGGCCACGCCGAGCCACTGCGCGGCGCTGGACCGGGTCCGCCGGGCGGTTTCGAACCAACTGGCCCAATGGACCGCACCGTGGTTCGCGGTGTCCTCGGCGAACGCGATCAGCGCATCGCGGACCGGCTCCGCCAGGGGAGCATTGGCCGCCACGTTGAAGTACGCGTACGTCCGGGTGACCGGGAACAGGCTTCGCGCGGCTGAAACGGTCAAAGGAGTCATTGCGCCGTTGAAACCCAATGGATTGAGTCCGTTCGAATTCGACCTACAATCCGCAGCGTCCTCGGCGGGACGAGCCAGTTCACCAGGGTCGCCACGACGGTCCGCCGCGCGGAGTGTCTGCCATGATTCCGGTCCGCGCCATCGACGATGGGCGTGCTCCGGCCCTCGGGTTCTTGGTCGCACAAAACGTCGACCTCCTCGAGAGCGGACTGCGCATGACGACCACCGATCTCGTGATCGGCGACGATCTGGTCATCGACGTCCTCGCTCACGACGTCGAAGGTCGGCCAGTGCTCGTGCTGGTCGAGGATGGCACCGGCGAACCGCTGTTCCAGCGCGCCGCGACCGCCGTGCTCGAGTTCCGGCGCGCCGCTCGGTTGTTCCATGCGTTGAATCCCGAACGCGGCTTCGACGTGCACGACACGCCGCGGTTGCTGCTCGTCGCGCGGCGGCTGGCCGAGCGTACCGAGGCCCTGTTGGCGCTGCTCAAGATTCCCTCGCTGAAGACGTTCGAGTGCACCGTCGTCGATTCGGCGACCGGATTCCAACTGGTCGTGACGTCCCGTAGCGCGACGCCGGTGCGCGCGTTCTCGGCATCGCGCAAGGACGTCGACGACGCTCCGCCGAGTTTGTCCGCCGCCTCGCTGCGCGCGGGGTTCACGGCCGACAAGGCGCAGAAGAAGCCGGGCAAACCGCGCGGCAAGGTCACGCGGACGCTGTTCGACGAGATGAAGGAGCGTCTGCTCCGCCTGTCGCCCGACGTGCTCGAAGAGCAGGACGGCGATGTGGTCAGTTTCCGCATCGGCGACAACCTGCTGGCCCAGGTCACGCGCACCGATGACGCGCTGCTGGTGTCGACCGGCGCCGAGCCGTGGGGCGTGGAAGGTGAAGAAGGCGTCGCCCAGGCCATGGACGCCGTGTTCCGGCATTTCTTCAATCTCCAGACCACGCGCCGGCGCATGGCGAGCCTGGAAGCTCGCGGAGCCGCGCTCGATGCGGTGGAACACGCGGCGCAGCAGGTCTTGACGCATGGCGACGGTGACAACGGACGACAAGTCGCGAGCGGTTGAAGTTCGCTCCGCGCGACTGCGTGTGCTCGGCGCGGTGGCCGTACTCGGCGCGGCGCTGTTGCTCGCCAAGCTCCACACTGCCGGAATCGACCGGCGCTACGCACCCGCGACGGCTCCCGGCGTGATCGTCAACGTCAACACGGCGGACGAAGCGACGCTCTCGCTGCTGGCGGAGATCGGTCCGGAGCGCGCGCGCTCGATCATCGCGTATCGCAACGAGCACGGGCCGTTCCACAGCTTTCCGGAACTCGAGAAGGTCGACGGCATCGGTCGCGCGACGACGAAGGCGCTGCTCGGCCGGATTCGATTCGACGGCTAGCAGCCCGTTCCAATCGGTTCGCCGTGCGTTCCCGCGGGCGAGAGCGAGCAGGGCGCGCCGCGGCGACGACCTCCGGTACGCACCGGCTTGGCTCGATCGTGGGGGCCGGGGTAATCTCGGCCAGCTCGAGCTCCACCCAACCGGGCTCGAACCATGGTCCAAGGGCGCGCTGATTCCATGACGGAGGCATGCGGTGGAGGCTGAGGACAGACTGTTCGTCGCCATCGAGAAGGACGACGCGGCAGCACTGAGAGAGTTGCTGAAGCAGGACCCGAAGCTGGCGAGCGCACGGTCGAAGACGGGGATCAGCGCCGTATTGACGGCCGCATACCACCGCAAGAAGGCCGCGCTCGAGGTGCTGATCGGCGCCAAGCCGCAACTCGACGTCTTCGAAGCCGCCGCGCTCGGCGACAAGGCACGGCTCGAAGGCATGCTGAAGGCGAAGCCGAAACTGGTCGGCGATCGCTCGCGCGACGGCTTCACCGCGCTGCACCTCGCGTGCTTCTTCAAGCATCTCGATACCGCGGAGTTCCTGCTCGACCACGGCGCCGACCCCGACGCGGTCGCCGACAACCCGAGTGGTGTCACCCCGCTGCACTCGGCCGCGGCGGCACGCAGTCACGAAATCGTCGGGTTGCTGCTCGACAGCGGCGCCGATCCGAACGCGCAGCAGAGCGGTGGTTTCACCGCGCTGCATGCGGCGGCGATGCACCGCGATCTCGACATGGTGCGGACGCTGCTGCGCTTCAAGGCGAAGGGCGACCTCGCATCGGACGACGGCAAAACGGCGCGCAGTCTCGCGGAAGGTGCTGGCGCGAGCGAGATCGTCGCGCTGATCACCGAGCACGACGCGAGCTGACGACCGCGGCAGCGGCCGCCGTATCCACAGGTCGTTCGCGTCATTCGACGCCGCACATCGGTGAATTCGGCGACTGCCGTCGCCTCGGACACCTGGTGCGGGATCGACTACGTCCGAGGTCCGAAAGTCGTCGCTGTGCGCGACGACTCTCGGACGAAGTCGATCAGCTCAGCGCGAGCAACTCCTCGAGCCTGCGCGCGAAGCGTTTGCTCTGACCCGGCCACTTCGAGATGCGGGCGTGCCGGGCGAGGAACACCATTTCGCACGCGCCGAGCGTGGTGTCGATCTCGGCCCGCAGCGGGGTGCTCGCGAGCGCGCGGTAGGCGTCGAGGAAGGCCTCGAACGCGGCGGGCTTCTCGTCGAACAGGTGGTGCCGGACGCGCGCGAGCTCGTAGGCCGCGGAGTCGAGCCGCACGTCCTCGACGTCGATCGCGGTCGCGCCGTCGCCGTCGACGAGGACGTTTTTCGGGCCGACGTCCCACAAGCACACGCGGGGCGTTTGCGCCGAGAACAAGCGGCCGGCGGCATCGCGTTCGCGCAGCGTCCGCAACGAGTTCGCGACTCGCGGGTCGCCGGCTTCGGACTCGGCACGCAACCGCTTCGACAAGCGCGCCAGGAGCGCGGCGCCGTCGACGGAATCGCTCGACGTCGGCAGCGCGCGCGGATTCGCGTCATGCAACGCGACGAACAACGACGCGATGCGTGGCGCCGCTTCGATCGGATCCGCGAGTTGCGTGACGCCGACGCCGGCGCAGAACGCGTCGATCGCCAGCGCATGACCGAAGCGCAGTCGATCGAAGAACGCGGTGCGGGAGTACAGCGTCCTCGGCGTCGCCACGCGTTGCGCGCGGAGCGCTTCGGCGACGGCGAGTCGCGCGATCAACCGGTGGCGATCCGCTTCGAAGCGCGCGATGTGACGCGTTCCGTCGTCTCGCGTCAGCACGTAGACGAAGCCGTGCCCGAAACGGGTGGGTTCCAGCGTGAAGCGCTCGCCGCGAATGGAGCTCGGGACGGCCCGCTCGACGAGGCGCGTGAATGCGGCCGTGCGCGCGACACGTTCGTCGAGGTTGCGACCGGCGTGGAGGGCGTCGTCGTTCACGGGGGGACTCTACTAAGTGTCCGGAGGGCGCGGGTTGGGGTGCGACGACGTGGGGGACCCTCGTCACCTTCGATTTTTTCGCGAGCCTCCTGCCGCCCAGTCGGGAAACTCTGGCCCCCATGAACTTCGACCTCGATGCATTCCTTCGCCAGTCGCTCGCCGAAGACGTCGGCAGCGGAGATCTCACCGCCGAAGCCACCCTGGACCAGAGTTGGAAGGCGCGCGGACTACTGCGCCTGCGCGACGCCGGCGTCGTCGGCGGGATCGCCGCCGGCTTGCGGACGTTCCAGCTCCTCGATCCATCCGCGAGGATCACGATCAAGCATCCCGATGGATCACGCGTGGGACCCGCGACCGTGGTCGGTGAAGTCGAGTCCTCGGCGCGCGTCGTGGTGACCGGCGAGCGCGTCGCGCTGAACCTACTCGGCCGCATGTCCGGGGTTGCGACGTTGACGAGTCAGTACGTCGATGCCGTGAAGGGCACCGGCTGCGCAATCGTCGACACGCGCAAGACCACGCCGCTGCTGCGCGCGCTGGAGAAGCAGGCCGTCGTGTTCGGCGGTGGCAAGAACCATCGCTTCGGCCTGTTCGACCAAGTGCTGGTCAAGGACAACCACATCTTCCTCGCGCAGGCCACCGGTTCGCACGAGCGGATCGCGGCCTTGACGCGTCAGATCCGCAAGCACGTCGGCCCCGGCATCTTCGTGCAGGTCGAAGCGACCACGCAGGACGAGGCGCTGGCCGCAGCGACGAACGGCGCGGATTCGGTGCTGTTCGACAACTTCAAGCCCGACACGCTGCGCGTCGCGGTCGCCGCGGTCCGTGCGGCGACGCCGGGCAAGAAACTCGTGCTCGAAGCGTCCGGTGGCATCAACTTGACGACGGTGCGCAGCTTCGCCGAGACCGGCGTCGACCGCATCTCGGTCGGTGCGCTGACGCACAGCGTGAAGTCGCTCGACATCACGATGGACATCGAACGGATCTGAGAGGCCGTGAATCTCATGAATTGGGCCCCCGCGGCGTCGGAACGGCTGCGAACGACGATCGCTTCGTGTCTGGAGAATCCGGTCGCTCCGCGACCGGAGAGCCTCACCGACTCTTTCGATTG
>JBPOIU010000132.1:0-3510 GCA_052034255.1 Planctomycetota bacterium | reverse complement strand
TCATCGGCGATGATCGCGATGGCTTTGTCGACGATGCTGAAGATGCCGTCATACGTGCCGGAGCGCATGAGCAGGACGTCGCCGTTCTTCGCGGCCGCGATCGCGGCGCTCAGCGACGTGAAGTCCGTACCCGGACCGTCGTTCGCGTCGACGACGATCACTTCCGCGTGCGCGGCGGCGAGACCGATGAGCATGGAGGCGAGGGTCTGGATCTTGCGCATGGGTGAGCTTCCTTGGCGCGGTCGCTTTTGGGGATGGGTCGGAACGGCGAGGGACGACGCGGCGTGAAGTGCGGCGACGTCCGAACGGGGATCGGCACGCGGCGAGACGTTCGTCATGCACTCGACACTTCGTCGAACCACGAACGGAAATGGCCGCGCGAGGGGTCACGAATTCACGGTGAGTCCGCAGCGTAGTGCAGACGGTCCCGAAGTCGGTGCGATGCGGTCGCCGGCCGTCCGCGACGAAACCTGGTCGACTTCGCGCGGGGGCGCGGGTGTGATTCGCCGGCCAGGGGGGTTCCATTCGGCCACGCCATGGGGGGTGCGTCGGGGATCCGCTCGACGGAAGCGCAGAGAGGGAATCATGCAGAACAAGCTCCTGATCGCGTGCGTCACCGTGCTGTTCCTCGTACCCGCGAACCTCGCGATGGCGCAGCGGATCCCCTCGCGCGGGACCGACTTCGAGCAGCTCCTCGCGATGGCGCACGCGGCCGCCGCGGCCAAACAGACGGAACGCGGGGCGCGCCTCGCATTCCTGGCGCGGTCCCGCATCCTCGTGCGCGCGACCCGGACCGCCGAGGAAGCGATGCTGCGCGCGTTCGACGACATCCAGACGGGCGCGGTGAAGCGCGCGCAGCGCTACGTCGAGGTCCTCGGCAACGACACCGCCGCACTCGCCCTGCCCGCGTTCGACGCGGCGGTCGACGCCATCGCCGCGCCGCTGAAAGCGCAGGCCGACGCGTTGATCGCCGCGAACTACAAGCAGTGCGCGAGCTTCGTGATCGAGCCGCTGTGGACGTTCGATCCGGCCTGGGCGTTGGAGGCCGTCGAACGCATGAGCGCGATTCCTCCCGCCGACATCCCGAAGGACGACGAGGCCACCGCGAACGCCATGCGGCTCGGCGAATCGATGTCGTGGGGCGTCCCCGGCATCTACGCGGATCTCGGCACACCGAGCGCGCGCCAGAAGGAGATCCAGGATCTGCGCCGGAAATCCGCGGGCGACTTGGTCGGCGTGGCGAAGGCCGCGATCGCCGCGAAGCTCTACTGGTCGGCGTGGGACCTCGAGTTCATCGGGCCGACCATCCTCCCGCTCTCGGCGGAGCGATTCTGGGAAACGACCGACGAAGCGCGCCCCGCGCTCGGCCCGCTCCGCGGAGCGCTCTCGAAGAGCACCATCGCCGCGTTCTTCAAGAACGCGAAGAAGGGACTCGCGAACAAGGGCTGGAAGGTCGGCGCGGACGCGATCGACTTCCCGCCCACGAAGACGAAGAAGCCCGGACTGTTCGTGACGGCGACGGCGATCGACGGCGACTATCGTTTCGCGGGGACGTTCGCGACGCAGCTCGGCATCGCACCGGTCGGGATCGTGTTCGCGTACAAGAGCGACGACGATTTCTGCGCCGCGGTGTTCTCGGCGGTCGACGGCAAGGCGCACATCGACGTGGATCACTACGTCAAAGGCACGCCGACCGAGATCCACCGCTGGACCGCGGCATCACCGATCGAAACGAATGACCCGCTGGCGTCGTGGCCAATCGCGTTCGAGCGTCACGGCGACTCAGTCTGGATGACCATTTCCGACTTCGGCTGGGCCGTCGCCAAGGCGAACGTCGACCTCGACGGCGCGTTCGGCTTCTACCTACCGGCGACGGCGGAACCGACCCGACCGATGCAGGTCGCCGCGCTCGACTTCGAGCGACTGCCGGATGTGGAGGAGCGGTGAGAGGGGGCGGAGACCGCGTCGCGCGCGGCCCGGCGAGCCAGCGCTGGTCGCTGGATGTCCCGATTCCCCCGCATCATCCGAAGTGGTGGGCGATGAAGGATTTGAACCTTCGACCCCCAGCTTGTCGAGCGTTCGCGCCACGCCTCCGGCGTCTGCCCTACTGGTGCTGCTAGCCAACTGAGCTAGAGCCGCAGCAGCTTGAATGGGCGGATGTTAGGCGCGGCGGGGGACGGATTGAAGCGGATTCCCATGGCGCGGCATTCCCTCGAGCACGGACAGGCGCACGCGCTGATTCTTGTACCGTACAAAGTTGCGGTGAGGGCTTGCCGCATGACCCCGTGTCCAGCCGCTTAGGTGCCTGTATCGCCGTATCTCCCGCCTGTAGTCCGGAGAACCCGACGCCGCGCAAACCCAGCTTGTGCGGCTGCGGCTTGCTTCTCCAGCGCACGTGGCTCTACAGTCCCCGAAATCTTCGTGGGAATGCCGATCGCGGCACGGGAGTCACGCCCATGTTCAGTCGCATCCTGCTCACCTCTGTGGGCCTGTTCGTGCTCTTGTCAGCATCAGCGGCCTTTGGGCAATGTGTAAACAAGCAACTATCGAAGTTCTATTCGAACGATCCTGGATATCTGCATCAGTTTGGGACCACTCTTGCTGCTTCCGGGTCACGTCTCGTGGTTGTCTCAAGAGGACCAGACGACGCCATGCACCCGGACTTCCTGCATGTGTTCGAACGACAGGCGACCGGTAATTGGCTTGAAACTGCGGTAATTGTGTCACCGGTGTCTCCAACCGGAACTTATGCCAATTATGGCGCAATTGCTATTAACGGAACTGTCATTGCTGCTGGGGCGACGCTTCCCACCGGTCCAGTTGTGTATGTTTACGAGCTTATCGCAGGGGCGTGGTCTGCTGCTACCAGTCTACCGCCTCCCGTCGATACCGGAAACTACGGGCTTAGCATCGCGATTGAAGCCAGCCGTATATACACAACGGGACGAACGATCGCTGGGATCGACGCCGTCTTGGTCTTTGAAAAGCAAGTTTCGGGATGGGCGAATACTGCTTCAGTAACTCCCATCGTCCCAAAGTCCGGCGGTTTCGGCTTCACAATTGCAATTCACAATGACCGCCTATTGGTCGGCGCTCCAGACGAAACGAACCCAGTAAACGGAAGCGGCGCCGCCTACATCTTCGACCTAGAAAACGGTACGTGGGTACAAAAAGCTCGGCTTACCGCGCCTACGAATGCGATTCGTGTCGGGAACGCAGTAGCCGTTAACGGTGGCCGCGTACTGCTCGGTACGAGCCAGAACACCACGCTGGACCAATCGGTAGCCTTCTTGTTTGAGAAAACTGGTCCATTCTGGACATACACCGCCAAACTATTCACGGTTGACCCTTCGAGCGGAGGTGCTTTTGGAGATCAGCTCGCGTTGTCTTCAACACAAGCATTCGTCTCGGACCAAAGCTACACGGTCGGAACGACGGTGGTTGGCGCCGTATTTGTGTTCGACAAGTTCGGATCAACCTGGACGGCGACTGGTGCACTGACACCTTCCG
>JBPOIU010000046.1:0-30383 GCA_052034255.1 Planctomycetota bacterium | reverse complement strand
CAGCGCGACTTTGTAGATCGTTCGTCGCACTGGCTCGCGCGCCGGAGCCTCCTCCTCTCGGGCCGCGGTCCGCATCATCTTCACAATTCGTCAAAGCGTCGGGATCACTCCGGTCAGCAACACCGTGCCGGCGCCTTGCAGGCGCACTTCGATCGCGCGGCCGCCGAGTTCGCTGAGCGTCAGTGCGTTCAACGGCAGCGACTGACCCTTGCGCGTGTTGATCTTCAACTTCGTGTTGCCGCCGCCATTCGCGTTCAGCGTCTGCACCAAAGCCATCGACGAAGTGTTCGGATCGAACACGAAGACTTCGACCACCGCGCCCTTGCCGACCTTCTTCAGCTGCAGCTCGAAGAACTGCTGCGCCTTCTTCGGCACGTTGCGCAGGCGCAGCTTGCCCTTGCCCGCGATGACAGCCGTCAGGGACGTCTGGGCCTTCGTCGCCTTCAGCGAGAAGCTCACGCCCGGCACCACGCCTTCGAGCAGAACCACGTCGCTCGCGTCGCGCACTTGAACGCCGCGGCCGGCGAGGTCGGCGACGTCGGTCACTCCGAAGGGGAGCGCGTCGCCGTCTTCGGTTTCGAGCTCGAGTTCGAACTCGCCGATCTTGCTTTCCGGACCCATCGCGCCGACGTTGGCGAACACGCCCGAGCCGACCGCGTCCTCGACGAACACGGCGAACGAGCCGGCCGGATCGAGGTGCTCGGCCTCGACCTTGAACTTCTGGTGGTTGTCCTTCGCGCGCTTGCGCGTCTCCACGTAGCCGCTCGCGTCGGAATCGGGAGCCGGGCTCGGGCGCATCAGCGGCGCCTTGCCGATTTCCCATTTCGAGCTGCTGTTCGAGCCGCCACTGCCGCTCCCGCCGCCGCCCCCACCGGATCCGCCGCTCACGGACGGGATCACGCCGGTCAGGTACGTCTGGCCCCCGGAGCGCACTTCCAGCGTTCGGCCGGCGAGCGACTCGACCGTGCCCGCGCTGAACGGAAGCGGAAGACCCTCGTCGGTGTCGAACTCGACCTCGACTTCGCCCGGTCCGTTGTACGGCATGTTCGCGATGAACGTCAGCGTCCCGCCGCCGTCGGCGACCCAGGCCTCGAACGTCAGCGACGTGTCGATGTACTGCGCCTCGACCTTCAGCTTGTCGCGATTGTCGCCGGTGTCGTGCTCGACGCGGATCTTGCCCGCGGCGTTCGTGTCCGGCGCGCCGGCCGGGCGCGTCATCGGCGTCTCGGCCTTCTGCGTATCGCCGCCCTTCGCGAGAGCCGCGGCGGGTGCCGCGAGCACGAGGCCCGCGAAGAGGAACAACGGGGAGAACTTCGTGATGTCGCTCATGGTGTACATCGCTCCTTGATCGTCGGGGATCGTCGGGGATCGTCGGGGATCGTCGGGATTCCACGGAGACCGTCCGGCTCGTCCGCGCGCGGTGGGCTGCCTTGCGGCGGATCGGTGCTGGGGGAACCGATTCGGCCCCGTCGCAACCGACGGGCCGTTGACTTCATGGTTGTAACCTGCGGATTCAGGCGCGAGAGTGGCGACGCGGGTGTCACGAAAATGAAGATCGCGCGCGGTTCAGTGCGTTCGATCCATGATCGAGACGGTGCGGGCGGTCGGTCCCCCGAAGATCCTCGTGGCCAAATGGATGGAGCGCAGCGAGCTCGTGTCCTCCCCGTCCGACTTCATCGACGTTCGGCTTCCGGGCGCTCTCGCGGATCGCTATCGCATCCGCCGCGTCCTGCGCGTCGACGAACGGATTCAGGTCTATTGTGCGCAGCCACTTACGCCGGATGAAGGCGCGCTCGTGACCGTGAAGGTCCTGCGCGGCGACGGCGAGTCGGCCGCTGCGCTGGCGACCGAGTTTGCGCTGCTCCAAGGCGTCGATCACCCGCACCTGACTCGGATCCTGGACTACGGTCGCGACGGCTCCACGTGTTGGTTGGTCCGCGAGTTCATCGACGGCGACACGTTGGCCGAAGCGGGTCCGACCTTGGGGCCGAGCGAGCGGCGAGCGGTGCTCGTCGACTTGTTGCGCGCGCTGACCTACCTGCATGGCTTGGGGCTGCTGCATCTCGACCTCAAACCGGAAAACGTCTTGTTGCGCCGTGGAGCCGAGCGCGTCGAGGCGGTGCTGACGGACTTCGGCTTCGCCGCGGCGATCGGCGCGCTGCGTCATTCGTCCGTGCGCGGCACGCCGCCGTTCATCGCGCCTGAAGTGCTGCTCGGTCTCGAACGCGACGCGCGCGCAGACTTGTTCTCGCTCGGGGTCACGTGGCTCGCCGCGGCGCCGGCGGCGCCCGAGCTCACACCGGCACGCGTCTACGAGCGCTTCCCGGCCATCGGCTTCGTCGAGGCACTCGGGCTCGACCTCGCCACGCTCGATCCCGCGTTCGCTCCGCTGCTCGAGCGACTCCTCGCGCTCGATCCGCGCGATCGGCCATCCAGTGCGGCGGCGGTGCTCGCGGAGCTCGGCGACGACGCGCTCGATCCCCGCGCGTTCCTACCGCTGCTGCGGCCGCAGCCGCCGTGCGTGCGCGGTGTGGCGCTCGACGACGCGTGCGCACTCGCGCGCGGAGATCAACCCGGCGCAGTCCTGTGGTGCATCGCGAGCTCGGACGCGGACGTCGCCGCGGCCGAGCAGAGGCTGCGCTTCCATGCCGCGCGCGCGGGCGTCGCGTGGTTCGCCTTCGACGCGCGCGACGTCGCCGCCGAGCGCTCGGTCGCGGTCGGAGTGACGCACGAGCCCGCCGGGCGCATGGTCACGCTCGCGCGCGAGCGCATCACGCACGCTCGCGGCGGCGCGCTGCTGGTGCGCGTCGACGGAGCGAGTGCTCTGGATGGTCAGGCGCTCGCCGCACTACGCACGCTGGCCAGCACGGTGGCGTCGATGCGGCAGTGTGCGCTGATCGTGCTCGGGGCGCCTGTCCCGGCTCACGCGCACGATGAGGATGCGTTGCGCGCGACCTTTGGCGAGCCGCGCGCACTCGAGTCACTCGACGCACACGCGCTCGCCGCCCACTTCGCGCGCTTGGAAGGCGTTGCGTTGGACGGCGCCGCGCAGGATCGCCTGCTGCGTGCCGCGCATGCGGTCGCCGCGGTGGCGGGCTCGGATGCCGATCAAGTCGATGCCGTGCTGCGCTCCGCGCTCGACGCGGGAGCGATCGTGGTGTCGCACGGCCGCTTCGACTTCACCGCGCTCACGCAGGCGCGATTGAGCCCGCCCGACGCCAGCACGCTGGTCGTCGGTCTCGAACCCGCGGCGTGCGCCGTCGTCGCACTCGCGCATCTGTGCGGTGGCGAACTCACCCCCGGCCTTGCCGACGCGGTCTTGGAGCCAGCCGAACGCGCGACCCTGCGCGACCTCGCGCATCGGCGCGTGTTGCGCGTGCGTGCGGATGGTGCGCTCGGGATCACGTCGCCCGCGATCGGCGTCGCGGCACTCGCGCGTTCCGATGCCAAGCGGTTGGCGTCGCGGATTCTCGACGCGATCGGCATCGCAGACGCAGAAGCCCGCGATCCGTGGGTGACCGTGCGGTGTCTCGCGTACGCGGGACGTGAGAACGAGCTCGCGCGCTACGTCGAAGCCCACGCGTCGGTCGCGCACGCGGCGCCCGCCAGCGTCGTGTTGGCGACGTGCTCCGAGCTCGCGCCGTTGCTTCGCGACGACGTCGCCCGTGCCGCGCTCGCGGAATGGGAGATCGACGCCGCGATCCGGCAAGGTGCGCTCGACCGTGCGCGCGAACGATCGAGTGAAGCCGTGGCGCGCGCCGCACCGCCGTTGGTCATGATCGATCGGTTGCGACGTCTCGGTGGCGTCGAGATCCTGCGCGGACGCGCCGAGGACGCCGAGCAGTGCTTCGCTCGCGCGATCGACGCGGCGAAGAAGCCGGGCGTGAAGCTCGACGTCGATGCCCGTGCGGAGTTGGAGCGCTCGCACGCCTATGCGCGCTTCCTGCGCGGCGACGTCGGCGGCGCACATCGTTTGCTCGAGACGACGCTGCGCGAGCGGCGCGGATTGCGGCACACGACGCGCGCGCGTGTGTTGACGCTGCTCGGTTCGCTCGCATTGCGCGCGGGTCGATCGAGTCGAGCGCGCGAAGCCCTCGACGAAGCGCTCGCTCTCGCGACCGAGGCGGGGGACGACGAGTTGGTGGCGACGGCGCAGACGAATCGCGCGACGCTGTTCTTGCGCGAAGGTCGATTGAGCGAGGCCGAACACGCGTTGCTCGCGGCGCGCCCGCTGCGCGTGCGACTCGGCCACGCATGGGAAGAGGCAGCGCTCGCGAACAACCTCGGTCTCGTGCTGCGCGATCTCGGGCGATTGGATGACGCACGCACGGCGCTCGACGAGGCGCTACGGCTGCGCCGGACGATGGGGGACACCGCCGGCGAGGCGGGCTCGCTCGCGAATCTCGGCGTCGTGCATGACTTGGCGGGATCGGTGCGCAGTGCCTTGGCCGCGCTCGATCGCGCCGAACGCATCTTCGATGCCGCGCATCAATCCGCCGAGGTGCTGCTGTGTCGCACGCGGCGCGCGGCGGCATGGGCGCACTGCGGTGATCTCGACCGGGCGTATGCGGTGCTCGAAACTCTGGATGCGTCGGCGGCCCCGCCGCGGATTCGTGCGGAGGTGGCGCTCGTGCGCGCGGACGTGGAGTTGACGCGCGGCGACGACGAGTCCGCCACCCGTGAGCTCGGGGTCGCCGAGCGCGAGTTCGAAGCCGCGGCGGACGTCGTCGGCTCGGCGCGGGCGAAGCTGGTCCGGGCTCGGCTGCTGCGTCAGGCCGGCGATCCGAGCGGTGCGCGCAAGCACCTGCGCCGGCTCGCCGACGTCGTGCCGCGCTTGGCGCCGGCCATCGCGATCGAAGAAGCGCGCGCGACGCTGGCGCAGGGCGCGGTGGAGGAAGCGGCCGGGCTGCTCTTCCAAGCGCGTGACGAGGCGCGGCGCATGGGGCTCGCGATCGAGCGGGCGATCGCCATCGCCGAACTCGTCCAGGTCTTGAAGGCCGTCGCCCCATCGCGAGCCGCTGCCGTCGCCGCAGAGCTGCGCCCCGCGCTGCGCGCGATCCAATTCCCGCAGGCCGATGCGGAGCGACCGAGCATCGAGAGTTGGCGTGGACTGCTCGGCAAGCCGCTTGCGACGGCGCTCGACATGGACCAGGAACCGACTGCCGAACATCCGCTCGCCGCGGGCCGCGTGACGACCGAAGGCATCCCCGACGAGGTGTTTCGGACGTTCGTCGCGATCAATCGCTCGGTGCTGCGCGAGACCGAGCGCGACCGGTTGCTCGAGCGCCTCGTCGAGTACGCCGTCGCGCTGACCGGTGCGCGCCGTGGATACCTCGTGATGCTGCGCTCCGGCCAGGTCGAGTTCGAATCGCGCGCCGGCGACGTCGGCGCGGGCGCGGACGAAGTCAGCCGTTCGATCGTGCTCGACGCGATCAAGCAGCGCCGGCCGCTGGTCACCGCGAATGCGCGGACCGACCAGCGACTCCAAGGTCGCCGCTCGATCGAGGACTTCGACTTGCGCAGCGTGCTGTGCGTGCCGTTCCAGACCGAAGCCGGGATCGAAGGCGCGATCTACGTCGACAACCCCGTGCGCGAGGGCATGTTCTCGACGCGCTCGATCGACCTGCTCGAAGCGCTCGCCGGCCAAGCCGCGATCGCGATCGGCAACCTCGAACACCGCGCGCAGGTCGAATCGTTGAACACCGATCTCGAAAAGCGCGTGCGCTTGCGCGAACAGGAGTTGCGCGAAGCGCGGCGCGCGTTGGACGGCAAGCCGACCGTCGAGTCCGGCATGGTCGCCGAGAGCGAATCGATGCGGCAGCTGCTGCGGCTCACGGATCGCGTTGCATCGAGCGACTTGCCGATCCTGATCCGCGGCGACAGCGGCACCGGCAAGGAAGTCCTCGCGCGTCGCATTCACGCGTCGAGCCCGCGCGCGAGCAAAGCGTTCGTCGCGGAGAACTGCTCCGCCGTGCCGGAGACGCTGCTCGAAAGCGAGTTCTTCGGCTACGCGAAAGGCGCGTTCACGGGAGCCGACCACGATCACGACGGCCTGTTCGTCCAAGCCGACGGCGGCACGCTGTTCCTCGACGAGATCGGCGACATGCCGGCGTCGCTGCAAGCGAAGCTCCTGCGCGCGCTCCAAGAGAAGGCCGTGCGCCCGCTCGGTTCGACGCGGTCGCGGGCCGTCGACGTGCGCCTGGTGTGTGCGACGCACCGCAACCTCGAGGAGATGGTGAAGTCCGGCGCGTTCCGCGAGGACCTCTACTACCGCATCCGCGGCGCCACGCTGACGCTGGTGCCGCTGCGCGAGCGCAACGAGGACGTGGCGCCGCTCGCGCGCATCTTCCTCGACCGACTGAACGCGCGCTACTCGACCAAGCGCACGCTCACGCCGCCGCTGTTGCGCCGTCTCGTGCAACACGATTGGCCGGGCAACGTCCGCGAACTCGAAAGCGAGATCACGCGGCTCTACCACCTCGCGCAGGGCGACGTCATCGACGAGGCGGATTTCGACCTGAAGCCGCGCGCGAAGGGCGTCCTCGAAGGCCGCGCCGTCGTGCTCGTGAAGCCCATCGACGAGATCGAGAAGGAAGCGATCGAACTCGCGCTGAAGGAATGCGGCGGCAATCGGGAGGAGGCCGCGCGCCGGCTCCACATCTCGCGGGCCGCGTTCTACGTGAAGCTGAAGAAGTACGACTTGGCCCAGAGCCAACCGTCGTCGCGCGCCCGCAAACCGTCCTGATCCAAGACGGATACCGTCTTGAACGAAGATCCGAACTTCCGGCGGATTCACAGGTTCGGCCGAACCGAAGTTCTTTCCGCACGCCGGTCGAGTGGGTGTCCGGACTGCGGTCGGGAGTCGGTGTCGAACACGTAATCCAAATGGCGACAGCATGTTCCGCGCTTCGTGTTTTCCTGACAGCCTCGGACCGACGTATGCGCATGGAGCGGCGCTCGGTGTCGTCGCCGGGGGATTTTCGCGGCGGCCACGACGTCGAACGATCGCGGCGGAGTCCACGAATCAGCAGCACGGCACGAATCCTGCGGTAAACCTCGAGCCATGGTCCATCCCGTCCACGTCCTCGCCACCTTGTTCGCAGTGACGCCGCTCGCGGCGGCGCAGCTCGGACCAGCGTCTGCTCCGCCGGTCGGGCGCACCGAGACGGCCGTGCTCGCCAGCGGCGCGTCGTCGACCCAAGTGTCAATCGCGACCGTCACGCTCGGCGTGAAGAACCCGACTCCGTCGACAGTGCTGACTGGACTGACGCTGTTGCCGATCCAGCTCGCGCAACGCACGACCCTCGAACGCCTCGGACCGGGCTTCGCGCGCGTCGTCGACGTCGGCGCGGGCGTGACGGCGCTCGAGCTCCCCGGCGTCGGCGCGGCGCGCGTCTTCCATTACCGGCGGACGGGGACGACGACGTTCGGCTTCTTCTCGATCACGAGCGCGGGCGCCGTGCGCGTGTTGCTGGAGCGGACAGGCGTCGGCTCGAACTCCACGTTGAATCCGTTCGACTCGATCGTCGCGGCATCGCCCGACGGCAAGACCGTCGCGATCGCGGCGCGCAAGTACAACCAAGGCGTCGACGGACTCGGCGATTGCTGGCTGGCACGAGCCGACGGCGCGCTGTTCCCGAGCGGCGCGGCCGCGGTGGAACTCACGGGGAACGACGACGTCGACGTCGCTCCGCATTCGCTGACGTTCAAGGGCGGTTCCTTGTACGCGAGCTACGGCGATGCGCTGGTGCGTGCGCCGGCCGACGGCAGTGCGCCGTTCGTGACCGTCTTGATCCCACCGACCGCGACCGCGAGCCAGCCCGAACTGATCGACGAATTCGCGGTGTCCGGCGACGGATCGACGATCGCATTCCTCGCGGGCAAGGACGAGCAGAACGTCGACCTCTACGTGATCGACGTGAATGGCGTGGTCACGAACGTGACCAATGCCCCGGCGGACATCCAGCCGCCGAACTACTTGCCCGAGGAGACCGGCGGACCCCTGCTGGCATTGTCGGACGACGGCGCGCTGATCGCGCTCGATCGCGAGCTCGCGGGCGGCCACGAGTTCTACGTGCGCGCGACGCAACCGGGTGCCGCGGAGCTGCACATCACGAGCGACGCGAACTTCGAGCATTCGATCGATACGGTCAGCGGCGAGTTGTTCGGCACGGCCCGCGCGCGGTTCTTCGCGCGGGCGGGCAACGTCGCGGCCGATCTGTACCAAGTCGAACTCGGCGGAACGCTGCCGACGCTGTCGAACGTGTCGCAGACGTCCGGCGTTTCGACGCCGTTCTTCCCGAACGCGGGGCAGATCAATCCGAGCGCGACGTGGGCCCTCGGCACCGAGCAAGTCTTCGTCGACGATCAACTCGCGACGGGTGGCGCGATCGACCTGTGGCGCGTCGATGGCGCTGGATTGGCGAGCGTCGTCGCCGGTGGTCTCACGGCCAAGCCGAGCGTGACCGCGCCGGCCGGCGTGCGCACGCATTTCGTGGTGCGGACGGACGAGCCGACGCAAACCGCGCTGTGGTTCGCGATGCCGACGCCGGGCGTGTTCGCGCCGGTGTTGACGTTGCCGCAGTCGGTGCCGCTGGCCGCGGTGGCGATCAACCGCGCCGGAACGCGCATCGGCGTCGCCGCCGAGTTCCCCGCCGGCGTGCGCTGGGTCGCGTCGATCCACCCGTTGACGCAACAGACGACGCTGATCGGCGGCGGGCCGATCCCGGGTGCGCGCGATGTTTCGTTCTCGATGCACGGACGTTTGCTGTTCACGGCGACTGGCAGCGGCGGCGTCTTGCAGCTATTGAGCGCCGACGCGTCGACAGGAACGACGACGAACGTGGGGGCGCCAGCAGCATTCGCGCTCTGGCTGCGATGAGGCGGTGAAACACGGTGGGTCGCGAACCCTTGGCAGCAGCAAATCCACGAGTCGCGGCACACGACCCAGACAACGACCGTTGATGTCCCACTGAACGGCGTGCGGAACGCCCCCCCCTATGTCCGCGCGTCGAGTTCACGGACCTCGGTCCGTTGGTCGTGGGGGCTCTCCCTCACGAGACTCTCGGTGCCCGGGACCATTCCCCCCAATGGTTCCGGGCACCACCTTTTTCGGGTCGCCCGTCGAGGCTTGCTATCGTCCGCGCTCCTTCGACCCCGGAGCGTCCCATGCGAAGCCTCGTCCTCGCGTCGTTGTGCGTGCTCGGTGCCTGCAGTCGCTCGGAACTCGACCGCCGCGTCATTCCGCAACATGAGGCGTCGATGCCGGCGCCGACGCCGAACTACCCCGAACGGCGCGCGGAGTTGAAAGCGCGCGGCGAAGCGGCGACGGGGCAGGAGCGTCTGCTGTTCGTTGGCGACTCAATCACGCAAGGATGGGAACGTGATGGCGCCGAAGTCTGGGCGCAGCGCTACGCGTCATTCAACGCGATGAACATGGGCGTCGGCGGCGACCGCACGCAAGACGTCCTCGCGCGACTCGAAGAAGGCCAGTTCGCGAAGCTGAAGCCCGAACTGATCGTGCTGATGATCGGCACGAACAACACCGGTCGGACCAAAGAAGCCCCGGCGAAGATCGCCGACGGGGTCGCCGCGATCCTGAAGCAGTTCCGTGCGCGGATGCCCGACGCGAAGATCCTGCTGCTCGCGATCTTCCCGCGCGGCAAGGCGCCGGCGGACGAGCTGCGCATGAACAACGCCGCGGCGAACGAGCTGATCGCGCGGCTCGCCGACGGCGACGACATCCGCTACCTCGACATCGGCAAGTCGTTCCTCGACGCCGACGGCACGTTGCAGGAAGCGATCATGCCAGACCTCCTGCATCTGTCCCAAGACGGCTATCGGCGCTGGGCCGACGCGATCCAGCCGGTCGTCGACGAGGTCCTCGGCGCGAAGAAGTAATCCCGTCCGCACGAATTCCGGTCACACTCGCGCGCGCTCCCGAAAGAACGCGTCGCCATGACGAACGAGTCGAGTGAGACCTTGGAATCGGCGTTCCAACGCTTCCGTCGCCTCGGCGACGCTGGGGCGTTGGCGCGCGTGTTCGATGCGACCGCGCCGGAGTTGCTGCGCGTCGCGCGGCATTTGACGCGCTCGCGCGACGCGGCCGAGGACGTGCTGCAGTCGACGTTTTTGACGGTGATCGAGCGCGCGGCGACGTACGACGCGACGCGGCCGCTCCGGCCGTGGTTGTTCGGCATCCTCGTGCACCACGCGCAAGCGGCCCGAGCGCGCGCGCACGCCGTCGTCGATGGAGCGCGCTTCGCGGATGCGCGGCGCGCGCCAGCGCAGCGCGAGCCGTTGGACGCCATCGCCGACGCCGAGTTCACCGAGACCGTCTTGCGCGCGTTGGCCGCGCTGCCGGAAGGAGATCGCGTCGTGCTCGCGCCGCGTCTGCTCGCGGAGCAGAGCGGAGCCGAGATCGCGCGGTCCACCGGCTTGCCCGCCGCGACGGTGCGGCAGCGGTTGGTGCGCGGGCTCGCGCGGTTGCGCCGCTTGCTGCCGGCCGGTCTCGCCGGTTCGTTCGCATGGCTCACGTGGTCCGGCCGCGCACTCGCGGCCAGCAAGCGCGAGCTGTTGCGGCAGGCGATCCCCGCCGCCGCCGAAGTTCCCGCCACGGCTGCCGCATCGCTGTACGGGAGCATGCTCATCATGAAAGCGCCGGTATTGGTCGGGTTGGTGGCGTTGATCGCGGCTGCGTCGTGGTGGTGGCTCGACGACGATGCGCCGGTGATCGAGTCGACCGTGACCACGGCATTGGACGCACGCGCGACGACGACGTCGTCCACGTCGCGCGCGGTCGAGGACGACGCGACCGCATCCGTCGCGCGCGCGCCGATCGCGGCCGAACTCCCGCGTGCGTCGCACGCGCCCGCGGAAGCGCCGGACTCTTATCGACGCGCGCTCGGCGGCATTCGCGGGCGACTCGTCACGCGCGGAGGAACGCCTGCGGCACAGCGCGATGTCACGCTGCTCGAGATCACGCCGGGCGACTTCGTCGCCGTCGCCGGAGCGTTGGCCGATGCGCCGCGCATTGCGATCGCGTCGGCGCGCACGGACGACGACGGCCGCTTCGCGCTCGCAGGCGCGTGCTCGGGGACGCTGCATGCGCTCGGCATCGATCTCGGTTCGGATCGTGCCGCGTTGCGTTGGCTCGACGTCGAAGTGCTGTCGGGCGCGGACGTCGACGTCGGCGACGTCGTGTTGTCGGACACCGCGAAACTGCATGGGCGTGTCGTCGACGACGAAGGATCGCCCTTCGCGGGGGCCGAGGTGCTCGCGAGTCCGGCGCTGGCGTTCGTCGCGCTCGCGGGGTTCGAAGGGCTGGGTCCGCATTCGTCGTTGCTGCGGCTCGATGGCGACACGCCGGCGCTGTTCGACCTGCCGAGCTTCACGGAGGGCGCGTTCGCGCGCTTGCCGATCCCGCGCGCGAAGACCGATGCGGACGGGCGATTCGCGTTCGAAGCCGTGCCCACCGGTTCGGTGACGTTGGTCGTGCGCCATCCGCAATGCGTTCCGCGCGCGACGTCGCCGATACCGCTGGCCGCAGGCGCGTCGCGCGACGTGGGGACGATCGAGGTCGAACGCGGTGAGACGTTCGATGGCCGCGTCGTCGATCCCGACGAGCGTCCGCTCGCCGGGGCCGAAGTCGCGCTCGCGCGGCGTCCGACCGTCGGTGTCTTCGCGGCGGCGCGACGTGTCGTCTGCGATGCCGACGGCCGCTTCGCGTTCGAGCACATCGACGACACGCAGGATCTCGTCGTCGTCGCGCGGGCGTCGCCGTTCTCTCCATGGCGCATCGTCGAGCCGACGGGCGATCCGCGCACGATCGTGTTGCCGAGGGGCGCGCGGCTCGAACTCGTCGTCGCGGATCCGGATGGGAAGCCGGTCGAACGCATTCGTGTCGGCGTGACGCCGCGGTCGCGCTTCACGGAATCGTTCGAGGTGTTCCAAGGCGAGGCCGATGCGACGGCGTCGCTCACGACGCTGGCTCCGGGGCGCTTCGTGTTGGACGGGTTGTTGCCGGGGTACTTCGGGCTCCGTGTCGTCGCCGATGGACGCGCGCCGCACGTCGAGGGACTGCGCATCGAGCACGACGTGCACGAAGTGCGTGTCGTTCTCGGGCCCGCGAGCACCGTCGTCGCGCGCGTCGTCGATGCCCGGGATGGAGCGCCGGTCGAGCACGCGCGTGTCCACGTGCTTGCGGCGTCGCCGACCGCGCCGGCGCTGGCGCATGGGCGAACGGATCGCGACGGCCGCGTCGTGCTCGGGCCGATCGCGGCGACGACGCGGACGGTCGCGCTGCGCGTCGAGCATCCGGCGTGGCCGACGCAAGTCGTCGAGGTCGACGCGACGCAGGGCGACGTCGACGTGAAGCTCGCGCGCGGCGGGGCGATCGCCGGTCGCTTGCGCGTTGCTGGTGAGCCGCCGGCGGGGCGCAGACTCGTGCAGTTGAACGTGCAGGACGCGGCGCATCCGGCCGCGGATCGCTACGTGCCGTACTTCGCGCGTTCGGATGCGCGCGGTGATTTCCGCTTCGCGCACGTGCCCGCGGGGCGGCATTGGTGGGTCGTGCGGGATGACGTGCTTGCGGCGGATGGGCTGGATCCGGCGCTATTCGCGCGGCTCGGAATGCTCGATGGGCTCGCGCAGGGGATCGTCGACGTGACGATCGGCGAGACGACGACGCTGGACATCGAGTTGCCTCCGATCGGCGACGCGCGCGCCGCGGCGGTGCGCGGGCGCATCACGCGCGATGGGCGACCCCTGGCCGGGATCGACGTCACGGCGTTTGGCGCGACGCTGCAGGCGGCGCAGACCGATAGCGATGGCCGCTATGCGATCGAAGCGCTGACGCCGGGGCGCGTGATGCTGTACGTGCGCGAGTCGCGGCCGTTCGTCGATGGCTGGTCGGTCTCCGAGACGTTGTGCACGAAGACGATCGACGTGAGTGTGGGTGAGTCGCGCACGCTCGACTTCGCGCTCGAGTCGAATCGCGTGAGCGTGACGGTGGTCGACGCGCACGGAGAAGCCGTCGGCGATGCGAGTGTCGAGATGCATCCGGTCGATCCCGAACTCGAAGGCTTCGGCGTCAGCGGTCGTACGAACGGCGCCGCTCCGCTCGTGCTGCAACCGCAGAAGGCGGGCCGCTATCGCGTCGTCGCGCGCAGCGCCTCGCACGGCGTTGCGACGAAGGAGATCGACGTCCGCGGCACGAGCGAGCTCATGCTCACGCTGGAGTCACGGTTGACGCTCGCGGCGACGTTCGACGTGCCGATCGAACTCGCGCAGGCGGAAGGACAAGAGTGCGTGATCGTGAGTGGCGGAACGGGCGCCGCCGCGTTCACGCTGCTCGCGCCGGTCGAGCGCACTCCCGGCACGCCGAGTACGCGTGGAGCGTTCGTGTGTCGCGGGCTCGAGGTGGGTCGTTACGCGCTGACGTATCACCGCGGCAATGCGGAGAGCGTGCCGATCGCGATCGACGTGGGATCGGCGGGGGCGATGGGTTTGGAGTTGCGGTTCGTGGGGCGGTGAGGGGTTCGAGGCTCGATCGGCCGATCGGGACTCACGGGGACTCACTCGCTCAACACGTCCTCCAACGTCTCCCACAGATGCTCCGCGAGAATCTTCTGCCCCTCTGCGGTCGGATGGATCCCGTCGGCCTGGTTCAGCAGGCGCATGCCGCCGACGCCTTCGAGCAGGAACGGGATGAAGACCGCGTCGGCCTCGTCGGCGGCTTCTTCGAAGATCTCTTCGAACGCGCGCGTGAAGGTGACGCCCATGTTCGGCGGGGACTTCATGCCGGCGAGGACGATGCGCGCGTCGGGGTTCTTCGCGCGCGTGGCTTCGGCGATCGCGATGAGGTTCGCCTTCACGGTGCGCGGGTCGACGCCGCGTAGGCCGTCGTTGCCGCCGAGCGCGATCAGCACGGCATCGACGCCCGAGCGATACGCCCAGTCGAGCCGGCGCAAGCCGCCCGCGGTCGTGTCGCCGGAGACTCCCGCGGCGATGACGCGCCAAGGCAGGCCGGCGTCGTCGATCTTCTGCTGCAGCAGAGCCGGGTAGGCCTCATCGGGATCGAGCCCGTACCCCGCAGTGATCGAGTCGCCGAGACACACGAGCACCTTGCGCGCGGAGTCGTCGGCATCGCCGGACGCGGTCACCTCGACGGCATCGTCACGGCCGCAACCGATCAACGAGACGAGAAGTACGAGGACTCCGAGCACCGTGCGCATGAGCCGGACGATAGCCACACCGAACGAAGGGGTCAGCCCCCGAGCGCCCATGCAAGAGTGCGCGCGCGGGCTGACCCGACGCGAACGGGCGCGAACGGGGACGGAGGCGCCTCCGTCCCCGATCTGTCCCCCGCTCTGCTCTACGCTGCGCGCTGTTCGCCGGAGGACGTCTCATGGGGTCGCGCTCTGCTCTCGTCGTGCATCCGTTGACACCCACGCGGTGGGCCGACTTCGAGCGTCTGTTCGGCAGCAAGGGCGCGTGCAACGGGTGTTGGTGCATGTGGCCGCGGCTCGGCTCCGCGTACGCACGCACGAAGGGCGCGGCGAACCAGAGTGCCATGCGCGCGATCGTCGATGCGCGCAAGGAGCCCGGCCTGCTCGGCTACCTCGACGGAGAGCCGGTGGCGTGGATCGCGCTCGGGCCGCGCTCCGAGTACCCGCCGCTCTTGCGCTCACGCGTCATGAAGTCGCTCGACGGGCGCGATGCGTGGGTCGTGATGTGCTTCTTCGTCGCGAAGGAAGCGCGCGGGAAGGGGCTCACGAAGCGGATGCTCGAAGCCGCGGCGAAGCATGCGAAGTCGAAAGGTGCGACCTTGCTCGAGGGATTCCCACACGACGTCGACCCGGACCAACCGCCACCGTTCGTGTGGCAAGGCCTCGCGTCGAGCTTCGAGAAGGCGGGCTTCGTCGAGGTCGCGCGCCGCTCGAAACGCCGGCCGTACCTGCGCAGGGAGCTCGGGGACAGATGAGGGACGGAGGCGCCTCCGTCACCGTCTTAGCACCTCGTGCGCATCGACTCGCGTGAGCGCTCGTGCGCCGCCGGTGACTCGAAGCCCATCTTCGTCGAGTGCGCCCAGGTCTTCTCGATGTACGGCGTCGCGTCCGGCGTCTTGCATGCCGTGTCGCCGTGGTCGACTTGGACCTTGCCGATGCGCTTCGACGTCGCGATCGCGGCCTTGCGTAGAGCCTGACTGCGGCAGCCGATCTGGATCAGCGTGCTGTTCATCGCGCTGCGCTCGGCGTCCGTCACGGAATGGATGGTCTTCTCGATCTGCTCGAGTCGTTCCATGAACCATGCGTCGGGGATCGACTCATCGCGGGCCGACAGGATGCCCGCGAGGCACCAGCCCATCGCGCGCAGAGCCGGCTCCGACGACGCGAGCCATTCGCGCAGCTTCTTGGCGCCGTGCGGACTCTCGGACGCGAGCGACGCGACGTAGAGATTGACGCCGCGCATGCGGTGCTCGCGCGCCCAGCGGTCCAGCGTGGCCGGAGTGATCTGCGCGGGATCCGCGATCTTCATCGCGAAGCAGCGCGCATCGAAGTTCCCGGTGTCCCACAGCGCGAGCGCGAGGTCGTGGTCGACGCGGACTCGCTTCTGCATCTTGAACAGCGTGCCGAACGCGACGCCGAACATCGGCTCTTCGGCGCCGTGTCGCGCATAGGTCTGGCGCGTCTTCGGCGAGCCGGCCGCCTCGAGTTCGCGCATGACTTGCGCGAGCGTCATGCGCTCGCCGGCGGTGGCAGCCTTCGGCGCAGGTTTCGCCGGAGCCTTGGCGGCGGGCTTGGCGGCCGGCTTCTTCGGCGCGGCCGCTTTCGCGACCTTCGGCGCGCTTCGGGCAGCCGGCGACGGAGCGGAAGACTTCGAGGCTTTGGAGGTCTTGCGTGCGGTCGTCATGCGGCGAAGCCTAGCAGTCGGCAAAGGGCCCGCCACAGGGGCATTGGCTGTGGCCAAGGCGATCGCATCCTGGATGCTTTCGCGCCGTTCCGGATCGTCCCCATGCCGCGCGCCCGATCCACGGCTATCGTCTGCCGCCTATGTCTCTCCTCGTCGTCGATCACGTCACGCAGACCTACACCAGCGCCTCGCGCAGCCTCGACGTCCTCAAGGACGTCTCGTTCACCGTCGAGCCCGGCACGACCAACGCGATCGTCGGGCCGTCCGGCAGCGGCAAGACCACGTTGCTGTCGCTGTGCGCGGGCCTCGACCGCGCGACGCGCGGCCACGTGATGTTCGCCGGGCACGACCTCGGCCTGCTCGACGAGGACGAGCTCGCCGCGTGGCGCTCGCGCGAAGTGGGCTTCGTGTTCCAGAGTTTCCGCCTGCTGCCGACGCTGACCGCGCTCGAGAACGTCATGACGACACTCGAGCTTCGCGGCACGCCGGCGAAGGAAGCGCGCCGCCTCGCGGCCGAGCAACTCGAGCAAGTCGGCCTGAAGGATCGCCTCGACCACCACGCGATCCAACTCTCCGGCGGCGAGCAGCAGCGCGTCGCGCTCGCGCGCGCGTTCGTCCATCGCCCGCGCATCCTCTTCGCCGACGAACCGACCGGCAACCTCGACGGCGCGACGAGTCGAGCGGTCGCCGACCTCCTGTTCGCCCTGCACGCCAACGCAGGGACGACGCTCGTACTCGTCACGCACGACCTCACGCTCGCACAGCGCACGAGCCGCATCCTCGAGCTCGCCGACGGCCGCATCGCGCACGACCGTGTCGTGGAAGCCGCCGCGTCATGAGTTGGTGGAAGGCGCTGTTCGACCGCTTCGCGCGGACCTACGCGTGGCGTGATGCGCGCGGCTCGCTGGCGTGGCTGCCGATCCTCGTGCCCGCGCCGGCGATCGGCGTCGCGGCGATCGTCGCGGTCTCGTCGTTCGGAGCCGACGTCGAACGCGCGATCGACGCACAAGGCAAAGAACTCCTCGGCGCCGACCTGCGCCTGCAGATGTCGGGACCGATCGACGCGTCGCTCGACGCTCTCGTGCGCGAGCGCGCCGGCGACGACCTGCGCGACGCCGTCGACATGCTGACGTTCACGTCGATGGCCGTGTTCGTCGACGGCGGCGGCACGCGGCTCGTCCAAGTGCGCGCGACCGGGGCCGCGTATCCGTTCTACGGCACGCTCGAGACGACGCCGACCTCCGCGGCCGACGTCGCCGTGCGCGGTCGCGGCGCGTTGGTCGATTCGTCGCTGCTGAGCCAAGCCGGCGCGTCGATCGGCAGCGTCGTCAAGATCGGCTCGCGCGAGTACGAGATCGTCGGCGCGCTCGACAAGGTCCCCGGCGAGTCCGCGAACGAAGCGTTGTTCGGCCCGCGCGTGTTCGTGCCGCTGGAAGGCATCGACGACGCGTTGCTCGCGCGCGGCAGTCGCGTGTCGTATCGCCGCTTCTACGCGCTCGACGACGGCGTCGACGCCGATGCGATCGCCGACGCGATCCAAGAGAAGACCGACGGCACCGACGTCCGCGTCGCCACGGTTCGCACGACGCAGGAGAACTTCGGCCGCCAATTGCGCAACCTGCGCTCGTTCTTGCAGCTCGTCGGCTTCGTCGCGCTGATCCTCGGCGGACTCGGCGCGGGCTCGGCGATGTTGATCCACTTGCGCGGCAAGCTCGAAGCGGCCGCGACCCTGCGCTGCCTCGGCGCGCGCGCAGGGCAAGTCTTCGTCGCGCACGTGTTCCAAGTGATCGCGCTCGGCGTGTTCTCGGCGATCCTCGGCGTGACGGTCGGACTCGCGGCGCAACAGTTGTTGCCCGGCGCCGTGCAGTCGATGCTGCCGGTCGACATCGAGCCGCGCGTCGATCTGCCGTCGATCGCGGTCGGCGTCGTCACGGGCTTGTTTGCGGCGATCCTGTTCGCGCTGCTCCCGCTGTTGCCGCTGCGACGCGTGTCGCCACTCGTCGCCGTGCGCGCGTCGTTCTTCGGCGCCGAGGGCCGTGATCCGTGGCGCTTCGCGGTGTGGGGCGCGTTGTTGCTCGCGGTCTTCGGCTTCGCGGCGGTGCAGACCGGCAGAGTCGCGAGCGGACTCGGATTCACCGGCACCGTCGCGGGCTTGTTCCTCGTGCTCGCCGTTTGCGCACGCGCGACGACGTGGATCGCGCGGAAGCTCGTGCCGAAGGACATCGCGTTCGCGACGCGCTACGGCCTGTCGGGCCTGCACCGACCGGGCTCGCAGACGATCGCCGTGCTCGTCGCGCTCGGGCTCGGCACCGCGGCGCTGCTGACGCTCGTCCAAGCGCGATCGACGTTGCTCGCGGAGATCGAGACGATCTCGGGCGAGGGCGAACCGAACATCATCTTCTTCGACGTCCAGGACGATCAGGTCGATGGCCTGGCAGCGCTGATCCGCGCGCAAGGGCTCGAGGTCGCGCAGCAAGCGCCGATCATCACGATGCGCATCCGCTCCGTGAACGGCGTGAAGTCGCAGGACATCACGGAAGACAGCGGCCGCCCGCGTTGGGCGTTGCGGCGCGAGTATCGCTCGACCTACCGCGATCAGCTCGAACACACCGAGACGATCATCGACGGCGAGTTCACCGGAGCCGTCACCGACCCGACGAAGCCCGTCCCGATCTCGATCGAGCAGGACATCGCCGAGCGCCTCGCGCTCGAACGCGGCGACCGCCTCGTGTTCGACGTGCAAGGTCAGGACGTCGATTGCGTGGTCGACAGCATCCGCCGCGTCAATTGGCGCGCGGTGCGGCCGAACTTCTACATGGTGTTCCCGACCGGAGTGCTCGAACAGGCGCCGAAGTTCCACGTCCTCGTCACGCGCGCCGAGGGCGCGGCCGCGATCGGTGCGCTGCAGCGGCGCGCGCTCGACGTGTACCCGAACGTGTCGTCGATCGACGTCACGTCGATCCTCGCGACGGCCGATCAGTTGTTCGATCGCGTCGGCTCGGCGATCCGCTTCATGGCCGGCTTCTCGATCCTCGCGGGCCTGCTCGTGCTCGTCGGCGCCGTGCTCGCGAGTCGCGCGCAACGCGTCGAGGAGAGCGTGCTGCTGCGCGTGCTTGGCGCGTCGCGCAAGACGGTCGCGACGAGCCTCGCACTCGAGTACGCCGCGCTCGGCTTCCTCGCCGCGCTCGTCGGCGGCGTGTTGTCGTGCGGCCTCGGCTGGCTGGTCGCGACGCAGTGGTTCGAAGCGACGTTCGCGTTCGCGCCGGGCTCGATCGCGATCGCGCTGGTCGTGCTGCCGGTGTTGACGGTCACGCTCGGCTTGCTGAATCGCAAGGCCGTGCTCGACGCCCCGCCGCTCGCGGCGCTGCGGGCCTGATCACTCCACGTCGACGACGACGGCGTTCGTGACGACGGCTTGATTCGGACTCGCGGGATCGCGCACGACGGCTTGCGCGGCGAACGTCGTGCCGGCGAGCGCGAGGGGCAGCGGGTACGCGATCGACGCTTCGCCATTGCCGGGGCCGAAGCCCGTCGTCGCGAAGGTCGCGATCTTCGTCACCGGGAAGTTCAGATCGAGCGCGCAGCCGGTCTTGAACGGGATCGGCGTCACGCCGGTCGAGATCAGCAGGAAGCCGCGCGTGCCGCCGAGCGCGTCGTCGATCGTGAACTCGAGCGACGATCCGGCGATCGGGCAGTTCTGCACGGACAGCTTGGGCTCGATGCCACCCGAGCCCGTGCACGCGTGAGCCACGTGCATCGTCGGGCCGCTGCAGAGGCGCGGCATCGCGAACGGAGGGCGTGTGCCGTCGCGGACGCCGACCAAGTCGGCGCGGCCATCCCCGTCGAGATCGACGGGCACGGCATCGAGCAGCTTCGTTCCGCCGCTCGAGTTCTGGACCGGCGCGAACGAACGCGGCGTCGTCTGCCTCACGAACGGCACGCCGTTCGGATCGCGGACGGCGAATGCGTCGAGAAGTCCGTCGTCGTCGAAATCGGCGAAGCGCACGTCGCGCGTGAAGCCTGGAAGTCCAGCCAGCACCGCGTTCGTCGCGAAGGAACCATTCCCGTTGCCGTAGAGCGCGGTGATCTTGTTCTGCAGGTCCGAGCCGAAGACGTCCACGGCTCCATCCCCGTCGAGGTCGATCACGCGCAGTGACTGGCTTTGGCTCGACAGCTTGATCGGGAGCGCGGATGTCGGCACGAAGCCCCCTTGTCCGTCACCGATCAGCAGCGCCACGTCGGATGCGTTCGAACCGACGTTGCCGACGAACAGGTCGAGATCACCGTCGTTGTCGGCATCCGCGGTGACGATGTGATCGAGGGATGCGTCCAACAGCGGCGTCGCCGGAACGAGCGTGGCGACCGGCACGAGGGCGCCGCCTTGGTTCACCATCTGTCGCAATGCGTGCACCGGCAGCCCCGGCGCCGTCGGCCAGCCGACGACGACGGCGTCGAGATCCGCATCTCCGTCGTAGTCGCCGAGCGCGAAATCCGATTGGTGCCCCTGGACGCCGGGCTTCGACGCGAAGATCGACACGGCATTGCTCAGCGCACCGTGTTGGTTCATCGAGACGCTGATCCCGAACGGCTGATTCGTGGCCAGTCGAGCATCCCCGACACAATCGAGCAGTCCATCCTGGTTCAGGTCGACGAGCTCGATGCGATCGCTTGCCGGAGCGATCGCGAACTTCGGGGAAGCGAAGCCGAGGTTTCCATCCCACTCGGACGTCTCGAGTTGGGATGCGATCGAGCGGACCGCCTCGAGCGTGCCGTCGGTGTCGACGTCGCCGACCGCCAGCGCGGGATAGTTGATGTTCTGCGGAGTCGTGCCCGGAGCTGCCTTGAATCCGCCCCCGTCGATGCCGAGCGCGGTGAGCACGCGCACCGCGAGTCCGGCCGGCGCCGTTGCGTCATAGGTCGCTACGAGGGCATCGATGGCATCGTCGCCGTCGACGTGCGCGAGGCGAATCGCGATCGCGTTCTTGGCGACGAACGAGTCCGGCACGGATGTCCGGTATTGCCCGCTGCCGTCGTTCGTCAACGTCGTCATGTGCCCGACGACGGAGACGCCGACCAGGTCGCCGTCATGATCCCCGTCGAGATCGGAGATCGCGAAGGGAGACGCGGTCGGAAGCGGCATCGGATCGAGCGTGAACGCGCCCGTTCCATCGTTACGCGCGATCTGGATGCCCATCGGGACCGCGCGCGCGTAGGCCAGATCGAGGTCGCCGTCCCGGTCGACGTCGACGGCGGCGCAGGAGGCATTCGCGACGATCGAATCCGAGGTCAACGCGGTCGTCGCCCCCAGGACGTAGGCGTTGCCGCCATTTGCGCGAAGCAAACGAAGGCTCTGAGGGCCGATCGCGTCGGTGAACACCACGAAGTCACCGTCGCCGTCGCCGTCGAAGTCGGCGTGGACGTAACTCCGAACCACGCCGGAGTACGAGGGCATCGAAACCACGCTGGTCCACGCGCCCGTGGCCGCGACCGAGTGCACGGCGAGCTTCCCGGCGACGTTCACGAACGCGAGTTCTGAAGTGCCGTCCGCATCGATGTCCACGGCTTGGGGAGCGACGTTCACCGTCAGCAGCGTGGTCGTCGTCGCTCCATAGGCGTACGTGTTGTTGCCGGTCGCCACGATCAGTCGCGCCGCGGCGAGCTGACTGTCGACGTAGACCAGATCGGGCAAGGAGTCCGACGTGAATCGACCGACCGCGACCGCCGATGGAACGCTCGGATTTCCCGGCAGGTTCGCCGTCGTGAACACGAACGTCCCCAGCGCGGGCGAACGCCCGAGCACCAACTCGCTTCCGCGCGCCACGACGACGTCGACGCGCCCGTCACCGTCGAGGTCGGTGAACGTCGCGTGGGCCCCGGTGGCCCCGGTCGTCGGGACCACGGATCCGAACGGCGAGAACCACGGCTCGTGCGCGCTCGCGGTCGGGATCGCGAACCCAGCGAGCAGCAACAGCCAGCCGACGCAGCTCAGCACCGATGTCGAGTGCGCGAACATCGAATGTCGCATTAAGCCCCCTTTGCGTCCCGTGGTTCTTGCGGTTTGCGCCGCGACGGGCAGTCGTGGCTCTCGAACCGACCGCATTGGAGCCCGGCTTGCGAGCCGTGTCACGCCCCTCGACGTCGTTGGGCCACGAATGCGCCGACACGTGTCCTTCCGCGCATCGACGCGCACACACGGCTAGGGCGTGGAGGAGAACCGTTTCGCTGCGCGCGGGTTCACTCCACGTCGACGACGACGGCGTTCGTGACGACGGCTTGATTCGGACTTGCTGGATCGCGCAGGACGGCTTGCGCGGCGAACGTGGTTCCCGCGAGCGCGAGCGGCAGTGAGTACGCGATCGACGCTTCGCCGTTGCCCGGCCCGAAGCCCGACGTCGCGAACGTCGCGAGTCGCGTCATCGGGATGTTCAGGTCGAGCGCACAACCGGTCTTGAACGGGATCGGCGTCACGCCGGTCGAGATCAGCAAGAAGCCGCGCGTGCCGCCGAGCGCGTCGTCGATCGCGAACTCGATCGTGTGCCCCGCCAGTGGGCAGCGCTGCACCGACAGGACCGGAACGATCCCGCCGGAACCCGGACACGCGTTGACGGTCGATGCGACACCGCCGTCGCACGCACGTGGCAGCAAGACGGGATGCGGCGCAGATGCGCGCGTCGCGACCAGGTCCGCGCGTCCGTCGCCGTTGGCGTCGGTCGCGACGAGGTCCGCCAGCTCGGATCCCAGCGGAACGACGCCGTCGAACACGAACGAGCGCGGCGCCGACTGACGGGAAACACGGACGCTGCCGGTCGACGAGACCGATGCAACGTCGACGTGACCGTCGTCGTCGAAATCGGCGAAGCGCATGTCTCGCGATTGCCCCGGGGCGCCGAGCGTGGCGGGCGCTGCGAAGGCACCACCCGAGATTCCGTACAGCACGGTGGTCGAGACGCTGTCGGCGCTGCCGAGCACGTCGATGAAGCCGTCGCCGTCGACGTCGAGCACTTGCAACGAGCGATCGAGCGCGGACACGTCGATCGGAACGATCGGCCCTTGAGCGAATCCACCCTGGCCGTCTCCGAGGAGCAGGACGACGTCGTTCTTCGGGCCCACGACCTGTCGATTGCCGACGAACAGATCGAGGTCTCCGTCGTTGTCGACGTCACCGCTGCGGATGTGTTCGAGGGAGGCGTCGAGCAAGGGCCACGACGGTGGGGTGCCCGCGGGAAGCGTCAGCGTGCCGCCTTGGTTCACCAGTCCCCGCAACGTCGTCGCCCCAGCCGGCACGCTTCCGGTCGCGACCGATTGGGCGACCACGAATGCGTCGACGTCTCCGTCGCCATCGAAGTCGCCGGTCGTGCAGTCGACTCCGTTCGCGACGATGCTCGGGTTCGTCGCGTTCACGAACGTCGAGCCGAGCAACGCGCCGTGGACGTTGTCGAAGACCTCGATCCCGAACGCCGTCGCGACGTCTCCGACCTGTCCGACCAGCAGTGCTTCGACCAAGCCGTCTTGATCGAGGTCGGCGAACTGGATCGCGCCGCTGGCCGACGTGGATTGCGTCGCGTTCGCTACGAACCGGCCGGCACCGTCGTTCGTGTAGGTGCTCACGAACCCGACGCCGGTTTGCACCACGTCCCCGTCCCCGTCGCCATCGAAGTCCGCGACTCCGATCGTGTGCGGGCCGACAGCCTGTGGAGTCGTCCACGACGGCAGCCCCCAGGAGCCATCTCCGCGTCCACGCGCCGAGACGAGCAACATCTGCGAAGTCGCCGGCTGCCCCTGGGACGAGGCCATCACGAGATCGGGCGCGGCGTCGCCGTCGAGCCGGGAGACGAACAACCCCAGCAGATCGACCGGAACCGTGTACGTGTCGAGGACCGCGATGAACGAGCCGGAGCCGTTGTTCAGCCGCGTTTCCAGCCGCTCCGCATCGGCGAGGACCAGGTCCTCGTCGTCGTCACCGTCCACGTCGGCCAAGTCCCACGAGGACGTCGTCGCGACCGGGTGTGCATCGGGCACGAACGCGCCGCTGCCGGTGTTGCGTGCGATCCACAACGTCGATGCGACCGAGAACACGACGTCGAGGTCGCCGTCGGAGTCGACGTCGGACGTGCGCATGCGCGAGCCGGCGCCGAACGTCATGAACAATGCCGAAGCGGGGCCGAGCGTGAATGCAGTGCCACCGTTCCCCGTCAGGATGCGCAGAGCCGCCAACCCGACTCCGTCGGTCCCGACGAGCAGGTCGACGTCCCCGTCGCCGTCGAAGTCACCGTCGGTGAGCACCCGCACGGTGCCGGAGAGGTTCGGCAGCGTCACGGGAGTGATCCAACCCGTGCTGGTCAGCCGGAACAGGCCGGCCTTCGAGCTCATGTTCATGTGGAACAATTCGGTCCGACCGTCGGCGTCGATGTCGACGGCCTTCGCCTCGACCGCGTTGGACCAAACGGGTGTGTCGAATCCGAAGTTGAACCCGCCCGTTCCGTCCCCGAAGAACATCCTTCCCTTGATGCCAAGGTCGTCGTAGAGCATCGCGTCGGGGAACGCGTCGTCGTCGAACTTGCCGATGATTGGCGTCGTCGAGAACTCGGGGATCAGGAGCGTGAGCGGCACGTTCGTCATCGTGAAGCGGCCCGCGCCATCTCCCAATCCGACCAGGAGTTCCTTTCCCTTCCCGACGACGACGTCGGTGTTTCCGTCGCCGTTCAGATCGGTGAGTGCGCCGAGCGGCGGACTCGAACTTCCGGTGGGCGCGAAGCGTCCCCACGGCGAGAACCACGGCGGGTCGGCGGATGCGGGCGTGGCGAGTATTGCCGCGACGAACGAACCGACCGCCACCGGCCACCGGACCGAAGTATGGAGCATGGGCTTCCTCGAGGAATCGGCGTGGAGTCGACGCCATGCAGGGTGCGACGCTCCAGCGCGGCGCATTGAACTCCGGCACCGAGCAGGTGTCACGCTTCGAGATCAGCGCGATCGGCCGAATCGCACCCCTGGTCGCCCCGGCTACCGTGCCGGCCTCATGCGCATCGGCATCGACGTCCGCCCCGCGTTGCTCTCGCGTTCCGGCATCAGCCGGTACGCGGCCGAGCTCGCGCGCGCAGTGGCTGGCCTTGCCGACGGGCCTGAGCTGGCGCTGTACGGCGACTCGTGGAAGGCGCCGCTCGATCACCATCGGCTGCGCGATGTCGCGTCGTGGTCGCGGACGGAGCTCGTGCGTCGACGATTCCCTGCGCGGCTTGCCGCGCGACTTGGGCTCGCGGCCGATGCGCGGCTCGGGGGCGTCGACGTGTTCCACCACACCGACTACGTGTTCGCACCGATCGCGCGCGCGCGCCAAGTCGTGACGATCCACGACCTCGCGTTCGAGCGCGATCCCGCATTCCACGGCGCCGACTTCCGGCGCGACGTCGGCGCGAGGTTGCGCGCGGCCATCGCACACGCCGCGTTCATCGTCGTGCCGTCGACCAGCACGCGCGACGACGTGATCGCGTGGAAGTACGCGCCGCCCGAACGCATCCGCGTCATTCCGCATGGACACGAACACATCGCGCGTGAAGCGGCGGCCGGCGCGCGGGAACTCGACGCAATGCTGGCGAGCAAGGCGCTGCGCGAACCATTCGTGCTCGCCGTCGGCACGATCGAGCCGCGCAAGAACCACGCGCGGCTGCTCGACGCCTTCGAAGCGCTGGGGCGCGACGCGCCGCAACTCGTGATCGCCGGGTCGTACGGCTGGTCGTGCGATGCCGTCCTGGCGCGCATTCGAGCGGCCGAACGCGAGGGCCGTGTCGTCCATCTGCGAGACGCCAGCGACGCGCTGGTGGCGGCGATGTACGGTCGCGCGCTCGTCGCCGTGTATGTTTCGGCCCACGAAGGATTCGGATTCCCGGTGCTCGAGGCCATGGCGGCCGGCGCCCCGGTGCTGACGACGCGCGCGGGCGCGCTCGCCGAAGTCGGTGGCGACGCGGTGCTCGCGTGTGATCCGACCGATCCCGCTTCGATCGTGGAGGGACTCGCGTGTCTGCTCGGTTCGTCGACGTTGCGCCAGGATCTCGCCGCCCGGGCTCGCGCTCGCGCGGCGCGGTTCTCGTGGACGGATACCGCACGCGCCCACGTCGAGGTCTGGCGCGAAGCCGAGCGGCTGGCACCTTGAGTCGAGGACGTTCGTGAAGATCGCCGTCGACGTGTCGATCCAGGAAACCGCGGCGATCACGGGCGTCGAGCGCGTGCAACGCTCGCTGCTGAAGGCGTTGGCGAAAGTCGATCGCGCGAACGAATACCTGTTGATCGGGCAGCGCGGCCTGCCCGACCTCGGCTTCGACCTGCCGCACAACTTCCAACGAGTGGTCGCCGTGAAGGAAGGTTCGCCCTACCTGTGGCGCGAGCGCTTCGTGCCGCAGCTGTTGGCGACGCACAAGATCGACGTGTTCCATTCGCCGGTGTCCGCGACGCCGGTACTCGGCAAAGCGCGCAAGATCGCGACGCTGCACGAATTGCCTTGGCTCGAGCGCGGCTTCGACAAGAGCAACGCCGACGTCAATCGACTCGGCCATCGCACGTGGCTCGTGTTGAACGTGCGCTACGCGTCGAAGATCGTCGCCGTCTCGGAGCGCACGCGCGCGAACATCCTCCAGCTGCATCCCGAAGCGGAGGACCGCGTCGTCGTGATCCACCACGGCGTCGACGCCAAGTTCCGACCGTTGAAGGAACGCCCGCTGCGCGCGGAGTTCCTCGCGCGCCTTGGTATCCCCGACAAGCCGTTCCTGCTGTTCGTCGGGACTCTGCGCCGCAAGAAGAACCTGCGCGCGCTGCTGCGCGTGTTCTCCGAGTTGCGCGAGCCGCTGCGCTCGAACGTCGTGCTGGTGCTGGTCGGCATCCGCAATCCGAACTGGCCTGAGTTCGAGGAACTGCTGCGCATGCCCGCGCTGCAAGGGCGCGTGTTCCTGCCGGGATACGTGCCGGACGACGAGTTGATCGTGCTCTACAACCTCGCGGCCGCGACGATCTACCCGTCGCTGTACGAAGGCTTCGGATTGCCGCCGCTCGAGGCGATGGCGTGCGGCTCGCCGGTGCTCGCATCGACCGGCGGAGCGATCCCCGAAGTCGTCGGCGACGCCGCCCTGTCGTTCCCCGCCGACGAGCCGGCGAAGATGCGCGACGCGATCACCGCCGTGTTGAAGGACAAGGCGCTCGCGCACGAGTTGCGCGAGAAGGGCTTCAAGCACGCCAGCAAGTTCACGTGGGAGAAGGCCGCCGAGCATTATCTGCAGCTGTATCGCGAACTCGCGACGCCGGCGAGTTGAAGGCGGGGAGCATCCGTGCGGATCGCGATCGACGGCTCGTCCATCGGGCAGGACCCTTCGGGTGCGCGCACGCGCTTCGTGCACCTGTTGCGCGCCTACGCGAAGTTGGAGTCGCGTCACGACGTCGTCGTGTTCGCGCCGCAGCGCGCGCGACTCGAGTACGCATTCGCGGGTCACGAGGTCGAATGCGTGCGCGTACCCGACGCGCCACCGCCGTGGCAGCGCGCGTTGCGCGGCGCGTCGGTCTGGGATCGGCTGCTGCGCAGCGTTCGCGCCGACCTGTTCCAAGCCGAGACGTTGCCCGTGCCGCGCGTCAGCGTGTGTCCGATGACGTTGACGCTCCATGACCTTCGCGATCTCGAGCCCGGGAGTCCGCTCGGGCGCCGACTGTTCGCGAAGCTCGCGCTTCCCGCGCAACTGCGTCGCGTCGCGCGGGTGATCGCCGTGTCCGAGTTCACGGCGCGCCAACTGCGGGACCGACTGCGCGTTCCGTCCGATCTCTTGCGCGTGGTCGAGAACGCACCGGATGCGGAATTGACGCGCATCACCGACGCCGCCGAGCTGCGGCGCGTCCGCGAGCGTTGGAACCTGCCGTCGCGCTACGTGCTCGCGTTGGGGCATCTCGAGCATCGCAAAGGGCTCGACCGCTTGGTCATCGCGATGGGGGAGCTCCATCTCCGCGATGGCATGAACCACGTCGGACTCGTGCTCGCGGGTCACGATCGCGAGGCGATCGGGCCGCGCTTGGAGACGGCCGCGCACGCCTACGGGGTACGCATGGTGCGCACTGGAGCGGTTACCGACGCCGAACGCGCGGCATTGCTGTCGCAGGCCAGCCTGCTGGCGATTCCGTCGCGCGTCGAGGGCTTCGGCATCGTGCCACTGGAGGCGATGAAGGTCGGCGTGCCGGTGGTCTACGCGCGCGAGAGCGCGTTGCCGGACACGATCGGCGATGCCGGGGTTGGAGTGAATGCCGATGACGCGACCGAGTTCGCGGATGCGCTGGAACGCGTGCTGAGCGACGACGCGTTGCGCAACGAACTCCTCGCGCGCGGTAGCCATCGCGTGGCCGGTGCGAGCTGGGAGGATTCCGCGCGCGCGCTTCACGAGGTGTGGAGCGGGATCGAGCGACCTGGCGCCTGAACGCGATCGTGCTCGATCGTGCGACGAACGCGCGAATCTCCGCCGCACAAGATGGACCCGTTCGCTCCGTTGGCGTGCGAACCACTTCTTGCATGGGCTCGCTAGGATCCCCGCCCGCCTATGCCAGCCCTCTTCGCATTCCTCAGTGGCGCGTCGTTCATCCTGTCGGTCTTGGCGCTGACGGAGTTGCTCGAGCCGATGCCCGGTGCGCCGTGGTCGGATCTCCAGACGATCGCGCTCGTGGTGGCGCTCGGGCTGGTCGTAAAGTTCGCGGCGGTCGATGGACGCATCGCGGCGTTCCCGCGCCGACTCGCGTCGTTGCAGTTCGCGTTCGCGCTGGTCCCGGCCGCGGTCGTGCGGCTGTCGACCGCGGGACCGTATGCGGGCAACGGCGTCGACGGCATCGCGCTGCGCGGTTTGTTGTTGGCGCCGCTCGCGTTCACGTTCGGGCAGAGCGCGCGCCGCATCGTCCTGCATGCCGGCGTGCCGAAGCTCACGCGCTTGCCGCAATGCGGTGCGTTGATCGCCGGCGTCGCGCTTGGCGCGGCGGCGTGGCAGCTCGGCCTAGCGCGGCATCTCGGCATTTGGACCGTCGCATTCGCGGCGCCGTGCCTCGTGCTCGCTCGCTTCGCGATGGCGCAGCTCGATCGCGCCGACATGCCTGAGCCCGAGCCGTACGAAGGTGGCTTGCGCGTGCTGCCGTCGTTGCTCGGCGGGCTGTTGCTCGCGTACGGCGTGACCGTGCTGGTGCGGCTCGAGTCGATCGCGGGCGCGGAAGAGCGTTTCGCCGCGCCATCCGCAGGCGTCGCGTTCGGCGTCGCGGCTCTCGTCGCGAGCTTGGTGATGGGCAACGTGCGAAGGTCAGGGCTCGTACTCGGAGCTGCCGCTTTGGTCGCGCTGGCGCTGCGGGCGCTCGCGTGGAAGCTCGTCCCCGAGGATTCGTGGCTCGCCACCGCGGAAGTGCAGTGGACGCTCGGCATCGTGCCTCCCGTTCTGCTCGGAGTGGGAGCAGGGATGCTGGCGCGCGCGTACTTCGGTGTGCCGCGCGCGCGGAAGATCCTGACGCAAATCCCGCCCGAACAGCGGCGCACGCCCACCGGCGCGCCCGCGCGAATCGCGCTGATGTGCGTCGGCGTCGTGGCCGGAGCGGCCGCGAGCCTCGCCGCGCCAGTCGAATTGCTGCGCCCGTACGCCGTCATCGCGAGCGTCGGCGCCGCAATGCTCGCATTCTTCGATCCGCGAGCGGGTATTGGACGGCGGTGCGTGTGGGTGGGGCTCGGGGCGGCGGCGGTGGGAGCAGCGTTGCTGTGGGGCGCCTGAGCGCGCGGGGGTAGCGGACCGAGTTCTCTGCTCTCCCTGTTTCCACTGTTCCCACTGCTACCTGCACCCCTTGTCCCCTGCCTCCCCGTTTCGTTCGTCGGACGAGCTCAGGCGGGAGGCAGGTGACGAGGGATGCAGTGAGCAGTGGAAGCAGTGGAAGCAGGTGAAGCAGGTGAAGCAGGTGAAGCAGGTGAAGCAGTGGAAGCAGGTGAGGCCGCGCTCGCGGCTCGAATCCGATTGGGATTGCTTCTGCCGTTCCCTGCTTTCCCTGCTTTCCCTGTTCCCACTGTTTCCACCGCTACCTGCACCCCTTGTCCCCTGCCTCCCTGTTTCGTTCGTCGGACGAGCTCAAGCGGGAGGCAGGTGACGAGGGATGCAGTGAGCAGTGGAAGCAGGTGAAGCAGGTGAAGCAGTGGAAGCAGGTGAGGCCGCGCTCGCGGCTCGAATGCGATTGGGATTGCTTCTGCCGTTCCCTGCTCTCCCTGCTTTCCCTGTTTCCACTGTTCCCACTGCTCACTGCACCCCTTGTCCCCTGCCTCCCCGTGTCGGTCGTCCGACGAGCTCGGGCGGGAGGCAGGTGACGAGGGATGCAGTGAGCAGTGGAAGCAGGGGAAGCAGTGGAAGCAGGTGAGGCCGCGCGCGCGGCTCGAATGCGATTGGGATTGCTTCTGCCGTTCCCTGCTTTCCTTGTTTCCACTGTTCCCACTG
>JBPOIU010000229.1:0-10957 GCA_052034255.1 Planctomycetota bacterium | reverse complement strand
ACGTCCCTTGGCGACGGAGTGGTTTTGAACCGCGAGCGTGCGGCCTGAAACCGAGGAGAGGGCGACGGTTCTCGGTGCGACCCGAAACGACGGGGACGGAGGCGGGTCTGTCCCTGATCTGTCCCCCGGTGGATGTCGTGGTGAGGAATGGGGTTAGGTCGGTGGCCGGACAGGGTTGCCGGCGGCTCCTTTGTCCGGATGCGGCCTTCCGCCGTCCCGCCCTTGCCCCCGTTGCCTCCGGCAACCGCGCCGCCGTCTGCGTTTTCCAGAGTCCCGTTCACGTTCACGTCCCGCGGTTCGCTTCGCTCGCCTTCTGGCCTGACCTACGTTCCCTTCGCTCGCTTGCATCCGACGGGATGGCCGGCACGTTCGGTGCTGAGTCGTTGGTGTTGACGTTCTTCGCATTCCGAGGTGGTCATGCGTTGGTCTCTCGTCGCGTTGTCGTTGGCCTTGGCTGGTTGTAGTTCGGCTCCCGTCGAGCCCACTCCTTCGCCGATCGGGCGCTCGTTCCCTGCTGTCGTCGGGACTTCACTGGCTGGCGAGACGGTTGCCTTGCCCCGTGACTTCGCTGGCAAGCCCGTGCTCCTTCTCGTCGGCTTCGTGCAGAACGCACAGTTCGATCTGGACCGTTGGTTGTTCGGACTGCTGCAGGCCGGCACCCCCGTCGCCGTCCGCGAGGTGCCGACGATCGAAGGTCTCGTGCCCGGGATGTTCGCCGGGATGATCGACGAAGGGATGAGAGGGGGGATCCCGAGTGAGGATTGGGGCGCCGTCGTCACCGTGTACGACGACGCCGAGCCCATCGCGGATCTGCTCGGACGCGCACCGACCTCGAATGGCCGGATCGTGCTGCTCGACGCTCAGGGCGTCGTCGTTTGGTTCCACGACCGCGGCTTCTCGGCGGGCAAGTTGAAGGAGCTCGACGAGTTCGTGCGCGCGATGAAGTGAGCGGGGCATCCCTCCTGGCGCGGGAGCGAGCACCACACGCGCCAGTTATCCTCCATCAGGCCCGGTCGACGACCTCGGCGCGTTCCGCGCTCTCGTCGCCCAGCGGCTCGGGCGCGCGTTCGCTTGGACGCTCGAGATCACAAGCGACACCCCACCCACGATCGCGACGACGACCTGGATCGAGCCCGACCGCCTGCCGCCGCCCTACGAGTTCGATCGAGACGTGCTGCGGATCGTGCCGCGGCATGCGCTTTGGATGCAGACGGTCCATTGGGATCGAGAGTCCGTGCTCGCGTCGGCTTCGGAGGAGATGAAGCGCTCACGCTGGCTCGAACTGCTCTGCAACTTGCCGTGGCGACCCGCGGATGCCGACATGATTCCTCATCGGATCAAGCCGATCGGGGACGCGCTGACCGAGGACGTCGCTGGATTCGCGCGGCGCTATCCCGCCTGGGCCGATCTCCTCGAACGGGCGCGACCGCCGCTGATCGCGTTCGGGTTCGCGGATCGCTCTGCGCCACTGCCTGTGCTCGTCGTGTGCGCACGCATCGATGAAGCCACCGACGCACTGCGGGAAGTGCGCAAGCTCGGCGTCATCGAAACATGGGACACGTACTCGTGGTTCGGCGTCGACGTTGCGCGCGCTCCGCGCTCGGAGGTCTCGGTCGCGCTCGTCGACGGTTGGCTCGTCTGTTCCGACGATCGAGGAATGACGCACTTCATCGATCACGTGCGAGGCAATCGTCCTGCGCTCACGGACGCTCCGCGATTCCTTCGACGAACTCCGGCGCTTCGACTCCTTCATGAACGAGGTCCTCGTCGACGACGTCGGCCCGCGCTTCTCGATCGAGGTCATCGGTACGTCGCGCTGTCGCGTCGTGTCGTTGGGTTGGGACCATGCGCTCGGTGGCGTCGGGATCGACGCCGACCAGGAGCGCGTCCTCGTCGTCGATCCGTGACGGAGGAGACTTCGGAGTCAGCGACTCGGTCCACGACGCGCGTCGACGGGAGCTGGATCGCCGTTGCGGAAGTGCTCGATGATCAGGAACAGCGTCGGGGCGGCCTCGTTCAGGGCGAAGCGTCGTCGATCGCGACGATGTCGAAGCCCAGCGACGCGCCGAGGCGCGCGATGCCTTCGATGCAGTCGGCCGCAAGCACAGGTCCCGTTCCGGCGTGGAGGTACGACGATTCCCACAGCACGTCGAACGCCGCCTCGCCCCGCTCGGCGAGCGCGCGCAGCGTGGCGACATGAGGTCGCAGGATCGCGAGCAGCGCACGCACGTGAACGTCGATGTCCTTCCGCGTGAGCGCATCGCCTTGCACTCGTTGTCGTGATTCGAGCCGCCACACACCTTCACGCTCGACGCCGAGTACACAGCCCGCGCCAGTGATCCTTGCGTCGCCGACATGCACAGCGAAGTCCGCCGCGAGGCCGAGCGTGCGACTGACGGCATCCGGATCGAGTTCCGGTCCGGTCAACACGTACGCGACTTCGACCCGTCCGATGTGCGCTGCGTGATCTGGGCTGATCGGCATCGTGCTCTCGATGTGAGGAGAAAGAGGCGCGGCGGGGATCGTAGAGCGAAGTCCACGACCCCGCGATGCCCCGAGGTCCACAGAGAAGAGCTACGGTGACCCCATGAACTACGTCCGCATCGAAACGTCGCACGTCCCCGTGAAGGCCTGGATCCACGGCGTCGAAGCCGACGATGCGGCCATCCGCCAGCTCGTGAACGCGGCGTCGATGCCCTTCGTGTTCCGCTGGGTGGCGGCGATGCCCGACGTCCACGTCGGCATCGGCGCCACGGTGGGCTCGGTGATCCCCACCGTGAAGGCGATCATTCCCGCGGCCGTCGGCGTCGACATCGGCTGCGGCATGGCCGCGGTGCGGACGAGTCTCGTCGCGTCCCAACTGCCGGATTCGCTGAAGGAGATCCGCTCCGTCATTGAGCACGCCGTGCCGCACGGTCGCACCGATCGCGGTGGACGCAACGACAAGGGCGCGTGGTCGAACGAGGTGCCGACGGGGGTGGCGCGCGTTTGGAAAGAGCTCGAGCCCCGCTACGACGCGATCCTCGCGAAGCACCCGAAGCTCGATCGCGGTCGACACGCGGGACAACTCGCGACGCTCGGCAGCGGCAATCACTTCATCGAGATGTGCCTCGACGAGGAGCAGCGCGTGTGGATCGTGCTGCACTCCGGCTCGCGCGGCGTCGGCAATCGCATCGGCACGCACTTCATCGAGCTCGCGAAGAAGGACCTTGGAAAGCAGCTCGGAACGCTGCCCGACCACGACCTCGCGTACTTCGAGGAGGGCACGAAGCACTTCGACGACTACGTCGAAGCCGTGTCGTGGGCGCAGGACTACGCGCGAGCGAATCGTCGCTTGATGATGGAGAACGTGGTGCAGGCGCTGACGCGCTCGGGCTCGCTGCCGGCCTTCGGGTTGACCGACGAAGCCGTGAACTGCCACCACAACTACGTGCAGAAGGAACGCCACTTCGGCACCGAAGTGCTCATCACGCGCAAGGGCGCGGTGCGCGCGGGGCTCGGCGAGCTCGGGATCATCCCCGGCTCGATGGGGGCGCGGACCTACATCGTGCGCGGCAAGGGCAACGCAGAGAGCTTCGAGTCGTGTTCGCACGGCGCGGGTCGCGTGCACTCACGGACCCAGGCGAAGAAGCTGTTCTCGCTGCAGGATCACGAGGTCGCGACGCGCGGCGTCGAGTGCCGCAAGGACGCGGGCGTGCTCGACGAGACGCCGGCCGCGTACAAGGACATCGATCGCGTGATGGCCGCGCAGAAGGACCTCGTCGACGTGGTCCACACGCTGAAGCAGGTCGTGTGCGTGAAGGGTTGAGTTACGGAGCTCTGGACTCATCCGCTTGTCACACCGCGGAACGCAGCAGCCCGGTGACGATCGGTCCGATCGCCACCGGGCTACTCGACTCCGGTCGCACGCGAGGGCGTTCGCGTGCGTTCCTTGGTGGAATCAGTGGTCCATCGGGTGATCGGACGTCCCGTCGGTCTTGTTCCGCGGATCGCCGATGCGCTTCGACGCCACCGACTCCATCAACTTCTTCGCTTGGTCCTTGTGCGCGCGAACGGTCTGCAGACCCGCATCCAGCGTCTGGCGCAGATTCGGCGACGCATAGCGCTGGAACACCTCCAGCATGTCCGCGGCCTGCTGATGCGCCATCAGCTGCATGCCCACGAAGCACTGGTCGAACTCCGCGTCCTGCTTCGGATTGAGTTCGAGCTTCGAGGACTCCAGGCACTTGCGCCCGAGATCACGGATCAGCTCGATGTGATCGAGTCCCCCGCCGTGGACGGGACGGGTGTCGTCGTCTCGGAGCGGTCGCCGCGTCCCGTCTTCCCGCGGCTTCGTCGGCGTTGGTTCGGTCGTCGATCCCGCCGGCGGCGGCGTCGTCGTCTTCGTCCGGTCGTCCATCGAGTCGAGTTCGCCGATGCCCGGCGCGAACTCGCGTAGTCGCTGGGCGAATGCCGTGTGGTCGTCGATCATCTTCTGCGCGAACTGCTTCACCTCTTCGTTCTTCGAGCGTTCGAGCGCGACCTTCGACAGCGCGACTTCGTTGTTGTTCTCCACGATCAGCCACGCCGCGAGCACGCGGTCCGAGCGCTCCGCGACGTCGCTGACTTGCGGATCTTGGTTCTGCGGTTGTGCCGGGGGTTTGGTCGTGTGCGGATTGGGTTGTGCGGGGTCTTGCACGACCCATAGCGACAGGATCCCGCCAGCGGCGAGGATGAGTGGGGCATGCAGAACTCGGGTGAGCATCATCGGAGTCTCCTTCGGAGCCCGCGGAACGAAGGTCGTTCACTCTTCTGCGCACCCGCATGACGATCGTCGTCATGGGCCGGTGACGCGGCGTGTGCTCGATTCCCTGTTCCGCAAGCGGCGGTCGTTGTCGTTGCGAGTTGGTTCCAGTGCTTGGAAGCCGGCGCAATCGTCGTGCCTCGGCCTCGCGGGCCGACGACGACATCACCGATCGCGAACGTCACGTGGCGTCGCGCACGCCGCACTGCCGAGGCCGTCGCATGCATCGATACTTGCTTCCGCTTGCCCGAGGCGCGCCGTCGGTCTGGCCGACAGGGCGTGGTGCAACGGAGCGCACGTTCGTATTTCGGCGTCCCCCGATTCTGCAAAACGCAGCGCCTCTTGCGGGGATCGTGAACGCCTGACGACGCGATCGACGCCGAGAGAACTCGGTCGCTCTCGTGCACGCACGGAGTTGTGCGCGCACCTCGCGCGACGGGGCGCGTCGCCGAGGACGGGCACAACGGTTGCGATCGAACGTCATCGGCAATTGGCCTCCGACTCCATGTTTCGAGGCAGAACTTTCGCGCGGGATCCCCTGCGCGTTTCGAAAGGCACTTCCATGGTTGGCTACGACCGTGACACGAGAAACAGCTATTCGCGCGACACGAGCCAGGGCGCATACCGCGACACCGATCGCCGCGACACGCGTGGATACATGACCGATCGTCGGCGGGACCTCGAGGACCTGCAGCGCTTCGAGGACGACGGTGGTCCGACGATGAGCGGTCGCGAGTACGACCGCGACGTTCGCGGCCGGCGTCGTGACGCCGAGCCCATCGATCCGCGCGGGTACGGCAACGCGGGTGGCAGCGAGGCGGGTTGGAGCGGCTACGGCAACGCGGGTCGTTCCGAGACCTATCGCTCGGACGCGGATCGCGGTCGCGACGCGGAGCGTTCGCATCCGGGTTCCTACGAGTTCCATCCGGGCAGCCGCTACGGGCGTCTGGAGCGGGATTCGTGGCAATCGAACGAGGGCGATCGCGCCGAGTCGTGGACGCACGGCTCGAGCTCGCCGTACCGCCGGGACGAAGGTCCGGGCTACGGCAGCGACTCCGGTCGCGGCGGCTACCGCACCAGCGGCGGCTTCGGCTCGAGCTTCGGCAGTCCCACGGGCAGCTATGGATCGAGCTTCGGCGGCAGCGCCGCGAGCTACGGCTCCAACCCGAGCTACGGCGCTTGGCCGCAGTCGGCGCGCGAGCGTCCGTGGATGGAGCAGGGCGCTCGCGAGTGGCACGGCGTCGGCGCGGACAGCGGTAGCCGTGCGCGCGAAGCGTTCGGCGAGTCGCGCTACGGCGGGTCGCGCGAGATGCAGGGCTACCGCGGCAAGGGGCCGAAGGGCTACACGCGGTCCGACACGCGCATCGAAGAGGACGTCAATGATTGCCTGACCGAGGATCCGAACATCGATGCATCGATGATCGAGGTTTCGGTGAAGGGCGGTGAAGTCACGCTGTCCGGCACGGTCGCTCGCCGCGAGGACAAGCGTCACGCCGAAGACGCCATCGAGCGGGTCTCGGGCGTGATCCACGTGCAGAACAACCTGCGTGTGAAGCGCGAGGACTCGACCACGAGCGGATCGGCCTCGACGACGTCGTCGTCCTTGTCGTCGGGCGCGGAGAAGCGCGGTGCGCTCGGCTCGAGCGAATCGTCACGAGGTTCGACGGGCTCGTCGAAGACGACCTGAAAGAGTTTCGGACGTCCGCCGCGAGCATGAACCGCTCACTGGGCCGACATCCGTCGCGCGGGACGCGTTCGACGAACGCGTCCCGCGCGTTCTTTTCATGGCTCCGAGTCGCGATGCAAAGCGAACGGCTCCCGGAGCAGTGATCCGCTCGGGAACCGGCGCGATTCGTTCATTGCGGGGTGTGTGGCTGCGTCGCGCGAGGCCGCGAAATTGAGGTTCACGACGTCCGATGGGCTTGGCTCGAATGCGGGACGGGCTGGGAACAGCGAGGTGGATTGGCCTCGCCAGGGGGGGTGTCCGCATCCGTGGTGCTGATCGGCGTCGTGAACCTCTTGTCTCGGCGATTTGCGCACTCGTGTCGACGATTCGAAGTCGCCACCAGCTTGCTCGAACGATCTCTTGGTGATCCCGAGCGGCGCACAGCGTCGAGCGCTGTCCGCTCGATGCGATCAACGAGCCAGCGATCCCTGTGCCGAACCCGCGGACCGAGGTCGCCGACCCATCGATTTGGCATAAGCGTCGTCTCAGCGCGTCGTTTCGTCGATCGCGATCGCGAGGGGCTTCGGCCCGTGGCTGGCGCGGCAGTTCGACTGCTTGGCAGCTTGTAGATTCTTCACGCGAGGACGTCGTTCGTGTGAGCGCCGACGCCACGCGCGAGGTCCGACGACGACACAGCGGCCTTGGTTCGCGCGCGATGCCCTGTTCGTGCGAATGAACGCAGTTCAGCCAGCCGTGACGCTGGCACGCTCGTTGCGCCATGTGCCGGCATGATCCGCTTCCCGCGCACTCCACGAACCAGATCGACTCCCTTCCCGCCCGTCCACGGCAGCGGGCATTGATCGACTACGGCCGAGAGTCGTCGCGTACAGCGACGATTCTCGGACGGAGTCGATCCCGCACCAGGTGTCCGAGGCGACGACAGTCACCGCCCCGTTCAACAGGCACTGATGAACGGCGTGGAATGACGCGCGCGATTCCTGCACGCGCTGCGTCGCATCACGAAGGCGCGTTTCCACAACTTTGCTTGCGGAGGATCGAGCGATGAACGAGCGACGCCAAGACCATCGACGAGCGCGCGCCTCCGGACAACCGAACGTCCCCGAGCAACCGAAGGAAGCTCCGCCCACGCGTCCCATCGAGACGCCGCCAACGCCGCCGACGATTCCCACCACTCCGAATCCGATGCCGTCTCCCTTTCCCGATCCATCGCCGGCACCCGTCGTCCCGCCGACGCGCATGGTCGAACCCTTCATCCCGCGACCGCGCACTCACGCGTTCGCGTTTTCGCCGAGCGTGCGTTCCGCGACCTCGTGGTGACGCCGTCTCGCGTCGTAGGTGACCCATGTCCAAACCGTTCGCGCTCGGAATCCTGATCGTCGGCGTCATCCTCCTGGTGTGGGGATTGGACGCGAAGGACTCGCCGGCATCCGCCGTGTCCGAAGTCGTCCAAGGCTCACCGAGCGACAAGTCGATCTTCTTGATCGTCGGTGGAGCGCTGTTGTCGGTCGTCGGCGGCCTCGCGCTGCTGGTGCGCAGACCGTGATGCGAACGGCGTTCGCGTGGACTCTGCGTGCGGCGATCACGTCGAGGGATGCAAGACCACGTCGGTGACGAAGCGCGCCGGGCCGAAGTCGATCGTCAACGTCGCGGTCCCTCGCTCACGATCGACGACGTCGAGCCGCAGCGCCAATCGCTCGGCGAACGTCTCCACGTCTTCGTCGCGGCGCAACGGAATCGCGATCCCACCCGTGGTTTGGGGCGCCTGGTACGCATCGAGTTTCGCTTTGCGGATCGGCGCCGGATCCAGCGCGATGATGCGCAATCCAGCAGTCGCGTCATGTTCGAGGACGAGGTAGTACTCGCCCGCGGGGACCTTCACACCGCCCATCGTCAACTCGATGTTGGTGTCGAGGCGCGTCCAGAAGTCCTGACCGAACCGCCAGCGCGGAGCGCCCGGCGCGTTGAAGAAGCGCGCGTACGCGGGCTGCCAGCGCGGCAAACCGTGATCGATCGCGACCTGCCCGGCCGAACCGGTGAACCAATAGAAGATGCGCGTGGAGCCCCGCGGACTGGTTTCCGGATACGGCGTCTGCTTCAGCGGCGTCGGTCCGCGGATCATTCCGCCGGTGGTCGGAACTTGGTCCGCGAAGAACACGAGCGTCGTCAACGTCTCTTCGATGTCGACGAAGTGGTGCTCGGTCTGCGCGGCGACGAACAGGATCGCGCCCGGCGTGGCCTCGTAGCGCGTGCCCGCGACGTCGAGGACGGCCTTGCCCGACAACACGTGGTAGATCTCGTCCCGCGAATGCGGGGTCTGCTCGTCGGTCGCTCCGCGCTCGAGTCGGTAGATGCCGGCACGAAGCGTCGGAACGTCCAGGAACGACACGTACGCCGACGGGTCGACGAGTCGGGCTTCGAGCTCGTCGACGTGGAACGCGGCCGAGGCCGGCGGGATGCCGGGCTGTTGCAAGAGGAACGAGGCGAGACACGCGCAGCCGATTCCAAGGAAGGTCATCGCACGACTCCGACGGGTTCGATGTCCCGTCGATACGTCGCGCGTCGCGGTTGGTTGGAACTCCGCGACCGCGTCAGGGCTTGCGCTGGGTCTCGTCCACGAGTTTCCCGTCGAGCTTCACGCGTCGCCCTTGCTCCACCGAGCGGTACAGCCTCCAGCCGCCGTCCGTGCGCAGCAGCTGCGCGCACCATTCGCCTTGATCCTCGACGTGGTGTTGCTGCGAGGTCGCCGGATCGACGACCACCATCGAGTCCGTCTCGAGATACGTCACCACGGCGCCGGCCTCGTTCGGCTGCACCGACGTGACCGCGAACGCCGACTCGGCGGACTTGAAGTTCGCCCATTTCGCGCGCGCGGACTCTTTCCAATCGCGCAGGTCGAGTCGTCGCCCGTCGGCGTACTCGACCTGTGCGTCCGGCGCCGAATGCGCCGACACTCGATCGATGTCGCACGCCTCGATGCCCGCCGCGATCGAGTCGTACACCGCCTGGATCGCGAGTGTGTCGCCCGCGCTCGAGGCGACCGGCGTCGGCGCACAACCGAGGACCCACGCGAGAGATGCGATCAGGAGCGGCGAGCGAGCCATCGGTGGACTCCGATGAAGTTGTGGACCGGCACCAACATTGGCATGTGAGTGGCGTTGTACAAGAGGTCGCCGCGCAGCGTTCGGGAGTCCTGCCGATGCGTTCCTTCGTCGTGAGTGCTTTGGTGAGCATGGGGTTCGTGAGTTCCGCGTTGGCCCAGAGCCCGTGTTCGCCCGGCCTCGACCTCACGGTGTCGCCGGCCGCGCCGATGCTGGGAGAGGTCATCACGGTCACCGTGACGAACAACACGGGAGTCCTGTTGTGGCACACGCTGGGAGCGCCGATCGGCGGAGCGTTCGCCGGGGGCTGCGGCGGGACTTGGATCTGGAGCCCGTGGATCATCGACCTGCCCACGCCGCTCGCTCCCGGCGCGAGCGCCAGCGTCGTCTGGGATCAGACCGACTTCATCTTCGGCGAGCAGGTGCCGCCGGGTCGGTACGGCTTCACGAGCCTCCTCAGCGATGACCAACAGCAGGCGTACTCGTGCTGCATCGAGGTGACGATTCACGGTCCGTGCGGAACGCCACCGACCGCCTATGGCACGGCCAGCGTCGGCGCGGGCGGGTTCGCACCCTCGTTGAGCGCCGTGAACGGTCCGGCGTACTTCGGCAATGACGCCTTCGCGTTGGCGGTCGCCGGGGTGCGGGGCGGGGCCGTGGGCGGATTGGTCGTCGGAGCGGGTTCCGCGCACGTCGCGACGCCTTGGGGTTCGTTCCTGATCGACGCGAGCTTGCCGTTCTTCGTCGTGCCGTTCACCGCGAGCGGGGCGATCGGCGTTCCCGGAGCCGGCGGCGTCGCGCTCCCGGCACCGATCCCCGATGATCCCGCGTTGATCGGTCTCGTGGCGTACGCCCAAGCGCTGATCGTGGACGCGCAAGCGCAAGCCGGGATCGCGCATTCCGCGGGCTTGATGATCCCGATTTGCCCGTGAGCGTGCAGAGGGCGGGCGCGGTCAACTCTTGTACGTGGCGGCGTCGATGATCGCCCACAAGTGGATGATCGCGGCGATGATCCACGGGAACACGAGGAACGCGAGCGCGTAGCCCGTGCCGCAGAACACGAAGAACAGTAACGCTCGCAGAATGCGACCCTGGACCAGTTGGCCCAGTCCGGGAATGAAGAACGAGCACAGCGCCGCAATGACGTTGCCCGCCGAGCCTTGCTTGCCGCCCATCGTCGATCCTCCGTGACGCGCGAATGACACGCGGCGGAATGATGGCGTCGCGATCGCGCGGCGCAATGCCGTGCGTCATGGAGTTGCGTACTCGGAGCGGCGCCGCGCGCCCGCTCAGAGGCCGTGAAAGAATCCTCCGCGAGCGGCGGAACGAGCGAGAACGGCGAGCGCGAGGAGGATGGCCGAGGCGACTCAATGGAAAGAGTCGGTGAGG
>JBPOIU010000248.1:0-33790 GCA_052034255.1 Planctomycetota bacterium | reverse complement strand
GGTCGCCCCCCGGGGGCGGCGGGGTGTGTGGGGGCCCCCTTCGGGGGCGCCCCCCCCGCGCGGGCCCCCCACGAGGGGGTCGAAGGGGGCCTTCGGCCCCCTTCCTCGCGAGGCGCCCGAGCGGGCGCCAGCTAGCGCAGCGCCCGGACTGCGTTCTTGAAGATCACCGCGCCCGCGCCTTCGTCGTCGTCGCGCAGCGCGCCCCCGGTCCAGCTCGGCGAGTGCACGGCGAACATCGCGCGCTCCGGATGCGGCATCAAGCCCATCACGCGTCCCGTCGCGTCGACGAGCCCGGCGACGCCGTCGACGCTACCGTTCGGGTTGTCCGGATAGCTCGCCACGCCGCCGTCCTCGGTCACGTAGCGGAACGCGACGAAGCCGCCGTCGACGATCTTCTTGTGCGTCGCCGCGTCCTTCGCGACGAACTTCCCCTCGCCGTGCGCGAGCGGCACGTGCAGCCGCTGCCCGGGCTGGATGAACACGCTGCGCGGCGACACCGACTCCATCGTCACCCAACGGTCTTCGTAGCGGCACGAGTCGTTGTCGGCGAGCGTCGCGTCCTGCACTCCGATGCGCGCCGAGATCCCCGGCAGCAAGCCCGTCTTCACGAGCGTCTGGAAGCCGTTGCAGATCCCGAGCACGATCCCGCCGCGATCGACGAGCGCCAGCAGCGGATCCCGCAGGCGCGCGAGCAACTCGATCGCGAGCACCTTGCCGGCCGCGATGTCGTCGCCGTACGAGAAGCCGCCGGGCAACGCCAAGCCGTCGAACTCGGCGAGCAGCTCCGGCTTCTCGGTCAGGCGGTTCACGTGCATCGCGGTCGCCTGCGCGCCGTAGCGCTCGAACGCGAACGCGGTCTCGACGTCGCAATTGGTGCCGGCTGCGCGCAGCACGAGAATCCTGGGCTTCATCGCGAGTCCTTGTCGTGTCCGCGCGGCGCGTCCTGCGCCATCGCGGAGCCGAGATCGAGTGAGTGATGGAACACGTGCGCCAGATGCGCGACGTCCGCGTCGAGCACGCGCGCTCCGGCCAAACTGCGCGCGCGCACGCGACCGTCGTCCGTGACCGTTCCGATCACGGCATGCGGCACGTCGGCGAGGATGCGCAACACGTCTTGCAACCGCCCCGGCTCGACTTCGAGCACGAAGCGCGTCGGCGATTCCGAGAACAACAGCACGTCGTCGCGTTCGATCGAGGGCGCATGTTCCTCACCGTCGGCCGCGGGCACCTTCGCCAGATCGACGTCGACGCCGAGCCCGCGCGAGAACGCCATCTCCGCGAGCGCCACAGCGAGCCCGCCATCGGACAAGTCGTGGCACGACGTCACGAGTCGTTCCGACGTCAGCTTCGCCAGCGCCGTGAACACGGCCTTCGCGCGCACGAGATCGACGCGCGGCGGGCAACGGCCGAGTCGCCCGTGCATCGCGTAATACGCCGAGCCGCCGAGCTCCGGCCGCGTCAGCCCGAGCAACACGATCGCGTTGCCCGCGCGCTTGAAGTCCGACGACAACGCGTGCCGCACGTCGACGACCAGCGCGATCGACGAGATCAGGATCGTCGTCGGGATCTGCACCGTGCCGCTCTGCGTGCGGAACTCGTTGTTCAACGAGTCCTTGCCCGAGATGAACGGCGTCTTCCACGCGAGCGCGGCGTCGCGGCACGCTTCGGCCACACGGACGACCGCGCCGAGGACTTCGGGGCGCTCGCAGCTCGCGGAGCAGAAGTTGTCGAGCAGCGCGCATTCGTCGAAGCGCGCGCCGACCGCGAGCACGTTGCGGATCGCTTCGTCGATCGCGAGCAAGCCCATTGCGTACGCGTCGATGTCGCCGACGCGCGGGCAGATGCCGTTGCCGATCGCGATGCCGCGGAACGAATCGAGCTTCGGGCGCACCACGGCCGCGTCGGACGGAGTCTTCTGACCCGGGCCGACGAACGGCTTGATCACGCTGCCGGCTTGCACTTCGTGGTCGTACTGGTGGACGACCCATTCCTTGCTGGCGATGTCGGGCTGCGCGAACAAGCGTTCGAGCGTGGAGTTCAAATCGACTTCGTCCGCGAGCGTGGGCTCGGGCTCGCCGCCGGGCTTCACGGTCGCGGTGCGCACCACGCGCGGCACGCCGTGATGCAGGAACTCGAGATCGAGGTTGCCGACTTCGACGCCGCGATAGCGCAGCTCGAGTCGGCCCGACGTCGTGAACGTGCCGATCACCGTGGCTTCGACGTCCTCGCGTCGGAACAGCTCGAGCAGCGCCGCTTCGTGCTGCGGCGCCACCGACAGCACCATGCGCTCCTGGGCTTCGCTGATCCAGATCTCGGCGTACGTGAGTCCGTCGTACTTCAGCGGCACGCGTTCGAGTTCGACGACGGCGCCGAGTCCTTCGGCCATTTCACCGACCGCGGACGACAAACCGCCGGCGCCGCAGTCCGTGACGCAGGTGTAGAGCCCGAGGTCGCGCGCTTGGAGTTGCGCGTCCAGCACCTTCTTCTCCTGGATCGCGTTGCCGATCTGGACCGCGCCGGAGTCGAGCGTCTCGGATTCGTGATGCAGTTCGCGCGAGCTGAACGTCGCGCCGTGGATGCCGTCGCGCCCCGTGCGGCCGCCGACGACGACGATGCGATCGCCGGCGCGCGCGGCCTTCTCGACCTTGTCCGCGGGCAGCAAGCCGACGCTGCCGCAGAACACCAGCGGATTGCCGATGAAGCGCCGATCGAACACGAGCGCGCCGTTCGCGGTCGGGATGCCCATGCGATTGCCGTAATCGCGCACGCCGGCGACGACGCCCTTCAATACGCGACGCGGATGCAGCGCGCCGGCGGGGACGTCGCTCGCGGGCAGATCGGGCGGTCCGAAGCAGAACACGTCGGTGGACACGATCGGCTTCGCGCCGAGGCCGGTGCCCATCGTGTCGCGCAGCACGCCGCCGATGCCGGTGCCCGCGCCGCCGTACGGCTCGATCGCGGACGGATGGTTGTGCGTCTCGACTTTGAAGGTCACGTGATGACGATCGTCGAACGCGATGACGCCGGCGTTGTCCTTGAACACCGAGATGCACCACGGCCGCGCGAGGTCCTTCGTGGCCTTGAAGATCGTCTCCTTCAGCAAGTTGTCGTAGCGCCGCCCGTCGCAGTTCACGGCGCCCGCGAGCGTCTTGTGCTTGCAGTGCTCGGACCACGTCTGCGCGATCGTCTCGAGTTCGACGTCGGTCGGAGCGCGGCCGAGCTCCGCGAAGTGCTTGCGGATCGCCTGCATCTCGACCAGCGACAGGGAGAGTCCGCCGCGCTTGCTGACGTCGAGCAGTTGCGCGTCGTCCGCGGGCAATGGCACGTCGACGCGCGTGAACGCGCCGCCGTGGCCGGTCGTCGTCGGATCGATCACGTGCGGAGCATCGACCGCGATGTCTTCGATCGCTGCGTTGCCGAGCGCGCGCGTCGCGCCGTCGTTCAGCTTGTCGGCCGAGACCGTGCCCGCGACGAGGTACGCGGTGTAGGTGCGGACTCCGTCGACAGGCTCGCCGAGCGCCGTGATCGCGCGCAGCACGCCGTCCGCCGCCGGGTCCATGACGCCCTTGCGCTTGACGATGTCGATGCGATGCGCGAAGCCGGCCGGGGCCTGTGGCCGCGCGTCTCCTTCGAGCACCGTCGCGTGGTCGACGACGGCATCCGCGAGCGCTTCGTTCGCGATGCGTTCGGCGGCGGCCTTGCCGCCGGGCAGCGCCAGCGCAAAGCCGCGCACGCTGCGGACTTTGGACAGACCGGCGAGCCCGAGAGCACGCAACTCGGCGAGCGCCGAATTGCCGCGCGAGTCGGAGAACTCGGGCTTGACCTGGACTTCGATACGGAACACGGCGGATGAGGGCGAAGGCATGGGGGGAGGGTAGAGATGGCGCGACGGTCACGGAAGCACCTCGCGCGTCGGCTCCCGAGGTGTTCGCACGGCCGTGTTGTTGCCTCGCGCGCGCCGGGGTGTAGTGCGGCGCGCGGTGGCCGATGCCGGATCGGGCGGCGGGCGGCGGGGTTGCGGCGACGGAACACTCATCCTGTCGGGTCGGGGTGCGCCGTCACGGCCGGTGGAACGCCCATGGAACGCCCATGGAAAGGGAGTCGGGACATGACGCGAAGGCGGACGTCGTGGCTGCTTGCGCTGGCGCTGGTTTGTGGGATGGCCGCGCCGACGCGGGGCCAGGACGCGACGATCGCGCTCGGTCAACGCTTCCAAGGCGTGATCGCCGACGCGTCCGACACGGACACCGTGGGGTTCGAGGAGGTCGAGGGCTCGCGACTCACGATCACCGTGAAGCGCACGTCGGGGTCGAAGCTGTCGCCGACGCTGGAACTGCTCGACGCCGCGACTCTGACCCCGTTCGATCTCGGTTCCGCGCTGAAGCTGACGAGCAAGCGCGCGACGCTGCGCGACTTCATCGCTCCGTTCTCCGGCACCTACATCGTGCGTGTTGGCGCCGCGACTGCCGGAGTCGGCGGTTACCGCGTCGCGGTGAAGGGGATTCCCAAGTCGAAATTCGTCGTGACGGGCGCGTTCTCGATGCCGGGCGCCATCGTCGACGTCGCGTTCGTCGCGCGACACGACAGCACCGTGACGGCGAAGTTCGGCGGTGCGAAGTCAGGAACGCTCAAGACCCAACCCACGGTGCTCGAACTGGAGGGCCCGTTCGGCGCGTCGATCGCAGTGGCGGGTGGGTTCAGCACCAATGCGGCGGCGGGCTCGCTGAAGCTCGGGTCGATCGCGTTGCCGTATACCGGGGCGTACGCATTGCGACTGGTCGGCGCGAACGGCAGCACGGGGGCCTTCTCCGGTGTGCTGAAGGTGAAGCGAGCCAAACCAGCGAAGGGCATCGTCCACGAGCCCGGGACAGGACCTACGGCCGGCGCCGCGTTCACGCTCGAGGAAGTGCGGTTCGGGCGGGGCTTGCCGTCGCTGGACGGCTCGTCGATCCAGGTCGTGTCGCCGTTGACGACGGTGGATCTGCAGCCTCTGACCGGTCTGCCGCTCGTGGACACGGTGAAGCCGCTGTACGCGCAGGTCGATCCGGTCGAGCGTCTCGAGTTCGGGCTCGGACCGTTCTTCACGCCCCCGATCGTGCCGCGCAACGCGGTGCTCGAGCTCGTGTTCAGTGCGGCGATCGACGTCACGTCGCTTGCCCTCGACATCGACGGTCGGCTGACGAGCGCTTCGCCCGTGCAATGCACGGTGGGAGGCAGCGCGCTGTCGCCGCGAGCTCACGTCAAGGGCAACGTGCTGGTGCTCGATCCGGTCGTCGGCGACGCGCTGGGCTGGCCGGCGTCGCCGGTGTTGAAGAACGCCGCTGGCGTCGGTGTCGCATCGAACGTCGGCCACGCCGCGCTGACCGTGGATCCGGTGGGCCTGCAAGCGTTGATGGCGCAGGGCGGGGCATCGCTGCAAGCGCGGCCGGATCTGCTCGGTTCGACGGCCGCGGGCGGTAGCGCGATCGGATTCAACCCCGGCAACGCCGTGCTCGACTTCATCGGCAGCGGTGGGTTGGGGCCGAATCTCGTGCGATTCAACGGGTTCCTGCCGGACCTCGTCGCGCCGCGATTGACGCGCAAGGTCGGCTTCGACGGCACGTTTCAGGGCGTGAACGGCGACATGAACGGCCCGCAGTCGCTCACGCTACGCACCGTGGTCGGCTTCTCGAACGTCGCCAAACAGGGTCGCGGGCAATGGGCGGACGGCGTCCTGCGCGTACGCCCGGACGGTCCGATGCCGGAGACCGCGCTGATCCTCTCGAGCATGACCACGGACATCGGTGGCGGGTCGTTCCAGACGACCTTCCATCTCGCCTCGACCCTCGCGATGCCGTTGACGGACGGCGAGGACTATCGCTTGGAGCGGATCGAACTCTGGGAGCCGGATCCCTCGCATCCACTGGATCCGACGACGTTCGACCCCCTCAATCCAGCACTCGTTGAGAACATGGACGTCGCGAACTTCTTCGAGTTGTGCGACGCATCGGGCGCGATCGTCCACGGCAATGCGATCCCGTCCACGGGCATGATTCGCGTGCGGTTCTCGGAACCGATGGACGTCGCTTCGTTCCAGCCGTACGAGTCGTTCTGGGTATCCGAAGACGTTCTGCCGTCGCCGCTCGGTCAGGAAGAACTCGGTCGGATCGTCGCCGAGGACGGCGGCCGTACGCTGACGTTCGTCCCCGACCGCGAGCTGCAATTCGGTCCGGCGACGGGGACGTTCGAGCGGGTTGGATTCGGTCCGTTCGCGCGCCCGATGCTGGCGCACCTCCGCGTGGTTCCACCTCCCGACCTGCTGTTCCAAGCGCTCGGTGAAGCCGAGTACGGCGACTTCGTCGATGAGGGGATTCGCGGCGTCTCCGACGTCGCTGGGCGAGCCGTCGCGGTGCCGGTAGCGCTGTGGTCCGCCTCGACGCCGTACGCCGACTTGGAGCGTGCGTTCGAAATCGTCGCCGATCCGAGTCTCGAACGGCATGGAGCCGTCGTCCTACGGTTCCGCGGCACTCCGCAAATCGTGCCGGGCCCAGGGATCGCCGCCGCGGTGAGCTTCCGCGACATTTCTGCGAGCAGCTGTGGGCCGGAGGGAAACGTCTTCGGCCAAAACGTCGCGGACTTCGATCTGCACACGAACGGTTTCCTTGCTGGCGCTCCGGTGGGTTTCATCCAGAAGATCCACGACGACTTCAATCCCTCGCCGCAAGGACCAACGCTCGCCAATTCGTCCGGTGCATCGACTCCGATCGGAGGGTTCGCGGTGCTCGGCGGTTCGCGCTTCCAGCACGTCTATCGCGCCGAGGATTGCTCGCCGGACAGCGCTGCGCTGGCCGGGACGATCCTGCACTTGAGGCAAGTCCACTTCGCGCCGTTTGGCGGTTTCGTCGTCAACACGACGATCCCCGACTTCCAAGTCCACGGCGGTCACACGCGCTACATCCCGATCACGTCCCAGGGCGGTGGGATTCCCCTGCAGCCCGAGACCGGACTGAATCACGTGATGGGGGGAACCTCGAACGTCGTCGGCTTCCCCGAGACCGGTGTGCTGGCCGGGAACTACAACGCGACGAATACCGAAACCGGATTGCCGTACGAGCGACAGCTCCTCTACGGGTCGGAGACCGGCCCCGACGCATTCATCGGCTCCCCGTTCGTGATCGATCAAACGAACGTGTTCACTCCGGCAGGTACCTCGCGGCCCTATCACCCGCTGCCGCACGTGCCGTTCGATCATCTGTTGCCGTACGACAACGGCGCCGTCGAAGAGCTGACTCCGCCGAACGGCAGCGGGACGTCGGGTTCGCACTCGTTGCTGCTCGAGTACCGCGTGCGGGCATCCATCCCCGGCGCCACGGCGGTCGGCAACGCGTTCACCTTCGCGGTGGGAATGCTGACGTCGGCCCGCCCACGCTTCCGCGTGTTCACGATCGGTGCGGGCTGCGGCTCGTGCGTATTCCAGAACACGTGCTTCGCTGGATTGACGTCGGCAGTGAGTCCACCGCTCGATCCCGACAAGATCCGGAATGCCGCGGGACCGAGCCCCGCTGCGCCGTCTCTCGTGTGCGATTGCCCACGCAATCCGGCGACCGGCAACGTCGTGCCCCCCGGGGCCCCGGCCGGCTGCGCGCTCGTCGGCAGCGGCATGTCGATCGTCACGTTGGCCACGACACTGAACAGCGTGTTCGCCGCGGACCAACACAACTACGGTGACAACGCCCGCTATTTCATGGTTTTCGATTACGTGAAGAAGGACTCGCTGGTGCGGACGCCGTGGATCCGCGTCCAACCGAACGACGTCAGCGACGTCACGTGGCTGGCGCCGATCTTCGATCCGCCCCTGACGCCGTCGCCGGAGGGCACCGCGCTGACCGTCCGCTTGCGGACGTCGACGGACGGAGTCTCGCCCTCGGCGACGCCGTGGCTCGACGCGGAAGCGATGGTGGACGAGGACAACCCGTTGAACGCGGGCTCGGGCCGCGTGTTCGTGCAGTTCGAGGTGCGCACGACCGGGAATCCGACGACCCAGGTCGTGCCGGCGTTGGACACCGTCGTCCTCCCCTTCCGACGTTGAATCCTCCCACCGCCGCGTGGCGGACTATCTCCGCGGTGGGTTCACTGCTACCCTTCCCGCCCTCGTTTCCGCCCGAGGCGCGAGTTCATGGCCGCGAAGAAGCCCGACGTCCCGACGACACCCTCCCTCGACTTCGAGAAGCCGATCGTCGAACTCGAGAACAAGATCCGCGAACTCGAGCAGCTCGCGCAGCAATCGCAGATGGACCTGACGACCGAAGTCCGGCCGCTCAAGGAACTGCGCGAGAAGCTGCTGCGCCAGATCTACACCAACCTGACGCCGTGGCAGATGGTGCGCCTCGCCCGCCATCCGAACCGACCGCTGACCTCGGATTACGTGCAGTTGATGTTCGACGACGTCATCGAACTGCACGGCGACCGGGCATTCGGCGACGATCGGGCGATCATGACCGCGCTGGCGCGGATCGGCGACGAGCGCGTGATGCTGGTCGCGCATCGCAAGGGCAAGACGACCGAAGAACGCATGGCGGCGAACTGGGGCTGTGCGCACCCCGAGGGTTACCGCAAAGCGCTGTTGAAGATGAAGCTCGCCGAGAAGTTCGGCTTGCCGCTGGTCACGCTGATCAACACGCCGGGCGCGTATCCGGGCATCGGCGCCGAGGAGCGCGGCCAGGCCGCGGCGATCGCGAAGAACATCCTCGAGATGTCGCGCCTGCGGGTCCCGGTGGTGTCGGTCGTGATCGGTGAGGGTGGCTCGGGCGGCGCGCTGGGCATTGGCGTTTGCGACCGCCTGTTGATGCTCGAGTACTCGTACTACTCGGTGATTTCGCCCGAGGGCTGCGCCGCGATCCTGTGGAAGGACGGCGACAAGGCCGAGCAGGCCGCGACCGCGCTCAAGATCACGTCGCGCGACCTCATGGCGCTCGGCCTCGTCGACGAGGTCGTGCCCGAGCCGCTCGGCGGCGCGCACCGCGACCACTTCAAGACTGCGTTGTCCTTGCGCGACCGTATCTTGGCTGCCCTGAAGAACTTGAAGTCGATGCCGATGGATCGCCTCATCGACGCACGCTACGAGCGTTACCGCTGGATCGGGAACGGCGACGAGCTGACCCAGCAAGTGAAGCGCGCGCGCCTGCGCGGAGGAAAGCCGGAGGTCGTCGCGAAAAGCGAGCCCTGAAGCCGCCGCGAACCATCGCCGTGGGGCAAACTGGACCTCACAGCGATCCTGCTGGCGCGTATTGGCGTCGGCGCTCGCTCGGATGCACCCGCTTCGCGCTGCCGCCCCGTTCGTTGGAGCCCGCCTTGGTCCTGCCGCACCGCTTCAGCAAGAACAACGCCAGCGCCGCGCCGGCGGACGAGGGCCGCCCGGACGGCGAGATCATCCGCGATTGTCAGCGCGGAGACCGCGCGGCGTTCGCGGAGCTGGTCGGTCGCTACAGCAGCCGCGCGTGGTCGGTCGCCGCGAGCCTGTTGAACGACGACGAAGAGGCGAAGGACGTCGTTCAAGACGCGTTCTTGCGCGTCTATCGCGCGCTCGAGCGCTTCGACTTCTCGCAGCACTTCTACACGTGGCTGTATCGGATCGTCGTCAACCTCGCGATCGATCGCCTGCGCCGCATCCAGAAGCTGAAGCCGGTCGCGATCGACGACATCGCCGAGCCCGAGTCGCACGAGCGCCTCGAACTGGCGCCTGGACGCCGCCTCGAAGCCGGAGAGACGCGCGATCACGTCCACGCCGTGCTCGAGTGTCTTCCGGACAAATACCGCACCGTGATGGTGCTGCGCGAGTTGAACGGATTGTCGTGCAAGGAGATCGCGCGGATCGTCAGCAGCTCGCACGCCACGGTGCGCTGGCGCCTGCACGTCGCGCGCAAGATGTTCAAGGACGCGTGGGAGCGTCGCGAGAACCGAGCCGCTCGCGGAGAGTTCCATCATGAAATGTGATCGAGCCCGCAAGCTGCTCGCGCTCGGCGTCGGCAAGGACCTCGACGTCCGCGCGCAAGCGTCGTTCGACGAGCACGTCGCCGGCTGCTTGAGCTGCTTCCGTGAAGTCACGGCATTCCGGCGCTCGCGTGCCGCGCTGAAGACGGTGCGCCCGCATCCCGATCGGACCGAGCTCGACGCGTTGGCCGCGTCGATCCTGGCGCGCGTGGACGCGGGCGAAGCCGGCCCGGTCGCGCCGTTGCCGTCGCCATGGCCCGAGCGCCTGCGCTTCGCGCTGCCGCTCGCCGCCGTGTTCCTCGGTTGTGCGTGGGGCGGTCTGACGCTGTTCCAATCCGGCGCGGCGCCGCTCGCCGCCCCGACGCCGGGGACGACGCTGTCGTCGCGCGCGGAACCCCTGACGGTGACGCCAGTGAAGAGTGATCAACTCGGCGACGGGCGCTTGATCGTCATACCTCCGGCTCGTCTCGAACGTCCCGCGAAGGACGTTCGATTCGGGGATCCGAAAGTCGTGAAGGTGGCTCCGATCGAGCCCTGGAAGATCGTGCGCAGGGCGGATGATTTTTGAGTGCACCCACTACGGCCTGATCGTCTGCGCGGCGTCGTGGTTGGCGCCCGAGGCGAACTTGCTGCAACCCGCCGAATGGACGATCGACGAGCCGACCGCGGTCGTCGCGCCGGCGGCTTCGCAGGCGCCGAAGCTCGAGGCCCGCGAGGCGATCAAACGCGTGATGCCGGCTCACGTGCGAGTCAGCGTCGCGCGGCGACCCGAGGCGGCGGATCCGCGCATCCCCGAGAGCGGTGAGGTTCCCGTCGAAGTCGTGTCGGGCATCCTGTTCGACTCCAGCGGGTTCATCGTCACCGTGGCCGAGCCGCTGGTGCATGCCGACACGATCTGCGTCGACACGTACACGGGCAACCCATCCGCCGCGACCATCGTCGGCTACGACACGATGACGAACATCGGCGTGCTGAAGATCGATCCGATCGACCTGAAGCTGCCCGAGTTCACGTCGTCGTTGGATCTCGAAGCGGGTGCGGGACTGCTGTCGATCGGCAATCCGTACAACCTCGGGCCGGCGGCGACGCTCGGCTACGTCGCGGCCGTCGATCGCGAAGTGAAGATCGGTGAGCACGACTGGCGTCACGTGCTGCAAGTCTCGATGCCCGTCAACGAAGGCGATCAGGGCGGTCCGGTCGCCGACACCGACGGCCGCGTCGTCGCGATGTTGTTGACGACGTTGCGTCAGGATGTGGCGCGCGGCATGACCGCGCCGCCGCAGGGCGTGTCGTTCGCGGTGCCGATGGAGCGCGCCCTGCCGACGGCACGCGCGATCCGCAAACTGTGGGAAGCGAGCCAGGAAGCGACCGACGGCGCCGGGCGGGCCGAAGATCGGCCGTGGCTCGGGGTGCGCGGTCGGGACATCCAGGACGCGACGCTGCGCCGTCATTTGCGACTGGAGGACGGCGTCGGCGTGCTGATCGAGCGCGTGTTCCGCAACTCGCCGGCGGAGACCGGTGGTTTGGTCGCGGACGACGTGATCGTCGGTTTCGGCGGGGAACCCGTGCGCGGCTCGAGTGACCTCGGCGAGCGGATCGCGAACGCGAAGCCGGGCTCGATGATCACGATCGAATTGATCCGGGCCGGGGAGACGCGGTCGGTCACGCTCACCGTCGGGTCGATGTGACGGATCGGCGCGGCAGCGTCGTCTGAGATCCTGTCGCTCGGGCGGGTCCGCGCATGAGACGCGGCCACCCCGATCGGAAAGACAGGAGAACCTCCATGAACACCGAAATCCAATGCGCACGTCCGTTTGCGCTCATGGCCGCGATCGTTTCGGGGTCGATGTTGGCCCCCTTCGCGGGCCCGCAGCAAGACGCCAAGGCGGCGCCGCAGGATCCACCGGTCGCGTCCGCTCCGGCGCAGCAGAATGCGGCTCCGCCGGCGGCCCCGTCGTCGCCCCCGCAGGCGGATGACGACGCTCCCGACGTCGAACCCGGGGTCGTGGACGACGCGTTCGACGACTTTTGGGGGGACTCGGGTGACGCCGCGGTCGACGCTCCCGGGCGTGCGATCGACGCCTTCCGCTCGTTCCCCGGATTCCGCCCATTCTCGCTGCAGTTCGATCCGCGAGCCTTCGCGCAGGGCGGCGGCGGCTCGCTGTCGATGGACTCGACGACGATCGACAACGGGGTCGAGAAGCGCATCCACGTCCAGGTCGAGCCCTCGGGCAAGGCGCGCGCGACGATCACCAGCACCGACGCGAAGGGCGACAAGACCGAGCGGACGATCGAGGCCGACAGCCTCGACGCGTTGCGATCGCAGGCGCCGGAACTCGAGTCGATGTTGGCGGGGCCTTCGATCGGCGGCGGTCAGGATCCGTTCCAAGGTCTCGACCGCATGTTCCAGGCCTGGCCGTTCGGCGGCAACGCGCGCGCCCCGCAGCAGCGCGGCCTGAACCGACTGCCGCGCCGGCCGACCGCTCCACCGAACGTGATGCCGGCGCAACCCGAGGGGCCCCGGCTCGGAGTCCAGGCACGCCTGATCCCGGCCGACGACCCGTTGCGCGCGCAGCTCCAGCTCGCGCCGAACGTCGGTCTGCTGGTCGATGCCGTCGTGCCGGGTTCGCTGGCCGACAAGCTCGGCATGCAGCGCTTCGACGTGGTCACCAAGATCGAGGCGTTGCCGATCGGCGACGCGGCGGACGTGCTGCTGGCGCTGAAGGAGGCCGACGACGGTTTGATCGAAGTGCACGTGGTGCGCGGCGGGAAAGCCCTGCTGCTGACCTACGAGACGAGCAAGGACTCCTCCGACGCGTGAAGTCCGAAGTCGCGCGGTAGACTCCGCGGACCCATGAACGACGACAAGGTCGACAAGTGGAAACAGGTGTGCGAGCAGCGTCCGACCGACGAGCTCGCACGCTTCACGTTGGCGAAGGCGCTGTACGACGCGCAGCGCTTCGAGGAAGCCGTTCCCGAGTTCCAACGCGCGATCGACGTCAAGCCGGACTGGCTGATGGCGCACGTCTTCCTCGCGAAGTCGTTGGTGGAACTCGGTCAAGGCGCCCCGGCCGTGGTGGTGCTGAAACGCGCGCGCGAACTCGCGCTCGAGCAGGACCACTCCGAACCGCTCGCCGAGATCGACGATTTGCTCGAGGAGCTCGGCCCATGACCCTGCGCACCCGCGCCGCGATCGCGGTGCTGCTTTGTGGATTGCCGGCCTGCATGGGGCGCACGCGTGCCGAGGATCCGCTGCCCGGGCCGACACAGGACGCGGCGGTGGTCGCCGATGCGGACACCTCCGCACGGCGCGTCATCGCCAGCGCGTACGTCCCGGTGCCTCCGTGGGAGGCGTGGGACTGGGTCGCGTCGCCCGATCGCCTGACCGAGTGGTTGGCGCAGGACGTCTCGCTCGACGCGATCGTCGGTGGACCAGTGCGGCTGACGACGGACGGCGTGGTCACCGAAGGACTCGTCGAATCCGTCGACGAGCCGAACTCGATGGCCTGGTCGGTCGTCACGCTCGAGGGACCGGCGCGCGTCGTGACGTTCCGGGTCAGCGGCGAGATCGGTGGGTCACGGATCTACGTCGACGACGGGCCATTTCCCGCGGACTCCGCCGGAGAAGCCAGCGCCGTGATGCATCGCCGCCATTGGAGCGCCGCACTCGGCGTCCTGCGCGCGGCCGTGATCCGACGACTGCCGACGGAACCGCAGGAATCGCCGTTCATCGCCACGCGTTGATCGCAGCGCGCGCGACCTCGGTACTCCCGTCCGTACGCCCGAGACGCCGACGACCGCGCGGAAGCGATGCGCGTCGAGTTCTCGTGAGAGCCTCCCCTCGTCGGTGACGCCGCTTCGCGCCGCCGCCGCCCGCGGGATCCACTCCGACGGATGTTCGCGGTGTCGTTCGACGACTCCCGTACGGAGTCGATCAGAGGCCGGCCGAGAGGATCGTCACGACCGGCCGGGCTCCCAGTCACTCCTGCCGTTGGCGCAACGCCTCGCCGGTCGGATAACGCCGGCGCAGTTGCCCGCATGCCGCATCGATGTCGCGGCCGCGCGGGCGGCGCACCGTGTTCTTGATGCCGCCCTCGTCGAGGATCATCGCGAACGTGTCCACTGCGTCACGTTCGGGCTTCTGGAACGGCAGGTCGCCGACGGGGTTCCACGGGATCAGATTGACCTTGCCGCGCATGCCGCGCAGCAGGCGCACGAGTTCACGCGCATGCTCCGGCGCGTCGTTGACGCCCTTCAGCACCACGTACTCGAACGTGATCTCGCGCCCCGTGCGTTCGAAGTAGCGCCGCGCCGCGGCCAGCACGTCGGACAACGGCACGCGGTCGAGCCCGGGGATCAGTCGGCCGCGGAGCTCTTCGTTCGGCGCGTGCAAGGACACGGCCAGGTTCACCTGCTTGCCGAGTTCCTCCATGTGGTCGATCTTGCTCGGGATGCCGATCGTCGAGACCGTGATGCGGCGCGCGCCGAAGAACAGCCCGTCTTTGTGGTTCAGCGTGTCGAGCGCGATCTTGAGGTTGTCGAAGTTGTTCAACGGCTCGCCGCCGCCCATGACGACGACGTGCGTGAGTTCGCGACCGGAGCGGGCCAGCGTTTCGCGCGCCCACAGGAACTGCTCGACCATCTCGCCCGGCGTGAGGTTGCGGACGACGCCGAGCATGCCGGACGCGCAGAACGCGCAGCGCACGCCGCAGCCGACTTGCGTGGACATGCAGAGCGTCGTGCGGTCCGCTTCCGGGATCAGCACGGACTCGATCGTCTGGCCGTCGCCGAGTTCGATGAGCAGCTTCTGCGTGCCGTCGTCGGAGTCGCGGACGAGCGCGAGCTTCGTGGAACGCAGGCGATAGCGCGTCGCGAGCGCGGCGCGGAAGTCCTTCGGCAGATCGGTCATCGCGTCGACCGTCGTGACGCCGCGCGCGTAGAGCCAGCGGCGCACCGAGGCGGCATGGAATGGCCTCGCGCCCGGCAGCGTCGCGAGCACCGTGAAGCCGTCGACCGGCAAGTCGGTCAGACTCGGCAGCACCGGCGACGACGGGAGCGGGGCGGAAGTGGACTCGGTCATCGCGGTCGGCGGGACGCAGAGGCGCGCGCGAGCGCTGGGCTCACGCGCTCTCGCGCTGCGGTTCGGCGAGCGGGAGCGGGATCTGGATGATCGGCGCGGTCTTGTCGATGAACTCGGGCGTCACGACGAAGCGGATCGGCGAGCTGCGCTCGGGCAGCCGGTAGACCACGTCGAGCATCATCTCTTCGATGATCATGCGCAGAGCGCGCACGCCCGTGCCCTTCTTCAGAGCGAGGTCGGCGATGCGCTCGAGCGCGCCTTGTTGGAACTCGAGCTCGCACTGCTCCATCGCGAACATCTTCTGGTACTGGCGCACGATCGAGTTCTTCGGCTCGGTCAACACATGGACCAGATCGGATTGCGTCAGTGGATCGAGCGTGCCGATCACCGGGAAGCGCCCGATGAACTCCGGGATCATCCCGAACTCGATCAAGTCTTCGGTCTGCACCTGACGCAACAGGCCGCGCTTGCGTGCCTCGTCGTCGTTGTCGGCGCCGTTCTCGAAGTGGAAGCCGATCGTGCCCTTGCCGACGCGGCGAGCGATCGTGTCCGTGATGTTCGAGAACGTGCCGCCGCAGATGAACAGGATGTTCGTCGTGTCGACCTGGATGTACGACTGCTCGGGGTGCTTGCGGCCGCCCTGCGGCGGGACGTTCGCGATCGTGCCCTCGAGCAGCTTCAGCAATGCCTGCTGCACACCTTCGCCGGACACGTCGCGCGTGATCGACACGTTGCCGGTGGTGCGTGCGATTTTGTCGATCTCGTCGACGAAGATGATGCCCTGCTGCGCCTGCTGGATGTCGTAGTTCGCCGACTGCACCAGCTTCAGGATGATGTTCTCGACGTCTTCGCCGACGTAGCCGGCTTCGGTCAGCGTCGTCGCATCGGCGATCGCGAACGGCACGCGCAGGTAGCGCGCGAGCGTGCGTGCGAGCAACGTCTTGCCCGAGCCCGTCGGGCCGATGAGCATGATGTTCGACTTCTCGAGCTCGACGTCGTCGTCGGCGCGCCGCGGCGCACGCAGGCGCTTGTAGTGGTTGTAGACCGCGACCGAGAGCACCTTCTTCGCGTGCTGCTGGCCGACGACGTACTCGTCGAGGAAGCGGTTGATCTCGCTCGGGGTCGGGACTTTGCCGCCGACCGGCGTGGCGTGCTCGGCCCGGGTGGGGCCGGAGCGACGCCCCGTGTCCTCGAACAGGATCGTGTTGCACAGCTCGACGCACTCGTTGCAGATGAACACGCCCGGCGGCCCCGCGATCAGGCTTTGCACCTGGCGCTTGGGTTTGTCGCAGAACGTACAGCGCTCGGAGTCTCGCGAACCGCGCCCGCTCAAGTCACACACCACCCTTCAGAGGCTGGACCACTTCGTCGACCAGACCGTAGGCCTTCGCCTCGTCCGCCGACATGTAGTAATCGCGATCGCAGTCGCGTTCCACAGTCTTGACCGACTGTCCCGTGTGATGGGCCAGGAGCTTGTGCATCTGGGCCTTCATCTTCAGGATCTCCTTGGCCTGGATCTCGATGTCGGCCGCGGTGCCCTGCGCACCGCCCCAGGGCTGGTGGATCATGATGCGCGAGTTGGGGAGAGCGTTTCGCTTCCCCTTCTTGCCGGCCGTCAACAGCATCGCCGCCATCGAGGCCGCCATGCCGATGCAGTAGGTCGCGACGTCGCACTGGACGAACTGCATCGTGTCGTAGATCGCCAGGCCCGCCGAGATGCTGCCACCCGGCGAATTGATGTAGAGATTGATGTCCTGGTTCTTGTTGTCCTTCTGCAAGAACAACAGCTGCGCGATCACCGCATTGGCGACGTTGTCGTCGATCGGCGTCCCGATGAAGATGATGCGATCCTCGAGCAGGCGGGAGTAGATGTCGTAGGCGCGCTCGCCCCGACCCGTCTTCTCGATGACGTAGGGGATGGGATAGAAGCTGGAGATCTGTGACTTCGTCGTCATCGGTCTTCCTTCAAGGGTTCGTGCCGTCGGTCTTCGCGTCGAAGACCTTCGCTGCCTCGCGCAGGAGCTTTCGGACTTTCGCTTCGAGGATCTGAACCCGCAACGAGCCCAACTGCCCCCGCTCGTAGAGCTCGTCGAAGACCTCCTGTGGCGGCCGCTGCTGAGCCATAGCCAGAGACACGACGGTCTGCTCCAGCTCCTTGTCGGTCACGCCGATTTTCTCGGTCTCGGCGATGCGATCGACCAGGAACGTCATGCGCAAGGCGCGCATCTGTTCGCCCTTCACGCGCTCGCGCTGCGCCGCGGCGTCGGCCTTGGCGCGGGCCTCGTCGTGGCCCTGGTGCTGCATCTGATGTTCCAATTGATGGATCATCTCTTCGGTGGCGCGATCGAGCAGATTCTGCGGCAACTCGAACGGCGTCTTCGCGATCAGCGTGTCGAACAGGCGCTCCTCGACGTAGCGATTGCGCTGCGACTGGAGATGGCGCTCGATCTCGGCCTTCACTTTCGTCTTGAGGTCCTCGACGTTCTCGGCGCCGACCTTCGTCGCGAACGCGTCGTCGAGCTCGGGGAGTTGGACGCGGCGGACTTCCTGGACCGTGCAGTGGAGGAGCGCCTTGGCGTTCGCGAAACCCGGCGGGTCGAAGTCGTCGGGCAGCGTCATCCCGATCGTCACCTTCGCGCCCTTCGTCTTGCCGAGGAACGACGTGATGTTGCCCTGCGCGTCGAGCCCGGCGATCTTCTCGCCCGCCGTGTCGACGATCTGCTTCTCGCGCGACAGCACGGTGGCGCCGTCGACTTCGAACTCGATGTCGACGATCGCGTAGTCACCCTTGCCGACGACGCCCTCGGTGATTTCCTCGGCCGTCGCGAAGCGCGAGCGCAGGTGGTTCAGCTCGCGCTCGAGGTCGGCGTCTTGCACCTGGACCACCGGCGCGCCCACCTCGAGCCCGCGCCATTCGGGCAGCTCGAAATCGGGGCGGACTTCGATCGTGAACTCGAGGGTGATCGCCTTCGTCGCGTCCAGCTCGATCTTGTCGGAGTCGACCTTGGGCGACTCGACCGGGCGCAGCTTGTGGTCGCGGATCGCGGACTTCCAGGCGTCCTCGAGCAAGTGCTGCTTCACCTCGAGGCGCAGCTGTTCGCCGTACTTCTTCTCGAGGATGTGGCGCGGCACCTTGCCGGGGCGGAAACCCTTCATCTGGACGTTGGTGGCGGCATTGCGCCAAGCGTCCGCAAGGCTCTCGCGGATCGTGTCCGGGGTGATTTCGATCTTGATGGTCCGCGAGCACGGGCCGTTCACGGTCACTTGGGCCGGCATGGTGAATCCTTGGCGATCAGCGGCGGGGCGCCAGACGGTGCAACCGTGCACCGGCTTGCGGCCGCAGCGCAGAACCCGGGAGTTTATGGAGCGCGAGCGGCCGCCGCAACGAGTCGATTCACGCGAGCGGCGCGGCCGAGGCCGAAGGGATCGGCGGGACCAGTGGGCTGCGAGGGAGTCCGGGAGTCAGACCATCGACGAGTGGTGGACCGGCAGGGGGGCGAACCCGACTCGCGAGTCGGCGCGCTCGCTCAGCGCATCGCGATCAGCGTGCGGACGACGTCCACGACCCACCAAGCTCCGACCGCGCCGAAGATCAGCAGCGTCCAGAAAATGCCCAGCAGGAACAGGTTGTGGATCGGGAAGGGGAACTTCACCGGCCCCTTCATGTGCGGGATGCCTTCGACGAAGCGATAAGCGATGAACGTCGTCAGAGTCGTCAGGCCGATGATCCCGCGGAAGACCAGGGAATTGGTCTCGTGGCTCGGCATCGCGGACACGCCGGCGAGGCGCAGGATCTCCGCGATCACGTAATACGCCAACGTCCCGAGGATCAGGACGCGCAACGGCAGAGCGAACTTCTGGGCGTACGTCAGGAAACGTGCCGCCTTGTCGCGCATCCCGTCGATGTAGAAGTTGAACGCGCGCTCCACCCCCGACGACACCACGCGATAACGGCAGCCCGGCGCGATCTCCTGACCGCACCACAGGCAGCGGTACTCGAGGTTCTTCTCCATGTACGGAACCGCGATGAAGCGGTGCGCGAACATCAGCGCCACCGCGGTCAGCAGCGCCCCCAGCGGGTGCACGGGCTGCGCGAGCATCAGCCACAACACGAGTGGGATGAACAGGAAGAGAACGACGCCCTGAAGTCGGAGGACCATCGACGAATGCCAGTTTCCGGCCAAGGGTGAAAGGGTCGGAACCATACCCTGCAATCCCCGGCGCGGAAGGGGGGAGAATCGCGCGGATCGCGCCCCCCGGCCCCAACTCGAGCATCCGCCACAACGACCGCCCGGGCGCTGGCCCGGCTGACGGCCCGGGTGCTGGCCCGGGTGCTGGCCCGGGTGACGGCCCGGGTGACGGCCCGGGCGATGCTTCGTCCATTTCGGTGGAGCGCTCAGGTTGCCGCCCGCGGCGGATTGTTTCACGGCCCCTGATAGGATCCCCCGCCCTTTTTCGGACGCATCGGAGGGATGAGATGGCGACGCACCTGCCCGAGGAACGACTTCGCAAGCTCGAGGCACTGCGCGCTGCCGGCGTCGACCCGTACCCGAAGCGCTTCCCGGCGCGCGGCGAGACGCGCAACTGGATCGGCCCGCTCCGCGAGTCCTACGTCGACGGCGCTGAGGTCCCGGCCATCGTCTGCGGCCGCGTGACGGCCTACCGCGATCACGGCAAATCCATCTTCTTCGACGTCAAGGACGAGACCGGCAAGGTCCAGGTCTACGTCCAACAAGACAAGGTCGGCGAAGCCGTGTTCACGCGCATCCGCAACACGTTCGACTTGAACGACCACGTCGGCGTGCGCGGCACGTTCGCGAAGACGCGGCGCGGCGAGCTCACCGTGTTCGCGACCGGCGTCGAGATGCTCGCGAAGTCGATGACGCCGCCGCCCGACAAGTGGCACGGCTTGCAAGACAAGGAACTGCGTTCGCGCCGTCGCCACGTCGATCTGAACGCGAACGACGAAGTCATGGCGCAGTTCCGCATGCGCTCGCGCATCGTCGCCGAGATGCGGAAGTTCCTCGATCAACGCGGCTTCATCGAAGTCGAGACGCCGGTGTTGCACCACATCGCCGGCGGAGCGGCGGCGCGTCCATTCCTGACGCACCACAATGCGCTCGATCTCGACCTGTCGCTGCGCATCGCGCTCGAGCTGCACCTGAAGCGCCTGCTGGTCGGCGGCATGGAAAAGGTGTTCGAGATCGGCCGCGTGTTCCGCAACGAAGGCATCGACACCCGCCACAATCCCGAGTTCACGATGATCGAGCTGTACTGGGCGTACGCCGATTACGAGGACGTGATGGACCTGTGGGAGCAACTGCTCGTCCACCTCGCGATGACGGCGCGCGGCACGACCAAGCTGACGTGGGGCGGCACGTCGATCGACCTCTCGGCGCCGTTCCGTCGCGTGCGCTACGAGGACCTGCTGAAGCAGCACGCGGGCGTCGATCTCGACGACGAAGCCGCGGTCCGCGCGAAGTGCGCCGCGGTCGGTATCGACACGAAGGAGAAGTCGCACCACAAGGCCGCGAACGACCTGTTTGAGATGTTCTGCGAGCGCACGCTGATCCAGCCGACGTTCGTCATCGACTATCCGCGCGGGATCACGACCCTCGCGAAGTGGAAGGACTTCGGCGGCGATCGCGCCGAGCGCTTCGAGTTGTTCGTGAACGGTCTCGAGATCGCGAACGCGTTCTCCGAGATGAACGACCCGATCGCGCAGCGCCAGATCCTCGAGAAGCAAGTGCTCGAGAAGGATCCCGAGAATCCGGCCGCCGTCGACGAGGACTTCCTCGAGGCGCTCGAATACGGCATGCCGCCCGCGGGTGGCGTCGGCATGGGCGTCGACCGTCTGGTGATGCTGTTGACGGACGCGGACAGCATCCGTGACGTCGTGTTGTTCCCGCTGCTGCGCCCGCACGATTCCGGCGCCGATGCGCCGACCGACGACGGCGCCGTCGCAAAGAAGGGCTGACGCGATGTACCGGCTCTTCCTCGCGCTGCGCTACCTGTGGGCGCGGCCGATCTCCTGGGTCTCGATGGTCGGCATCTGGCTGTCGGTGATGGCATTCATCACGACGATCTCGATCATGTCGGGGTTCCTGAAGGAAACGCGGCACATCATCCGCGGCACCACCGCCGACATCGTGCTCACGCCGCATCACGACGGCATGAGCCGCTCGCGCCTCAGCCTGCCGCCGTTCCACGAGATCGAGCGCGCGCTGAAGCAAGTGCCGGGCGTGAAGGGCGTCGTGCCGCGTCTCGCGCGTCCGGCGCTGATCCGCGTCGACGCGCAGATCCTCGGCATGAGCCAATTCGCCGAGAACCAGTACGTGACCGTCATCGGACTCGATCCGGCACTCGAGCGCGGTGTCTCCGACTTCGATCAGTACCTGAGCGTCCAGGGCCAGCACGGTGAACCCGTCGACAGCGTCGACAATCCGTTCTGGCTGAAGAAGGTCCCGGCGAAGTACGTGAACGACGATTTGCCGGTCGCGCTGCCGGGCGAGGGCGCGATGCACTTCTTCGGCTTGAAGAAGGGCGACGTCGTTTCGCTGGTGACGCTGCCCGACACGATCAACGAAGACAACATCAAGCCCCTGACGCAGCGCTTCCTGATCGGCGGGTCGGTGCGGACGGGCCATTATCAGTTCGACATGCGCTCGTTCTACGTGCCGATCGCCGACGCGCGGAAGTTCGCCGAAACGACGAACGAAGCGACCGAACTGTGCGTGACGTGCGACATCAGCGACGGCGAAGGACTCGACGTCATCGCGAACGCCGTGCGCGCGAAGCTGAAGGAAGAAGGCCTGTCGGTCTTCACCGAGACCTGGGTCGAGCGCAACCGCAACCTGCTGTCCGCCGTCGAGAACGAGCGTTCGATCCTCGGCTTCATCCTGTTCTTCTTCGTCGCCGTCATGAGCTTCAACGTGTTCGCGACGCTGACGATCCTGGTGTCGGACAAGACCAAGGACATCGGCATCCTCAACACGTTGGGAGCGACCCCGGGCGGAGTGCTCGGCATCTTCCTCGGCGGTGGCCTGCTGATGAGCACCGTCGCCGCCGCGCTCGGCGCCGTCTCCGGCGTGCTGCTGTCGCTGAACATCAACCACGTCAACGACGGCATCGAGAAGGCGTTCGGAGTGCGGATCTTTCGCGCCGACGTCTACACGTTCGATCGCATCCCGATCGAGCTGACGCCGCAGTTCGTGGCCGTCGCGTTCTTCGGCACGGTGATCTTCGCCCTGTTGTGCGCGCTGTTACCGGCGGCGCGCGCGGCTCGCATGGATCCGGTCCAGGCGCTGCGCCATGAGTGAGACCGCGTTGCCCGTGCTCGAGGCCAAGGGCTTGACGAAGAGCTACGTGATGGGTGGGCGTCCGCTCGACGTCCTGCGCGGCGTCGACTTGACGATCCACGCCGGCGAGACGCTGGCGATCGTCGGCTCGTCGGGCGCGGGTAAGTCGACGTTGCTGCACCTGCTCGGACTGCTCGACCGCCCGACGACCGGACAAGTCCTGTTTCGCGGCTCCGACGTCGGCTCGCTGTCGCGGACCGCCCGTTCGCGCTTGCGTCAGCAACACATCGGCTTCGTGTTCCAGTTCTATCACTTGATCCCGGAGCTGAACGCGCTCGAGAACGTGCTGTTGCCGCTGATGATGAAGCACTCGATCACGTCGTGGTTCGGCGCGAAGGCGAAGGAGCGCGAACGCGGCCGCGCGCTGTTGCGCACGCTCGGCTTGGCGGAGCGGGAAGGCCACCGCCCGTCGCAGCTGTCGGGCGGAGAACGTCAGCGCGTCGCGATCGGTCGGGCGTTGATCGGCGATCCGGACGTCGTGTTGTGCGACGAACCCACGGGCAACCTCGACGAAGCGACGTCGCGCGAGATCTCGGATCTACTGTTCCAACTGAAGCAGCAGAGCGGCAAGACGTTCGTGTTCGTCACGCACGACCTCGATCTGGCGCAACGCGCCGACCGCGTGGTGCGGTTGGTCCATGGTCGCGTCGAGACGTTCGCGCCAGCGAGCTGATCGCGCGCCGCGCCTACGGAAACGGCCCCCGCGACGCAGGACGTCGCGGGGGCCGTTTCCGTTCGCGGTGCCCGATCAGAACCGACGTTCGTCGCGCAGAGCGATCGGTGGCCCGAGGACTTCGAGCAACACCACCGCCTTGCGCAATTGCGCCTCGTCGTGGAGGTCCAGTCGCCGCGTCGCCGCCGACCTGCCGGTGTTGCGACGCTTCACCTCGAGCTGCGGCGCGACGTCGCCGTGCGCGACGCGCGTGTCGAACGCTTCCTCACCGGCGACGTCGGTGTTCGACAGGTCCGCGAACACGCGATGCACCGCGTGCGGATTGGCCTCGCGCCGCGCCACGTGCTCCTGCGCGCGCTCGTACGCCTGCTCGCGTGCGACCTCGCGCTTCGCCTCGGCGAGCGTCGGAGCCGGATCGTCGGCGCGCTCGTCGACGTCGTCCGTATCCCGCTCCAGCTCCGGCGTCGAGTGTCCGGTCAGCTCCTCGAAGTAACGGCGCACGCGTTCCTCGAGGTCGCGCGGCGACGGTTGGCCCGACGCGTCGGCCGCGACGTCCGGCTTGCTCGCCGCGTCCGTTCGTGGTTCATCGCTCGACTGCGGCGTCGACTGCGGGCGCTCGGCCTGCTTGCGCTTGAACACCTGCGCGATCGACGGCAGCACGAAGAACAGCACGAACAGGATCGTCGTGAAGTTCTCTTGGATCCACTGCAGCGGGTTCGCCGCGACGACCCAGGGGAAATCGAGCGAGTTCACGACGAGCCCTTGTCCGCCGAGCCACCACCCTCCGCGATCGAGCGCCGCATCGTGGTGTCGGCCTCGATGTTCTTGTAGCGCTGGTAGTCCATCAGCCCGAGGTTGCCCGAGCGGAACGCCTCGGCGATCGCGAGCGGGATCTGCGCCTCGGACTCGACGACCTTCGCGCGGTTCTCCATGACGCGCGCCTGCATTTCCTGCTCCTGCGCGACCGCCATCGCGCGGCGGACTTCGGCCTGCGCCTGCGCCATGCGCTTGTTGGCCTCGGCCTGGTCTGCTTGCAGCTTCGCGCCGACGTTCTCACCGACGTTGATGTCGGCGATGTCGATCGAGAGGATCTCGAACGCCGTGCCGGCGTCGAGGCCGCGCGCGAGCACGGTCTTCGAGATGCGGTCGGGCGCTGCGAGCACTTCGGTGTACGTCGCCGCGGCGCCGATCGCGGCCACGATGCCTTCGCCGACGCGCGCGATGATCGTCTCTTCCGTCGCGCCACCGATGAGCTGCGCGAGGTTGGTGCGCACGGTCACACGCGCGCGCGTCAGCAACTGGATGCCGTCCTTCGCGACCGCCGCGATCGCCATCTCGCGCGTCTTGCCGGGCGCCGGGCAGTCGATGACCTTCGGATTCACCGAGGTCTGGATCGCTTCGAGCACGTTACGGCCGGCGAGGTCGATGCCGGTCGCGCGCTTGAAGTCGAGCGACAGGCCCGCGCGGTTCGACGCGATCAACGCGCGCACGACGTTGGGCACGTTGCCGCCCGCGAGATAGTGCGCCTCGAGGTCCTTCGTCTGCACGTGGGCGAGGCCGGCTTGCACGCCCATGATCTTGGCGCGCACGATGTGTGCCGGCGGCACCTTCCGCAGCGACATCGCGACCATTTCGAGCAAGCCGATCTGCGCGCCGGCGAGCATCGCCTGCACGTACAGGCCGAGGTACTTGAAGACGATGATCAGGAAGATCAGCGCCAACAGGCCGAGGACGACGAACACGGCCGGCGTAATGGAATCGCCGGCGGCCAGTGAGAACAGAGCGATCGAACTCAAGGGAGGTCTCCTTCGGGCGTCGTGCTCGTGCCGAGCGAGTGCATGACGCCAATGGGTGTTTCGAGTGCGTGGGTCACGCGATTTCCTGTGTGACCACGATGCGATTGCCTTCGATCAGCAGCACGCGGACGGTGGCGCCCGCATCGATCAATTCCCCGCGCGTGACCACGTCGACGCGTCGGTCGCGGATCTGGGCCTTCCCGGCCGGGCGCAACGGGGTCAGCGCCTTGCCGATCCCGCCGGCGAGGTCGGCGAAGTCCGCTCCGCCGCCGCCGGCCGCCGCTTCTTGCGCCGGGAACGACGTCCCGGGCAACGTGTAATGCCTGCCGAACCAACTGCGCGGGAACATCTTCACGGCGAACGCGGTCACCACTGGGCCGAGCACGAACGCGATCATCAAGTACGTCGTGAACACGCCGGGCTCGGCGTTCCAGGCGCACACGCCACCCGCGATCAGCGCGCCCGCCGCAAGCGTTCCGAGGACTCCGAACGACGGAAAGAACACCTCGAGCAGGATCAGTACGAGTCCCGCGCCAAGCAGGACGTACGCCCACAGTTCCATCACGCCTCCTCCGCCGTCCGTACGACGACGTGGTTGCTTTCGACCGAGACCACGACGATCGGAGCACCGCGTTCGATGAACGCTCCGTCGGACCGAGCATCGAACACCGCGCCGCCGAGATCCACCTTCCCCGCCGGCCGCAGTGGCGTGAACGCCGTCCCGCGCGTGCCGATCGTCGCACCGACCTGTGGTTGCGCGAGCGCGCCCGAGGGCGTCACGACCGTTTCGGTGCCCGCCAGCGTCATCGCCTTGAACCAGGGCAGCCGCGGCAAGATCCAACGCGACAGCGGGAAGATCGCTGCGACGGTTCCGACCATCATTCCGCCGAAGCTGGCCAGGACGTCGCGCAAGTAATCCGATTCGGACGGCGCTTGCGGGAACAGGAACGGCAGGAACGAAAAGATCGCGCCCAGCACGATCGCCGTGATGCCGAGGAAGCCGGTGATCCCGAAGCCGGGGATGACGAACAACTCGAGCGCGAGCAACACGAGGCCGAGGACGATCAGCAGCAGCTCGGGCATGTCGGCGAGCCCGGCGAGGTAGTTGCGGAAGAACACGGTGCCGACGAGCAACAACCCCGCGATGCCGAGCAAGCCGAAGCCGGGCGACTTCAGTTCGAGCAACAACAGCAGCGCGCCGAGCCCGAACAGCACGTAACGCACGAGGCCGCCGAGTTGATTCACGAACAACTCGGACCAAGAGGCATGCACCTCGACGACCGGCGTCCCCGAGAGCTTCAGCGCCTCCAGGAGTTCGTCGCGCTGGGTCACGATGCCGTCGGACAGTCCGTAGTCGAACGCTTCGGCGGCCGACAGCGCGAGCAGGTTGCCCTCGTCGCAGATCGTTTTCAGCAGCCGCACCTGTCCGGGACCGGAGACCGCGGCGAGGTCTTCGAACTCACGCGCGCTCAGGATGCGATCACCGGTCGGAGTCGACGCCAGCACGACGCCGACGCTGGGATCGACGAACGCTTGCGCGAGCGCATCGAGTCCGGGCTTGTCGTGTCCTTGCGCCGCGTCGCGGAACTTCGCGCGCAGGAACGACACCTGCTTCTCGACGATCTTCGGGTCGATATCCGTCGCGATCCCGAGGCCCGGGATCAGCACGATCGGATACGCCGAGCCGATCGCGGCGTGTTCGGCGGTGTAGACGCGGTCGCAGCAGAGGACGAGATAAGCGCCCGCGGAACCCGCCTCGCGCGTCACGTACGCGATCGACGTCAGGCCCGGAGTGCGCAGCAGGTCGCCGAGCTGACCCATGATGTCGACGGCGCCGCCGGGGGTGTCGAGTTCGAGGATCAGAGTGCTCGAGCGCAGCTCCAACGCGCGGCGCACCGCCCGCTGCAACGTGGGGATCATGCCCTCTTCGAGTCCGCCTCGGATCGACGTGACGACGACGCCGTCTTGCCGCTCGTCTTGCACGACGGCACCGCACAGCGCACTGGTGAGACCAGCCCAGACCACCATCGACGCGAACATGCAGCCCCCTCGAAACCGAAGCGGCCCGCAGTGTAGACAGTTCGCGCGCGCGCGGGCGGAGGCGATCAGGCGGTCTCGGAAGTCGCCTTGGGACGGGCCGCGGAGCGGCTCCTGCGCGCACTCTTCGCCCAATCGACGATCTTGGGCGCCACGTCGCGCACGAATGCCGGCGACGTGCGCTCCAGCACGAACGCGCGGTAGACCTTGTCCAGCGCTTCGAGCATGCCGAACAGCGTCGCCAACGCGTTGGCGTCGCGATCCTCGGCCGACTCGCCTTCGGGCTGCGTCTCCGCCTTCACGCCGCGCAGGTCCATCGTCGCGCCATCGAGCACGACCATCGTGTTCTCGGAGTCGATCGCGATCACGACCCCGGCGCGCTCCAGCGTCATGCCGCGGGCCAGCGCTTCGCGCGCTTCGGGAGCGCGCGTCGGCGCGTCGCCGCGCACTGCGACCTTCACGCCGGTCACGTCGTCCTTGAATTCGAGCACGCGGTCGAGCATCACGCCGACGCGCTGGTCGTCACCGACCGCGTGCAGACCGCCGCGCGTCTCGGCCGACCACCAGATCCACGTCAGGAATTCGGTGCCGAGGAACGGCGCGTCGTCTTCTTGGTCCTTCTTCGCTGCGGGCGGTTCAGGCTTCGCCATCGTCGGACCTCACGGACAGGACGGGGGACAGACGACGCAACCGATCCGCATCGACGCCGGGCGCGGCGACACGCGCGCCGAGCGGCGTCGGCGTCGCGGCGATCGGCGTCTTGCCGAACGTGTCGCGGAACAAGCGCACGAAGGCCTCGTTGACGGTATTCGACGTCGTGCGGACCAGCACGAGTTCGGACTGCGGCCGCCACAACACGTCGACGACCGCGGTCGCCGGCACGATGCGTTCGAGCAGTTCCTTCTCGACGTCCGCCTTCAACTTCGCCAGCGCCGAGCGCGCGATCTTCGTGGCGCCCATCTTGCCGGCGGCTTCCGCGACGCGCACGCGCACGGCGTTGCTCGGCAGCTTCTTCTGGTCGATCCTCAAGCGCAGCAGCAGGTGCGGCCCGAGGAACGTGTTCTCCGGATTGAAGTTGGTCGCCGAGAACGAGCGCGCGACGACCCAGCCGATCGACGGCGTCAGGATCGGTTGATCGTCGATCGAGCGGAATCGGTGCTCGCGCAGCCGTTCGTAGAGCTTGTCGTCATCGGGCTTGGGATACGCGCCGGCGACGAGATATCGCCGGTACGAGCCGGACACGCGGATCGCCATGGTGAGTCGTCCTTCGGTGCGCTGCGAACGCTGCGCGTCGTCGTGATCAGTCGGTCAGCGGCGGGCGCGAGAGGCTCGGGCCCGAGCGCTCTGCCGGCGCGGTCTCGGTGACGATTTCGGCCGCGAAGTCGTCGTGCGAGATCGTGTCGACGCCGAAGATGCCGAGCGCGAAGTCGAGCGTGTCTTGCAGCGAGATGCCCACGTCCACGCCGACGAACAACAGGTGCGCTTCGACGTTCACGTCGAGCCACGGGCGCTCCCAGTCCTCGATGCGCGTGGTCCAACCCCATTCGCCGTAGAACGGCTTGCGACCGGGCTCGGACGCGTCGGGCATGTAGTGCGCGCGGCGGAACTCGTTCGGATCGAACAGGTAGCCGTTGCCGCAGCACGGTTCCTTGCGCCACCACTCGAGGTTCGACAACACGAGGCAGAGTTCCTTGCGGTCCTCCTCCCACGTGCCGCAGGAGCGACCCTGCATGCCGAACTTCGAAGCGTCGTAGTAGCCGAATCCAGCGCGAACCGGCTCGACCGCCGCGGCGACGAACAGGCCGGTGCCGGCGGACACGTTGAGCTCGAGGATGTCCATGAAGTCGAGGCCGCGCGCCGTCAGGTAGTCGAGCGGCGGCGTGGCCGGATCGCGTTCGCCGGGCGCGTTGCAGCCCGTGACGAGCAGCGCGGAGGACAAGGCCAAGGTGCGGAGGAAAGGCATATGCATGAATGGTGTTCCCGTGACGGCGATCGGGTGCGTCCTCGCGCCGGTGCGCGCGGGATCGTAGGGTGGAACCTCGCGACGATCAATCGCACCCGCGGATCGACCTCACGAACCTCGCCGATCGAGTTGCGCCGCGCGCAGCCTCACGATCCGAGGGACGTTGCGTCGATCCAGTTGCGGCGCATCGGCGCGTCGGCGAGAACGTGCATCGAGCCGGATCGAACCGAATCGATCCGCTGGACACACGTTCGCGGCCTTCGAAATCGTGTCGGCCCGACGGTGGGCGGCGCGGGTGCTTCCGGAGAAATCGAATGCGGCGACAGTGGGCGCGATACCTCGGATGGGCATGGGTCGTCGGCTGCCTTGCCGCGCTGGGCGTGGCGTCGGCCGCGGAGCCGCAGGATCCAGCTCAGGCGCCGGCCGCGCTGGAGGGCAACGACCTGATCGTTCGCGTCGACATCCAAGGGGTCGGCGAGGCGACGCTGTCGTTCGGCGCGCTCGGGACGCGGGGCTTCGCCGTCTATCCGCTCGATACCGAGAAGCGGCCGGGGGTCGCGGCGGTCTACGGCGGAACGGGGCGGGTCGGTGCCAGCGCCGACAAGGGCGGATTCACCGTGCTGTTCTTCCTGCACTTGTACGAGGACGGCCAGTCGTTCCTCGAGGGGCAGATCCTGAACGACGCCGCGGCGAAGCCGTTCGGCAACATCGACGCGTCGTACCAGGTGACGTTTCGCGGCGCGACGATCGCCGAGGGCTCGCGGACGTTCTACGACGAAACCGGCGTCGGCTTCTGGGCCGGCCAGTTGCGGTTCGCGCCGCGGCAGGACCTGCTGAAGAAGTTCGTCGCGCAGCTGCCGCCGAAGTCGCGGCTGAAGGGGATTCCGCTTTCCGACACCGAACCCGTCGACGATCCCGACCCAGTGAAGAACACGCACCAATCGGGATCTCCGCGCAATCGCTACGTCGCGGTGCAAGGCGCGAAGTTCGTGCTGACCGAGGACGCGCGCTACCTCGCGCGGCTGATGGACTTCGTCGTCGCGCAGGCGCGTCGGCCGTACCACTTGTCGGAAGCGAACGGCGAACCCGTGTTCCACGCGATGCACCCCGAGGCCTATTTCCTCGAGGGGCGACCGGAGATGCTCGCGTACCGCGACACGTTCGATCGGCTGCTGATCCCGTCCGCGCAGTTGAAGAACGGCGACGGCTACAACGGCTGGGACCGTGAGCACATGAACGTCGAGGAGCTGTACGCGACGTACGTCCTGACGGGATCGCGCGTCGCGCGGCGCGACCTCGTGTTGATCGTCGAGCAACTGCTGTCGACGGCGGACGTCCGCGACGAGAACAAGAAACCGCACTCCGCGCGCACGCTCGGTTGGATGACGCGTGCGTTCGTGCGGGGGTATCAGGCCACGGGCAACCAGGCGTACCTCGACGGTGTGCGCCGCATGATGAACGCCACGCTGCTGCATCGCGACGCGGAGCCGCCGTATCGCGCACTGGTGCCGCAGCCGCCGCAAGGCGACCACATGAAGGACGAGAAGTGGGAGAGTCCGTTCATGGTCGCCGTCGCGACCACGGCGCTCGCGCTGTACCTCGACGAGGACCCGACCGACTCCGTCGCGCGCGAGCTCCTGACGTTCTGCGGCGACCTGCTGGTCGAGCAGGGCTACTCGCCGGAGCACGGCGGTTTCTATTACGACTACAGCGCCGAGTCCTCGAAGAAGAGCACTGGCGTTCCGGCGACGAAGGGCGTCGCGAGTTGGATCCCGTCCGCACTCGTCGACGTCGCGCGGCACATGCCGGAGGAGCGACGCGCCAAGTATCTCGATCCCGCGCGTCGCGTGTACGAAGCCAACAAGAAGGACGGCAACGCGCTGCCGAAGTCCATCGAGTGCTACCGCTGGTTCATGGCCTGCGCGCGGCAATTCGAATGACGCATCGACGGCGGGGCCTCAAGTCCAGCCACTGATCGGTCGATCCAAGCGGGCCGTCTCGTCCTCGATGGCCAGCTCGGAGGATCTACCGATGTCGTCCCGCAGTCGCTCCGCGTTCGCCGCGGCATGCTTCCTCGTGGTCGCGTTCGCGGAGCCGCACGGAGTCGCGCAGTCGATCGGCGAAGAGAAGGCGATCCCGTCGCACCTCGACGACGGCGCCGAATACACGACCAAACTCAAGTCGCTGCTCGCGCACGGCCGGAAGTTGTTCGCCGCGAACTGGACCGACCAGGACGGCGGGGGCCGCCCGAACACCAAGGGCACGGGGGCCACGCTTTCGGACACGAACGCGCCGCTGACGTTCCCCCGTAACATGAACCGCATCTCGGCGCCCGACGCCAACTCGTGCGCGGGTTGCCACAACCTGCCGTTCCCGGGGGGCGGCGGCGACTTCGTCGCGAACGTGTTCGTGCTCGGACAGCGCTTCGATTTCGCGACCTTCGATTCCACCGACGCGACGCCGACGAAAGGCGCGGTCGACGAGAGCTCGAATCCGGTGGAGCTGCAGACGATCGCGAACTCGCGCAACACGCTCGGGATGTTCGGATCGGGTTACGTTGAGATGTTGGCGCGCCAGATCACGACCGATCTCCAGGCGCTGCGCGACGGTCTCGCCGCCGGTGCCAGCGTCGCGCTGGTGTCGAAGGGCATCGACTTCGGCACGCTCGCGCGCGATGGCGGCGGCAATTGGGACACGAGCGGAGTCGAGGGCTTGCCGGCCCCGAGCCTCGCCTCGAGCGGTCCCGGCTCTCCGCCGAGCCTCATCGTGCGGCCGTTCCATCAGGCGGGCGCCGTGATCTCGCTGCGGCAGTTCACGAACAACGCGATGAACCATCACCACGGGATCCAGACCATCGAGCGCTTCGGCTCGGGCGATCCCGACGGCGACGGCCACGCCGGCGAGATGACGCGCGCCGACGTCACGGCATGCACGATCTGGCAAGCGGCGCTGCCGCCGCCCGGCCGCGTCATTCCGCGCGACGACGCGATCGAGGAGGCGGTGAAGCTCGGCGAGGACAAGTTCGTCGAGGTCGGCTGCGTCGAATGCCACGTCCCGGAGCTGCCGCTCGTCGATGCCGGCTGGGTGTTCAGCGAGCCCAATCCGTTCAACCCGAGCGGCAACTTGCAGCTCGCCGACGTCGGTGGCGTGCCGCTCGAGGTCAATCTGAACGACGCGAAGCACCTGCCGGGACCGCGCCTCAAATCGGAGAAGGGCGTCACTTGGGTGCCGTGCTTCACCGACTTCAAGTTGCACGACATCACGAGTGGTCCCGCCGATCCGAATCGCGAAGCGCTCGACATGCATCAGGCGCCGGGCACGCCGGGCTTCGTCGCCGGCAACGCGATGTTCCTGACGCGCAAGCTGTGGGGCTGCGCGAACGAGCCGCCGTACTTCCACCACGGGCAGTACTCGACGCTGCGGCAGGCGATCGAAGCGCACGCCGGCGACGCGTCGACCGTGATGCTCGCGTACGCCGCCCTGGCTCCCGCCGAGCAGGACGCGATCGTGGAGTTCCTGAAGACGCTGTGCGTCGTCACCCCGGGCAAGAAGCACCTGATCACCGACCAGAACGGTCGCAAACGCAAGTGGCGCGCATTCCCGTACGACCGGGCGCAACACCTGCCGGAGTGAGCGGCTCCATCGCCGCGCACGCCGCGAGCTGGGAATGAGCCGAGCGGGCCGCACTCGACGCTGTCGGGTACGGCCCGCTGCGCTATACCAGCGGCCCATCCATCGGCCGGAGTTCCCCCGTGATCGACCTGCACACGCACTTCTTCTCGCGCCCGTTCTTCGACACCCTCGCGGCGTTGTCGCCGCAACCGGGCACGAACGAGGAGAAGCTCGCCGCGGCCACGAAGAAGGCCGGTATCGAGTTGCCCGAGCCGGACGTCGACGTCCACCTCGCGCGGTGGCTCGGCGAGATGGACAAGCACGGCGTCGAACACATGGTCACGTTCGCGAGCCTGCCCGAAGAAGTGCCGGCCGTGCTCCAGGCCACGAGCAAGAGCGGCGGCAAACTGACGCCGTTCGCGATCGTCAATCCGACCGCCGAGGGCGCCAAGGACAAGGTCGCCGCACTGCTCGGTCAGAAGGGCGTGAAGGGCCTGCTGCTGTTCCCCGCGATGCACAAGTACGACCCGAGCGGCGACGCCGCGTTGAGCGTGCTCGAGGTCGCGAACCAGCACGCCGCGTTCGCGATCGTCCACTGCGGACTGCTGCACGTGAAGTTCCGCGACCTGCTCGGGATCCCGCGCCCGTTCGACTATCGATTCGCGAACCCGCTGAACCTGGTCCCGGCCGCGAACCGCTGCCGCAACGTCAAGTTCGTCATCCCGCACTTCGGCGCGGGCATGCTGCGCGAAACCCTGATGGTCGGCAGCGAGTGCGAAAACGTCCACGTCGACACCTCGTCGAGCAACGCGTGGATGGCGACGCAGGAACAACCGACGGACCTGAAGACGGTGTTCGCGCGCACGCTCGGCGTGTTCGGCGCGGACCGCGTGTTGTTCGGCACCGACAGCTCGACGTTTCCGCGCGGCTGGAATCGATCGGTCTACGAAGCGCAGAAGACGGCGCTCGAGGCGCTGGGCGTCGCGGCCAGTGATCAAGACAAGGTGTTCGGCGGGAACGCGAAGCGATTGCTCGGGTTGTGAATGGCGGGGGAAGAGACGAGCTCGCGAAACGGTGAAATCGATGGGTGCGTCCACCGACACCCCGCAATGAAGCCATCCCCGCGAGCATGAACGTTCGAGCCCAAATCATGCCCGCCCAGCACCAGCCGAGGGTCGCCGCGCGCAGCGCAGGCAACCCGAGCCGTCACCCCACCCTCTTTTTAGTTGGTCCCCCCCGAAACCCGTGAGATCGGAAGGCCCGAGCGGAGGCGGCCCTGGCGCGAGAGCCAGCGCGACTTTG
>JBPOIU010000103.1:0-31530 GCA_052034255.1 Planctomycetota bacterium | reverse complement strand
CGCCGCGACCTTTAGGTCGCGGCGGACCGTGGGTGGTGTGCAGCGACGACGGGCAGCATGACGGGGACGGAGGCGCGTCTGTCCCCGATGTGTCCCCCGACAGCGACGGGGACGGAGGCGGGTCTGTCCCTCCTCTGTCCCCTTTGGTTCCCGGCTGCCGATGGCCGCGCGCGGGCGCAACGCGTTTCTTACTCGTGGCTTTGACCCTGGTGCATGTCGGACAACCAGACTTGGATGCGGCCGACGGGCTGCCGCTCGCCTTCGTTGGGAATTCGCGGGCTGACGCCCGCGTTCTGTGGGAGTGAACGGAGCCACCGCGACCTCTAGGTCGCGGTGGACCATGGGTTGGGTGCTGGCCCTCCCGCCGGGCGTTCGACCGGCTGGAGTTTGCGCGGCACTCGCTGTTGGATGGTGGTGTTCTCTGCCTACTGAAGGGTTGAACTCCGTTTTGACGACCCACCGCCCTCTGCCTCGCTATCGCCCTCGCATCGCGTTGCCTCCCTACGCCTACGTCCCCGGACGAGCGCCTCATCCGATCAAAGGCGTCGGTGGGCACTCGCGGGACCGCGAGCCGTTCGATGACGCTCCGCTCGATCACTCGAACTGGTCGCGGCACTCCGGGTTCTTGTTCGGGATCGACCTCTTCAATCGTGGGTTCTTTTGGGAAGCGCACGAGGTTTGGGAGGAGGCTTGGCATCGCGTCGCCCCGCGCTCTCCTGCTCGACTGCTGTTGCAAGCCTTGATCCAGATCGCCGCCGCGGCCTTGAAAGCCCGGAGTGGTGATCTCGTTCGGGCCCGCGGATTGGGTGCTAGCGCTCTCGACAAGCTCGGACGGCTCGACGCTCCGCTTGGATTCGGACTCGTACTCGCCGACCTCGTTTCGATCGCTCGCGACGCCTCGGACCCCTCGACTCCCCCGCCGCGCATCGCGTTGGTCAATCGCCGGGCGCGACCTCGATCGTCCAAATGAACTCCTGCGCCGCGTTGCCCGACACGTCGCGGAAGCCCTCGCCGATCGGCAACGCGTACTTCCTCCCGCGCTCGAGTTCCGTGAGCTCGTAGACGATCGTTCGCTCGTCGCTCTTCCATGTGCCCCCGTCGGCGAGCTCGCACTCGCGGACGTCGGGCCACGGCAGAGCTTCGTCCGTCGGTCCGAACAGCCGATCCAGAAGGGCTTGCCCCCGCGTCGAGCACGACATGACCGCGAGCAAGCTCACGAGCGCAGCGATCGCGCCGACGACGAAGACCTTCCGCATCGTTGGCTCCCGACCCGGAGCCCGAGGTTGGCGCGATGCGGTCATCCCACCTTCACGGGTTTCCCGCTGCCGGGACCATGCTCGATGGGACATGCGCCGCGGCGCCCGCGAACGTCGGCACGCCGGCCAGCGCGGCCTCGCGCTCGTGGATCCAGTTGCGCGCCGACGCGGTCGGCAGCCACGCGCTCACGGCCGCGTACAAGCCCCCGCGCGCCGCCGGCGCGATCGGTGTGGCGTCGACGAGGACGTCGGGCATTGCGGCATCGCCGACCTGCGCGACCAGAGCTTCGAGCTTCGAGCCCACGGCGTCGAGCACGCGCTTCGTCGCCGGTTCGACGCGCACGATCAGCGTGACGTCGTCGTTCGGCCCATGACTCGCGCAGAAGTCGCGCACGGCGTCGACCCAACGCTCGTCGCAGCCATCCGCGATCGCGAGCACACGCGTCGACCGCACACCATGCAACGCGAGCGGCTTCGCGTGCGCGAACACCTCACTCGGACGCAAGGGCACCACGTCACGCGCTGCATCGAACGGTCGAGCGAGCGCGAGTTTCGTCGCCGGATACGGAACGCCGAGCGTGCCGTCGAAGTCGTACTTCGCGCAGAACCACTCCCAGTTCGCGCGCATCAAGCCCGCCGCATCGAACTTCTGTTCGCGGAACGTCGCGCTGCCGTGGTGATGCACGAACACGTCGCGTGCGACCGCGAGCCGGAACCCGGCCCGCATCGCGCGCAGCGAGAAGTCGTCGTCCTCGAAGTTGCCGAGCCCGAAGCATGGATCGAAGCCACCGATGCGCTCGAGCAGTTCGCGCTTCACGACCATGCACAAGCCGACGAGCCGCGCGAGCAGCACGAATTGGCCAGCATGCGCTAGCGCATGCGAACGCGCGAACGTATCCAATCCCGCATCGGGCGCGTTCACGTCGTAGCCGACCGTGGACAGCACCTGCGGTCCCGAGGCGCGGTTCGTCAGCGGCCCGACCGCTCCGATGCGCGGATGCGCGTTCAACAGCGCGATCGAACGCGTCGCCCACTCCGGCGTCACGCGCGTGTCGTTGTTCAGCACCACGACGACCGATCCCGTCGCGCGCGCGAGCCCTTGATTCACCGCGTACGCGAAGCCCTCGTTGCGCTCGTTTTGCAGCAGCACGATGCGGCCGCGCGTCGGTTTCGACGACGCCACGCAAGCCGCGATGTCCTCGGTCGAGCCGTTGTCGACCAGGATCACTTCGTATGGCCGCGCCGTATGGGCCTCGATCGAAGCCAGACAGTGACGCGTCAGTTCGCGCTGATTCAGCACCGGGATCACGATGCTGATCAACGGCGCGTCGCCGCGCCGCTCGGCCGTCCGCTCGCGCTCCGCGTTCTCGAGGTACGCCGCACGCAGCGCGCGTGCGGCGTCCTCACCGGAACCCGTGCCGTGGCCATCGGCCGCCATCGTCAGCTCGCCGAGACGAGCTCGACGCGCGAACGTGCGCGCTTGCTCGCTTGCGTCCAAGCCGCGAGCCACGCCGAGGCGTGTTGCGACCACGTGCGCTGACCGGTCACGTACGACCACGCCGCATTCGCGACGCGGCGGCGCGATTCGACGTTGACGACCGCCGCCTGCACCGCACGCGCGAACGCGTCCGGACCACCGGCGACGAGCCAACCCGTGACGCCCGGCTCGATCGTCCCCGCGAACGGTTCGAGCGCCGACGCGATGACCGGCACACGACGCGCCGCGAGTTCGAGCAGCGTGGCGTCGCCGCGCGCCGCGAATGCACTCTGATCGCTGACCGGCAACACCGCGACGTCGATCGTCGAACGCTGCATCGTCCGCGCGTACTCGCGATAGAACGGCGAGTCGCACGCGAGACGCGAGACCTTCTGGAATTCCTTCGCTCCGGCGCCGTCCGGCGTCCACAGCGACAGATCGAGCAAGCCCTCGCTGGCGCGAATCGTCGGCATCAGCGCCTTCACCACGCGGACGACGTCCTGCGGTTGCGCGTTGCCGGCGAACAGGCCGATCGTCAGCGATCGATCACTGCCCGGGTCGAACGCATGCCGGACCGACCACGTCGACAGATCGAGTTGCGTCGCGAGCACCTGCACCGTCGCTTCCGGAGCGAGGCCACATACGTCGTCGTGCAGCCGCGCCGTCGCGGTGGTCACCAAGTCGGCACTGCGCAGGATCGCCGCGCACGCCTCGTGCGAGCCCGCCTCCGCGCAGGCGAACGCTTCGTCGATGTCGACGACGACGGCAACGCCACGGTCGTGCGCCGCTCGCGCGATCGACAGCGCCTGGCCGCCACACGCGAACGGAGCCGACAGCAGCACGACCTGCGACGATTGGACCGCGTCCGTCGCGTCGTCCGGACGCGCGAACCGCACGTCGACGGAACCCGCGTCGGCGAGCGTCCGCGCGACCGCGACCAAGCGCCGCTGCATCCGCGTGCCCGACAACGGTTCGGACGTGATGACCGTGACGCGCAGGCGATCCGCGGCCGGCTTGCCACCGCCGCGCGCGCACAGCACGTGCAGCGAACCCGACAATGGCGTGAAATCCTGCGTCGGTTGCGCACGTTGCGCGTTCTCGACCGCGGCCAATGCCGCTTCCCCGTGGCTCAACGCCACGCTGCGTTCGACCAAATGGACGAAGTCTTGCAGCCGCTCGCCGGACGCGCCGAGCGGAGCGAGTCGCTCCGTGATCGCCTGCGCGCGCCCACCCGAGGCCAGCAACTCGATGTGACGCAGCGCGAGCGACGCTTCCGTCGGATGCTGCTCCGCCGCCAATTCGAGCGTGTTCTCCTCGGCGAGCGGATCCCCGGCCGATCGATAGAGCTCCGCCAGCACGCGGAACGCCGCTGGATCCTCGGGGTCGGCTTCGATGGAGCCGACCAAGAGCCGCTCTGCGAGCGCGAACCGTCCGCCCTTCGCGAGTTGAATGCCGGCGTTGCGCAGATCGAGCGCCGCCTGCGGCACGAGGCGCGCCGCGGCTTCGTAGCTCGACACCGCGAGCTCGAGCTCGCCCTGGCGCGCCTGGTTCTTCGCCAGGAACTCGAACAGCAATGCGGCCGCTTTCGTCGCGTCCTCGTCGGTGATCTCGCTCTTCGGATGCTGCGATCCGGTCGCGAGGAACGAGCGATACGCGCGATCCCACTGCGAGACCGCGACGTCGAGGCAGAAGTTCGAGCGCACGACGTCGAACGCCGTACGCGCGATCCTGCGCCGCAGCTGCGCATCGGCGAGGAAGCGCTCGATCGCGTCGACCCACGACGCGGTCGTGTTCTTCGCGAGCCAACCGTCGACGCCGTGCGTGACCGAGTTGCGGTACGGCGTCACGTCCGAGTAGATGCCCGGAATGCCGCAGATCGAGTACTCGAGCCACTTCAGGTCGGACTTGCTCTGGTTGAACGGGTGGTCGGTCAGCGGCGCGATCGCGAGATGGATCGGCGCTTCACGCACGCGCTTCGCGTGCTTCTCGACGTTCGCGACTCCGGCGCCGCCGAGCTTCACTCCGGGGATCTCGCGCAGGTTCTTCGGCAAGTACCCGAAGAAGTGGAACTCGACCGCGCCCTCGTACTTGCGCACGAGGTAGCGGATCGCCTCTTCGACGATCTCGAGGTCCTCCTGATGCGTCGGCGAACCGAACCAGCCGACGACGAACGGTTCGTTCGCCACCGGCTCGCGCGCGGTGAACGTCGAGCCCCAGATCTCGGTGTTCACGCAGTTGCGCAGCACGACGGTCTTGCGCGGCGCGTCTGCGTCGAGCTCGACGAGTTCGTGCTTCAGCGGCTCGGTCGACGCCGTGATGAAGTCGGCCTTCTGCGCGATCTGCTCGAACGAACCCGTGATCTGCGTGCAGTACCCCCACACCGGGTTGCTGCGCGGCACCTTCCACAACAGGTCGTCGAGCTCGAACACGACGACCTTGCCCATCGTGCGCGCGACTTCGAGGATCTCGGCGCTGTACTTCGTGTCGCAGAACTCGCGACCGACGATGAACAGATCGGCGAGCAGGATCGACTCGATGTCGAGCGACGTGTCGTAGCTCGACACGTACGTGACGTGCGCCTTGCCCTGCTTCTCGAGCTCGCGCAGCGGATCGAGCACGCGCAGACGCACGACGGCCCATTCCGGCTTCTCCTTCGAGAAGATCACGGCGCGGATCGGACGATCGACGCGGCGGAAGTGGATCGCGTTCGGCGTGAGGAACTGGCCAGCGAAATCGCGGTTCGCGAAGAAGCCGTTCGCGGCGAACAGACCCTCCCAGTACGCGCGCGGGCGCACGTTCAGGTGCGTCGGCTCCTCGAAGTCGGTCGGCGTCGACGAGAACACGACCTCGTCGGTGTGCGCGCACAAGTTCGCGACGAGCTTCTCCGCCTCGTCCTCCGGCATGTGCTCCGCGATCTCGATGCAGGTGATCAGGTCGAAGTGCTCGCCGAGCGGCTCGGTCGCCGAGCGCACCGTGCAGAACGGCTTGACGTCGTCGCGGACCTGGCCGATCGCGTACGAGGAGGCGTCGATGCCATAGGCCTCGATGCCTCGATCGCGCAGTTGCTCGACGAGGAACCCCTTCGCGCAACCCACGTCCAACACGCGCTTCGGCTTGAACAGGTCGTGGAGGCGCGCGGCCGCCGTCGCGAAATGCGTCGACCACTCGACCTCGGTGCGCTCGTAGGGACGCGGACCGAGCTTGGTGTCGTAGTACGTCTTGTCGTACGGCGCGCCAGGATCGCGTGCGTTGCCGGGCTCACGCGCTCCGTGCTGCGGACCGCGAGGCGACGAAGAGTTGTCGGACATGGGAACCTCGTTGCTCGATGACAGTGAGTTGCGGAATGCGGTGGGACGCGAACGGGGACGCAGGCGGCGCGTGGACGGTCCGCTTCAGCGCAGCAGGCCGTGCGACTGCAGCAGGCTCGCGGCGGCTTCGAACTTCTGGTCGATGCCCTGCTGCGTGCGGACCCACTCGACGAGTTCGTCGATGCCGTCCTCGAGCATCACCGTCGGCGCGTAGCCGAGCTGCGACTTGATGCGCGAGATGTCGGCGTAGCAGTGACGGATGTCGCCGGCGCGGAACTGGTTCTTGACGTCCGGCTCGACCGAGACGCCGAGGCGCTCGGTCAGCAGCGTGCACACTTGGTTGACGCTCGTGCTGCGGCCGGTGCCGACGTTGAAGACACCGTAGTTCGCTTCGTCCTTCTCCATCGCCAGCATGTTGGCCTGGACGATGTCGGAGACGTGGACGAAGTCGCGGCTCTGGTGGCCGTCTTCGTAGATCACCGGGCGACCGTTCGACATCAGGCGACCCGAGAAGATCGCGAGCACGCCGGTGTACGGATTGGCCAGCGCTTGGCGCGAGCCGTAGATGTTGAAGTACCGCAGTGCGACGGTCGGAATGCCATACGCGCGACCGACCGACAGGCACATCTCCTCGTGATCGCGCTTGGTGATTGCGTAGATCGACGTCGGCTCGAGCGGCTTGCTCTCGGACGTCGGCATGCCCGCGACCGACTGGTTGCAGAACGGGCAGTGCAGCTCCCAATCGCCGGCGGCCATCTGGGCCTCCGTGCGCAGCTTCGGCGAGACGTCGCCGCAATCGGAGCAGCGGTACTGACCTTCGCCGTAGATCGACATCGACGACGCCACGATCAGCTTCTTCACCTGGTGCTTGTCGTTCGCGAGGATGTCGAGCAGCGTCGCTCCGCCGACCGAGTTGCCGTCGACGTAGCGACGGATTTCATACATCGACTGGCCGACGCCGACGTACGCGGCCTCGTGGAAGACGACGTCGATGCCGTCGAGGGCGTCCTTCAGGCGCGCGCGGTCGCGCACGTCGCCGTGGATGAACTCGGCGCGCTCGGTGAGGTAGGACGGGACACGGCCGCTCGGATGGACCTGGCGGTCGAGCGCGTCGTACACGCGCACTTGATGACCGCGCTCGAGCAACGCGTCGACGATATGGGAACCCACGAAACCGGCGCCGCCGGTGACGAGAATGCGCATGACCCGCTCCTAAGCCTCATGAACGGAATGCCGGCGAGGTGCCGGCGAGCCGCTCGCTCAGGGCAAGGGCCGTTCCAGATGCGGACGAGCTCGGGTCCGTGGCGCGTAAGTCGCTTACAGGAAGTTGGTAACGATCTTCGTGGCCGGATCGGGCCGGCGCCGAGAGCGGGCGGAGCGACGGAAGGCATTTCGGTGGGAAAGGCCCGGATCGGAAAGACTTTCCGCTCGGACGGCGCGCATCGAGTGGCGGGGCGCTGGTCCGATCGCGTCAGGGAAACGTCTTGGCGACCAGCTCGCTGAACGTCTGTTGGCCGTTGGCGTCGGTGGTCAACGCCTGGACGTAGACCGTGAGGCCCTGCAGTCCGGCCACGACGGGTACGGTCAATGGCAGGTCGAGCGACCCCGGCGCCGGCAACGGAATGCCCGAGAACAGCGCGAGCGGCGGCGGCGCGAACCCGAGCCGGAAGAAACCGTAGGGCGCGGCCGCGGTCGATCCAGGGCTGGCTCCGAGCCACAGCCACGCCGGCGCACCGACCGCGCCGAGAACTTGCAGCCGCACGGAGTTGCCAGGCGTGAGCTCGCCGATCAGCCGCACGCGCGCGACGTCGCCGACCCGGCCGTGCCGCGCGCTGTCGACGTGATACGTCGCGACGGGCACGCGCGCGGGATCGACGGGAGCACCGAGATCCCACAGGTTCACGCGGATCGTGTTGCCGAGGAACGACAGCGCACCGAGGTCGAGATCACCGTCGCCATCGACGTCCGCGAGGCGCGCACCGTTCAGGTACGTGTATCCGGTCGGATGCAGCGGGAAGCCCGGCAGCACGTTGCCGCTCGAGTCGAAGCCGAGGATCGATCCGACTCCATTCACCGCCAGCGTGTGGTCCGTGAAGATCTCGAGCTTGCCGTCGCCGTCGATGTCCGCGGTCGTGATCGCCCCGGCGACTCCACCGCCACCTGGCCCCGAAATCGGAAAGCCCGGCTTCAGCAGACCATTGCCGGTCCACGCCCACAGCGTCGGAGTATCGGCGACCGACGCGCCCTCGCGGCCCGCGAGGACGTCGAGGCTGCCGTCGCCGTCGATGTCCGCGAGCGTCGGTGGGCAGTACATCCACGTGCCGAGCAAGCGCGGCCAGGTTCCGAAGAAGTTCCCGTTGCTGCGCACGGACCACACACCCGCGTTCAACTGATGCGCACCGAACACGATTTCGAGCGGGCCGTCGCCATCGAGATCCGCGAGTGCCGGCGATTGATAACTGAAACTGGTCCCCGAGATCTGCTTCGGGAAACCGGGCAGGACTTGTCCACTGCGATCGATCGCCCACAGCGACGCGTACGACTGCAGTACGAGATCGACGTCCCCATCGCGATCGATGTCCGCAGCGGCGGGCGTCGTCACGGGAATGTGGTCGAGCGCGACTGGCCAAGCGCCGCCCCACTCGGAGCCGTCGGCTTCGACGACGTGGACGCGGCCGCCGGTGTTGGCGATGCGCTCCTGCGCGACGATCTCGAGCATGCCGTCGTCATCGAGGTCGGCCAACGTCGGCGAGGCCTCGACGTTCGCCGATCCGAACGTGATCGGGAACCCGGGCCGGGCCGCACCAAATCGATCGAAGACGTAGAGGGCTCCGCCGCCGCCGAGTCCACGTGTCGCCTGGACGATCTCGACGAAGCCATCGCCATCGAGATCCGCGACGCTCGCCGGGTACTGCGCGAGCGCGCCGACACTGACCGGGAATCCCGGCAGCGGCTGGCCGTCGATCCGGAACGCGTAGATGTGCATGTCCGGGCTCGAGACGACGAGGTCGAGCGCGCCGTCGGCATCGACGTCCTCGAGCACGAGGCCTCGCATCGGCGGGTACTGCGACGCGCCGCCGATCGTCAGCGGGAAGCCGGGGTGCTGCGCGTACACGGGGCCGGTGGACGCCGCGAGGGACGAGGCCGCGCCGGGCGGAACGACGTGTTCGACGACGGAATAGGGGTCCGCGGCCAGAGCGTCACGAAGGCGCACGACGCGCGTTTCTTGCGCATGGACCGGGATCGCGAGCAGGACCGCGGCGAGTAGGGCAAGGCGTGGCATCGCGACCTCGGATCCCCCTGGTGCATGAAGGGTACCCGGAAAGGGGGACTCGGACGGCTCGGGGAATTGCGACGGGAGTATGGAACTGGCCCGAGCGCAGGAAGCTCTTCACCCCCGGATGAACGCGAGCAGGTCGGCGTCGATGACTTCCGCGTGCGTCGTGCACATGCCGTGAGGCAGGCCCGCGTACACCTGCAGCGTGCCGCGCTTCAGCAGCTTCGCCGAGGCGTGCGCGGACGCCCCGATCGGCACGATCTGGTCGTCGTCGCCGTGCATCACGAGCGTCGGCACGTCGATCGACTTCAAGTCGTCGGTGAAGTCCGTCTCGGAGAACGCCTTGATGCCGTCGTAGTGCGCTTTGGCGCCGCCCATCATTCCCTGGCGCCACCAGTTGTCGACGACGGCGGCCGATGCCGTCGTGCCGGGTCGATTGAATCCGTAGAACGGGCCGCTCGCGACCTCGCGATAGAACGCCGCGCGATTCGCCGCGAGCTGCGCGCGGAACCCGTCGAACACTTCGAGCGGCAGGCCACCCGGGTTCTTCGACGTCTTCACCATGAGTGGCGGCACGGCGCCGATGAGCACGAGCTTCGCCACGCGCCCCTTGCCGTGGGCCGCGACGTAGCGCGTCGCCTCGCCCCCACCCGTCGAGTGACCGACGTGGATCGCACGGCGCAGATCGAGTTGATCGACGAGCGTGGCCACGTCGCTCGAGTAGTGATCCATGTCGTGACCGTCGCTGACTTGCGTCGAACGGCCGTGGCCGCGCCGATCGTGCGCGACGACGCGGAAGCCCTTGCCGACGAAGAACAGCATCTGCGTGTCCCAGTCGTCGGAACTCAGAGGCCAACCGTGGTGGAAGACGATCGGCTGCGCGTCCTTCGGACCCCAGTCCTTGAAGAAGATCCGCGTTCCGTCCTTGGTCGTGATCGTGCTCATGGGAGTTCGCCTTCTTGGGATCCTGCGCCGAAGTGGGCAGCATCGGTAGCTCGGCTCGGCGGCGCCGCATCGGCGCACGTGCCGATCGGACGAAGATCGCCGACGATTTCACGGAGCGTGAGGCGTGGTCACGAGGCGCTGTCCAACGCTCGGACGTGGTGATGGGGATGGGGAGTCGCGGTCTAGACTGCGCGCGAAGGTACTTCGCGATGGCCACACACAGAGAACTCGCTCGGTTCTTCCAACTCGCATTACGACTTCGCCTCGCGGACGCGCAGGCGGTCGATCTCTGGGTGGATTCGGTGATCACGCCGATGGGCGAAGTCTCATTCCCATGGATCGACTTGGCCGGCGCATCTCGGCTTTCATCCAGTCGCATCGACCAACTGCTGGGAAGAGTGGACGGCGCGTGCGAACTTCAAGCAGTCGGCCGGATCGCGTTGGCACTCGTGAGGCGCCACTTGCGCGCGGGCGCGCGTACGCTCGAACTCGCCGTCCAGAGTGCGCGTGAGATCGCGTACGCCGCTCCACTGTCGGAGCAAGAGCGACATCGGACCGACGGGATCGAAGACGCTCTAGCTCTCGCGAGAGATTGTGCTTTCGGCACTCTCGCCGACGTGCGTCGAGAACTGGAGGAGTTCCTGGAGACGTATGCAGAGTTCGACCCAGAGATCCCTTTCTCATCGGCACATGGAGCGGCCTGAGGCTCTCGGTCGGACAGGCGTCCCGCGATCTACACCCGTTCCGGTACGAGCGCTCCCTCCTGGGCGTGCACATGTTCGAATCGCTCGTCGTCCTCGAATGGACGATTCGGTGCCGCACCGATTGAGTACCGAAACCCACGCCATCCCCCTGCGAGTTCCAACCATGCGTGCGGCCCCACAGAAATCCCTACCCCACGTCGAAGCACCGACGACCCATCGCCGAAGCCGCGGTTCGACCGCCACCTTCGCGCTCCTCGCCATCCTCGGCGCGAGTTCGTGCGGCACGTCTCCGAACGAAGCGAGTCCCGCACGCGATGACGTCGTCAGCCCACCACCCCGGCTCCCGTACGAGACCGTGCGCTCCATCCTTCACGACAGCAAGGGCAACACTTGGTTCGGCAGTTGGAACCAAGGCGTCGCGCGCTTCGACGGCTCGACGCTCACCACGTTCACGATGAAGGACGGATTGAGCGACGACCAGATCCGCTCGATCCACGAAGACGCGAACGGCGTCGTCTGGTTCGAAGGTGGCGCGGGGATCAGCGGCTTCGACGGCGAGACGATCATCCCCGCGACTCGCAGGAACTACGCCGCCAAGGAGGACTGGAAACTCCGGACCGGCGACCTGTGGTTCAAAGAGGACGCTGCGCGAGGCGCGACCGCGCTGGAAACGCGGCCCGGCGTGTATCGATACGACGGCGACACGTTCCACTTCCTTGCGTACCCGTTGACGGTGTCGGCGGACGAGGCGCCCGCGTTTGCGACCACGTGCATCGCTCGAGGAAAGAACGGGAGGATGTGGTTCGCGACGTACTCCGCGGTGATCGGCTACGACGGCGAGTCCTTCACGATCATCGATGACGAGAGCCTCGGCCTCGACTCCACCACGGGCCGACTCCACGTCCGCTGCGTCTTCGAGGACAGCAACGGGAACCTCTGGATCGGCAACAACGGGATCGGAGTCCTCGTCCACGACGGCACGACGACGCGGCAGTTCACGCAGGAAAAGGGACTCGGGCTCGCGAGTGGGCACGGCGGACGCACGACACCTCTTCCGGGCGATGTCGCTGCGGGTTCACCATCCATGCACCGCGTGTTCTCGATAGGAGAAGACCGCGACGGGAACATCTGGTTCGGCACCGTCGAGAGCGGCGCGTGGCGTTACGACGGCAAGTCCATGAAGCACTTCACGGCCGCGGAGGGCCTCACGAGCAAGGACATCTTCTGCGTCCACTCGGATCGAAACCGCGATCTGTGGTTGGCCGGCCACGGCGTGTTCAAGTTCGACGGCACGGCGTTTCTCCGGGTCCACTGACGGAGAGCGCGAAAAACTGCGGCCGTCTTCGACGGTCCGCGCGGATGAGGCCCGCTTGCGACCGCCCAGCGCGAGGGAGTGGACGTACGCGCGGGGTTCACCCCGCACGGAACATCCGTCTTCCGACTTCGATTCAGTTGTTCCCCTGGCGGCCCACGACGCTGCCGTTGCCGCTGCCGCCCGACGTCACCGCGGTCCCGCCGTAGCCGAACTTCCCGACCTCCCCTGCTCCGCCTGGCCAATAGCCTCCTCCGGTGTTCCCCGAGGTCGCCTTGGCATCGCCGCCACTTCCGCCCTTTTGGCCACTGCCCGGCCGCGCGCCTCCGTTGCCGCCCTTCGCCTTCGACGTCTTCGAATTGCCACCCTTGTTCGTCGCAGTCGCCGAGCCACCCGGACCGCCCTCGGTCCCTCCTTGGCCACCCTCGGCCACTGCGGTTCCTCCGTTCGAGGTCGCCGTGCCTGAACCTCCGGATGCGGGGCTACTGGTGCGACCGTTCCCTCCGATCGCGATCGCCGCCCCTCCGGTCTGGCTGTTAGTGGCCGAAGCATTCCCGCCGGTTCGCTCGGTGCTTCCCGCGTCGGCTCCGATCGCGATGCAAAGGTCGGATCCACCCGCTGCCTCGGCTCCGAAGCCGAGCTTCACGGTCATCCCATTGGACAACGTGAACTCCGCCACTCCGCCGAACGGCGGGACGCACGCGAGCAAGCACGTTCGCAACGCCGAAGCATGCGCGGCCGGGTCGCCGCCGACGGTCGTTTCCCCGCCGCCCTTCGTGATCGTGGAGTTGGCAACGAAGGTCTCGACGCATGCCTTCGCGCGAGCCATGCGCGCGGCAGCCTCCGTGGGATCGGCTTTCTTCACGATCGCGGCGTGGAACGTCTTCACGTACTGCACCGCGTTCATGAGGTACGTGACGGTCGCTCGAAACGACAACTCATCGCCGACGCCGCACGACAGGCCGCTCGCATCGACCACGACTTCGTACAAGCGGTCGTTCGTCACTCCGTTGCTCGTGTCGTCCCACACGATCGACTCGGAGATGGACACCGACGACGTGACCTCGGTCCCGTTCAGGAAGAGCTTGTATTCCTTCGAGTCGATCTCGATCCCTTGCAGTCGCACGGAGTATTCGAGACTCGTTCCGCTGACCGACGGGACCCACCACGTATCGGGCGAGCCGACTTCTCCCGGGAGCTTCATCCGACTCGATCGATACGAAGAGATCGTTCCGCCGGACGTCACGCCGACTCCCTCGAATTCGATCGGCGCGTCCGCGAACGCGTAGGCGGACAGGTCCAGCGTGAACTCCTCCGCGTATGCCTCGTACGTCCCGTCCGCGTTGGTGTCCTGCGCCATCGTGACGGTCGAGGCGGTCACCACGCTGCTCGTGACGTCACTGCCTCCGATGCGTACGACCAGATCCGTCCCCGGTGCAACCAGATCGCGGCCCGAAACCGTGGCGATGACCGTGCCCCGGAGTCCACGCACGTCACTGGGAGGCATGACCTCGACACTCGAGGCCGCAACCGCAGCGCTCTGAAAGAACGTGGCGGTCAGCAACGACAAGAGGATTCGACGCATGAAATCACACTCCATGACGATTCCGACGTTCGTCCCCGGCGTTCGAACGCGCCCGCGGAGTAACGAATCAGAATTCCCCGCGCCCCCGTCGACCCCATCGTCGACTCTCATTCCGTCCCGAGGCCCGATGTCGCATCAACGGTATCGCAATCCACCCCGCCGCACCGCAGCGAACTTCCCGCCAAGTCGGGAACTTTATGTCACACAAAGTGAAACAGACTGACTCATGACGATCACCCATCCAACAGCTCCCTCACCACTCCCCGTCCAACGCCTTCGCCGCCGCCGTCTGCGCGTTCCTCATCGCCTCGAACTTCGCGACGTCTTCCGTTCTCCCTAGTTCCTTCGCCAATCCGATCAGCCGGTCGACCAGCGCAGGGTGTGCGGTCCACGCCAGCGCCTCCTCGGCCTTTCGATAGGCCGCCGCCGCATCCTCGGTCGCACGCACGCGGTCGATGAGTTCCGGCACGCGTTCGACGTGCAGAGCTTGCGCGGCGAACAGTTCGTTCTCGATCGCGACGGCGGTCGCTTCGTCGCCGAGCGTGCGACGCAGGTCCGCGACCAGCAGACGTTCGGAACCGTGCGCGATCGCGTCGACGCGATCGACGCATCGGCGCGCGAGGTCGGCCTCGCCGCATTCGAGGGCGCGGACGGCGACCAGCGCGAACAGGTGTGGTTTGGCTCCGCGCTGGAGGCGATCCGCGGCGTCCCACTCGAGCAGCTTCGCGCCGGCGGAAACCACCCATGCCCGCGCGGAGTCGTCGGCCTTCGCCGGGAACCACTTGCGCGCCCGGCCGATGTCGACGTAGGCGGCCCGGAGTCTCCATTCGGCCGAGTACATGTCGTCCGGCGCGAACTTCACCTGGTCCGCCGTGAACGAGCACAACGCGATTTCGAGAGCCCGCAACGCATCGTCCGTCACGCCGGATTCAACCCACAGCGGGACGGCCGCGCCCGCGGCGTTCCGCAAAATGCCGTTCGACAAGTCGTTCGCCATGACCATCGCGTCGCGGCAACGGTCCACCGCGTCGCGCGCGCCGAGCATCTTCGCCCACGAGTCGATGACGAGCGTCACGTACGACTCGCGTTCCCACGAGTCGCCGCCTGGATCGCTGCGTTCGAGGATCGCGCGCACCACGGCATCGCGTTCGTCGCCGCTCAGGTACTTGCGGACTTCCTCGAGCAGGTCGCGCGCGGACACTTGGTTCGAGCCATTGCGGACCCACGAACTCGAAGTCGCCAACGTCGCGCACCATTGCCAGATGCGCGACGCGCGCGCCGTGTCCCCGAGCTTCGCCCACAGCCGCGCCAGGCTGCGCAACTGTCCGCTGTCGTACGGCAGCACCGCCGATCCCAACTCCGCGAGCGGAGCAGACGCGTCGAGCGGCGCCGCATCGACGCGGTCTTCGTACCACGACAGCAGCAGCGCGCGATCGAGCTGACTCGCGACGCCGGTCCGCGTGCGTTCCAGCCAGCGTTGCGGAGCATCGGGATCGGTCGCGACCGTCGCGCGCTGCACGCCCCGCACGAGTCCACGCGCCGTCGCCAACGCCTCGGGACCGGCGGCGCGCAATTCGCGTGTCAGCGCATCCTGACCGAACGGCAGCGTCGCGATCACCTCGTGCACGGGCTTGGGCTTTTGCGCTTCGGACTCCGCGCCGAGCTCCGCGTCCTGGACGTTTTCCTCCCGCTCCGTCAGCAATGCATCGAGTCCACCGCGACTGCGCGGTTGTGTCGCCGCGTTCGTCGACTCTTGCGGCCAGGTCGGACCGCCGCCGGAGCTGCTGAAGAACACGATGCCGAATCGGTTGCGCTGACCGCCGACCTGGAAGCGTCGCCACAAGCGCCGGTACGCCGTGCTCGCCGCGCTCATGTCGCCGGCATCGACGGCCTTCTTCACCAGTTCGACGGAGATCGGCGGTTGCTTCTCGCTCGAGTCGTCGACTTTCGCGGCTTCGGTCTTGCTCGCGTTCGCGGTCTTGACCACCAGCGCGCGCAGCGGGTCACGCGCCGAGCGATACGACGCGACCAGTTGGTCGCGCCACTGCGCGTTGTCGGGCTGCAGCGCGCGCAGGCGCTCGAGCATCTCGAGTCGGCGCTTCGGGTCGCCGCGGTTCGCGGCGTCCCACATCGACTCACGCAGCAGCTCGACCGAGTCCGGCGTCGCGGCCAGCGCCTTGGCGAGGATCGCCGTGCGCGCGTCGGGGTCTGACCGCGCGTCGGCGATCTCGAGGCGCAATCGCATCAGCTTGGCCGCGTCGACGCCGGACGCTTCCGCCGCATCGACGCGCGTCGTCAGCACACCGTCGTGCGGCGGCGCAAACGCCTTCGCCAGCATGCCTCCGATTTCCTGCAGCTCGTAGTCCTCTTCGACCTGAGGGATGAGCTCGATCGTCTCGTCGAGCATCTTCAGCGCGTCATCCGTCCGGCCGAGCTCTTGGCAGACGCTCGTCAGCACGGCCACGAACGTCACGTTCGACGGGAACTTCGCATGCGCGGCCGCCGCGATGCGCTCCGTGGTCGCCGCGTCGCGCGCCCCGCGCTCTTGCAAATTCGACACCTGGTAGGTCAGGAAGCGCGGATCGTCGACTTTCGTCAAGCCCTCCTCGAACGCGCCGACGACGAACTCCGCCATCGCTGGCGACAGCGGTTCCTGTTGGACCTGGATCAACGACAGCGCGAGGTCCGCGCGCTCGGTCGGCGGCACCTTCGTCCACACGCGCGCCAGCACCTCCATGCGCGCCTCCGGCGCGACGAGCATCACCATGCCGGGAACGAAGTACGCCTGGTCCGGCAGGCATTCGTCGATCTTCGTCGTCAGCACCGCGGGCTCGATCAAAGGCCGACCGAGCTCCGCTTGCAGCTGCGTCATCAAGCGCGCGAACGTCGCGAACGAGTCCTTCTTGGCGACGACGGCCTCGACGAGCGCGTCGACGACGAGTGCGTACGACGGGGTGTCCAGCGCGGCGCGCATGCGCGTCAGCAGCGCCTCGACCTGTTGCGCGTCCTGGTAGCCCTTGCCGTTCTCGACGATGCGCCGCATCGCGAATCGACCGAGCGTCACCACGGCCGCGTCGTCGTCGAGGAACAGCGCGGCGTTCAGCAGCAGCTCGACGCGCGGTGTGTCCTCCGCGGTGGCTTCGGCGAGGCGCACGCCGCGCAACAGCGACGTCGCGCGATCGCGATTGCCATCGATCACGAGCGGCAGGAAGCGCGCGGCGACGTCCGCGATGCCGACGCCCTCGGTGTTCTGCCCGAGGCCGATCGCGACCAGTGCCTTCGTGCGCTGCGCGTCGTCGCGGCCGCTCCGTTCGACGAGAGCGCGCGCGGCGTCGATCGCGCCGTAGCGCGCTCGGCTCTTCACGCAGTCTTGCAGCACCGCGTCGTCCGCTGGGAATCGCCGCAGGAGCTCGAGGTCGTCGGCATCCAACGTCTCGATCCGACCGAAGCGCAGCGCGAGGTCGCGCACGAACGCGCTGCGCCGCTCGAGTCGCGGATGGTTCGCGAGCTTCGCGTCCGGCGCGAGCGGCAGCGCGTCGAGGTCGCGGAGGTCCTGCGCGATCGCGGCGCGTTGTTCCTCGAGCAGGCTGCGCGCGTCGGCCTCGCTCGCGGCCGCGAAGAATCCGGCGACGAGCCCGGGGAACAGCGTCTCGTACTCGCCGACGTTGCGCGCGGCCCAGCCGTACGGGTCGTCGTCGTCCTTCTTCGCGTCGTCCGTGTTCGCCGCCACCGCCTTGACCAACGGATGGCGCGCGAGCAGCAAGCCGATGCCACGCCGGTACTGCTCAACGGCGCGGTCGTCGCGGCCGAGCTGCTCGTACAGCTCGCCGGTCTTCGTCATCAAGCCGACGTCGACGCCCTGGCTCGCCATCGTGCGCTCGTAGATCGTCAGCGCGTGGCGCACGTAGCCTTCGCCCTCGAACGACTCCGCGATCTGGCGCTGGAACGCGGCCCAATCGGGCACGTCGCGCGCCATCGAGAACGTTTTCGACGCGTTCGCGATCTCGCCGGCGCGCAGGAACGCTTCGCCGAGTTCGAGGTAGACCTGCGGCGGCACGAGGTCGCCGAGGCCGATCAAACGCCTCCCGTACGCGAGCCGGCGCGGATCGTCGCCGCCGGCGCGCTCTTCGACGACGACGCCGTTCACGATCGTGAAGCTGTTCGTCGAGCGGCCCTGCGCGACGTCCATCAATTCGCGCAACACGGACGAGCGTTGTTCGCCGGCGATCGCGAGCGAGTTCTCCATCGCGCGCATGCGACTGGAGTTGTCCTCGAGCTCTTCCGCGAGGTCGGCCACCAGTTGATACAGGTACATGCGATCGTGGCCGGCATTCGCGAGCCGCTCGAGCGCGACGCGCCTGGCCCAGCGCAGCACCGGCGCCTTCGCCTGCATGTTCAGCAAGCCGTCGATCGCGATCGTGAACAGGTCGTCCTTGTCCGCGGTCTCGGCGAGATACTGGCACATGCCGATCGCGCGTTCGGTCTGGCCGATCTCCTTCAGCGCGTTGCAAAGCAGCAGGTACGCGTCGATGCGCTCGGGATGCGCGACGAGTCCACGCCGATACGTACGCGCCGCGTCCTCGTGGAGTCCCGCGAGCGTCAGCACGCCGGCTTCGAACTCCGCCGCATCGCCGAGCTGCTCCTCGACCGCGAGCCGCGCCAGCGCCTGCTGCGCTTCGCGGGGCCGGCCGCGCTCGAGCTGGCTCATCGCGAGCTGCCGCAGATGGTCGGGGCGATGCTCCGGGTCGAGCTCGATGAGTTTGCGGACGGTCTTCTCGAAGTTGAAGTAATCGCGCCCGCCGAGGTACACGCGCGACTTCTCGTTCAGCGTCGCGATCGGATCGGCGCCGGACTTCTTCATGTGCTCGCCGATGATCTCGGCCGCGGACGCCGGATCGCCGACCTTTTGGTACAGGCGCACGAGCAACCCGGCGTCGCGATCGTCGGCGCGGCCGTCGGCGAGCTTCTCCTCGAGTTCGATCGCGAGGTCGGCCAACACGCCGAGCCGCGACGCGACCGCCATCAAGCGATCTTCGATCTGACGGCGACGCGGCAACGACGTGGTCTTCTGCCACAGAGTTCGCCAGCGCTCGAGCGCGGTCTTCTCGTCGCCGACTTCCGACAGCAACCACGCGAGGCGCATGTCGAGGTCTTCTTCAGCCGCGTCCTCGCCGCGGCGTTCGCGCAAGCGCGACAGCACGTCGGCCGCGCGCTGCTTGTCGCCGACGCGCTCGAACGCCTCGGCCAATTGGATGCGCAGCGGCGAGTCGGGCTCGGCCTCGCGATCGAACGCGTGCAGTTGCTCCAACGCCTGCTCCGCGCGTCCGCGGCTGACGTGGAAGTCGAACAGGAACATGCGGGCTTCGAGCGCGCCGACACCCGCCGTGATGCATTCCTCGGCCACGCGCTGCGCGAGCTCGTCCTGCCCGAGATCGCGCGCCGCGTTCGCTGCGGCCAAGCGATGCGGCGCGTCGGTGTAGGCCGCGAGGTACGACTCCCACACGCGATCGGCATCCGCGCGGCGACCGCGCTCGAGCCAATAGCGCGCGAGGCCTTCGCGCCAATCCACGCGATCGGGCTCGGCCGCGATCATCTCGGCATACGTCGCGACGAGTTCGTCTTCGCGCCCGCTCTCGCGGCACATCTCGAGCAGCTCGCGCCGCATCTCGGCCGTGAAGTTGCGCGCGCTCCCGGCGCTCGTGGCTCGGAACAACGCCAGCGCTTCGTCGACGCGCGCGGTCTCGCGCAACACGTCGATCCACGTGCGGCGCGATTCCGCGTCGAGCTCGGACTCGCTCGCGAAGCGTTCGATGAGCTTGCCCTGCGAACCGTCGGCGCGATGCGCTTCGACGAGCAACGTCAGTGCGTACAGGCGATCGCGGCGCAGCGTGGCTTCACGGCGCGCGATCCACGCGTGCTCTTGCGCATCGGGATACGCGCCGGCCGCGAGCGCCCACTCGGTCAATCGGACTTCTTGACGGAAGCGCTCGGCGCCATTGCCGCTCGGCTGGAACAAGCGCGTCGCTTCGCGCGGGCGCTGCAAGAGCGCGAGCACGATCGCCGCGCGATTCCTGAACTCGGCACTCGCTTCGGGTCGCGATGCGAACGTGAACAGCGCGGACGGCGGGCCCTCGTCGGCGACGGGCACCGGTGTGATCGAAGGGCCAGCGTCGGACGTCGACCGCGCCGCGACACCCGCGGACGCCGCTACGGTCAGCGGCGCGACGGAAGACGTCGAGATCGACAGGGCGCTGGCCGGGACGGCGACCGTCGTGCCGGCGCGCACGGCGGCGCCGCTGACCAGGACCGCGCCTCCAGCGCCACCGGAAGCCGCGGCCGCGGCGCCCGCCGCGTTCGGGCGCGTCGCTTCGAGCAACGCGATGCGCAGGCCCAGCGTCTCACGTTCGGATGCATCACTGCTCTCGAGCAATGCGCGATACGCGGCGATCGCGTCGTCGGCGCGATCGAGCGCATCGAGCAACCGCGCGCGGGCCCATTCGATCTCGTGCGTCTTCTTCAGTGCCAGCGCCTTGTCCGCCTGGTCGAGCGCCCGTGCGATCTTGCCGTCGCGATGCAGCACGAACACGAGCGCGCGATGCGCCGCGAACACGCGCTGCGGGTCGGCGGTCGCGGCTTCCGTCGTCGCTTCGAGCGCCTTGACCAGGAAACCGACGTCGCCATGGGCGCGCAGCGCCGCGTCGATCACCGCGTCCCACGTCGCGCGCGGCGCTTCACCTTCGGCGAGCGCGGCATCGAGCAAGGTCTGCGCGGCGGGATCGAGCGACGTCGCGCTCGGCGGGTCCGCGACCGCGGGAGCGACGACGAACGGCGATGCGAACGCGGAATGCGCGAGCACTCCGAGCGGAGCGACGGCGATCCCGCAAACGACGAACGACGCGACCAACCGCATCACGCACCCGCCGTGGCCGCGCCGCGATCGCGCCGCCGATGGAAGACGTCGAACAAGTACGAAGCCAACGCCAACGCGAACAGCCACGGCGCCCACTCGACGAGTCGAGGCGGCGGCACCGGTCCGCCGGCGCGCGGCACGAACCGCGCGAGCCCGCCTGCGTCGACCACGTCACCGCCGGTCGCCGCGGCAACGCGAGCCAGATCGACCGCGTCGCGCGCGGGAACGGCTCGCTCGTCGCGTTCGTCGGCGCGCGCGTTCGACACGAGGCGCGTCGTCGACGGATCGCCGACGGCGCCGGCCACGACGCGCACCTCGAAAGACGGCGGCGCGAACAGCGTCGCGACCTCGACGTCGTGCGACGACGTCACGAACTCGAGTTCGACTTCGGTCGCGCCGTCGACGCGGACGGCGCGCGGCCGAACGGTGCCGGGGCGCGTGCGGCGCGCCGTGAGTTCGAGCTCGGCGCCGCGACGCTCGAGCGTGAACGCGAACGGCGATCGCGATTCGTCGGCCGTGCGCGCGAACACGCGTGCGAACAACGGGCCGTAGCCGTCCCACTCACGCCACGGCGCGGTGCCGGGACCGGTCGGCTCGCTCGTGAACGTCGTCACGCGACCAAGGCCGTGGATCCACGTCGACAGCAACGGATCGCCCTCGCCGTCGATCGCGATCAGAGTTTCGGAACCAGGCCGCGCCATCGTCTCGACGTAGCCCGCGATCGGCGGCACCGAGCGCGGATCGACCTCGCCCCAAAAGCCACGCCCACCGCGCGTCGTCAGCGCGAACGAGCCGGGCTTGTACGCCGGAAGTCGCGAACTCGTCGGTTGCTTCAGCAGGATCTCGGGCAGGTTGAACCGATCGGGCACCGCGTAGAACCGACCCTTGCCCCAGTTCGCGAGATCGACGAGGAACTCGCTGTGCGCCTCGGGGCCGATCAACACGGTCGACGTCGTGATGCCTTCGTCGGCCATGCGCCGCAGCAACGGCTCGAACGAGCCCGATTCGACGCCGCCGTCCGTCAGCACGAGCACGTGCTTGTAGCGCGTCTGGACGTTCTGCATGCCGTAGAAGGCCTCTTCGATCGCGGGCAGGATCACGGTTCCGCCGCCCGCGTCCATGCGATTCAGCGCGCGCGCGAGGTCGATCGCGTTCGATGCCGGTTGGATCGGCGCGGCCCAGCGCTTCGCGCCGTAGAACTCGACGATGCCGACCTTGTCGTGCGGCAACAATCGGCCCATCGCGAGGCGCGCGACTTCCTTCGCCAACTGGATGCGTTCGCCACCCATTGACCCCGACGTGTCGATGATCAGCACGAGCGTCGTGCTCGGATCGCGCTTCTCTTCCTTCTGGATCGCTTCGACCGGCAACAGCGCGTCGAGCGCCGAATCGCGATATCCGCCTGGTCCGAACGAGGCCTCGCCGCCGGCGACGACGAGTCCGAGCCCGCGCTCGAACACCGCGTCCGCGAGCGCGCGCTGGAACTCGGGCGACAAGCTCGCGGCGGGCACGTCGTCGAGCACGACGAGGTCCGCAGGTTCGAGGTTCGGCGACGGGGCCGCATCGGACGCGGCCGCTGCTTCGAGCGCGAAGCCGCGACCGAGCAGTTTCCCGAGCGACGCTTGCGCTCCGGCAACGCGCTCGCCGACGTAGAGCACGCGCAGTGGATCGTCGACGGCGATCGTCGTGCGCAGTTCGTGGCCCTCGCAGCGCGCGATCAGTTCGGCGAAGCCAGCTTCGCGCGGCTCCCATGCGAACGTCGCGGTGCCGGCCTCGCGCTCGAGCGGCACGTCGATGCTCGCGATCGGTGACTCGGCCGTCGAGATCTCGACGCGCACCGCGTCGCCGGTGCCGACGACGTCGACGTGCATCGTCGCGCGTTCGCCGACGCGCACGCGCGACGGCGCGCGCATCGCGACGACGCGCGCGGGCAGCGGTGCCGCGTCGAGTTCGACGACATGCAGCGGCAGCGCGCGCTCTTGGAGTTCCATCAACGCGGCGCCGAAGTGCGCGTCCGTCGCGCGACCATCCGTGATCCACGTGACCGAGCCGCGCGCGTCCGCTGGAATCGAGCGCAACGCGGCTTGCAGAGCGACCGACGGCGAACCTGACGTGCGCAGCGTGAGGTCCTGCGCTCGGCGATCCGCTGTGCGCGCGCCGTCTTCCGCGACCCACACCACGCGATCGACGACGTCGTCGGCGACGGTTTCGCGCATCTCGTGGACGGCCGCGATCGCGCGGTCCCGCGCCGCCGGATCCACACTCGCGGATCCATCGACGACGAGCACGACGTGTTCGCGCGGATCCGCGCTCCACCACGCCGGCCGCGCCAGCGCGAGGAACACCAGCGCGCCGATCGTCATGCGCAACGCGAGCTGCCCGGGCACGCGCACGCGCGTCCGCGCCAGCGCGAGCAGCGGCAGCGCCAACCATCCCCACAGCCAAGCGGGCTCGAGCAGCGTCACGCTCATGGCATGCGCTCCGACCGCACGAGCCACCATTCGACCGCGAGCAGCACGAGCGCGAGCAGCGCCGCGATCGTCGTGCCGCGCAAGCCGCCGCTGCTCGCGTCGGCCACCGGCGCCAACGCGTCGGAGCGCGCGCGTCGTTGCAAGCTCGCGTCGAGCATCGACACGCGCGCGGCGCGTCCCGTGGCCGTCGTGATCGTCTGCGCGCGCGGCAAGCGCAGCGCGAAGCCCGCTCCGTCGATCGTGCGACCGTCTTCGGCGACGAAATGATCGCTGCCGTCCTCGAGCCACACACCCGCGGCCCAAGCCGGCTGCAGCGGCGTCGCTTGCGCGAGCCAGCGCAACGTGCGCGCGACGAACAACGGGAACGCACGCGATTGCACGAAGTCGAAGCGTTCGTCGAGGAGCTCGGCCTGGACCGCGACCGCGCGCGTTGGCGCGGATTCGAGCACGAGGTCGATCGGCCGCGCCGTCTGCCGCGCGAGTTCCATCGCGTCGATGTCGGCGAGGCCGAGATCGAGGAATGCCGCGCGCACGGCCGCGTCCGGCGAACCGTCCGCACTGCGTCGCACGACGAATGCGCCCGCGTTCGGATCGCTGCTGACTTCCAGTGCCGGCACCGCGGGGAAGAAGTCCTCGCCCGCCGTCCGCACGACGAGCGTCGGATCGGCCTCGACCCATTCGACGCCGCGATCGGCCTTCAGCGCGGTGACCAACGTCGACGGCACGGTGCTCGAGACCGCGACGCGCAGCGGCGTGCGCAGCGGCAGGATCGCGGTCACCTTCGCATCCGCCCCTGCTGCGGTCGCGAACGCGACGTCGACGCGACCACCGCGCGCCGGCAGATCGCGGAGCGTGAGGCGCGTGCCGCGCTCGCTCGCATCGATCGCCGCGGCCGTGAGCTCTGCGTCATCGAGCGTCACGCGGACGTCGCTCGCTGCCGCGCCGTGCACGACGACCGTGAGGTCGACGCGATCCCACGCGCCCGATTCGGCTTCGCTGACGCCGAGCGTCGAGACTCCGCGCTCGGCGATCGGCTCGAGGTCCGCGCACGGGATGCGCGCGATCGACGTCGCCGCGGGCGCGAGTGCGACGAGGTCCGCTCCGATCGGCGTGACGCCGCAAACTTCGATCGACGTCGGACCGTTCGCCGTCGCGAACAGCTCGAGCACGGCGCGCTCGACGCTCGGTGGATGCGCGTCGACGCGGCGGGATTCCATGCGTCGATCGAACGTCGCCAACGGCTCGTCGGCCGCCAGTGCGAGTTCGGGACGCGCGCCGGCGAGCACGATCGACGTCGTGTCCTTCGGCAAGCGCGACGCTCGCTCGCGCATGGCCGCGAGCGCCGCGGCGAAGCGATCGCCGGCCATCGCCGCCGATGCGTCGACGACGAGCACGTGCCGCGTCGGGTTCGAACTCGAACTCCGCGGTTCCGCACACGCGAGCCAGATCGCGGCCGCGATGCCGAGCACGAGCGCGTACGCGAGCGGATGGCGGAATCGTTGCACGAACACACGCGCGCGCGTCTCTTCGATCGCTTCGCGCCAGAACAGCGTCGTCGGCACGATCAACGCGCGATGGCGCACGCGCAAACGCGACAACGCGAACAGCGCGGCCGCGAGCGCGAGCAAGCCGATCGTGAACGCCGCGCCGGAGAACGTCCCGAAGCTCATGCGTGGTACGTCCCACCGGAGAACAGCCGCTCGAGTTGCGGCACGACCTCGGCGTCGACGTCGAGTTCGAGCAAACCCGCGCCGTGCGCGAGCGCGAACGACGTCAAGCTCTCGACGAAGCGCGCATGCGCGGCGCGATAGCGCTCGAGCACGTGCGGCGTGATCGACACGTCGGCGGTCGAGCCGTTCTCGCAATCGACGAAACGCACGTCGCCGCGCACGAGCGGCTCGGCGTCGCTCTTGCGCACGAGGCGCACGAGCAGGAGTCGATGGCGCAAGCGCGCGAGCGCGCTGGTCACTGCATCGATGCCGGCGGGATCGAAGAAGTCGGAGATCACGCAGACGAGGCCTTCGCGCAGTCGCAAACCAGCGAACGTCGCCAGCGAGCGCGCGAGGTCGGTCGCGCCGCCGCCCTCGAGTTCGGCGAGTCGTTGCGCCAACCCGAGGATGCGACCTTTGCCGCCCGTCGGCCGCATCAGCACGCGCAAGTCGTCGGCGAACGGATAGACGCCGACACGATCGTGTTGACCGAGGCTGATCGCGGCCAACGCCAGCGCCGTGCGCAGGCCGGCGCGCGCGCGCGGCGGCGACGCGTGTTGCGCTTCGGCGTCGACAAGGTACGCGCTCGCGGAGACGTCGGGCAGCAGGTAGAGCGGCAGGTCTTCGAGTTCCTCGAACACGCGCAGGAACACGCGATGGAGCCGCCGGTAGACGTTCCAGTCGATGCGGCGCAGGTCGTCACCGACGACGTAGGGCCGGTAGTCCTTGAACTCGTTGCTGCTGCCCTTGTCGCGCGAGCGTTGCTCGGCGACGACGCCGCGCGGCGCCACCCGGCGTGCGACGAGCCGCAGCGGCTCGAGCGACGCGAGGAAGCGCGGATCGCAGAGTTCGGACGCGAGCAGGGCCGACGACGCCACGATCGTTCAGCCCTTCGCCGGCAGGACTTTCGCGAGCACTTCACGCACCACGTGCTCGGCGCCGATGCCGTCCGAGTGCGCGCGGAAGTTCACCATCACTCGATGCCGAAGCGCGGCGAGCGCGACGGCGGCGACGTCCTCGGACGCCACCGCGAAGCGGCCGGCGAGGATCGCCTTGACCTTCGCGCCGAGCAACAGCGCTTGCGCGCCGCGCGGCGACGAACCCAGCGCGACCATGTCGTTGACCATGGCCGGCGCGTGCGGGCTCTTCGGCTGCGTGCCCATGACGAGCCGCACCGCGTAGTTCTGCGCGTGCTCGGGCACCGGCACCGCGCGCACGATCGAGCGCAGTTCGAGGATCTCGGCGCCGTTCGACACCTTCGCCACCGCGACGTGCGTGCTCGTCGTCGTGCGGTTCAGGATCTCGTGGTACTCGCGCTCTTGCGGGTAGCCGACGACGAGCTTGAACAGGAAGCGGTCGAGTTGCGCTTCGGGCAGCGGATACGTGCCCTCTTGCTCGACCGGGTTCTGCGTCGCCATCACACAGAACGGCTCGGCGAGCTTGATCGTGCGCCGGCCGACCGTGATCTGCTTCTCCTGCATCGCTTCGAGCAGCGCCGACTGCGTCTTCGGTGTGGCGCGGTTGATCTCGTCGGCGAGCACGAGGTTCGCGACCAGCGGGCCTTCTTGGAACTCGAGGCGATGCGCACCGCCCTGCGCTTCGACGAGCACCATCGTGCCCTGGATGTCCGCCGGCATCATGTCCGGCGTGAACTGGATGCGCGAGAACGCGAGGTCGACGGCTTCGCCGAGCGTGCGCACGAGCAGCGTCTTGCCGAGACCCGGCACGCCTTCGAGCAACACGTGGCCGCCCGAGAACAGCGCGGTCAGCACGCCGTCGACGATGTCCTCCTGGCCGACCATCGCGCGGCCGACCTCGGCGCGGATCTTGCTCCAGACCGCGCGGAAGCGCTCTGCCTGTTCGCGCGCTTGCTGCGCGTTCGTCGTCGTCGATTCGCTGGTCATGTCAGCTCCGAGGGGGATTCCGGATCGTCGAGAAATAGGTACGGACGACGTCGCGCATCCACGGCGTGAGCGTCCTGCGCGTGATCGGTCCGATCGGCGACGCGCGCTCGCGGCGCTCTTGCGCGTCGATCGGCGCGGCGGTGTCGGCGCGCGGCTGCACGCGCTCTTGCGTGATCTTGGTGCGGCCCGGGTTCGGCTGGCCCTTGACGTGGTCGGGGATCGGCACGCCGAGCACGAGCGACGCCACGCCACGCGACTTCTTCTGTTCGCTGGGGCCGCCGCGGCCGTTCGCGTCGGGGTTCGGTCGATTGCCGAAGCCGATCTGCAAGTCGCGGTTCACCGCGGGACGACGGTCGCGCAGGCTCGGCTGCAGGCCGCCGCGCGCTTCGGATTCGTCGGTGTCGTCGTCGACGTTCTCGTCCTCGTTCAGCGGCTGCTCTTCGTCGGTGCTGACCTGGTCCTTGCTCTGCCACTGCGTCGCGCCGGGGTTCTTCGACGAGCCCGAACCCGTCCCCTTGCCCGCGGTCGAGCCGGACTCCTCGAGCTTCTTCTTCGGCGACTCGGTCGCGTCGTCCTTCGGCTTCGGTTTCGCGGGCTTCGTCGGCTGCTTGCCCGGATCGCCGGCCTGCGTCGGATCGCTCTGCGTCGACGTGAAGCCGCGCGAGTCCGACGACGCCGTGGTCGGAGTCGCGTTCGCGCTCGCGCCTTCGCCGGTCTTGCCGGAGCTCTCGCGCTCCTGCTGTTTCGGTTCGTTCGCGGACGGACGCTCGCCGCCCTGCGCGGCTTGCGCCGGCGTGCGCGGCGGCATCGCGGTCGGCGGACGCGCCTCGCGCGGCGGCATGTCGCGCGGTGGAGTCTCACGCACCTCGTCGCGCGTCGCGGTCGCGCCGGCGCTCGTGCGCGTCTCGACGCCGCCGCCGCTTTGGACCGCGCCGACGTGCCCGAACACGGCCAACAGCACGCACCAGAGCGCCGCGCCCAGCGGCGCGAGGATCGTGTGCGCAGGCCAAGTCCGCGCCGGTGGCGCCGGCAACTGGAACGTCGCGGCGCGCGCGACGCTGCCCTGCGCGTCCTCGATCGCGGCTTGCATGAACCCGTCGCGGCGCTCGCGCGCGAGGAACTCGTACGCGGTGCGCAACCGCCCTTCGAGTCCGAGCTCGTGATCGAGGCGCGCGAGTCCCTCCTCGGCGTCGACCGCGGCCAGCGACGTGCGCAAGTGCACGGACGCGACGTAGACGAGCCACGGCACGAACGTGCATGCGAGCGCGACGACGAACGACGGCGCGAACGGGAGATCGGCGACGAGCGCGAGCGCGAGCACGACCGAGAGCGCCGCCGGCGCGAGCCAGATCCAACGCGCCGCGAACGCCCACGCGCGTAACGTGCGCCGCGCGGCGCGATGACCACGCACGGCTCTCGCCACGCGCAGCCCGTGCGTGCGGAGCTCGTCGTGCAGCGCGTTCACTGCAAGTCCTCCGCCAGTGTCGGATCGACTTGAGCGGCTTGCATCACCGCGCCGGACTCGCGATCGCGCAGGATCACGACGATGCTCGCTTGGCGCGGATCGACGCGGGCGGCATGACGCGACACGCGCGCGGCGCCGTCGGCCTCGCGGCGATCGAGGAACGTCGTGAGTTCGGTCGCGATCGACTCCCACGTGCGCTCGCACGTGAGCTCCATGCGTTCGTCGGTCGGTGCGAACGGCGCGCCGTCCTGTTCGGCCGTCAGCGCCGCGCGCGCGATGTTGCGGTGGATGACGACGCGGCTCTTGCCGGGGAACAGCACGCCGCGCTCGACCAACAGCACCTGGACGATCGCGTGCTCCAGCGCGGGACCGAGCACGGCGACTTGCGCGCGGATGCCCGTCGCGTCGGCTTTGGCGTCGATCGTGATCGCGTGATCCGAGCCGCGCTGCAACCGTGCCGTCGCGCTGACCTTGATCGCGTCGTACGCGGCCTGCTTGTCGCGCGCGCGCGCGGCCGGCGGCAGCGCGACCACGCCGTCCATCACGTGCGCGGTTTGCTCGGCGCCGGTCGCGCGCACGAGGCGTTCCCATTGCCGCAGCCCGAGCGGATTCACGAGCGGCGTCAGTGCGGGCTCGGGGACGTCGTATTCGACGAGAACGGCGTATTCGCGACCGAAGTGATCGCGCAGTCCGTCGCGCGCGAGCGCGATGCCGATCTGGCCCTCGAAGTGCGCGTTCGTGAACCACTCGATCAAGACGGTGCGGCTCGGCTTCGCGTTGTCGTCGGGGCGGAACTTGGTCGCGACGCCGAAGCCTTCGACCTTGCCCTCGATCAGCTTCTCGATCGCGTCGACCGAGAAGTCCTCGGCGTCCTCGATCTTCGGCTGCACGCGTTCGAGCCCCGCGATCGCCGCGTCGCCGCTGTCGGGCGAGAGCAACGCTTGCAGGTAGCGCGAGTACGCGCGGCCGAAGCGGCCGTCCTGTTCGTAGCAGCGCGCGAGGTCGAGGTTCAGCGGGCCGTCATCGGGCAACCCGAACGCGGCCGACAGCAGGTGCTTCCAGGCTTCACGCGTGCGTTGCTGCTCGAGCAGGATCGAGCCCATGCGCGCGTGCAGCTTGTGCACCGAGTCCGGGTAGCGATCGTCGCGTCCCGCCGCGAGCCCGAGTTCCGCCGCCGCCAGCGCGTCGTTCGCGCGACCGGCCTGCTGCATCGTCTGCATCAGTTCGAGCGCGCCGGTCGCTTTGAGATCGGCGGGCCGCGTGGCGTGCACGAACTCCATGGCCTTCTTCAGCGTCGCGGGTCCGGCGTCCTCGTCGAGCCGCAGTTCCAGCAAGCGCTGCGCGGCCTCCGGTGCGAGTCGCGCACTCGGGTGCGCTTCGAGCCATTGCGTGAGCGCGCCGCCGTCGCCCTGTTCGCGCGCGCGGAAGTAGTCGAGGTCGTCCTGCGGGAAAGCCGGCGGCGCGGTGTTCGTCCAGCGCGACGTGCGATTCACGCGGTCGACTTCGACGCGGAAATGGCGCAGCACGTTGAGCCCGAGCACGCCGAACACGCCATCGGCGTGCGTGTGCGGCACGCGCTCGGGGCGGAACGCGACGAACGGCGCGAGATCGATGCCGCCGACGAGAACGGGTCCGACGTCGCCAGCCGGATGACCGAGCTCGTTCGCGAGATCGGAGTCGACCCACGAGTCGTACTTCGCCGTGCCGAGCGCGAACGCGCCGCCGCGGCGGTCGCCGTACGTGACCGGGAACCACACCAGATCGTTGAACACGGTGATCGGCACGACGGTCGTGCCGTCGATCGCGGGCGGCGGCTCACGTGTCTGCGAGTGCGGTGCACTGAACTCGACGAAGCCGGCGGCGAGGTCGAACGTGACGTGGTAGCGCGACAGCAAGCGTGCGCCGATCGTGCCGACGACGGCGTTCTCGCCGAGTTCCTTGCTGTACCACTTCGTGAACCGCTCGAACGCCTTGTCGTCCGCGAGCTCACGCCGCGCGACCTCGAACTCGATGTCGGGCAGCAGCACTTTGATCGGCGTCGCGCTGCCGTCCTGGGCCTCGGCCTCGATGCCCGTCGCGGCGCGGTTGTGCATCGTCAGTTCGCACGGCGCCTCGTAGTCGAGGAACAGATTGGCCGCGATGCGCTTCTTCGCCGCGAGTTGGCACGGCACCACGAGGCGACCGGCGACGATCGACACCGGCACGCGCGCGACCTTGTCTTGGGCGAGAGCGGGCGCCGTGAACGAGACGACCAGAATGGTCGCGACGATCCAGCGACGAAGACCAGCGACTTTCGCGGGGAACACGACGTTCTCGATTCGATGGGGACTGCGGCGCGGCGATGCGAGATGCGGGGCGGAGCCGGATCAGTCCTCGGCGGACCTCGGCTCCGTGCCCGCGGGGCGTGGCCTCAACGCGGTGGCGCGCGACGTGCCTTTCACTTCGCCGAACGCCCAATTCTCGGCGGTCATCGTGATGTCGAGATCGACGTTGGCCGGCACGCGCGCGGCGACCGGCTTGAAGCCGATGCTGCAGCAGTTGCCTGGGAACTCGACGGTCACGGCGGGCTCGGCCGAGAAGCGCGGAGTGATCGTGAACTTCGGCGACGCGCCGAGCGGCATGAAGTCGCCGTACTCTTCGCCGAGGCGGCCGTAGTACCAGATGTCCCACGGTGTGAAGCCGATCTGATCACCGTCGCGCTGCGCCGCGAACTCGGCCGTGACCGGTCCGCCCCACGCGACCTCGAGCGTCGCGCCGGCCGCGACGACCATCGGCTTCGAGTGGCCGGCGCGCACGGTCGCGCGCGATTCGCCGAGCACGAGGCGACCGCTCTCGAGTCGATATTCGCCCGCGGGGACTTTCATGCCGGCCTTCGCGCGCGCGGCGTCGAACGAGTACGCGCCGTCCGTGCTGCGCACGATCGCGGCGTCGAGCTTGGCCTTGCAGGAGAAGCCGGTGCGCAGATCGAGCGTTCCGATGGCGCCCGTGAACGGCGCGACGTCCAGCGTCGAACCGTCGGCGGCGACGTCGATCGAGACCATGCGCTCGCCGACGTGGACGACCCTCGACAAGAAGCTCGCGACGGTCGACTTGCCGACGATCATCGCGTCGACGCCGTAGTCGTCGAAGCGGCCGTTCAGGTTTTGATCGAACACCTGGATCAAGACGTCGTCGACGCGACCGACCATCGCGCTGCCGCACGAGTAC
>JBPOIU010000203.1:0-10272 GCA_052034255.1 Planctomycetota bacterium | reverse complement strand
ACGCGGAGGTTCGCGAAGTACGCCTCGCTGCTGATGCGCGCCCACAACGCGATGCTGCCGCGACTCGCGCCGTGCTTGAGGTCGTCGACGACGAGGCACGGTTCAAGCGCTCCACCGACGAACAGGCGCGCCGACGCTCCCTCGACCTCGATGCGCACGTGCGTCCACGCGCCCGGCTCGAGGTCGACGTACGACTCGAACTTGCCGGGTGCGTCCTTGCGCAGCCGACTCCATGGGAAGTCCGGATCGGATTCGTACTGCGTCGACCGATTGCGGAACACCTGATCGTCGAGCCGCGCGTTCTCCGTCCGTAGATAGAAGCGCTCGCAACGATCGTCTTGCACGCGGAACGACACGCCGACGAAGCCCTTGAACGCGCTGGCGTTGTCGGTCGCGTAGCCCTCGCGCCGCGCGCCGGCGATGTCGAGTTCGATGACGCCGTCTTCGAACTCGATCTCGGTCAATACGGCTTCCATCGTCTGATCGACGTCGTTCTCGTGTCCCACGAGCGGCGCGAGGCGCAAGGCTCGGCGTCCCCGATGTTCGACCTCGAGCGCGCGCGTGTTGCGCAGCTCCATCGGTGTCGTCGCATCGAGCGGGATCGCGCGGGCCGACGAGGCGTCCTGCGCCCGCAGTCCAGGGATGGTCGTGACCGCGAGGAACGCGATCGTCGCGAACGATCGAACCATGAAGGAGTGAGCTCCGAAGCGTCCGGTTGCGCCGTGCCCCTGCGACAGCGCCGAGGCGGCGAGCGTGAGTACGCCGTGGATCGCACGGCGTTGGTCACGGATCAGGTCTCGTGACTCGAACGCGGCGTGCTCACGAGCGGTCGGCCGGGGACACGCGACGCGGGCCTCTCAACGGCCCAACTGGTCGCGCAGCGCCTTCAGCGCCATCAGCGCATCGATTGGCGTCATCCGGTCGAGGTCGAGCGCTTTCAACTGCTTCGCTAGTTCCTTCTCCGGCGACGGCGGATCGAACAGGCTCGGCTGCGCTTTCCGTGCTGAGGCGGGCGCGTTGGTCGGCGCCCGCGCGGCTCCGTCCGTCGATCCCTTCGCGATCTCGGCCTTGCGCAAGTCCGGGCTGCTCGCTTCGAGCTGCCGCAGGATCTCGTTCGCGCGCAGCAGCACGGGCTTCGGAACTCCCGCCAGCCGCGCGACGTGGATGCCGTAGCTGCGGTCCGATCCGCCCTCGACGATCTGGTGCAAGAAGACGATCTCGTCGCCCCACTCGCGCACGGCGACGTTCAGGTTGACGACGGCCGGATACGTCTCCGCAAGCGCGATGAGCTGGTGGTAATGCGTCGCGAACAGTGCGCGCGCCGTCACCGTATTCAGCAGATGCTCGGAGATCGCCCACGCGATCGCGAGCCCGTCGAACGTCGACGTGCCGCGGCCGACTTCGTCGAGGATGATCAAGCTCTTCGCGGTCGCGTTGTTCAGGATGTTCGCGGTCTCGGCCATCTCGACCATGAACGTCGAGTTGCCGCGCGCGAGGTCGTCGGACGCGCCGACGCGCGCGAACACGCGATCGACGACGCCGCAGCGCATCGCCTTCGCCGGCACGAACGAGCCGATCTGCGCGAGGATCTGCAGCAGCGCCACTTGGCGGATGTAGGTCGACTTGCCGGCCATGTTCGGGCCAGTGACGATGCCGAGCCGTCGCGTCGCGCCGATCAACGTACAACCGTTCGGCACGAAGCGCGCCGCGCCGCGCGTGTTCAACAACACGGGGTGGCGCCCGTCCTCGATGACGAGCGCGTCGCCGTCGTCGACCTCGGGTCGCACGTAGCCATGCAGCGCCGCGACCTGCGCCAACGCCAGCAGCACGTCGAGCGTGCCGATCGCGTCCGCCGTGGCCTTGATGCGCTCGGTCTCATGCGCGACCGCGCCGCGCAGTTCCTGGAACAGCTCGAACTCGAGCGCCTTCGAGCGCTCCTCGGCCGTCAGGACCTTGGCCTCGTACTCCTTGAGTTCGGGAGTGACGAAGCGCTCCGCGTTCTTCAACGTTTGCTTGCGGATGTAGTCCGTGGGTACGCGCTGCGAGTTCGCGTTCGTGATCTCGATGTAGAAACCGAACACGCGATTGAAGCCGACCTTCAACGTCGCGATGCCGGTGCGTTCGATCTCGCGCGCCTGCATTTGCGCGATGACGCTTTGCGCGTCGCTTTGCAGCGTCCGCAACTCGTCGAGTTCGGCGTGATGGCCGGCGCGGATCAGGCCGCCGTCCTTGATCGTCGCGGGCGGCTCGTCGACCAACGCGCGCTGCAGCAGCGCGGCGAGCTCCGGCAGCGGATCGAGGGTTTCCTGCAGAGTCGTCAGCAGCGCCGCATTCGTCGGTTGCAGAGTCGCGCGCAGCTTCGGGACTTGCGTGAGCGAGTTGCGGATCGCGACGAGGTCGCGCGCGTTCGCGCGTTGCGTGACGACGCGCGTCAGCAGTCGTTCGAGGTCGGCGATCGAGCGCAACGTCTCGGCGATGCGCGCGCGCAGCCCGCCGTCGCCGACGAGTTCGGCGATCGCACCTTGGCGTGCGACGATCGGCGCGACCTCGAGCAGCGGCGCGAGCAGCCACTCGCGCAATTGGCGTGCTCCCATGGCCGTCGCGGTCTGATCGAGCACCCACAACAGCGAGCCTTCGCGCTTGCCTTCGCGCGCGGTCTCCGTGAGTTCGAGACACGACCGCGTCGCACGATCGAGAGCGAGGCGGTCGCTCGTGCTCTCGTGCCGCGGCGGGTTCAAGTGATCGAGGGCGGTCTTCTGCGTCTCTTCGAGGTAGCGCAGCACTGCGCCCGCCGCTTCGACGTAGGGCGCGCGATCGTCGAGGCCGAAGCCGTCGAGGCTCGCCGTCTTGAAGTGCGCAAGCAGCGACTCCAGCGCCGACGCTCGCTCGAATTGCCACGCGGGACGCGTCGTCGCCGGTACGCGCTCGCGCAGCAGCTCGATGAGCTTCGGCTCGCTTGCGCCTTCCGACACCAGCAGCTCGGCGGCGTCGCGTCGCAACAGCGCGTCCGCGGTCTCGTCGTCGGCCACGCATTCGACGACGAAGCGTCCGGTCGACAGCTCGACGAACGCGAGCCCCGTCGTGCCGTCACCGCCGCGATGCATCGCCGCGAGGAAGTTTGGCGTGGAGCGGTCGAGCAAATCCTCTTCGGTCAACGTGCCGGCGGTCACGATGCGGACGACGGCGCGCTCGACGAGGCCCTCGGCTTCGTCGGGATCTTCCATCTGTTCGCAGATTGCGACGCGGTGGCCGAGGCGCACGAGCCGCTTCAAGTGATGGTCGACGCTGCGCACCGGCACGCCGGCCATCGGGATCGCGTCCTCGCCCTTGCTGCGTGACGTCAGCGTCAGCCCGAGCACGCGCGACGCGACCTTCGCGTCGTCGAAGAACAGCTCGTAGAAGTCGCCCATGCGGAAGAACAGGAGCTCGGTCGGATGCTCCTGCTTCCAGCGGTGCCACTGGGCCATCGCGGGGGTGAGGGGTTTCAGCGGTGCGGGTTCAACCATCGCGTGGTCGTGCGGCGTGAGGTGAAAGGGCGCGGATGATAGCAGCGCGGATTCGCGGAGGTCCCGGCCCAACTCGGCGACCGTCCCGCACGTTCTGGTAGGGTCCGCCCGTCGGCCGAACCGGAGGTGTCCGTGACGTCAATCCTGGTCGCTTCGTTCGTGGGGCTCGTGCTCGGTGCGCAGGACGGCGCGGACGCCGAGCCGTGGCAGCGCATCACGCCGCAACACGTGGCGTTCATTCGGTCGCAGATGCGATTTCTCGCCGACGACTTGAACGAGGGCCGCGCGCCCGGAACGCGCGGGGGGCTGCAGGCCGCGCGCTACCTGTCGGCGCAGCTCGAGGGCCTCGGGATCGCTCCGTTCGGCGATGCGGGTTCCTATCTGCAGCGCGTGCCGCTGATCGGCGTGACGACCGACAACGCGAAGAGCTCGCTGACGATCGACGTGTCCGGCGCGTCGCATCCGATCCCGTTGCTCGACGATTGCGTCGTCGGTGACGAGACGCAGACGGAGCGCGTCGAGCTCGACGCGCCGCTCGTGTTCGTCGGCTACGGCATCACGTCTCCAGAGATGAAGTGTGACGACTACAAAGACGTCGACGTGAAGGGGAAGGTCCTGTTGATGCTCGTCAACGACCCGCCGTCGGACGACCCTGCCTTCTTCGGCGGCAAGGGACTCACGTACTCCGGTCGTTGGACCTACAAGTACGAAGAAGCCGCGCGTCGCGGTGCGATCGGCGCGATCTTGATCCATCGCGACGTCATGGCCACGTACGGCTGGCAAGTCGTGCGCAATTCGTGGGCGCGCGAGCGTCCGTACGTCGATGCTCGCACGAAGGACGAACCGCGGCTGAAACTCGTGTCGTGGATTCGCGACGCGACGATCGCGCCGCTGCTGAAGGACGCGGGATTCGATCTCGACGAGTTGATCGCGCGCGCGGCGACGCGTGAGTTCTCGCCCGTGGCGCTGCCGATGCGCGCGCAGGCGAAGGTCGAATCGACGATGCGGTCGATCGATACTTACAACGTGGTCGGCGTCCTGCGCGGAGACGACCGCGCCGACGAATACGTGGTCTACACGGCGCACTACGACCATCTCGGCAACAACGGCGCGACCGAGAAGGATGGCATCTACAACGGCGCGGTCGACAACGCGTCCGGGTGCGCGACGCTGCTGCAAGTGATCAAGCGCTTCACGGAGGAACGCGCCGCGACGAAGAGCGCGTTGCCGCGCTCGCTGGTCTTCCTGTTCCCGACCGCGGAAGAGAGCGGCCTACGCGGTTCCGAATACTTCGCGCACAACCCGCCGGTGCCGGCGAAGCAACTGGTCGCGAACATCAACATCGACGGTGTCGCGGTCGACGGCGTGCCGGCGGAGTTCGCGCTGCTCGGCGTCGAACGCTCGACGCTGCGCGAGCCCGCGGAGGCCGCCGCACAGATGATGGGCGTCAAGCTGGTGCCCGACGCGAGCCCCGAGCTCGGGTTGATGTACCGATCCGATCACTTCAGCCTGGCGAAGGTCGGCATCCCGGCGATCTCGATGAAGAACGGCACCAAGTTCTTCGATCGCCCCGACGACTTCGCGCTGAGCGCGCAGCAGGACTACACGAAGAATCGGTATCACCAGCCGAGTGACGAATATGACGCGAAGTGGGATCTGAAGGGCGCGTACTTCACCGCGGAGTTCGCGTATCGCATCGGCCAGTTCGTGGCGCTCGATCCGACGGTCCCGGAGTATCGAGACGGGGACGAGTTCGACCTCGAGCGGTGAGCGAGCGGCGCGATCACTCGAAGTCCAGCTGCAACCCGTTGCTCAACGCGGCGCCGATCGGACTGGCCGCATCCATCACGGCGACTTGGATCATGACGGGTCCCGGCACCACGTTTCCGGGAATGCTGGCCGGGATGCTGAGGGTTCCGTTGCCGGCCCCGCTGCCGGACAGTGCGACGCCTCCGACCACGAAGAGCGGTTGCACGAGCAGCGTGCATGCACCGCCGACGGGCTGTGAAGTCGAACCGGTTCCGAGCACGAACAAGATCGGCGCGCCGCCCAGCCCGCTCGTGACGTTCACCTTCAGCGAACCGTTGCCTGATGCACAACCAGTCGCGCGCACGAAGGGAACGAATCCGCCGGCTCCGGCGCAACCCGTTCCATACGGCGACGACTGTCCGCACGGCACCGTGTAGACGTACGCCGCGCCGGCCTCGGGTGCGCTTTCATCCGCTTCGTTCCCGTTCACGCCGGTTGCTGCGCTGTCCTCGCCCAACGAACTCGCGACGAGCGTGTCGCCGGATAGATCGATCGCGAAGGCGAACACGTCGCCAGCCGACGTGTTCGACGGTTTGACGTAAGCCTGCTGCGACCAAGTCGAACCCGTTCGAGCGAACACGTACGCCGCGCCGGCACTGAACAGGCTGTTGTCGCTCGCGTCGCCGTTGATACCGGTGGCCGCGCTCTGTTCTTCGCGCGAGGCAACCACGGCGACATCCCCATCGATCGCGACCTGGTGTCCGAAGATGTCGAGTGCGCCCGCGTTCGCTGGCTTCAGGTAGGCCTGCTGCGACCACGTCGTGCCGCTCCGCACGAACACGTACGCGGCGCCGGCACTCGTCAGCAGGTTGTTGGACTGATTGCCGTTCACCGCGTTCGCATTGCTGTCCTCCCCGCCCGCGCCCACGAGCACCGTGTCACCGGACACGGCGACCGTGAAGCCGAACCCGTCGAACGACTCGGTGTTCGAGGCCTTCAGATACGCCTGTTGGGACCAAGTCGAACCGCTGCGAACGAAGACGTAGGCCGCGCCGGACTCGGGCGCGGCGTTGCTGCCTTGCGCCCCGTTGACGCCGACCGATGCGGAATCCTCCGATGAGGACCCGACGACGAGCGTGTTCCCCGACAGCGCGAGGTCGACGCCGAAATTGTCGGACGCGCCGGTGTTCGACGCCTTGATGTACGCCTGTTGGAACCAAGCCGATCCGACACGCACGAACACGTAGACGGCGCCCGCCGCGCCCGCGCTGTTGTTGCTCTGATTGCCATTGATCCCGACGGCGTTGCTCGACTCGAAGATCGCGCTGACGACGATCGTGTCGCCATCGATCGCGACGGCGTGGCCGAAGTTGTCGAAGGCCTGCGTGTTCGAGGCCTTCAAAAACGCTTGCTGGGTCCACGTCGAGCCGCTTCGTACGAACACGTAGGCGGCTCCCGCGCCCGACGCCGCGTTGCTGCTCTGATTGCCGTTCACCCCAACGGCGCTGCTCGACTCGTTCAACGCGCCCACGACCAGGGTGTCGCCCGACACTGCGACGGAGGATCCGAAGGCGTCGAACGCCTCGGTGTTGGAGGCTTTCAGATATGCCTGTTGAGTCCACGTCGACCCGCTGCGAACGAAGACGTAAACCGCGCCCGCACCGTCCGCGCTGTTGTCGGCCTCGTTGCCGTTGACGCCCGTCGCCGCGCCGTCCTCGCCGAATGAGCCGATGGCGACCGTGTCGCCGGAGATCGCGACGCAGTGACCGAACGTATCACCGGCTTCGCAGTTCGAAGCCTTCAAGTACGCTTGCTGCGCGATCGGGTCGATCGTGATCGGGTAGGTCGCGTGACGGTCCTCGACGACGAACTGCACCGTTCCCTCGCTGGCCACGAGGCGAGCGGGAAGCGTTCGCCCGTCGGCGTCGAACGCGAGGAGACCCGAGTAGTGGATGCGCGCGACGCCGTTCCCGTCGCAAAACGTCACGCCGCGTGCGTCCGCATCCGCGCGCGGTACCGAGTCGCCGCGCACTTCGAGATCGATGCGCAAGTCGTCGCTCGCGTCGCCACTCGGCCGCGAGCGCAGCGTGAAGCCGTGCTCGAGCCCGCGGCGCTCATTGACGTACCACTCCTCGAGTCGGTCGTCCCAAACGTAGGTCGACGTCGCGCCGTTCGTGATCGTGCGAGTCGGCGTCGTGACGTTCACCCAGTCCGAGCCACGCCCGTACCCGGAGAGTTCGAGTCCCCACGTCCAAGCGCCGTGATTCGGCTCGACGAGAACGCCTCGCCCATCGAAATGGGAGCGCCAACGTTGGCCTGGATTGTGTCCGGTCGCTCCGGATGCACTCGAGTGCAGTTCAAGACGAGCGGCTTCATACGCCTTTTGAATGCTCGCCCAGTCGGAGGGTCCGAGCTCGCGCGGGACCGCGTTCGAGTCCGCTGCGATTCCCAGGGCGGACAGGCTGCACGACAGGACGAACGCCATTTGGATCGAAGGACGCATGAAAGCCCCCCTTGCCGATCGAGGTAAGCGCGCGAGGTTCGGCGACGGACGTTCCATCGTGAATCGCGAAACCCGATGCAGAGCCCATCGGGTCTCGGCCGAGGCTAGCAGGCGGTCCGACGATTCCAGCGTCGTCGCAGGTGTTGGCCAGGGTGGGACGACGTCGCGGCTCGACTCGCTCGTACGGTGGACGGCTCTCCTTTCCGACGTTCCACGCGGCCCGATGACGGTTGACCGCACCTGCGCCCATTCCGGATCTCGGAACGGTGCGTTCGATGTCGTCGAACGGTCGCGCACCCGTCACGGCCGACTGGGCGCCTCGTCGATCGGCGCGAACCGCGCCGTGAAATGGCGCAGGTAGGGCGGTTCGATCACGAGCTTCATGCCGCGGATCGTCTCGCGTGCGCGCGCGAGGTCGGCGAGGCCCTCGAGGATGTAGTCGAAGTGGCTTTGCGTGTACGAGCGCCGCGGGATCGCGAGGCGCACGAGCTCCATCGCCGCGCCGCGGAACACGCCGTCGATCGTTTTGCCGAACATCGCCGAGCCGATCTCACACGTCCTCATGCCCTCGCGCCGGTAGAGCTCGCAGACGAGCGCTTGGCCGGGGAACTCGTGCGGAGGAATGTGCGGCAGGAGTTCCTTCGCGTCGATGTACACCGCGTGGCCGCCCGGCGGCTGCATCGTCGGGATGCCCACCGCCTCGAGTCCCTCGGCGAGATAACGCGCGGTCGCGAGTCGATACTCGAGGTAGCGCTCGTCGAGCACTTCCTCGAGCCCGACCGCCAGCGCCTCGAGGTCGCGCGCGGCGAGTCCGCCGTACGTCGGGAAGCCTTCGGTCAGGATCAATTGGCTGCGCAGGCGAGCGAGCCAACGATCCTCGCGCAGCGCGATGAAGCCGCCGATGTTGACGAGGCCGTCCTTCTTCGCGCTCATCAAGCAGCCGTCCGCCAATGCGAACGTGTCGCGCGCGATCTCGCGCGCCGAGCGCTCGGATTGGCCGGGCTCGCGCAGCTTGACGAAGTACGAGTTCTCGGCGAACCGGCACGCGTCGAGGATGAACGGAATGCCGTGCTTGCGGTAGATCGCGCTGGCGCCGCGCAGGTTCTCGAGCGAGACGGGTTGACCACCGCCGGTGTTGTTCGTGATGGTCGCCATGCCGAACGGGATGCGTTCGCGATGTTCAGCACAGAACCGATCGAGCCGATCGAGGTCGAGGTTGCCCTTGAACGGCGCGCGGCTGCGCGGATCGCGGCCCTCGGCGACGACGAGGTCGACGGCTTCGCAGCCGAGCTGCTCGATGTTCGCGCGCGTGGTATCGAAATGGTTGTTCGACGGGACCTTCATCCCGGGTTGCAGCAACACGGAGAACAGCAAGCGCTCGGCGGCGCGGCCCTGATGGGTCGGGATGACGTACGAAAAGCCGGTGACGTCCATCACGACGCGCTCGAAGCGCGCGAAGCTGCGTGAGCCGGCGTAGCTCTCGTCGGCGACCATCATGGCGCCCCATTGCGCGGCGCTCATCGCGGTGGTGCCGGAGTCGGTCAGGAAGTCGAACGTGACTTCCTCGGCCGGGACGAGGAACAGGTTGTAGCCCGCGCGCCGCAAGTTCTCGTCGCGTTGCTCGGCAGTGCGGAACGCGAGCGGCTCGACGACCTTGATCTTGAACGGCTCGATGATCGTCGTGCGGCGCGGAGGTGTCGTCGTCATGGCGGTGCGTTCCGGCGAGGGGAGCGATGTCCGCATCATCGGTGCGCGCAGTTGCCGAGGGAAGCCGTGCGGCAATGTGCGCGGGTGATGAGGTTCGAGGGCTCGTGTGAGCTTGCCCCTGAATTCCTGTTTCCACTGTTTCCCCTGTTTCCACTGTTTCCACTGCCACCTGCATCCCTTGTCACCTGCCTCCCGGCGGAGCCGGTCGGGTGGAACGAACGGGGAGGCAGGTGACGAGGGGTGCAGGTGGCAGTGGAAACAGGGAAAGCAGGGAAAGCAGGGAAAGCAGTGGAAGCAGGGAGAGCAGGGAGATCTGGGCAGTCGGGGACGACGGGACCGTTGCAGGGGCCCCTTCATCCGCGCTGTCCCCCGTCAGCGGATGTCGAACGCCCCGAGGCCTGGTTGACCTTCGGGTTCGCATGGCTCTTCGTGCGCGATCAGTTCGGTCACGTGCGCGAGCGGCGGTCCGTTGCGGAGCTCGTTCGTCCATGCGGTGATCGCGTCGCGCTCCGCTTCACCGACGGCTTCGACGCTGCGATCGGGCAGGTTGCGGACCCAGCCGACCACGCCACACCGCTTCGCAGCCGAGCGCGTGAACCAGCGGAAGCCGACGCCTTGGACGCGGCCCTTCACGACGACGTGGATGCGGATGCGGTCGGGGGCGGTCATGCGCGGCATCGTACGGGTGCGTTGCAATGCTCGAACCCGCCTGCCATAGTCCGCGCTCGATGATCCTGACGGTCACGCCCAACCCGTGCCTGCACAAGACGGTGTCCTTCAAGGGCAGCCTCGACGGCCGGCTCGTCG
>JBPOIU010000020.1:0-66367 GCA_052034255.1 Planctomycetota bacterium | reverse complement strand
GTGATCGGATCAACGCCGAACGTGAGGCCGTACTGGATGTCCTCGAACGGCGAGGTGTGCTTTTCCGAGTCCGAGGTGGCGTGCGAACCAGGCGCGTGGAATGGGAAGTCATTTCGTGAGAGCTACAAGCGTATCAGGGCCCAGGAGACACGGTTCCGCCGGATGACGGACCGCCTGTAACCCCGGGAGGAGGCGGCCCGACGACACCAGGAGGTGGAAAGGGTGGCCCGATTACGCCTGGTGGAGGCAGTGCGGGACCTATCACTCCAGGCGGTGGCGGTTCCGGCGCGAATCCAGGAGGCAACCCGAAGGGGAAAGACGGTCGCCTGGTACCCGAGCTGAATAAATAAGTTAGGTGTTAGGCGCGCAACATGGAGGTCAACACTTGATTAGTATTTTCAACGGACAGGTCCGAGATTCGTTTCGCATGGTATTAGTGTATGTTAATCGGGCGCGGAGACAAAGGTGTTTAACTTTCACCGCCACGAGTCTGCTTTGTCTTCTGACCGCAATGACTGCGAAGGCAGGCCCCGAACCCGGATCACTGCTAGTAGTCGCTCACCAATTCGCGGCAGGTTCCCGGGCAGTGCTGCTTCTCCCTGGGGATACGTGGTCTGACGGAAAATGTGAACTGCTGGATGTGAACGGTTGCGCCACATTTCGTAACCTTGCGAAAGGCAAGTACGTAGTTGCGGTGTTCTCGACCGAAGCCACGATCGCGAGCACGGAACTCGAGTTGCTAGAAGGTGAGTCAAGAGTTATAGAATTGGAAGCACCGGGTACCGGCGCCGTAGTTGGCCGCACTTCTACGGCTATTGCGTCCCAAGTACGTGATCGTATACGTATCGTATCGAGAAAGTATTTTGTTCTAGGAAGCGCAGATAAATATTTTATTCGACAAGGGTCGGATTCGTGTGTTCCGCAACCATTGTACTCAATTGTAGATGAAGCTGGGGGTTTTTCGCTGGATGGGCTGGACCCTGGGCGCCATGAACTCCTATGGATTGGCCCGGGGCCGAAGTTGATCTGCGGGCCGTCGGTGGTGGCGAGATCCGCGATTCAGTTCGGAAGTATTGGAGATGTTGATATTGTGGCGGGTCAGAGCGGCTTCGTCGAGTTGAATTCAAATTGGCCCAGCGTAGTAAACATACAAACGAATGTTACATTAGATGCGCAACCGTTACTTCCTGATGATCTTGTAGTTAGTCTTACGAGTAGCGTGGACCCGCTCCATGTATCGACGCTCGCCTGCGCGCCGGTGGACGCATCAACGCAATGTGCTGAGATCGGTCTCATGCCGCCCGGAGAGTATTCTGTGAGCGTGCAATCTGCCTCTGAAAAGCTCTTTGCGCCAAACTGCGGTGAGTTCGACGTCAATGGTGGGACGGCCTGTACAATTGATGCAATTGTAAGTCTCCGACGTGGAGCGCTATTGTTTTGCGCAGCGAACAACGTGTCTAAATCGGTAGAATGCCGTCTCCGAGGGGATGGGATTGATATGGATGGCAGCATTGCTCCGGTGGGGCAAGTCCAACTACTGCTGACAAGCGGCAGCTATGAGATCGAGTTTGTTGACCAATTTGGTCAACCTATCAACAGTGTTACAATACTATGGCCGCCGCCGGCAGATCGCGTACTTAAAGTATATGTACAGTAGCGCGTTCAGCGGGCTCATGGTAACCGTCTGGGGTTCGTTTCAATTATCCACAACTCGTTCTTGTGAACCAGCGTGGTCGTGCGTCGAACCGCATTCGACGCAGTCTGCGCATTAGACAAGTGTAACCGTCCGTCCGTGCTTTCAATTAACCACATCTTCGGTGTGTAAATAGACGCGGTCTTGTGCGTGCAAGTGATTGTCCAGAAAACGATAACGATAGTCCGTGTGAGTTCATGGCACACGGAGGCGTATGTCGAATTCAAAACCGGCCATTTCGACCGCGTCCGGGGAGGACAAGTTCCCCGCCAGAAGCTCCGACCCAGAGTCCGCATCTGGGGTACCGGCGACGGCCACGAAGTTCCGCGGGCGGATACTCGCGCTGCTTAAGCGACGCAAATGCGAGTGACCGACCTTCAGAGCGCTCGGCGAAGTCAGCGGCGAGCCGACCTGGCGGCTCGCCTTCCACTACCGAGTTCTCATCAGGGTGCAGGTGAGCCGTACGCGTTCGGCCAAGCGCACCTTCCCGCCCCTGACCCGATCGTCGACGCTCCTCGTCGGAGGACACGACGATGGCGACAACGATCCGCGAGCGCATGCTCGCCCTGCTCAAGCGACGGGAGCGCGGGGGGCTGAGCTTCAGATCTCTGTCGGAGATCAGCGGCGAGCCGATCTGGCGGCTGGCCTACTACCACCGCATTCTGTCCAGGACGCACCGCGGGGTTTCGTCGGTCTGACGTCGACGCGCGAAACCGCCGCCCTGGAATCTCCGAAGAGCTTCGACGTGACGCTCACGTCCGGCGTGCGCGTCGCGGTCGCGCCGGGCTTCGATGCCGCCGAGCTCACCCGGCTGATTGCAACGCTCGACGCACGATGCTGAACCTGCCGCCGTGCGTCACCGGCAGAGTGGCTCTGACGTGCTCCGGGATGCTTCTACGGGGCTCAGGTCGCCGGCCGTGACCGTTCACGCGGCCCTCACGGTCCACGTCCCTGCGCGTTCCGGCGGCCTCGCCACCGACTTCTGCCGCGACCGCGGGACCGCCGAAGCCGGCATTCCCGGCCTCCCAGCGCGCCGTAGACCACCGTTCAGCGATTCGTCGCTCCGTCCAATCCGCGGCCGACACCAGTCACCACCGCTGCGAAATTTGTACCGTCCGCTCAACAGAAATGGGCTGACTCCGACTGCGCCGTCCGGACTCCCGGCGGCCCGGCTGTTTAGCGGAGCGCGATATTTCGCATCACCCCCTGTTTGGTCCGGTGTTGCCGGAAACCATGGTTTTGACGGCGTAAACACCGGAGAACGCCCGACCCGAAATTGGCACCACTCGGGACTCGAATCGAAGCGCTTAACAGCACAGTCCTGACGCGCGCTCGGCTGTTAAGTGCACGCTCTCTGCACCTCGGGAGAGAGTCCGAGAGCGCCGTTTTCGCCCTGCGGGCGGACTCTCTGGCGCGCTGCATTGAACAGCGAAACTGAACGATGGTGCCTCGGAGCCAGCCGCCACATCTCTCGCCCGTTGCGCCGCTTACGTGCGCGCCCACGAAAAGAGCCCGCCGGCCGGCGGCCGACGGGCTCGATGCCGCTCGTGGCGGCTTGAATTGGCTCCCCGGGTAGGGCTCGAACCTACAACAACCCGGTTAACAGCCGGGTGCTCTACCATTGAGCTACCAGGGAGCGTCGTTTCGGCGCTTGGCGCGAAGCCGGGGAGTCTAGCGGCTCCGCGCGCGCGTCAATCCGCCTTTTTCATCGGTCGGGAGTCGTCCGGAACTTGGGCTCCGGTCACGGTTGAATCGTGATCGTGACGCCGTTCGACGAGCTGGCGTTCAACGGTCCCAGATTGGGGCACGGCGTCGGCCAGACCCACAGGGTTTGGAACGTCGCCTGGAAGCCCGCGAGCTGCGGCAACGCCGGCAGCGGGACCGGTGCGACGTGCGAACCCTTTGCGTCGGCGAACGAGTTGCCGAGGAAGAAGAAGCTGCTCAGCGGCGGCAGGGCCACGTGGATGAGCGCGTTGCTGCCGAATCCGAGCGTACCGGGCACGTCAGCCGCATCGCCGACGAGCAAGTAGCCCACGGTGGCGGGCGGGGCGTTGTCGCCGATCAATGCGAAGTCGGCGGCGCCGACGTTGGGCACGCGATTGCCGTTCAGGCGAGTGGTTCCGCCGCAACCGGGGGTACCGGTTCCGAACGTGTCGACTCCCGTCGGGATCAACGAGAACGCGCGCATCGTGCCGGAGGCCGCGCCGCCGTCGTCGTCGCCGGTGGCTCCGGCGCAGACGTCGTCGAAGCCGTCGCCATCGACGTCGCCGCCGGCGCCGACGGAGATGCCGAGGCCGTCGCCCGCCGCGTCGCCATAGAAGGTCGCGAGCACGGAGCCGGTCTTGCCGGACCAGACGCGCAGCGCGCCGCACGCCGCGCCATTGTCGTCATCACCGTTCGCTCCGGCGACGATGTCGGCGTAGCCGTCGCCATCGACGTCACCCGCGCCGCGCACCGCGACGCCGAGGTTGTCGCTGGCCGAGTCGCCGTCGAACGACCACAGCACGGCTCCGGTCGCGCCGGACACGACGCGCACGTTGCCGGAGTTCGCGCCGGTGTTGTCCTCGCCCGGGATGCCGACCACGATGTCCGGCACGCCGTCGAGGTCGACGTCGCCGGCACCCGACACCGAGCCGCCGAGCCCGTCGCTCGCCGAGTTCCCGTTGATCGTCAACAACACGGCGCCATTCGCGCCGGACAAGACGAGCGCCTGACCGGAGCTCGCGCCTGCCGGATCGGCGCTGGGCGCGCCCGCGATCACATCGTCGAAGCCGTCGCCGTTCACGTCGCCGACTCCGCCGACCGCATCGCCGAGCGTGTCGTTCGCGAGTCCGCCGAACGCCTTCCACAGCAGAGCGCCGTTCGCGCCCGAATGGACCGCGGCCGAACCGCAGTTCGTCTTGCCCGTCGTGTCGTCTTGCAGCGAGCCGAGCACGGTGTCGCCGCGACCATCGCCGTTGCAGTCACCGGCGTACGCGGACGACCAACCGAACAGGTCGGCGCCGTTGTCGCCTTGGATCAAGAACAGCGTCGCGCCGGTCGCGCCGGACACGATCTTCGCCGCGCCGATGTTGACGAAGCCACCGACGTCGGCTTCGTCCGCCGCGGCGCAGATGTCGGCGAAGCCGTCGCCGTTCGCGTCGCCGGCGCCGCTCGATCCGAATCCCATGTGATCGTTCGCGAGATCGCCGGGGATCGTGAACAACGTCAGCCCGGTCTTGCCGGAGATCACGCGCACCGTGCCGGCGTCGCTCTTGCCGGAGGGATCGTCGCGCCAGGCGCCGGCGATCAGATCGGCGAAGCCGTCGCCATTGACGTCACCGACGATGTCGACGCATTGACCGAAGGTGTCGTTGGCGCTGTCGCCCGCGGCGGTGAAGAGCACGGATTGGGCCTGGGCAGTCGGAAGCACGCACGTCGCGCCGATCAACACGGCGCGAACGGGGGAGAGCACGGACATTGGGAACACTCCTGGGTCGTGTGGGAGGGGCTCGTCGGGCGCGTGGAGGCGGCCCGACGCGGGCGCGGAGTGTCGCATGCCGCGTTCCCATGCGCCACGACCTAGTCCGCTCGAGTTCACACGGTCTTCGTGAACACCAGCGGCCACGACGAACCACGCTGCGTCCACCGGCCATCGATGCGCGTGCAGCCAGTGTCGAGCGTGCCGACGAAGCTCGCGCCGATCGCGTCCATCGCGAACCGCATCGACGCGCCTTCGATCGTGATGCGATCGATCGGCAAGTTCATCGCGTTCTGATCGAGGCTGTCGAGCCGCGCGACGAAGCCGTCGCCGGCGCGCGAGACCTTCAGCACGAGACGCAGTTGCTTCGGCCCGAGGTCGAGCGTGCCGGCGTACGTGTCGGCGTTCACGAGTGCCTCGCCGCTGATGTCCTGCGCCAGACAGACGCGGTGCCCGTCGGGGTCGAGGATCTCGATCTCGCGCATCGCATAGAACGTGTCGGTCGGGCCTTTGTCGATCGCCACGCCGCCCGCGAGCAACGCCGCGCGCTCGGCCGCGACGTCGCCGACGCTGAGGAACAGATCCCAGACGCCGAATCGACCATGCGGCGCGACGTGCTCGGGCTGCTCCGCACGACTCAACATCAGGTCGAGCCCGTCGCGATGCATCATCGCGAAGCACGGGGGCTCGCCCCACGAGTTCGCGTCGGTGAAGCCGAGCTTGTCGACGTAGAAGTCGATCGAACGCTGCAGATCGGACACGACGAGCAGCGGAGTCATCGCGCGCAACCGAGGGCGGGAAGTCATCGCATCTCCGAGGGTGGGCCGGCGTGCGTACACGGCGACGCGGGCACACCATAAACTGCCGCGCGAACCGCCGCTCCGTTGGAGAACCGACCCATGGACGATGTCTTGATGGACCCGACCCGTCGCGCGTTGCTGCTCGCCGCCGGCGCCGTCGGTCTCATGCCGATCGCGACCGCGGACGACGACAAGGGCGCGGCCGCCGGCGATCCCGATCTCGAGCGCGATCGGGAGTTCGTGCTGGGCGCCGGCATGACGCCCGCCGAGGCCGACTGTTGGGCCGCGGCCGCGAAGTGCGCCGGCTTCTTCTTCGACTTGCCCGAACTTCATCCCATGGATCGTCAAGAAGTTGCGAGCGCGATCCACGTCGTGCAGAACAAGCTGTTGTCGCGCGTCACGTACCGCAAGTACCTCGAACTGGCGAAGGCCGCGACGAAATAGCGTTCCTTCGCGATTTCGTGGTCCAGGCGCGCTCGGCTCGCGCAACTCCAGGCCAAGGCATGCCCGCCAGGAGTTCGTCCGATGCACGCTCCCCGTCCCGTTCTCGCCTCGCTCGTTGTCGTCGCGCTGTCCGCGTTCGCTCGCGCGCAAGTGCCATTGTCCGGTTCGGTGTTCGACGGCTCGGGTGGGCCGCTGACCTCGGGGAGCGTCTATCACGCGAGCGGCACACTGACCGTTCCGGTCGGCCAGACGCTGACGATCCAGCCCGGCGCGATCCTGAAGTTCAACGGCAGCGGGTTGAACGTCCAAGGCACGCTGTCGGCGATCGGCACGCTGGCGCAACCCATCGTGTTCACGTCGCAGCAGGACGACTCGGCCGGCGGCGACACGAACGGCAATGGACCGTCGCTCGGCCAGCCCGATCAATGGAGCGGCCTCGGCTTCGGACCGGCGTCCGACGCGAGCGTGCTCGATCGCGTCGACGTGCGCTTCTGCGGCGTCGGCTTCGCTCCCGCGATCGACATCGACCAGTCGAACTTGACCCTCACGCGCAGCGTGTTGCGCGACGGGAAGCACGGCCTGCTGCGGCTGAACAACGGCGCGCTGCCGATCGTGACGTCCTGCACGCTGACGAACTCCGGCAGTCAGCCGAGCATCACCGGCGTCACGCTCGACGCGCTGCCCCAGTTCTCCGGCAACACGGCGACGGGGACCGGCGTCGGCAACTACGTGCGCGTCGGCGCCTCGACGATGACCGGTGCGATCGAGATCACGACCGACGACCTGTTGAACGACGCGCTCGTGTTCCCGTCGACGTTCAGCGTGCCGAGCGGCGCCACGCTGACGCTGCAGGAGGGTGTCGTCGTCAAGGTCACGTTCGGTGTCCAATTCGCGATCAGCGGCACGCTGATCACCGACGGCGAGCAGAACGACCCCGTGGTGTTCACGTACTTGCCGGACGACGAATACGGCGGCGACACGAACAACGACGGCCCGTCGGTCGGCGCGACCGACACGTGGAGCGGACTCGCGTTCCAGTCGACCGCGAGTGCGAGCACGCTGCGCAACACGGTCGTGCGGTACACCGGCGTCGGATTCACGGCGGCGCTCGAACTGTTCGGCGCCGACATCACGGTCACGGACTGTTTGCTGCGCGATGGCCAGCACTCCGCGATCGATTTCAACGGACAGCCGGCGTCGCCGACGTTCCTGCGCTGCGCGTTCCAGGACAACTTCAACACGGCGGTCAACAACCTGCCGATCACCGCGGTCTCGGCGTTCGTCGATTGCGTGGCGCTCGGCACGCAGCCCGGCCAGTTCTTGCGCGTGACGAACGGCGTGGTCACGCAGCCGACCACGATCTCGAAGCGCAACGTCGTGAACGGCGGCATCGTGATGGCGACGACGCTGACGGTTCCCGTGGGCCAGACGCTGACGCTGGAGCGCGGCGCGATCTTCAAATGGGAAGGCCACGGCTCGACCGCGGTGTCCGGCACGATGCACGTCGTCGCGGACGGATCGGAGCCGGTCGTGTTCACGACACTGAAGGACGACGAGTTCGGCGGCGACACGAACGGCGACGGTCCCACGGTCGGCCTGACGGACACGTGGAGCGGTGTGTCGTACGCCGCGGGCAGCAGCGGCTCGATCGCCGGGCTGCGCGTGCGCTACGCCGGTGTCGGCTTCACGCCGTGCGTCAACCTCGACTCGAGTGCGGTTTCAGCGCGCGGCGTCCGCGCCGACTTCGGCGCGCACGACGGGATTCGCGTGTCGGCGCTGTCCGGCGACGCGCGCGACTTCGTCGCTGATCGCTGCAACGACGCCGGACTGCGCTTGTCGGGCGGTTCGTTCACGGTGCGCAACGCGACCGTCCACGGCGGCAACGGCGCCGGCATCGTCGCCACGGGCTGGACCGGCGACGTCCTCGACTCGATCGTGTTCGGCACGGCCGGCGCCGAGACGGTCGGGTTGAGCGCGGCGCGCGTCCATTCCTCGCGTAGTGCGCAGTTCCAAGGCTCGAACGGCAACATCGGCGGGAACCCGCAATTCGTCGCGGCCACGAGCGGCGATCTGCGCCTGCTCGCGAGTTCGCCGTGCGTCGAGACCGCGACGCCGAGCGCGAGCGCCACGGGCGCCGACGCCGGTGGAGCACCGCGCTTCACCGACGGCAATCTCGATGGCGTGCGCCGGCTCGACATGGGCGCATTCGAGTTCACGAACGTCGGATTGCAGATCACCGGCTTCGCGGGTTCGGGCGGCACGCTGACGTTCGACGTGACCGGGACGCCGGCACTCGCGACGCTGCTCGTCATCGGCTTCGACGGCCAGGCCGAACTCGGCGACTACGGCACGCTGTTCATCCAGACGGGACTGCCGATCTTGGTGTTGCCGTGGGCCAGCGCGCCGAGCAGCCTCGCGCTGCCGCTGCCGCCGAACTTGCCGGCGCCGTTCGACGTCGCATTCCAAGCCATCGTGTCGAGCGGCACGAAGGCGAACCTGTCGAACGTCGAGCACGTGCGCATCACGTATTGACCGGACGGACGGGAACGCGACGCGGCTCGAGCCCCCGGCTCGTGCCGCGTCGCGTTCGTGTCCCGCTGTCCCCGATCGTCAAGGTCCCGCGGGCGGCGGTGGTGGTGGAACCTCGCGTTCGTAGGCCGGCAGTTCGAGCAACTTCGGATCGATCGAGCGCAGCTTGGCTTCGAGCGTCGCCGCGGCGGCGTCCTGCTTCGTCTCGCGCAGGCGCGCGCGCAGCATCTTCGCGGTGTCGATCGTCGTCAGGTTGAGGCCGTCCTGCGTCGCGCCGGCCGACTCCTTGCGTTCGAGCGAAGCCACGACCCACGTCAATGCGTTGACGTCGTCGCCGCGCTCGAGCGCCACGCGCGCCTTGGCGCCGATCGCGATCGCCGCCTGCGTATCCGCGGCTTCCGCCAACGTCGGATCGGCCTCGCGCGCGCGGTCGTACAGCGCGATCGCGTGGTCGTACACGCGCAGCGCGGCATCGAGATCGCCGAAGCGGCGCTCGTACTCGGCCGCGACCGAGGACGCGAAGCCCGCGTACCAGAGCTTGCCGCCGGTCACGGTGCCGGCTTCGAGCCACTTCGCGTAAGTGGGCTCGAGTCCGTCGAGTCCTTGTTCTTCCAGGACGCGGGTGCGTAGGCGTTCGTGCAGCAGCCACGAGTCGCTGAAGCGGTCGAGGCCCGCGTCGAGGACTTGATTCGCTTGGCGACGGGCCTTGAACCACCGCAGGAAGTCGTAGTGCGCGGCGACGTGCGCATCGGAGCCGTAGGGGTGGCGCGCGAGGACTCCGTATGCGGCGTTCAGGTCGGTCAGCCATTGCGGCGGCCAATCGCGCTTCGCGACCACGGCCTCGGCGATCGCCTTCTGCCGCGCCTGCGCGAACAGCGCGAGCACCGCCATCGCGTTCCAGTCCTGGACGTCGGTCGGCATCGACGAAACGGCGGCCTCCGCGCGCGTCCGCGCTTGCTCGGCGTCACCGAGCGAATGCGCGCAAACGGCGAGTACCGCGTTGACTCGCCATCCCTTCGCGCCGAGCGCCTCGGCATCGAGCGCCAACCGCTGCGCGTCTTGCACCAACGCGCGCGCGATCTTCGGTTCGACGTCCTCGGCGCGCTTCAGGAAGTCCTCCGCGAGCGCGACCTTCGCCTCGGCGTCCTTGCCTTCGACGACGCGATCCTGCTGATCGAACGCCGGCGAATACGCGGCGCCGCTCGCATCGGCGGGTGGGGCCTCCGCCAACGCGCGCGTCCATGCGTCCACGTCCACGGCGCCCGAGCGCGTCGACAAGCCCTTGTGGACGTTCGCGAACGACTTCGCGCGCAGCGACGTTTCGCCGATGCGATCGAGCGTGCCGACCAACGCGTCGCGATCGGCGGCCGGGATCGGCGCGCTCAACGTCTCGGCGATGAGGTCGACGGCGCCTTCGGACGAGGTTGCCGCGAGAGCCTGGCGCGCGAGCTCCTGGATCCGCGGATCGAGATCGAGCACGCCGAGGCGAATCAGGTCGGTCGGGGCGGCTTCGGGATGCGCGAGCGCGGCCTCGAGCAGACGTTTGCGCTGTTCGGCGTCGGCCTGCGCGAACGCCGCCTCGACCGCAGCCTTGTCGACGCTGTCGTGGCTCGCGACGCGATCGAGGATCGGTCGATCGCCGCGCACCAGGGGCGTCGTCTCCTGCTTGCGATCCGCGATGCCGTTCTTGATCGAGTCGAATACGGACTGCGTGTCCCACGCGTAGAACACGTCGTAGGTTTCCTTGCCGTCCAGCTCGACCATGATGTGGCGGGGCGCGATGCGGCGACCGTCCATGAACTTCTCGAACAGCAGCGGTTCGATCGCGATGTGCTCGCCGCAGGTCACGGTGCCGAATCGCGGGCACGGGATGCGGCGGCCCTGCTCGTCGTAGTCGCGCGGCGTGTGGCGATACACCGACGCGATCACGCAGACGTACGGTTCGTACAGCTTCGCGATGTCGGGCTGGCGGTAACGGACGCCGGCGTAATGCTCGCTGGCGATCTCGCCGTCCATGTTCACGCAGACGAGGATCGGCTGCTTCGTCTGGCGTGAGATCGCGACCGCGTCGTCCCAGCTGCGCTGCCATTGGATGAGGCAGGGCAGGTTCCAGTCGGCCGCGGTCGGGGCCGGCCACATCTGTTCGCGCGTGACGCCCGCGGGCAGTCCGCCCGGTTGCGCGGGCCGATCCTGCGGGCAGGCCGTCGCAGGACGCGACGCCAAACAACTCGCGATCGTCAGGACGATCCAACGGATGTGACGCATGCGGGCACCTGGGAAAAAGCGCAGGGAGAGTGGCGCGGATGCCCGTTCTTCTAGCAGCACCTGGACAGCCGCTCGTGGAGAAAGTCGTCCGGCCGCGCGTTCGTCGCGCCGGGTCGCGCAGCACGCGTATCGATCCGCCGCCGGCTTGCCGTCGCGCGGCTTCCGCCGGGTAGGCTCCCGATCCCCGCGAGCGGAGTGCTGTTTCGTGACGAATGTCCAAGCGGTCACCGACCGCATCCAACGCGAGAGTCCGTTCCTGCGCGCGATCACGCAGGAAGTCGAGAGCGTCATCGTCGGCCAGTCGGCCCTGCTCCACGGGTTGTTGATCGGACTGCTCGCCGACGGTCACGTCCTGCTCGAGGGCGTGCCCGGCCTGGCGAAGTCGCTGGCGGTCCAGTCGCTGGCGCAAGCGATCGGCGGCACGTTCCATCGCGTGCAGTTCACGCCGGACCTGCTGCCGTCCGACCTGCTCGGGACGCATGTGTACAGCCAGAAGTCCGGCGAGTGGACGGTGCGTGAAGGCCCGATCTTCGGCCACTTCGTGCTGGCCGACGAAATCAACCGCGCGCCGGCCAAAGTCCAATCCGCGCTGCTCGAAGCGATGCAGGAACGCCAGGTTTCGCTGGCGGGCGAGACGCGTGCGCTGCCGTCGCCGTTCCTCGTGCTCGCCACCCAGAACCCGATCGAGCACGAAGGCACCTATCCGTTGCCCGAAGCACAGATCGATCGCTTCATGCTGAAGCTCGTCGTCGGCTATCCGACGCGCGCCGACGAGAAGCGGATCATCCAGCGCATGGCGACGACGGGGCTCAAGCCGAGCGTGCGACAAGTCACGACGCCGCAACGAGTCCTCGAGGCGCGCGCGCTGCTCGACGAGATCCACGTCGACGACAAGATCCATGAGTACGTCGTCGACCTGGTGTTCGCGACGCGCGAGCCGGAGCACGCCGGGCTCACGGCGTTGAAGCCGCTGATCCTGTACGGCGCATCGCCGCGCGCGTCGATCGCGCTGACGCAGGCCGCGAAGGCGGAAGCGTTCCTCGCGGGCCGCGGCTACGTCACGCCGCACGACGTGAAGACCGTCGGCATGGACGTGCTGCGCCATCGGGTGTTGACGACCTACGAAGCCGAAGCCGAAGGCGTGACGTCGGAGCACGTCGTCCGCCAAGTCTTCGACCACGTCCCCGTGCCGTGAGGTCGCCATGACCGCACCGCAGGACGTCGACGACGAACTGTTCGCGCTGCTCGCGGAAGTCCGCCGCATCGAGGTGCACGCCACGCGCCTCGTCTCCGGTTCGATGGCGGGCAGCTATGCCTCGGTGTTCCGCGGCGCCGGCGTCGAATTCGACGAAGTCCGGGAGTACGCGGAAGGCGACGATCCGCGCCAGGTCGATTGGAACGTCACCGCGCGCGTCGGTCGCCCGTTCGTCAAGAAGTACGTCGACGAGCGCGAACTGACGGTCGTGTTCGTGCTCGACTTGTCGCCGACGATGCGCGGCGGTTTCGGACCGTGGTCGGCGCGGCAGATCGCAGCACGCGTTTGCGCGACGTTGGCGCTGACGGCCGCGCGCAACCACGACAAGGTCGGGCTCGTGCTGGCCGGCGACGGCGTGCCCACGCTGGTGCGACCGGCCAATGGCCGCGGTCACGCGCTGCGCGTCGTTCGCGACGTGCTGGCCGCCCCCGAGGCGCGTGCGACCGTCGACATGGCGCCGGCTCTCGATCGCGTCGCGCGCACGCTGCGCCGACACGCGGTCGTGTTCGTCGTCTCCGACTTCCTCGGATTCGAGCCGAGTGCGGCGCTCGATCTGTGTGCGCGGCGCCACGACGTGGTCGCGGTGCGATTGCTGTTGCCCGAGCTCGAGGCGCCCGCGCTCGGCCTCGCGCGCATGCGCGCGGTGACAGGACTGAAGTCGAAACTCGTCGACTGGAGCAGCGCGCGCGTCCGTGCCGCGTACGCCGCGCGCGTCGCGCGCTGGCGGGAGGAGACGGATGCCGCGCTGCGCCGCGCGCGCGTCGACGTCCTCGACGTGCCCGTGCCCGCGGTCGAAGGCAAGGACGTCGTCGGCCCGGCGTTGATGCGCTTCTTCCGCATGCGCGAAGTGCGCGGAGCGAAGCGATGACGCTGCGCCGCGATCGCCCGCTGGCGTTGCTCCAAGGCGCCTTCGTCGTGCTGACGGTGGTGATCGATCCGCTACCGGAAGTGTCGCAGCGACTGCGCATCGTGCCCGACGTCACCGCGGTCGAGTTCGGTGAGCGGTTCACGCTCGAAGTGGAGCGACGCTTCACGGAGTCGCTGCGCCCGCAACCGTGGGACGACGCGGCTCTCGCGCCGCTCGTCGTGCGCGAGACCGACCGCGCGTCGCGCGTCGACGACGGTGTCGTGGTCGAGACGATCCGCTTCGACGCCTATGCGTTCGAGCGCGACGTCGTGCGGATCGAGAAGCCGCGTTGGGGAGCGCAGAACGGCGACGGTGAGGTCATCCCCGCGCTCGGTCACGGGCTCGAGCTCCGCGTGACCTCGTCGCTTCCCGCGGACGACGCGGGCGTTCCCGAGTTGCCCGGAGAGCCATTCCCCGAGCCGACGTCGCACGCGCGCTGGTGGGTCATGCTCGGCGTCGGTCTCGCGCTGGTGTTCGCGTTGCTCGTGCGAGCCCATGGCCGCCGTCGGGGCGACACGCGGGCGGCCGGCGAACGCTCGCGCGTCGACGTCTGGCTCGGCAATGCGGCAGCCGTCGACGCAACGGTTCCGAGCGCGGCGATCGCCGCGTGGGCCCGACTCGCGCGCGAGTGCCTCGAGGTCGAAGGCGGGATCCCAGCGCTCGAGCGGACCACGGAGGAGTTGACCGGCGACGGCGTGATCACCACGGCCACCGTCGAAGTCGGCAGCGCGGAGTTGGGCCGCCTGCTTCGGCTCGCCGATCGCGTGAAGTTCGCCGAGCACGGGGCCACGCAGGCGGAGGCGGAGGACGCGTCGGCAACGCTGCGGGCGTTCTTCACGTCGTGGTTCGCCGCGCGGGAGCTCCGGGCATGAACCTGCCCGATCTGCCCGATCTTCTCGATCTGCGCTTCGGCGCGCCGCAGTTCCTGTGGGCTTGCGCGTTGGCCCCTCTCGCGCTGTGGCTGCGTTCGCGCGGTCGGCCTGCCGCCGTGCCGTTCGCGCCGTTTCCGTTCCTCGATGACCTGCCGGCGACCTGGCGCACGCGACTCGCGCCGTGGCCGCGTCTCGTCGAGTGCGTCGCGCTGGTGTTCATCTTCGCGGCGTTGGCGCGGCCGCGGATCGGCGTCGAGGAGACGACGCGGCACGAGGGGATCGACATCGTGCTGTGCCTCGACGTGTCGTCGTCGATGACCGCGAAGGACCTCGATCCCGAGCGGCCACGGCTCGCCGTGGTCAAGGACGCCGCGCGGCGGTTCATCGACGCGCGTCCGAACGACCGCATCGGCATCGTCACGTTCGCGCGCTTCCCCGACGTCGTGTCACCGTGCACGCTCGATCACCGCGCGCTGCGCGCCGCGTTGGACGGGATCCGCTGGGTCGAAGCCGATGGCGAGGAGGACGCGACCGGGATCGGCGCCGCGCTCGCGCGCAGCGCCGCTCTGCTGCGGCGCGCGAGTGAGCGCTCGAAGGTCGTGATCCTGCTGACCGACGGCGAGGAGAACGTCGGTACGCCGGACGCGAAGGACGAGATCACACCGGTTCACGCGGCGCAGTTGTGTGCCGCGCTCGACGTGCGTGTCGATGCGATCGCGGCCGGGCTCGGACGCTATGCGCCGACGGTCGTCGGCGCCGGAACGTTCGAAGCGATCGACACGCGCCCGCTCGAGCGCATCGCGAGCCTCACCGGCGGTCGCTTCTACGCCGCTCGCGACGCGTCGGCACTCAGTGACGTCTACGCGGCGATCGATGCATTGGAAGACGCGGCGGCCACTCTGCCGCGGCGCGTCTACGAAGATCGCGGCGCGTGGTTCGCCGCGTGCGCGTTGGCGCTGTTCGCGCTCGCGCGCGCCATGCGGGTTTGGGTGCTGGAGGGCGTGACATGAACGCCCCGGGTCTGGTGGCGGACGAGGCGACGCTCGCACTCGGAGTCGCGATCATCGGCGTGCTTGCCGGGGCGTGGTGGAGCGCGCTGCGGGCTCAAGACGCGCGCAAGCGCGACGCGGTGGGCGCGCGCGTCGCCGCCGCGCTGCCGCCGCGCCGCCGGATGCATCGTGCACGCATCGCGATGTTCACGCTCGGCGCCGTCGCCGCGTGGATCGTCGCCACGGCGCCGCCGCGGCGCTTCGAGCCGGCGGACGCCGACACCGCGTTCGCCGACGTGGTGATCGTGCTGGACGTCTCGCGTTCGATGCTCGCGCAGGATCTCGCGCCGAGTCGACTCGAACGCGCGCGAACTCTCGTGCATCGCTTGGTCGACGCGCGCGACGATGCCCGCTTCGCGTTGGTCACGTTCGCCGGCGATGCGCAGACGTCGATTCCGCTGACGCACGACCGGGCGACGTTCCACGAGCTGCTCGACGACGTCGGGACCGACCTGCCGCGGCGAGGCGGCACCGATTTCGCGACGGCCTTGGAGGCCGCGGCGGGCGCCTTCGGTCCGACGCGCGCCGCGAAGACGCCGCGGACGATCCTGCTGTTCAGCGATGGCGAGGATCTGGCGGGGCGTGGCGCGGACGCCGCGCGCTGGTGCGCGGAGGGTGGCGTCACCGTGTCGTGCGTCGGGCTCGGCACGGCGCTCGGTGCGAAGATCTCGGTGGTCGAGCACGGGCCAGCCGGCACAGCACGCTTCGTGCGCGATGGAAGCGGCGACGACGTGGTCACTCGTTTCGATCGCTCGGGTTTGGTCGCGCTCGCGAAGGCGGGCGGAGGCCGCTTCGTCGACGGGAACGATCCGCTCGACGCCGTCGTCGACGTCTTGCGGACCGGCGCGATGCCGTCGGCTCGCGTCGCGACTGCGGACGGCGGTGAAGGGGTGTCGGCGCTGCTCGCGTTGACCCTGCTCGCCGCCGTCGCATGGTGGATCGAGGCGGCCTGGGCCGAGCGGAGTCCGCGATGAACTCCGTGTTCGCGTGGAGCGTCGCGTTGGCCGCGGCGTCGTTCGTGACTGCCTTGGACGCGTATCGCGCGGGGCGGTTCGAGCAAGCGGCCGTCGAGTTCCGTGCGGCGATCGAGCGCGCGGGCGAAGACGCCCCGGCGGAGTTGCACGCGAATCTCGCGTTGGCCGCGCTGCGCGCCGGAGCGTTGACGCAAGCAGAGACCGCCGCGCAAGCAGCGGCCGCCCGCGCGCCGGACGCCTTCACGGGCTTTTGTCGGTTCGTCGAAGGCAGCGTCGCGTTCGCACGCTGCGATCAATCGTTGGCGCAAGCGAGCGGTCCGGAGGCCGAGAGTTTCGCGCTCGACATCGCGCTGGCGCAGGCCGTGCGTGCGCGCGAGCGGTGGCAGGAAGCCGCGATCACGCGGGCCGACTGGCCGCAGGCGCGCCGCAACGTCGAACGCGCGTTGCGTCGGATCGCCGACCTGGAACGCATGCGGCGCGAGCGCGAGACGCCGCCGCCCGAACGGGAACCCGATCCGCCGCCGGCGAACGATCCGCGCGCGGAGAACCGCGATCTCGATGCGGCGCTCGACGAACTGCCGCCGCAGCGTGTCCTCGAGCTGTTGGATCGGCTCGACACCAAGGAGCGCATGAAGCGTGCGCTGCGGCAACGCGTGCGCGCGACACGTCCCGCGACCGGGGAGCGGGATTGGTGATCGCGGCGAGGCAAGGGCTGCGTCGATGGCTCGTGACGCTTTCGCTGGCGATCGGCGCGGTCGGCCACGGCGTCGCGTGCGGCGGCGACGCGCGTGGCTTCGTCGCGCTCGACGCCGGGACGCGCTCCGTGTTCGTCGGCGAGTCGTTCGTCGTGACGGTGCGGTGCGGGCTGGAGCCGTCGCTCGTGCGTGACCGCTTGGTGCCGATGTTCCAACGCGCGGCGGACGTGCCGGTCCGCGTGATCGCGAGCGATCTGTCGAGCGCCGCGTCGAGCGCGTCCTCGGAGCGCCTGACGATCCGACGACTCGTCCCGAGCGGCGAGAGCGCGACGATCGGCTGCAACGACGACGTGGTTCCCGCGGCGCGGCGTGGCGTGCGGATCGTCGACGGTTTGCCGTATCTCGTGCTCGAAGTCCCGTTCGCGGTGATCGCGCGAGAGCCCGGAGCGCTGACGTGGACGGCGCCGCGACTCGAGTTCGCATCGGCGACGCGGTTCGAGGAGGACCTGTTCCGCGGGCGCACCCCCGTCGATCGCGTGGAGACCGCCATCGATGGCGCATCCGAGGTCGTCCAGGTCAAGCCGCTGCCCACCGCGGGCGTGCCGGACACGTTTTGCGGCGCGATCGGCCGGTTCTCGTGGTCCGCGACGACGACGGCGCGCGACGTCGCCGTCGGGGACGAGCTGGTGCTGTCCGGAACACTGAGCGGTGAAGGCAATCTCGCCGACGTCGTGCCACCGGATGCGCGGAAGTTGTCCGGTTTCCACGTGCGCGGCGTGTTGGTCCGCGACGAAGTCGACGGTCGGCGCTTCGATTGGACGCTCGTCGCCACCGACGCCGACGTCCGCGAGATTCCGCCGCTGCGTTGCGCGTGGTTCGATCCAGCGGACGGTGGTCGCTACGTCGAAGCCGCGACCGCGCCGCTGCCGCTGATCGTTCGACCGCACGCATCGGGCGCGACGCGGTTGGATCTCGAAGCGCCTGGCGTCGCGGACGACGCGGGGGAGTTCGTCGACGAGGTTTCGGCGGAAGCTGGGGACGGCTCGAGTTTCGGGACCCCGTGGGTCGTCGGCGTGCTCGTCGCGATGGTGCTCGCTCTGGTGTGGCGGACGCTCGGACATCGTGGCGGCGCGGACGCGGGCGCGGCGCCGTCGACGCGGAGCGACGGAACGCATGCGTCCGGGTCGCGGCCTGGCGGCCGCGCGTCGCCAGCGGTTCGACTGCGTGTCGAACCGCCGGTCGCGATCGATCGGGGCGCGGAACTCGCACGCTGCGAGGCCGCGCTCGACCGCGACGCGGAGCGCGCCGTGGTTGCGTGGCTCGCCGCACGACTCGCCGTGCCCGCGCCGTCGGTGCATGGCCCCGATCTCGCGTCCAAGCTGCGCGCGCGCGGCGTGCCGGACGAACTCGCGGTGCGCGTCGGGGATTGGTTGGCGCGCTGCGTGGCGGCACGCTACGGCGGTCCCGCCGTTCCCGCGGCAGCAGGCGAGGCGCGCGCTTGGCTCGCGGCGTTGGACGACGCGCTAGGAGAACGTGAATCAAACTGATTGATTCACGTTCACGGCCTCTGAGAGGCCGTGAATCTCATGAATTGGGCCCCCGCGGCGTCGGAACAGCTGCGAACGACGATCGCTTCGTCGGATGGCCTCACCGACTCTTTCCCTTGAGTCGCCTCGGCCATCCTCCTCGCGCTCGCCGTTCTCGCTCGTTCCGCCGCTCGCGGGGGATTCTTTCACGGCCTCTGAGCTCGCGTTCGCGCGGGCTCGGCGCGTGACCGCCGCGCGCGTCAGCGCACGACCGTGACTTCGTCCCCGGCGTACGTGATGGGGATGCGCACGAGCTCGGCGAACCGCTCGTCGAGTACCAATAACTGGGTCGCGCGGTCTTGGGTCGTCATGCGCTCGGAGCGGCCGTCGACGAGCGCGACGCGCGGCAGGACGTCCACGCGACCGGGCGAGAAGCGCGTCATCGGCACCTCGCGGTCGTCGACGTCGCGCAATGCGACGTACGCGGCGCCGGGTGGCGTCGATGTCAGCTCGACGCGGAACGCGAAGCGCCGGTACACCTGCAGCACGATCGGATCCGGCAGCGTGGTCGGCACCGTCCACGTCGGGTCCATTTCGAGTCCCGGTCCGATCGCCTCGATCTGCGCGCCGATCGGGACGTCGTTCAGCGTGAATCGGCCGTCGGCGCGGGAACGCGAGGTGGACCCGACCACACTGTCGAAGAAGCGTTGCAGCGACACGGGGTCCGCGGCGACGGGCAGCATCGCCGTGACGCGTACGTCGATGTCGGCGACGGGGTGGCCTCGACCATCCTGCACGCGGCCTTCGATCCGTTCGTGCAAGCTCGCAGTGGGGAAGCGGATCTCGACGCCCGCGTCGCCGGCCTGCGCGCGTCCCGCGTCGATCTGCCAAGCGAGTTCGGGAATGACGGCGCGCAGTCCGTACTCTCGCTGGACGAGACCCTCGATCCGGAAGCGGCCCGCGGCGTCGGTCGTGGCGCCGTGCTGCATCGCCGTCGACCCGCTCGTGATGCACTCGGCGAGCCAGAAGTTGCCGTTGCTTTGGCCGAACACGGTCGGCTCGTCGATCCACACGTTCGCGCCCGGCTTCGGCTGGCCGTCGGGGCCGTAGACGACACCGTCGATGCTCGGCGCGGCGCCTTCGAACCGCAGTTCGACGAAGGCCGGCCATTCCTCGGCGGGGCGCTCCAACGTTTTGGCGCTCAGCCCGGGCGCGACCGCGAGCAGGCGTTCCGGTGGCTCCGCGCGCGGGTATTCGAACGTGAACATGCCGTTCGCGTCGGAGCGCGTCGGCAGCGAGCCGAGCGCGAGGTAGGCCGCTTCGAGCGGAATCCCCGTCGGGTCGTAGACGATGCCGCGCAGCGTCGCTTGATCGGTGGGCCGGCTCAGCACGAGTCGGAGATCGCTGCGCGGGAACGTCCGCACGACCTCCGTCGCCGCGACGTACCCCGATTTCGTCCCCGAGCACAGCGAGCCCGCGACGGCCGGCGCGGCTTCGAACACGAAGCGGCCATTCGCGTCGGTCGACGCGGTCAGCGTGCGGGCACGATTGGCGCTGAGATCGATGGCGAACAACGCCCGGACCGCGTCCGGAGGCGCGAGTTCGACCGCGACCTCCGCGATCGGCGTGCCCGACGGGTCGACCGCCTGACCTTCGATGCGCGTGTTCGCCGCGACGATCACGTGCACTTCGCGCGGCTGCGTGAGGTTCGGTGTGCGCATGATCGCCGCTTCGAGAACAGTCGTGTACCGCGGGTCCGCTGCCGCGATGTCCAGAGCGGCCTCACGCGCCGGGAGCGAGAAACGGCCGTCGGCGTCGCTGACCAGCGTGAACTCGAGCGCGGTGGCGTCCCGGACGGCGACGCTCAGGCGGACGCCGCCGACGGGCTTGCCTTCGGTGTCGAGCACGAGGCCGCGCAGTAGAGGAACCGCCGGTGCTTCGCTCGCCGGTTCCGTGGGCGTCTCGGTGCGAGCGATCTCATTCGGCGGCGCCGACGGAGTGGGCGTGGCGTCGTGAGCTTCGTTGCGTTCGGCCGCGGCGGCGGTCGGGGGCGTCGGCGGGGTCGCGGGCTCGTCGTCCTGCAGCATCCACCACGAGGTGCACACCAGAGTCAACACGCCCAATGAGACGGCGAACGACTTCATGACCACGACTCCGGCAAGCGTGAGGGGGGTGTGCATGGCCTTTGCGAACGGAGCCAGCGCGACGAGCCAGGCGCGGCGATCGCCCGCGTGCTCGTGATCGAGTCGTTCGCGCAGCTTCGCGAGCCCACGCGTCAGGCGGGACTCGACGGTCTTGTGCGGAATGCCGTCGCGCGCGGCGATCGCCCGCACCGGCAAGTCCTCGAAGTAGCGCAGCAGGACCGCGCGGCGGTACGGCTCGTCGAGGGCGCGCACCGCGTGCATCAAGCGCACGCGGATGTCGTGGCGCTCCACCAGGGCGCTGGTCGATTCGAGGGCTTCGGGCGCCGCGACCAGGCGTTCGCGCCAGCGGCGGCGAACCTCGCCGCGGCCGCGTTGTCGGGCCAGGTTGGTCATCACGCGCCCGAGCCACGAAGGCCATGCCGCGCGCAACGTGGGCGGCTTGCGCAGCGCGATCTCGACCGTCGATTGCACGAGGTCGTCGGCAGCGGCGGGGTCGTGCGTCAACGCGTGCGCCAGCCGGTGGAGTTGCGGCAGGCGCTCGAGCACGGCGTCGATGGGCGAGTCTTCGTCGATGGTCGTCACGCGATCCATGATGCCGTGCCGGCTCCGACCCCCGCAGGATTCGCGAAATCGACTCGATTTTCGCCGTGATCCGCCGCCGCGCGCGCGGATGTGGGCTTGACGCCCCAACGGGATTCGCGCCGCTGCTGTCGCGGACCGTGGGCCCAGGCAATGGGTCCACGCGTCCGGACGCGTGCCGCTTCTTCGATGCACGCCGTGCGCGCCGCGATTCAACTTTATGGAGAGTACGGAGATGAAGTCGTCGCTGCGCGTGTTGTGGACGTTCGCGTCCGTGTGTTCGTGTCTGGTCGCGACGGTCTCGGCCCAGACCGTGCGGCCGCTGGTCTATCCGGTCACGATCGAGCCGTCGGATCTCGACGACGATGCGCTGTACGGCGCGTCCGTCGCGGTCGACGGCGATCGCGCGATCGTCGGTGCGCCGGGCGAGGACGCGAGTCGAGGATGCGTCTACATCCACGACTACGTCGGCGGGGCATGGAGCGCCGGCCTGCGACTCGTCGCGAGCGATGGCCAAGCGGGCGACCAGTTCGGAACGTCGGTCGCCGTGGTGGGGACGACGGTGTACGTCGGTGCGCCGGGCGATGACGATCTCGGCGTCGATGCCGGCGCCGTCTACGTCTACCAGCGCATCGTGTTCATGGGCGTGCCGTTCTGGGTGCTCGACCAGAAGGTCTACGGCAACGACACCGCGGCCGGCGATCGGTTCGGCTCGGCCGTCGCGGCGCAGGTGACGCATCTCGTCGTCGGCGCGCCGAACGACAACGCGCCGCTGTCGGACTCGGGTTCGGCGTACGGCTTCGAGAACATCTCGAGCACGTGGACGCAGACCGGCAAGATCGTTCCGACCAGTCCGCAAGTGAACGAGCACTTCGGCTCGTCGGTCGACTTCGGCGGCAACCGCGCGGTCATCGGCTCGCCGGACTTCGACAATGTGGCGCCGCCGCGGACCAACTCCGGTCGCGCGGTCATCGTGTTGCGCGACACGTCCGGCCCGGGCGTGGTGTGGACGATCCAGGCCGAGCTGAACCCGCTCGATCCGGTCACCGATCGCCGTTTCGGCGCGTCGTGCGCGATCGACGGCACGCGAGTCATCGTCGGCGCGCCGGGCGCGTGGAACTTCGACAGCGAGGCGAGCGGCGCCGGCTACGTGTTCGACCTCATCGGCACGTGGACGCAGAAGGGCAAGCTGTTGCCGATCGCCGGTGGCCCGAGCGACGACTTCGGTCAGGGCGTCGCGCTGCTCGGTCAGTCGGCATACCTGGCGTCGAGCGAGGACGTCGTGCGCTTCGAGTTCGTGTTCCCGAACTGGCCGGAGCGCGAGACGCTCGAGGCGCCGTTCCCCGATCTCGTCGCGGCGCCCTACGCGGAGCTCGGTTCCGCGGTGGCCACCTCGGGCATCCATCTGCTGGTCGGCCGCAAGAGCGCATTCGCGAGTGACGAAGGCGCGCTGCTCGCGTTCCACAACTATGGCGGTGACTGGAACATCCACACCGGCGCGAACGCGGCGTCGAACGGTTTCGCGAAGCTGCGCGGCGCCGGCCCGCTGGTCTCCGGAACGCCGCTGACGCTGCGCTACGAGGACGGCAAGCCGCTCGCTCCCGCGACGCTGTTGATCCACGTCGGTCCGCCGTCGAACGTTCCGTACGCGAACGGCACGCTGCGCGCGTTCCCGTTCCAGACGTCGATCGTGTTGCCGCTCGACGGCTCCGGCGCGATCACGTTGCCGACGACGACCCCGACGGGAGTCGCGGGCGTCCAACTCGTGCTGCAGATGTTGGTTCCGGATCCCGCGGCGGCGGCGGGCGTCGGCCTCAGCAACGGCCTCGAGCTCGTGTTCGCGCCCTGATCCACGCGGGATGCGCGCAAGCGCGCGACGCGGGCTCCGGATCTTCAGGATCCGGGGCCCGTGTCGTTTTGCGGTGGCCCGCACGGCGGGCGCGGTCGGCTGCTACCGTGCCGGACTCGTGGCGGATCTTCGGATGGATGGCCGGAATGACGAGCGCGTGGAAGCGATGGGTGGCATGCGGGATCCTCGCGCTGGCGGCCTGTTCACGCCCGGCGAATCAGGCGAAGTCGGCGGCCGCCGACTCGAAGGTGGTCGTCACCGTCGAAGGAAGCGAGTTGCGCCGCATCACGCGTCGGGTCGACGTCGTCGGCACGCTGCGCGGCGCGCGTGAGGCGACGGTCTCCGCGGAGGTCGACGGTCGCGTGCTCGCGCTGCAACACGACCTCGGGGACGTCGTCGAGCCGGGAGCGGTGCTCGCGCGCCTCGATCCGGTCGAGTACGAGCTCGAGTCGGCCGAGCGCGCAGCGATGGTCCTCCAGACGTTGCGCAAGATCGGGCTCGACGCGTTCCCGTCCGGCGAACTCGACGTCGACGCGGTCCCGGCCGTCGCTCGCGCCGCGCTGCAAGTGAAGAACGAGCGCGCGAAGTACGACCGCGGCACGACGCTGTTCCACCAGGATCCGCCCGTCATCTCCGATCAGGATCTCGCCGATCTCGAAACCCAGTGGCAAGTCGCGATCGCGACGCACGAGCTGGAGATCACGATCGCACGTGCGCTACTCGCGGAAGCCCGCACACGCGAAGCCGAGCGCAAGACCGCCGAGCAGCGCCTCGCCGACACCGTGGTCCACGCGCCGCCCGATTTGCGCGGCGCGGTCGCGCGACGGTTCGTCGACGTCGGCGAGTTCGTGCGCGCGGGGGACCCGCTGTTCGCGTTGGTCGTCCACGACCCGATCGACCTCATCGCCGACGTGCCGGAGCGCTACGCCCGCGAAGTCGCCGTCGGCCAAGCGGTGGAGGTGCGGGCCGACGCTTCGCCCGACGCGGTCGTGGGCACGGTCGCGCGCGTCGCGCCGACCATCGACGCGCGGTCGCGGACCTTCCGCGTGGAGGTCCGCATCGCGAACGCGAACGGCGCGCTGCGTCCGGGCGGCTTCGCGCGCGCGGCGATCGAGACGCGGGTCGAGGCCGACGTGACGTTCGTGCCGCTCGCCGCGGTCGCGACGTACGTCGGTGAATCGAAGGTGTTCACCGTGGAGGACGGTCGCGCCGTGTTGCATCGCGTGCGCATCGGCATGCGATCCGGCGAGATGGTGGAGGTCGTCGAGGGCTTCTCGGGCGTCGCACCGGTGATCGTCAGCGGACTGACGAAGATCGCCGATCGGACCGAGGTCGAGGTCAAGCCGGCCAGCGCATTGGACGGTCCGCCGATCGCGCCTCGGACCGCTGCCGAGGATGCGGGGCCGGCGCGCAAGGACTCGCCTTGAACCTCGCATCGCTGTGCATTCGGCGGCCGGTGTTCACCGTGATGCTGGTCGCGCTGCCCGTCGTGCTCGGGCTGATCGCGCTGAAGGGCATCGGCGTCGATCTGTTGCCGAACGTCGACGTCCCGGTCGTGACCATCACGACGAGCCGCCCCGGCACGTCGGTCGAAGAGATGGAGATCGGCGTCACGAAGGTGATCGAAGAGGCGGTCAACACGATCGCCGGGATCGACGATTTGCGCAGTACGACCACCGAGGGCGTCAGCGCGGTGGTGGTGCAGTTCCTGCTGTCGAAGAACCGCGACGTCGCGCAGCAGGAGATCCAGAGCAAGGTCAACACGATCCTGTCGCGCCTGCCGAGCGGGACGCGTACGCCGATCATCGAGAAGTTCGACGTCGACGCGTCGCCGGTCATGACGATCGCGCTGGCGGGACGCCGCAGCTTGCGCGAGCTGACCGAGGTCGCGGAGAAGCGCATCGCGGACTTCTTGTCCGGGATCGACGGCGTTGGGTCGGTGACGGTGGTCGGCGGCGAGAAGCGCGCCATCCACGTCACCGTGGACACGCGCAAGCTCGAAGCGCTCGGCGTGTCGATCGCCGACGTCGCGCGCGCCCTGTCGCAACAGAACGTCGAGTTGCCGGGTGGCCGCGTCGAGCAACGCACGCGCGAACTCGTATTGCGGACCGCGGGCCGCGTGCTGGTGCCGGCGGAGCTCGCCGAGTTGATCGTCGTCAACCGCGACGGCTATCCGATCCGCATCCGCGACCTCGGCGGCGCGCACTGCGTCGAGGATGGGATCGAGCCGCCGCGTTCATTGGCGCGCTTGGACGGCGTGCCGGCGGTGACGCTGGTCGTGATGAAGCAGAGCGGCACCAACTCGGTCGAGGTCATCGATCGCGTGAAAGCGCGGCTGTCGGACCTCGCCGCGGGGCTCGCGCGCGAGGGCTTCGCCGATGTCGAGGCCACGGTGCTGCGCGATCAGTCGCGCTTCATCAAGGCGTCGCTGCATGAGGTGCAAGTCCACCTCGTGCTCGGCGCAGCGCTGGTCGTCATCACGATCCTGCTGTTCCTGCGCGACTGGCGCACGACGCTCGTCGCCGGGCTGGCGATCCCGGTGTCGATCGTCGCCGTGTTCCCGGTGATGCGCGCGTTCGACCTCACGTTCAACAACATCACGCTGATCGCGCTGGTCTTGATGATCGGCGTCGTCGTCGACGACGCCGTGGTCGTGATCGAAAACGTCTTCCGCTGGATGGAAGAAGAAGGCGCCGATCCGCGCACCGCGGCCGAGGAGGGCACGAAGGAGATCACGCTGGCGGTGGTCGCGACGACGTTGTCGTTGTTCGTGATCTTCCTGCCGATCGCGTTCATGGAGGGCGTGGTCGGGCGGTTCTTGCAGTCGTTCGGCATCACGTGCGCGGTGGCGACGATCGTGTCGCTCGGGGTCAGCCTGACGTTGACGCCGATGCTGTCGGCGCGGCTCCTGAAGCCGGTGGCGCGGCGCGGTGAAGGCGGGCGCAGGACGATCTACGAGCGGATCGTCGAGGCGCCGTACCTCGGCCTCTTGGCGTGGTCGTTGCGACATCGCTTGCTCGTGGTGTTGGCGACCGTCGTCTCGACGGCGAGCGTGTTCCCGTTGCCGTTCTCGCGCTGGCTGTCGTTCTCCGATCCGGCGCGCGCGCAGCGTTTGGCGGCGCTCGACTGGCCGGGCCTGTTGGCGCTCACCGGGTTCAACTTCGTGCCGAAGGACGATCAATCGGAGTTCGAACTCGCGATCACGACGCCCGAGGGTTGGTCGCTGCAAAAGGCGAGCGACGTGTTCGGCAGCATCGAGCGCCGCCTCGCCGCGTGGCCCGAAGTGACGTCGGTGTTGACGGAGATCGGCGACACGTCCGGGCGGCAGGCGCCGGGCGAAGGGCCGATCAGCAAAGGCACGATCTTCGTGCGCATCGAGGATCTGGAGCAACGGCGCACGGAGTACTCGCAGCAGGACGTCATGTCGCGCGTGCGCGCGATGATGGCCGATTACCCGGATCTGCGCACCAGCGTCCAAGAGCCGGCGAAAGTCGCGCAGAGCGGCGCCGCGAACGCGGATCTCGAGTTCCAACTGACGGGTCCGGATCTGGAGCGACTGAACGACTATGCCGCGCAGATCGTCGCGAGCTTGCGCGCGCTGCCCGGGCTCGTCGACGTCGACACGACCTTGTCGACGCGCAAGCCCGAACTTCGCGTGCATGTCGACCGCGAACGCGCCAGCGACCTCGGCGTGACGATGCAAGACGTGTCCACCTCGCTGCGGACGTTGGTCGGCGGCGAGATCGTCTCGGACTTCAAGGATGGGTCGACCGGCGAGCAGTACGACGTCTGGTTGCGTGCCGAAGGCGCGGATCGCGACGATGCCCGCGCGCTGGGCGCGATCGGATTGCGCTCGGAGACGGGAACTCTCGTGCGGCTCGAGAACCTGGCGACGCCGCTCGAAGCGCTCGGGCCCGCGCAGATCGACCGCGCGCGGCTGGCGCGCAAGATCTCGATCGTCGCCAACGTGAACGGCATGCCGACGGGCACTGCGTCGCAGAAGTTCCTCGAGGCGTTCGCGAAGCTCGACGCGCCGCCGACGTATCGGTTCGAGGCGGTCGGCCGTGCGCGCAACCAAGCGGAGTCCGTGCGCGCGTTCTTCCTCGCGTTCGGCCTGTCGCTGGTCTTCATGTACATGGTGCTCGCGGCGCAGTTCGAGAGCTTCGTGCATCCGATCACGATCCTGCTCGCGGTGCCGCTGACGATCCCGTTCGCGCTGATCTCGCTGATCGCGCTCGGGCAGCCGCTGACGCTGTTCTCCGTGCTCGGCCTGTTCCTGCTGTTCGGCATCGTCAAGAAGAACGGCATCCTGCAGATCGACCACACGAACGTGCTGCGCGAGCGCGTCGCCGCGCGACCGGAGCTGGTTCCGGCCGCCGTGCGCGCGCGGGCGGAGTCGGCCTCGACCGCACGGGCAAAGCAGACGATCGTGCGGGATTGGATCGTGCTGGAGGCGAACCGGGTGCGGCTGCGCCCGATCCTCATGACGACGCTGATGCTGGTGGCGGCGATGATCCCGATCGCACTGGGCGAGGGACCGGGGGCCGCGAACCGCGCGGACATGGCGAAAGTCATCGTCGGCGGCCAAGCGTTGAGCTTGCTGCTCTCGCTGGTCGTGACGCCCGTCGCGTACTCGCTGTTCGACGACGCAGCCCGCCGCCGCAAGCGCTGACGGGGACAGACGCGCCTCCGTCCCCGTTGGGCTCGCGGTCGGGCTGACGGGGACAGACGCGCCTCCGTCCCCGTTCGGCTCAAGGTTGCGCTCCGGCGGGTCCGATGAGACTCGCGGGTTCTCCCGTCGGAGCACGGTCATGAAGAAGACGAGCATCTACGTCGGCGGCACGTTCGACTGCTTCCATGCCGGACACGTGAATCTGCTGCGTCGCGCGCGGGAGATCGCGGACTACGTGATCGTCGCGCTGAACAGCGACGCGTTCACGACCTCGTACAAGGGCAAGCCCGTGATGAACGAGCTCGAGCGCCTCCAAGTCGTGCGCGCGTGTCGCTACGTCGACCTCGCGTTCGTCATGGAGTCGCACGCGATGCAGCGCGTCTACATGGAACTGCTGCGCCCCGACTTCATCCTGCACGGCGACGACTGGACCGGCGATTCGCTCGTGCGCCAGCTCGGCATCGACGAAGCGTTCCTGCAGGAACACGGCATCCGCATGAAGTACGTGCCGTACACGCAGGGCGTGTCGACGAGCGACGTCAAGCGCCGCATCCTCGCAGTCGACGCGACGAAAGGCGCCACGTCCGCGGCGTCTCCGAGCCCGTCGACGATGCCCACCGCAGCCGTTCCCGCGGGAACTTGAAGCGGCGCGCCGCCGCGGCGTTCAGTTCGGTCGACGAACCTTGGTCGCGAGCCCGAGCTTCTCGAGCGTCACGATCAAGACCCAGCCGAGGTCGATTTGCGCCCAGCCGCGACCGAGTCGCGCGCTGTTGGGTTCCGCGTGGTGGTTGCGATGCCAGTTCTCGCCCTGGAAGGAATGGACGAGGCCGAGCGACGCGAGGTTCTGACTCGAGTCCTCACCCGGCGCGACACCCTTCTTCATGTGCGCGAGCGAGTTGACGAAGCACTGCGCGTGCAGCGACACCGTCAGTCGGATCGCGCCGAGCCAGAAGAAGGCCGCCGGGCTGATCAGCAAGCCACCGAAGAACGACAGCGCGAGGATCGGAACCTGCGCGCGGGTCCAGAACCGCCAGTACGGCGTGTCGAGATCCGGAGCCCAGCGGTCGACCGGGCTGCACGACGCTTGCCACAGCCAGCGCAGGTGCGACCACCAGAAGCCGCCGATGCGCGGACTCGAGATGTCGCGCACGGTGTCGGCATTCGCGTGATGGTTGCGGTGATTCGCCGACCACGTGGCCGGCGTGCCCGAACCATTGAAGATCGCGAATGCGACCAGGGGACACTCGACGATCGGATGGAGCTTCAGCGCGCGGTGGGCGAGCGCGCGGTGGTAGGCCACCGTCGTGCCGAGCCCGCCGAGGAAGTAGAGCGCGTAGGCGGCCACCGCGATCGAGATCCCGGGCCAGGGGTAGAGGATCAATCCGACGATCGACGTGACATGGATCAGCACGATCCAAGCCAGCGTGAGCCCCTCGCCGGGGAGCCACGTGAACCAGCTCCAGGTCCAAGGCCGATCAGGATCGCGAGACGCGGACGCGGGCGAATTGGGTGCAGAGTTCAGGCGTGACCTCTCTTGCGATGGGGATTACGGTCGCGCGCGGGCGTGAAGCCGCGGGACGACCCTTGCGAAGAGGACGACTTGTGCGGACCGTGCCGACCACCGTGGTGCGGTCGTGGCGCGGAACCGGAATCCGGGTGCCGTGGCGCAGCATCCCCGGATCGCGGGTTCGAGGTCGAATCGCCGCGCGGCGGGCGCGGCGCGAAGTCTCCGCGCGGCTTGCGCGGAGCCCACTTGCTGCGCGACGGCCGAGCGTCGGAGTCGCGTTGCGGGCGCGGGGCGTGCGGAGCGCGTTCGGAGCGCGGCGCGTGCGCGTCGCGTTCACCCTGCGCTGCCGGCTCGGCGCGATACGGCCGCCGCGCGCCGCCGTGCGACGACGTCGGACGCGGAGCGGAGTCGTCGCGGTGCGGCCGGCGCGGCTCGGCGTGCGAGCGGTCGTCGAATGCGTCGCGATCCCGGTACGAACCGCGTTCGCCGAAGCCTTCGCGGTCGGCCCGATCGGCCCGATCGCCGCGCGAGGCGAAACCGCCCTTGCTGCCGAAACGACCGCCACGCGACTTGCCGTGCGCGCCGCCATGGCTCGGACCGTGGCCACCGCCGTGTGCCCGGGACGACGGTCGCGAACTCGCGTTCGTGCGCGCCTCGGTCAACGTGCGCTCGATCTCGGCGCGCCAATGCGCGAGGTCGGCCGGCAGCTCGCAGCGAGGCAACTGCGTGCGCGTGAAGCGCTCGATGTCGCGCAGCAGCTTGCCTTCCGGTGCCGACGCCAGCGTCGATGCATGGCCGGACGCTTCCGCACGCGCGGTGCGTCCGACGCGGTGGACGTGGTCTTCCGGCGAATGGGAGAGGTCGAAGTTCACGACGTGCCCGATTCCGACCACATCGATGCCGCGCGCGGCGATGTCGGTCGCGACCAGCACGCGGTACGCGCCGGCGCGGAAGCCCTCGAGCGCGTGTTTGCGTTGTGCTTGCGACCGCCCGCCGTGGATCCGCGCGACGTTGATGCCGACGCGCGCCAGCGTCTTCGCGAGCTTGTCCGCGCGGTGTTGCGTGCGGGTGAAGACGAGCGTCGAATCCTCGTCCTTCGCCAGCAACGACAGCAGCAGCGCCGGCTTGTCGGCTTCGTGGACGTGGTAGACGGCCTGCGTGGCCTTGCGCGCCATCGTGCCGCTCTTCGCGACTTCGACGCGGACGGGGTCCTTCAGGTGACGTTTCGCGAAGCCGCCGACCTCGCCACCGATGGTGGCCGAGAACAGCAGCGTCTGGCGTGCGCGCGGGACGCGGCTCAGGATCGCATCGAGTTGCGCGCGGAAGCCCATGTCGAGCATGCGGTCGGCTTCGTCGAGCACGAGCACCTCGATCTGGTCGAGGCGCACGTTGCCGCGGTTCAGGTGGTCGCAGAGGCGACCGGGCGTCGCGACGATGATCTCGTACTGCTCACGCAGCGCGCGGACCTGCGGGCCCATGGCTTCGCCGCCGATGATGCACGCGCCGCGGTAGTGGCGCTTGCCGCCGAGGGCATGCACTTGTTCGAGGATCTGCATGACGAGCTCGCGCGTGGGCGCGAGCACCAGGGCGCGTGTCCCGCGCTTGCCTGCGAGTCGGTCGATCAGGGGCAGGAGGAACGCCGCCGTCTTGCCGGTGCCGGTCGCGGCGCCGCCGATCACGTCGTGCCCGGCCAGCGCCGGGGGGATCGCTTGAAGTTGAATGGGGGTCGGCGTTTGGAAGCCGAGTCGCGCGAGGGCCTCGAGCGCGGGAGGAGAGAGTCCGAGCGAGGCGAACGCGGACGGGGGGGAAGGAAGGCTCAGGACGTGCTCCGGCTCGAATGGAAAACGACCAAGCTATCCGGAGTCCAGATCGTCTCTCCCGCCGTTTCGAGATTAGTTCCGAACTCGTGACGCCGTCGGCGCATGGGTGGGACAGTCCAGGGTCGTTCGCTTCGCGACCGGGGCGCCGCCTCGGACACCTTGTGCCGGATCGAATCCGTTCGAGAGGCGTCGCCGGATGCGACGGCTGTCGAACGGAGTCGATCAGCGCGCGGCGGCGGCCTCGGGGGCTCGCGGCTCGACCCCCCAGAGATGGCGCACCAGGAAGTCGGCCCGTCGGCGCGAGCCGTATTCCGATTCGGCGGCACCGTGGCCGACTCCCGGCATGACCAGCAGGTCGAAGTCCTTGTCCGCCGCGATCAGCGCGCTCACGACCTGCATCGTCGAGGCCGGGTCGACGTTCGCGTCGAGTTCGCCGACGATCAGCAGCAGCTTCCCGGTCAGTGCGGCGGCGTGCGTGACGTTCGAGTTCTCGGCGTACCACGGGCCGATCGGGTAGCCCATCCACGCTTCGTTCCACCACACCTTGTCCATGCGGTTGTCGTGGCAGCCGCAGTCCGCCACGCCGACGGAGTAGAAGTCGCCGTGATGCAGCAGCGCGGCGAGCGCGTTCTGCCCGCCCGCCGAGCCGCCGTAGATGCCAACCCGGGTGAGGTCCATCTCGGGGCGCGTCGCCGCCGCGGCCCGCAACCAAGCGATGCGGTCGGGGAGCCCGGCGTCGGCGAGGTTGCGCCAGCACACGTCGTGAAAGGCCTTGCTGCGCCAATTGGTGCCCATGCCGTCGATCTGCGCGACGATGAAGCCGAGCTCGGCCATCCGGCGCGCGCCGGAGAACGCGGCGAACTCCTTCGGCACATGCGCATCGTGGGGGCCGGCGTAGATCTGCTCGACGACCGGGTACTTGCGGGCCGGATCGAATTGCGACGGTCGGATCAGGATGCCCCAGATGTCGGTCGTGCCGTCGCGACCTTTGGCGACGAAACGTTCGGGCGGTCGCCAACCCGTCGTCAGGAGTCGCGTCCAGTCCGCGCGTTCCAACGCGACCACCCGACTGCCGTCGACCGTGCGTCGCAACTCCGCCACCGGCGGCAGATCCACGCGCGATGCGACGTCGACGAAGAACCGCCGCGACAGAGTGAAGGTGATGTCGTGGGTCGCGTCGCCGCTCGTGAGCTGCGCGAAACTCGAGCCGTCGTAGCCGACGGCGCACAGGTGCTCGTGATACGGGTCCTCCGCAGCGTGCAGGCCGCAGGCGATGAACCACACGCGGCGCGCTCCGTCGTCGCGGTGCACCACGCGCTTCACGACGATGCCGGGCGGCGTGATCGACGTGCGAGCTCCGGTGCGCGCGTCCACGAGTTCGAGCCCGTTCCAGCCCGAGCGCTCGCTCATCCAAAGCAACGCGTCGTCGCCGTCGTCGATCCAATGCAGGAACGTCTTCTGCGTGGTGTCCACGAACGTCGCCGACGCGTCCTCGAGCAGCGTGGTCGCGACGCCGCTCTCCGCGTCGATCGCGATCAGGCGGTGCGCGGAGTGGCCGCGCGCGACGTAGCGGACGGTGAAGCGCGATGCATCGCGCGCCCAGCGCACGTCGTCGATCGCCCACGGCGAGGCGAACACGTCGGCGGGTTGGATCGGGATCTCCTCGAGTCCGCGCGCGGTGCGGCGGAACAACGCCGGCACGCCGATCTCCAGTGGATCGCCTGGCTTCGCGTACGGGATCGTGCGCCACTTCGGCTGCACTTGGTCGGACGGCGAGGACTCGATCAACGGGATCCGGCGCTCCTCGACGATCGGCGCGCGCATCGCGACGAGATGCGATCCCGTCGCCGACGGATACAGGTCGTCGCGGAAGCGTTGGCCCAGGCCTGCGTCGAGCCGCATCGTCGTGCCGTCCTCCGCGCGGACGAGGAGCGCACCGTCCTCGACATGTGGATCCGTCGCGCTCCCGGGCGGGCTCGCCGGACTCCGATCCGGCACAGCGGACTCCCGCACCGCGTCGGTCGGAACGACGAATCGATCGATGTCCTCGGCGACGACGAACGCGACGCGATCCTCCCCGCGCGCGTCGACGACGATCCATACGTGTCCCACGTACGTGGATTGCCCGCGCGTGCCACCGGCCGCCAACGAGCCGTAGCTGCGCCGACCGCCATCGGGATCCACCCAGATCAGCGTGACCGCTTCGGCGGTCGGATTCTCGAACACCAGCGACACGCCGTCGCCACCGGGCCTCGAGAACGGCGCCTGCCGCGGATCGATCCCGGGTGCGGCACGATCGGCGGGGAGGCGCGTGAGCGTGCGCGTCGCGCGCTCGAACGACCACCGCGCGCCGCCGAACGTGAAGCGCGCGAAGCGCAGGTCGTCGTCGAACTCGAGCCGCTCGAGCGCGAGGTCTTCGCCGTCGACCGCGAGGCTCGTGAGTTCCGCGAGTTGGCGGGCGAGGGGCAACGGATCGAACGCGAGTTCGCGCGTCCCGCGCTCCGGGTCGACGACCACGACGCGCGTCGCGTCCGCACCGGTGCGTACGCGGTACCAGAACCGATCGCCGTTGCCGATGAAGCGCGGCCGCCCGAGCGCGCCGTCGACGGCGCGCGCCGTCGCATCCTGCAGCGCGGCGGCGCGCGCGTAGTCGGCGCGTGTTCCTTGCGCGTTGGCGTCGAGCGCGACCAACGCGACGAGTCCGGTGAGCAAGGTCGTGACGCGCAGCATCGGAGCGCTCCTCGGCGCAACAGGGAGGACGCGCACGGTATCGCCGGGCCTCGACGCGTGGCGCGCTTTCGTCGACGTGATCCCGTTTCGATGGGCTGATAAGCTCCCGCCCGATGTCCGGAAAGATCGCCTTCATCGGAACCCACGGAGTCGGCAAGACCGTGCTGACGTTCACCGTCGCGGCGCAACTGCGCGCCGCTGGCGTCGATGCCGACGTCGCCGTCGAGCACTCGCGGCGCTCGCCCTTCCCGATCAACGAAGGCACGACGCTCGAGAGCCAACTGTGGATCCTGTCGACGCAGTGGCAGGAGGAACTCGAAGCGCAGCGGCGCACCGAACTCGTCATCTGCGATCGCGCGGTGCTCGACAACTACGCGTACTTGGTGCGGGCGTTCGGCGAACAACCGTGGCTCCGGGCGTTCCTCGAGCATTGGAGTCGCACGTACGACGCGTTGTTCTGGGTGCCGATCGTCGACGACGAGGTCACGAAGGACCGCATGCGTTCGACGTCGCGCCGCTTCCAGCGCGACATCCACGACCGCGTCGGCCAATTGGTCGAGAGCTTCGGCCTGACCGAACGCGTGACTCCGTTGCCGGCGCAGCGCGATCAGCAGCTGCCGCTCGTCCTGGAGACGCTGCGTGCTCGCCGCCTGTTGCCGCCGAAGCAAGGCGCACTGTTCGACGGAATCGACTGACTGGACCATGCCCGAACGTCGCAAGAAGCCCGAGCCCGAAACCGGATCCCGCCCGACCTCCGCGCGTCCGTTGGTGCCGAATCCACGCGCGCCGATCCCGACCGCGATCGTGAAGACCCAAGGCGCGTTCCCGCTGATCTATCGCAAGCGCGTCGCCGACGTCACGGGCAAGGCCCAACCCGGCGATTGGGTGTTGGTGCAGAGCGAAGAGGGGCGCGTGCTGGGTTATGGGCTGTGGAATCCGCGGTCCGAAGTCGCGGTGCGCCTGCTGAAGCACGGTGACGCGTTGCCGGACGACGCGTTCATCGACGCGCGCATCGACCGTGCGATCGCGCTGCGCCGCGACGTGCTGCAACTCGACGACGTGACCGACTCGTACCGCGTGATCCATGCCGAGTCCGACGGCTTCTCCGGACTCGTCGTCGATCGCCTCGGCGACGTGCTGTCCGCCGAGTGCTTCTCACTCGGCTGGTTCCAACGTGCTCCGGAACTCCTGGCACGGATCGGCGCGAAGCTCGGCACGAAGCACACGCTGGTGCGCGCGTCACCGCAGTTCCTGAGCCAAGAAGGCTACGAGCCGCAACCGATCGCGTCCGAAGGCCTGCCGCCGCAGGTGACGATCGAAGAGCACGGGGTGCGTTACCGCGTGCGCTTCGAAGGCTCGCACAAGACCGGCTTCTTCTGCGATCAACGCGACAATCGCCGCCAGATCGCGAACTGGAGCGCCGGCAAGTCCGTGCTCGACCTGTGCTGCTACACCGGTGGTTTCGCGGTGTCGGCGAAAACGCTCGGCAAGGCGGCCGAAGTCACCGCGGTCGATCTCGACGAAGAGCCGCTCGCCGTTGCGAAGGACAACGCGAACCTCAATCAGGTGCGCATCCACTGCGTGCAGGCCGATGCGTTCACGTACATGCGCGATCGCATCCTGCACGGCGTGCGCTACGACGTCGTCGTGCTCGATCCGCCAAAGTTGATCCGCACGCGGCAGGAAATCGAAGACGGCACGAAGAAGCACTTCGATCTGAATCGACTCGCGATGCGGCTCGTGAAGCCCGGCGGCTTGCTGCTGTCGTGCTCGTGCGCGGGTTTGTTGCCCGAAGCGGAGTTCATGAAGCTGTTGTTGTCGGCCGCGCGCCAGGCCGGCGCCGAGCGTCCACCGGACGCGGAAGGGCGCGTGCTGCACGATGCGCGCCGTATGCAGATCCTCGCGCGCACCGGCGCCGCGGCGGATCACCCGGTCGCGTCGGATTTCCCCGAGAGCGAGTACTTGAAGGCCGTGTTCATGCGACTCGAGTGACCGTTCACTGCGCGAACCCACGCGCCGCACCCATCGACGCGACCTCTCGCCCGCGCGACCCGACTTCGGTTACAACGTCGGCCTACTTCCCGCGCCCGATGGCCGCTAGGGCGCGGAGCTTCGAACCCACACCACGGTCTTGCCAGACGGAGAGATCCATGAACCGATGTCGAGTCCACGGGGTCGCGCTCGCGACCGCCGCGATCCTGAGTTCCGCATCCGCGGCGACGATCCAGCCGACGATCGTGTCCGACACCGCCGGCGACAAGCTGTGGCTGTGCGTGGACAACAACGGCGACGGCGACGTGAACGACGCCGGAGACCTCACAGCGTTCTACGACGACACCGTCGGTGCCATCGCGCTATCGGATCCGACCGGCTTGGCGTTCGACGCGTTCGGTCGACTGTTCGTCAGTGATACGACCGAGGATCGGATCTTCCGCCTCGAGGACCTCAATCAAGACGGCGACGCCAACGACGTCGGCGAGGCGGTCGTCGTGTTCGACGGCACGGTCGGCGGCAACGCGTCGAACGTGCGCATGGTGTCCGGCAACTCGCTGTACGTCGAGCCGAGCGGGCGGGTCTGGGTCGCGAGCAACAACCAGATCATCTCGTCGGTGGTGACGGGCGAGGACCTCGTGTTCCATCTCGACGATCTGAACTCCGATGACGACTACAACGACGTCGGCGAGGCGACGGTGTTCTTCAAGCCGGCGCCCGGCGGTGCGGTCGGGGACTCGATCCCGAACGACGTGCTGGTGCTGTCGGATGGCACGGTCCTGTACCTCGAGAACGGCATCACCGCGACGCCGAAGCGCGGCGTGTATCGCCTCGTGGATCTGGACGCCAGCGGCGTCATCGATCAGCCGAACGAGGTCAACGCGTACTTCATCGCGCCGGCCCAAGCGGGCAATGCGTTCCATTTCGGGTTCGCGCGCACGCCGACCGACGAGGTGTACGTCCTCGACCACGGCAACGATCTGTGCTGGAAGATCAAGGACGCCGATGCGAGCGGCGACGCGCAGGGCGCGGGCGAGTTCTCGCAGTTCTTCTTCGCGGGCGCCGGATCGACGATGTGGCAGTGCGACGTCGCGCAGGACGGCTCGCTGTACGTCGGTGAGGACGGCGCGCCCGACCGCTTGTACGTGCTGACCGACTCCGATCACAGCGGGACGATCGCGGGGGCCGAGCAAGCGACGGTCTACACCGACACCTTGGCCGCGGTCGACTTCGGGACGCCGCGTTGCGTCGCGGTCGTCCCCGTGCTGGGACCGGCGTACCCGGGCAACGGCACCGACGCGGCGATGCAAGTCGCGATCAACGGTCTGTTCGTGCCGAATCCGGCGGGAATCTATCCGGTGTTCGCGGGCGACACGATCACGCTCGGCTTCCAGTCGCCGAACGGATCGTTGACGGGCAACGGGATGGTCCTGCTGATGCAGCCGTTCTTGACCGGCAACCCGCCGGCGCCGCTGCAAATCCCGGGCGATGCGACTCCCGGGTTGTGGCTCGATCCGAACTTCCCGTTCTTCATCTTCCTGAACGGGATCTCGAACCCGGGCGGTTCGGCCCTCGGCGTCCAGCCGCCGATCGCTTTGCCCGTGCCGCCGGGAGTCAACGGCTTGAACCTGTCCGCGATGTTCGTGCTGTTGGTGGACGACCCGTTCCACAACGCGGCGAACCTCGGTGCGGCGGACGCGATCGAGATCCGTCTGCCGTAACGCGCACCCGAACCGTCGGGATATGGGCGCGAGCTCCATATCCCGACGGATTCGGATCGATGCCCGACCCTTGCGGCCGGGCACCCGGAGTTCGTGGAGACTCTCGTCGATGACTGCCCATGCGAGTGTGCTCGGAACCGTGGCCTGGTGGTGTGCGGCGACGTCGGCCTTCTCCGGGCAAGTCGTCGAACCCACGGCCATCGACGGAGCGACGACGTCGTTCGCGATCGTCGTCGACGAAGCGACCTACGCCGCGGATCCGATCCCCGTCGATGCCTATCGCGCCGCGATCGAGCGCGCGGACGCGCTGCCGACTTGGTTGATCGTCGAGACGTTCGACGAGCCGTTCGCGTTACGTGAGCGCCTCGAGGGGCTGTGGCGCGGCGACGGCACGCATCCGCCGCTCGAAGGGGTCGTGTTCATCGGCGACGTCCCCGTGCCGATGGTGCGCGACGCGCAGCATCTGACCAGCGCGTTCAAGATGGACCAAGTCGTGTTCCCACGGTTGCGGAGCTCGGTGCCGAGCGACCGCTTCTACGAGGACTTCGACCTCCGCTTCGCGCCTGCCGAACGCGATCCCGAGGACCCGCGCTTGCACTACGTGGCGCTGCTCCCCGACTCCGCGCAGCGCGTCGACAAGGAGATCTACAGCGCGCGCATCGTGCCCGGGCCGGCGAACGCCGAGCGTACCGCCACGATCGCGCGCTTCCTGCGCAAGTGCATCACGGGGAAGGACGTGCCGCGCCGGCTCGATCACGCGCTGTCGGTCGCCGGGCACGGTTACCACTCGGAATCGCTCGAAGCCTGGCGTGCGCAGGTCGACACGCTGCAGCAGGTGTTCCCGCAGTTGGATCGGCCGGGTGGGCGCATCGACACGCTGCACCATCAGATCGGCGAGCGCATGAAGGAACGCGTCATCGTCGCCCTGCGCGATCGCACGCTCGACCTCGCGCTGTTCCATGCTCACGGGGACACCGATCTGCAGTTCCTGATCGGCGACGTTCCGGCAGGCACGTTGGAGGCGCGCGTCGACGCGGTGAAGAGCGTGTTGCGCTCGCGGTTGCGTTCCGCGGCGAAGAAGGACCCGGCGGCCGTGGACGCCGCGAAGCTCGAGCTGATGCAGAAGTACGCGTTGCCCGAATCGTGGTTCGACGGCGTCGCGGATCCGGTCGTGGTCGCTGCGGACGACGCCGACGACAAGAACCGCGATCTGCACGTCGAGGACGCACAGGGCTCCGGAACGCACGCGCGCATGCTGGTGCTCGACGAGTGCTTCAACGGCCGCTTCATCGAATCGCCGTACATCGCCGGCGCCTACCTGTTCAGTGCGAGCGACGCGGTGGCGGTCGTCGCGAACTCCGTCAACGTGCTGCAAGACCTGTGGTTGCACGAGTTCATCGGGCAACTCGGACAAGGCGTCCGCATCGGCCAGTGGCACCGCCAGCGCGTGCAGCTCGAATCGATGCTGCTCGGCGATCCGACCGCTCATTTCGCCGCGACGCCGGCGCCGGCCTTGGTCGCCGCGCTGGCTCGCGACGTCGACGTCGACGCGCTGCGTGTGGCTCTCGAATCCGCCGATCCCGTGCTGCGCGAAGTCGCGATCGCGCGCCTCGGCGAGCGCGACGCGATCGACGACGCGCGGCTCGCGACGATCGTCGCCGCCGACGCGAGTCACGTCGTCCGGCTGCAGGCGCTGCGGCGGTTGGCCGCTCGCCGCGGTCCTGCTCTCGATCGCGCGCTCGTGACGGCGCTCACCGATCCGAACGAGCTGGTGCGACGTTTCGCGGTGATCCTCACCGGTGAGCGTGGGCTGGACGAAACGGCGGCGGCCGTGCTCGAGCTCGCCCTCGACGACCCGTCGGAGCGCGTGATGTTCAACGCGCGCGACGCGCTGCATTGCTACCGCAAGGAGCCGATCGAAGCGGCGTTCGCCGCGCTGCGGAAGTCGTTGCCGGAGTCCGATGCGCGCCTGAAGCGTCTTGGCGAGATCGAGCCGTTCGTGTTCCGCCTGGTCGACTCATCGCTCGCCGATCTGGCCGATCCGACGAAGAAGCCGAAGGAGCGCTTGAATGCGGCGCGCAGCTTCCGCAACGCGCGGGCGCGGACCGCAGTGCAAGGCCTGTTCGCGGTGTTGGCGCGCGCGGAAGAGCCCGCCGATCTGCGCGCGACGGTCGCCGAAGCGCTCGGCTGGTTCACGTACTGCGAGGATCGGCCGCGGATCGAGGCGGAGTTGACCGCCCGCGCCGCGGACGCCGATCTGCCGCCCAGCGTGCGGGCGGAGATCCAGCGGTCGCTGCGCCGCCTCGCCGCCGGGCCGAATCATCCGCTGACGCCCTGACGCCCTGCCGCCCTGACGCGAGCACGCGAGTCTTCGGCGTGGGTTCGAAGGTCCCGACGCCGAATCCAACGCGCGTTCCCGACCGGCCGCCATCGGATTCGGACAGCGTGATCTATGATCCGCGCCGCATGCTCCGCCGCGCGCTTGCAGCTCCGTTCGCCACACTGCTGACGCTCGCAACGCTGACACTCGGGTGCGGCGACGACGGATCTCCGTTGCCGCCGCCGCCGCCGGTACTGGTGTTCGTCGGCGACCGCGCCGTCGACGACGGCGAGTGGATCGCGCTGGAAGCAGCACTGCAAACGACCGCGACGGCGCGCGGCCTCCCGCTCGAGTTCGTGGCGGACGCGGCCGCGTTGTGCGACGCGACGCTCGGCGCGCGCGCGGGGCTCGTGCTCGCATGCCCGGCGACGCAGCGCTTCGACGACGTGGCGCGGGGAGCCCTGACGCGCTTCGTCGAGCGCGGCGGGTACGTGCTGGCGCTCGACGGCGCGCTGCGCGCAGAATCGGAATGGTGGTGGTCGCGCCGGCTCTTCGGCGCGCTGTCGACGACCGAGTGGCCGTTTGGCCAGTACGAGATCGCCACCGTCGCCGCGGCGGATCCGTCGCTCGCGGAATGCGTGTTCGCGCAACCGCTCGTGCAGGCGCAGCCGGACTCGCGCACGCACCCCTTGCTCGAACTCGGCGACGCGTACGGCCGCACGCCGGTCGCGTGGGAACGCACGTACGACGGCGGCGGCTGCGTCGCGCTCGGGCTCGGCGGAACCGCCGAGGTCCATCGTTCCGCGCCAGTGCGCCGCGTGTTGGCGCGCGCGTTCGCGGCGATGGGAACGCCCTTGCGCGGAGTCGAGGTCACGCGTCCCGACGACGACGCCTTCGACGTCGACGTCGTGCTCGACGGCCTCGAGGACCCGATCGAGATCGCACCCTTGCCGAGCGGCGACGTGCTGGTGCTCGAGCGCAAGGGCGCGCTGAAGCTCTACTCGGCGGCGAGCGATCGCGTGCGCGTGATCCATCGCTTCGAGGTCGCGTGCCGCGACGAGTCCGGCACGCACGCGAACGAATGCGGCGGGCTCGGCTTGGCGGTCGGGCCGAACCACGGCGTGGATCGATTCGTCTACGTCTATTGGTCGCCGCGCGAACCAGCGTTGAATCGCCTGTCGCGGTTCACGCTGCAAGGCGACGGTGATGCGGCGAAGCTCGTCGACGAGCGCGTGCTGCTCGAAGTCGGAACCGATCGCGACGAAACGACGTGTCACGAAGGTGGGTCGTTGGCGTTCGCGCGAAGCGGTGAGTTGTTCCTGTCGACCGGCGACAACACGAACCCGTTCGCATCCGACGGCTTCGCGCCGATCGACGAGCGCGAGGACCGCACGGAATGGGATGCGCAGCGCTCCGCGGGCAATTCGAACGACTTGCGCGGTTCGATCCTGCGCATCCGGCCGAACGAGGACGGCACGGTCGCGATCCCCGACGGCAATCTGTGGCCGCCTGGCACAGCGTTCACGCGCCCGGAGATCTTCGTCAAGGGCTGCCGCAATCCGTATCGCATCAGCGTCGATCCGCTGACCGGCGACGTGTGGTGGGGCGACGTCGGGCCGGACGCCGGTGACGACGGGCACGGCGATCCGCGCGGCGTCGACACGCTGAACCGTGCGCGACGTGCGGGCTACTTCGGTTGGCCGTTCGCGCGCGGTGGCCGGTTCTATCGGGATCGCGATTTCGCCAGCGGTGAGCGCGGGGAGAGCTTCGCCGATCTGCTGGTCAACGACTCGCCGCGCAACACCGGGCTCGAACGCTTGCCGTCGCCAACGCGGCCGTTCTTCGCCTATCCGTACGGCCGTTCGTCGACGCTGCCCGAGCTGAACGATGGTGGCCGCAACGCGATGGCTGGACCCTGGATCCACCAGTCGCTGCACGGCGGCCAGTTCCCGGCGTGGTTCGACCGCGTGATGCTGTTCTACGACTGGGCCCGCGCGACCTTCTTCTGGCTGAAGTTCGACGAGGCCGGCGAGTTGGACGGCGTGCACCGCTTCCTCGCGCACGTGTCGATCCCGCATCCGATCGACGTCGAGCTCGGGAAGGACGGCGCGTTGTGGATCCTCGACTACGGCACGAATTGGTGGGACAACGTCGACGGCCGCCTGCTGCGCGTGCGCTTCTCCAGTTTCGACAAGCGCCCGAAGGTGGCGATCGACGCCACGCCGACGACCGGGGGCCTGCCGTTGGCCGTGCGATTCTCCAGCGCCGGCACGCACGATCCCGACGGGGACGACGCGCGGCTGCGCTACGCGTGGGATTTCGGCGACGGCACCGCGTCGTCCGAGGCCTCGCCGCGCAAGGAGTATGCGAAGCCCGGCGCCTACGACGTCTCGCTGACCGTGACGGACGCTGCGGGGCGTGAGGGCAAGGCGATGACGTCGATCGTCGCCGGCAACACCGCTCCCGAAGTGACGCTGTTCGCGCCGGCGACGTTCCGCTGGGACGCGCCGCTCACGTACACGGTCGAGGTGTCGGACGTCGAGGACGGCCGCGCGAACGGCGGGCCGCTGGCTGCCGAAGACGCGCTGCGGCGGGCGGACCTGGTCGCGGTCTACGTCGAAAGCGGTGATCCCGACGACGCCGCGGACGTCGAGCCCGATCCGCTGTTGCCGGGCATGGATCCCCGGTTGAAGGGCACGGCGCTGCTGAAGAGGAGCGGCTGCATCGCCTGTCACCACCCCGAACAACCGTCGGTCGGCCCGGCCTACCGGCAAGTCGCGGACGCGCTGCGCGCGCTCGACGAGTCGCGACGCGCCGAAGAGATCGCTCGCTTGATCGCGAAGGTGCGTGCCGGAGGCGCGGGGCGTTACGGCTCGGTCGCGATGCCGCCACACCTCCACGTTCCCGAGCCGTCGATCGCGAACATGGTCGACGCCATCGCGGCATTGGGCTCCGACGACGGTCTGCGTGGGAAGGACGGCACGGTCGTGATCCCGGCGGCGCCCGAGACGGCGAAGGACGCGCACGGCATCTACGTGCTGCGCGCGTCGTACACCGACCGCGGCGCGGCCGGCGTGGCCGCGTTGACGCGCTCGTCGAAGCCCGTCGTCGTGCGTGCGGCGCCGCTCGAGTTCGCGCTGCCGACGGCCGCGGGCGAGGAGCTGGTGATCGCGGCGCTGGATGCGGAAATCGAGGGCACGCACGCGGAGCGTGAGGACGAGTGCATCGGCAGCTGGAGCGACGTCGACACCGCGTTCACGTTCGCGCTGCATGTGCCGCGCGCGGGCGCGTACGACGTAGCGCTGCGCTACGCGGCGCCCGAGGATCAGGTGGGATCGCAGCTCGTGGTCGAGTGCGACGCGACGACGTTCGCGTTCACGACCGAAGCCACGCCGAGTTGGACCGAGTTCCGCGAACGCGAGCTCGGAGTGCTCGAGTTCTCGCAAGCAGGTGTCGCGACGCTGCGCGTCAAAGCGACGAGTCGCGCGGCGGCGTACATCGCGAATCTCGAAGCGCTGCGCTTGCGCGCGCGTTGATCGAACCCCTTCCCCCTTTCGCGCATCTTCGTTCGATTGCGCGTCGCAATCGGCGACGCGATCGGGTTATCCTGCGCCGCGCCCGTGGCACGAACGGCGACCACGGGCATCCGCTGCGCACGCATCGGGTCTGTGCGTCGCGAGCGGTTGCATCTCTTCGCCGCACCGCTGCATGACGCGAACCACCCGGATCTTCGCGTTCCTGCCGGCTGCGAGCCTCGTGCTCGCGTCGGCGTTCGCCACCGACCGCAAGGACGGCGCTTTGCCCGTCCCGCGCCTCGTCGCGCCCCAACCCGGCGCCGAGCGACCGCGCGACGAAGCGCCGACGCATCTCGTGCCGCCCGACGAACTCGTGCGCTACGGGCGCGACGTGCGGCCGATCCTGTCGGACAAGTGCTTCCAATGTCACGGGCAGGACCAGGGCAAGCGCGCCGCGAACTTGCGCCTCGACCGCGCCGAAGACGCGACCGCCGCGCGCGAGCACGGCGCTGCGGTCGTGCCCGGTTCGCCGACGTCGAGCGTGCTGTGGCAACGGTTGACGACCGACGACATCGACCGTCGCATGCCGCCGGTCGACGCGCACAAGCCGCCGCTGACGAGTCATGAACTCGACGTCATCGAGCGCTGGATCGCGCAAGGCGCGGTGTACGAACCGCATTGGGCGTTCGCTCCGCCGGCGCGCGTCGAGCCGCCCGCGGTGGTGGACACGGCGTGGCCGTCGACGCCGATCGACGCGTTCGTGTTGGCGCGGCTCGAGCGCGAAGGCATTGCGCCGAGTCCGGACGCCGAGCGGTCGACGTTGGCACGGCGCGCGTTTCTCGACATCACGGGCTTGCCGCCGACGCCGGCGGAGCTCGACTCGTTCCTCGCCGACGATCGGACCGATGCATTCGAGCGACTCGTCGAGCGACTGTTGCACGACGAGCCGTACGTCTCGCGCTACGCCGAGCGCATGGCGACGCCGTGGCTCGACCAAGCGCGCTATGCCGACACGTCCGGCATCCATACCGACGCCGGCCGCCAGATGTGGGCTTGGCGCGATTGGGTGTTGCGGGCATTCCACGATGGGATGGCGTTCGACCGCTTCATCACCGAGCAGTTGGCCGGCGACCTGTTGCCGAGCGCGACGCGCGAGCAGATCGTCGCGAGCGGTTTCAACCGCAACCACGTGACGACCGACGAAGGCGGAGCGATCGCCGAGGAGTACCTCGTCGAGTACGCCGTCGATCGCGTGGCGACGACCGGATCGGTGTTCCTCGGGCTGACGCTCGGCTGTGCACGCTGCCACGACCACAAGTTCGACCCGATCTCGCAGCGCGACTTCTACGGGTTGATCGCGTTCTTCAATTCGATCGAAGAGCCCGGGCTGTACTCGCAATTGCCCGATCCGAATCGTGCGTTCGAGCCGTTCATCGAGGTTCCGTCAGCGGACCAGGAGAGCCAGCTCGCCGAGCGTACGGCGCGGCGTGAGGCGCTGCAGCGCGAACTCGACGAGGCGGCACCCGAAGAAGCGGTCGAACGCGTGTCGTTCGTCAACGCGGTGCGCGCCGCGAGCGGCGTGCGCCTCGAACCGGTGACGGTCGTCCGCGCGGCGTCGACGGGCGGCGCGACGCTGACCGTGCGCGACGACGGTTCGGTGTTCGCGTCCGGGACGAATCCGGATCAAGACGTGCACGAACTGACGTTGCACACCGACGCCACCGATCTGCGTTTGCTGCAGCTCGAAGTCCTGCCCGATCCGGACCTGCCGAATGGGCGGGTCGGACGGGCGTTCAACGGCAATGGCGTGCTGTCCGGCATCGAGGTGGTCGCGACGTCGAGTGCCGATCCGACGCGTTCCGTCACCGTGCCGTTGGCGTGGGCGTGGGCCGACTTCGAGCAGGAGAACGGCGACTTCGGCGTGGTGAACGCGTTGCGACCGGACACGGCCGACGGTTGGGCCGTCGACGCGCACAACCGCACCGATGGGCGTTTGGCGTGGTTCCTCGCGCAAGAGCCGTTCGGGTTCGCCGGGGGCACCGAAGTCCAGGTTCGGCTGCACTACCGCTCGATCTATGCGCAACACACGTTCGGTCGGGTGCGCATCGGCATCGGCGCGTTCGATCCGGCGGCGTTCGACATGCTGCCCGTCGCGGCGACGGCGTGGCACCTGGTCGGTCCGTTCCCGGCCGACTCGGGCGAGCTCGCGTTCACGACCGCGTTCGGGCCCGAGGCCGAGACGACGCTCGATCGCGGCAAGAACTTCGGCTTCGGCAATCAGAGTTGGCGACCCGTGCCGGAGTTCCGCGACGATCGGCTGAACGGCGACCTCGCGGGCGGCACCAACGTCAGCTACGTCGCGAAGGAGTTGTTCGTGCCGTCGACGCGCAAGGTCGATGCGCGTCTCGGCTCGGACGACGGCTTCAAGCTGTTCCTCGATGGTGTCGAGATCGCGGCGAATCGCACCGATCGCGGCTTGGCGCGGGATCAGGACGCGGTCGAGTTCGAACTGCCGGCTGGGCGCCATTTGCTGACCCTGAAGGTCGCGAACAGCGGTGGCGAGGCCGGCTTCTTCTGGCGCACGATTCGACCCGAACGCGAACTCCGCGGCGAGTTGTTGACGGCGCTGGTCGACACCGCGGCGCAGGACGCGCACTTGGCGCAACGCTTCGAGCGCGCGTGGCGTACGGCGTTCTCGACCGCGTATCGCGACGGCGTCGCGAAGATCACGGCGCTCGATCGCGAACTCGAGCAACTGCGCGCCGAAGTCCCGCGCACGATGGTGATGAAAGAGCGCCCGATGCCGCGCGAGACCTTCGTGTTGATGCGCGGGCTCTATGACAAGCCCGACCCGCAGCAACGCGTCGAACGCGCCGTTCCCGCCGCGCTCGGCACGTGGCCGGAGGGCGTGCCGCGTGATCGCGTCGGGCTCGCGCGCTGGCTGACGTCGCCGCAGAATCCGCTGGTCGCGCGCGTGTTCGTCAATCGGATCTGGGACCAGATCTTCGGCACGGGCTTGGTGAAGACGACCGAGGACTTCGGACTCCAGGGCGAATACCCCAGTCATCCCGAGTTGCTGGACTGGCTCGCCGTCGATTTCGTCGAGCACGGCTACGACGTCAAGCGGCTGATCGCGACCATCCTGAACAGCCGCGTCTATCGGCAGAGCGCGCGAGTCCGTGCGGACGTCCGCGAGCGCGACCCCGACAATCGCTGGTTGGCCTACTTTCCGCGCAAGCGGCTGTCGGCCGAAGCGATTCGCGACCAAGCGCTCTACGTCGCCGACCTCCTCGTCGAGCGCGTCGGCGGCCCGTCGGTGCGCCCGTACCAGCCGGAAGGCCTATGGCAGGAAGTGGCGATGCCGGCCTCGAACACGCGTGCGTACCAGCGTGGGGACGGGGACGAGCTGTGGCGGCGCTCGCTCTACACGTACTGGAAGCGCGCGGCGCCGCCGCCGACGCTGCTCGCGCTCGATGCGCCGACGCGGGAATCGTGCACCGTGAAGCGCACGACGACGAACACGCCGCTGCAAGCACTCGCGCTGTGGAATGACGAGCAGTTCGTCGAAGCGGCGCGCGGGCTCGCACAGCGCACGCTGGCGGAAGCCGACGACGACGTCGTGCGGATCGAGACGATGTTCCGGCGCTGCACCGGCAACGCGCCGTCCGTGCGGCAGGCCGCGGCGCTGTCCGATGCGCTGCGCGATTTCCGCGCGCGCTACGGCGCGGCCCCGGCCGACGCCGAGGCGTTGCTGGCGGTCGGCGTCCTGCCCCGCGCGGAGGGCCGCGATCCCGCGGAGCTCGCGGCGTGGACGATGTTGGCGAGCGCATTGCTCAATCTCGACGCGACGATCACGCGAGGATGAACCGGATGAACCCAGGCTCCGAATCCGCGTTCGACGATGGACTGAAGCTCACGCGTCGACGGTTCTTCTCGAACACGCTGCGCACGGCGTCGTCCGCGCTCGGTGCGGCTGCGTTCGCCGAGTTGTGCGGCGGCAGTGCGTTCGCGCGCGAGCAGGCGGCCCCGGTCCTCGGTCCGCACCATCGGAGCAAGGCGAAGCGCGTGATCTACTTCCACATGGAAGGCGCGCCGAGCCAGCTCGACCTCTACGACCACAAGCCGACGCTGGTCGAACGCTTCAACCAGGATCTCCCGGACTCGATTCGCCAAGGCCAGCGCTTGACCGGCATGACGTCGGGACAGTCGCGGTTCCCGGTGGCTCCGACGGCGTTTCGCTTCCAGCGCTATGCGAACCAGCAGGACGGCGTCTGGCTGTCCGAGTTGATCCCGCACACGGCGTCGCTGGCGAACGAGTTGTGCTTCATCCACTCGATGCACACCGACGCGATCAACCACGAGCCCGGCATCACGTTCTTCCAAACCGGCAATCAGCAGCCGGGGCGGCCGTCGTTCGGTTCGTGGGTCGGCTACGGCCTCGGCAGCATGAACAAGAACCTGCCGACGTTCGTCGTGCTGATCACGCAAGGCATCGGCAACATGCAAGCGTTGTCGGCGCGCTTCTGGGGTTCCGGCTTCCTGCCGAGCGAGCACCAGGGTTGCCGGCTGCGCGCGGGTGCCGATCCGGTGTTGTTCTTGCGCGATCCGAACGGCGTCTCGCGCGCCGATCGTCGCCGCATGCTGGACCTCGTGGCGCAACTCGACGGCGTCGAACAGGACCGCACGAACGATCCCGAAACGGCCGCACGTCTGGCGCAACAGGAGATGGCGTTCCGTATGCAGATGTCGGTGCCGGACCTCGTCGACTTCTCCGACGAGGACGAGGCGACGCTCGCGATGTACGGCGAGGACGTGAAGAAGCCGGGCTCGTTCGCGGCGAACTGTCTGCTGGCGCGGCGCATGGCGGAGCGCGGAGTCCGCTTCATCCAGCTCTACATGCGCGGTTGGGACGCGCACAACAACCTGCCCAACGAGATGCGCGCGCAATGCGGCGCGGTCGATCGCGCGCAGGGCGCGCTGTTGCGCGATCTGAAGCGCCGCGGCCTGCTCGACGACACGCTGGTGTTGTGGGCCGGCGAGTTCGGCCGCACGGTCTACAGCCAGGGCGAACTGTCGAAGACGAATTACGGGCGCGATCACCATCCGCGCTGTTTCACCGTGTGGCTCGCCGGCGGCGGCATCAAGCCCGGCATCACGTACGGGAAGACCGACGACTACTCGTACAACATCGTCGAGAACCCGGTCGAGGTCCACGACCTCCACGCGACGATGCTGCACCTGCTCGGCTTCGACCACACACGGCTGATCTACAAGCATCAAGGCCGCGACTACCGCCTGACCGACGTCGCCGGCAAGGTGATCCCCGCGCTGCTCGCCTGAAGCGGTCGGATCGTCCCCAACAAAAATCGCGAGCTCGCGTGACGCCGGATTCGGCGTCCGGATGAACCTCTTCTGCCTTCGATCGACCGTTCGCGCGCGTGGCGTGCTGGGCGGCGATCCTCACCCAAGGAGTCGAGCATGTTCGTCCTACGTCGCTGTGTCGCGGTCGTTCTGTTGGCGCTCGCGTGTGCGCTCGGAGTCGCATCCGACGCGTCGGGGCAAGCCCTCGACGGCGCTTGGATGAAGATGAAGGTCAAGGCCAGCGGGGTCGCGATGACGCCGGGGCTCGGCACGGTCGCGAAGGCGAAGGTCACGCAGACGTTCTACATGCACTTCGCGTGGGACGAGCAGGACGACAAATACACGTACTCGGTGTGGACGAAGAGCGCGAACGGCACGTGGTCGGAGACCTTCTCCGACACCGGATCGACGTTCGGCGCCGACGAGGTGCTGGCGTCCGACTGGTGGGTGTCGGTCGACTTGCCGATGCCCGGCGCGAAGGTCGAGGGCTTCGTCACGTGTCGCCTGACCTTGAAGAAGGACGCGCAAGGCGTGTTGAAATCGGCCAAGCTCGCGACGCTCGGCGGCGAAGCGATCGACGACAGCACGCTCGACGGCAACAAGTGGTTCTACGGCAACCTCTCGATCAGCGGCGCGACGGTGCCGGTCGCGAAGCTGCCGTTCGTCCCGGCCTGATCCGCCGTCGAACCCGCTGCGGTCGTGGCGCTCCCGTGCGTCACGACCGCAGCGCTCGCCAACGCAGCGGAGCGAGCGCGACGAGGACTACGCCGGCGACCGCGAGGACGATCGGCGAGCGATGCGCCGCGATCAACCCGAAGCCCACGCCGAGCACGAGCAGTGTGTGCAGCATGAACACGAGCGACGGCGCGCCGTTGCCCAGCTTCTCGGTCGAATACGGCGCGCGGAACGGTCGATGGACGTCGAGCAGCTTGCACGCGAACACGTCGACATGGAACGCGACGAGCGCGGCGGCCGCGGAGAACAGTGCGCCGCGCCAAGCGGCGATCGCGGCGCAGGCCACGAATGCGATCAGGCTCGGGATCACGCACCAGCGCACGAGCAGGAGCTTGAACATCCCGGACCGTATCGGGCGATCGTCGGCGTGCGGCGCGATGTCCCGGATCCACGCGGCGTCGGGCGATTCGGTCGCGCGCGTGGTCCACAGACCGACGGGCAAAGGGATCGCGAGCAGCAGCGGCAGGACACCGATGAGAGCCCACTGCGGCGTCGTGAGGACGTCGCGATCCACGACGAACACCGAGGCTCCGAATAGGACGAGGGCCATGATCGTGCCCGGCATCGTTTGGACCACGTACGAGCGTTCGCGCAGCGTCAGCACGCGAGCGAACTCGAATCCCGCGCGTTCGTCGGCGTCCGAACAGATGTGGGAGACCAGGCGGGTCAATGAATTCGCGCGGAACGGCGCGGGCTGGTGGGACTCGGTTTGCGGCGACGACGTCGCCGCAGCGAAGCGGCGATTCGCGAGCGCGAGCGCCAGGACGAACAAGACCAGGGGGAACGCGAACGTCAACGTGACCCGCAGGCCGCGCAAGGGAACGTCTTCGCCGGCACACCACGAGGCGAGCCCGGCGGGCCAACACGGCGGCAGCGCCATCAAGACCCAGTGCGGCGCCGACCCGTCGATCCTCGACAGCAAACGCGGCACGATCTGCCAAGCCAACGGGAACGCGATCGCGGTCGCGAATTGAGTGCGCAGGGCCCAAACGCGGAATCGATCGCCAGGGACGAGGCGCGCGAGCACGAGGAACACGAGCAGCAAGACCAGCACCGCGGCGATGCTCGAGCTCACGGTGGCGACGATGCCGATCGGGAGGAATGGCCAGACGCCGTGCCGGATGGAACCGGCGGCGAGCGGCAACGCGACGATCGAGCCGACGGTCGCCGTGGCGTACGTCGCGAGGAACAGCAGCCGCGCCGCGAGCATCGTGCGATCGCCGATCGGGGTCGGCGCGATCACGGACTCGGCCGCGCCATCGAGCAACACGTCGAGCCAGGCCCCGAGCAGCATCGTCGGAATCGCGAGCCACAGTGCGGCCGCGACGACCCCGACGGCAATGCCCGCCGTCGGCGCCACGAGCACGACCATCGTCGTGAACAACGCGACGAACAGTGCGCCGAGCAGCATCTGTCCCAGCGTGACGCCCGTGCGACCTTCCGCCAACGAACGCGTTGCACGTGCGTCGAGAGCGAATCGCAGCTCGAGCAACGCCATGAGCTTCCCCGGCTCGATGCGAAACGGACGGAACAGCGGCGCGAGGCGTCGCAGCGTCGTGAGCGCGAACCGCGCGATCCATGGCGGTCGCGACCGCGGCCCGGCATCGCGCTTCGATGGTCGAGTCGGTGGACCGCTCGCGGTCACGGCGCGGTCTCGCGCAGGACCGAGACGATGCGGCGCGCTTGCTCGGCCTCGCCGCCGCCGCCGGTCAACTGCGAGAACACGGCTTCGAGCCGCGTCTCGTCCGCGCGCTGCGCCAATTCGGCGAACGTGCCCTGCGCGACGACGGCCCCGTGCGCGATCAACACGATGCGATCGCAGACGCGTTCGACGACGTCCATGACGTGCGAGCAATAGAACACCGCCTTGCCCGCGTCGGCGAGTTGGCGGATCAACTCCTTGGCCAGGATGACCGCGTTGACGTCGAGTCCCGACAGCGGCTCGTCGAGGAACAGCACGGCCGGATCGTGCAGCAGCGCGGTGCAAAACAGCACCTTCTGCTTCATGCCTTTCGACAGGCTGCCGATGCGCAAATGCGTGCGGTCCTGGAGGCCGAACGCTTCGAGTAGCGCGGAACCGCGCGCGCGCGCATGGCGCTCGTCGAGGTCGTGCATGCGGCCGACGAAGGTCAGTAGTTCGAGGGGCGTCAGCGCGTCGTAGAGCTGCGCTTGCTCCGGCACGTAGCCGATGCGGCGTTTCACTTCGATCGGCGCCATGCGCACGTCGAAGCCCGCGACGCGCGCCTCGCCGTCGAACGCCGGCAGCAGGCCGGTGAGGATCTTGACGGTCGTGCTCTTGCCGGATCCGTTCGGCCCGATGTAGCCGAGGACTTCGCCGGGACGGACCTCGAGGTCGATGCCCGACAGTGCCGCGAAGCCGCCGTAGTTCTTGGCGAGGCCCTTGGTGTCGATGGCGAGTTCATGCCCCATCGCCGGGATCGTAGTTTCCCGTCCGCCCGCGTGGAGCAGCGCGTTCGTTCATCTCCGCGACATTTCGCGCCGCTGGCTCGCGGCCGCTGCCGATCGATCCCGCGGTAGTTTGGTCGCGCAGGGGATCCCGATGGTCGACTCCGCGCACAAACACCCCGTGTTCCTGAGCGCCGCCTGGCGCGACCTCGTGCTCGTCCAATACGACGTCGACGAAGCCGTCCTCGCGCCGCTGGTCCCGCGCGGAGTCGAACTCGATCCGTGGCAAGGCCGCCACGTCGTCAGCCTCGTGGCGTTTCGTTTCCTGAAGACGCGGTTGAAGGGGCTCGCGATCCCGTTCCACACCGACTTCGACGAGATCAACCTGCGGTTCTACGTCCGCCGCACGGTCGATGGCGTCGTGCGCCGTGGCGTCGTGTTCGTGAAGGAAATCGTGCCACGCGTCGCGATCGCGCTGGTCGCGCGCGTCGTCTACGACGAACCGTACGTGGCGTTGCCGACGCGGCATCGGATCACGCCCGACGGCGTCGATTACGCGTGGAAGCACCGCGGCCACTGGGATCGCGTCGCCGCGCGGCGACAGGGCGCGCCGACCTTGGTCGTCGACGGCGAGGAGCCCGCATTCATCACCGAGCACTATTGGGGCTACACGCGACGGCGCGACGGCTCGACGCATGAGTACCAGGTCGAGCATCCGCGCTGGCGCACGTGGACCGCGCGCGACGCGACGATCGACGTCGATGCCTCGGCGCTCTACGGCGCCGCGCTGGGTGCGGCGCTCGCGCGACCGCCGTGCTCCGTACTGATCGCGGAAGGGTCGGACGTCGTGGTCCGCGCCGGTGTGCGCATCGCGTGATGCGCGTGCTCCGGACTACAGACGAGCCACGGCCTCGCGCAGGACGCGAGCGCAGGCTTCGATCGCGGTCGCGGATCCGAACCGTTCGACGAGGCGTCGGCGCTGCAGGCGCAGAGCCAGCGTCCGGCGCATCCATGCCGCGAAGCGCGCGAACTCCACGCCGTACCACTTCGCGAAGTACGTGACCTCGGCATCGAGGAACAGCAGGTAGCGCGCGAGTTCCTCGGCGCCCGGCGCATTCGAGTCGCGGGCCGCACGCGAGCCCTTGCACGCCGCTTCGATCGCCACCGCGTCCGGCACCAAAGCGAGGCGTCCGCCTGCGGCCTCGAGTCGGCGACACAGATCGACGTCCTCGAAGTAGACGAAGAACCGCGGATCGAAGCCGCCGACCGCGTCGTACGCCGTGCGGCGCACGAGCAAGCACGAGCCTTCGGCGTACGCATCGCGCAGCGGCGTGATCGTGTGCGCGTCGCTCCATCGATCGATGCGACGTTGTCGCGCGCGCCGCGTGCCGGAGAGGAAACTCCACGCGTCGCTCTTGTGCACCAGTGGGCGGGCCGGGACCCGCGGCACGCCATCGGCTCCGCGCAACAGTGGAGTGACGGCGGCCAACGTCCTGTCGGCTGCGAGCGCCTGCAGCAGCGTCCGCAGCGCGGCGGGGGGCAGCGCCACGTCGGGGTTGAGGAAGAGCAACGCATCGGCGCAGTCCCGCAGCGCCCCGATCGCGTCGATGCATCCGCGCGCGAAGCCCGTGTTCCGCGGATTGCGCACGATCGTCACGCCGCGGAGGCGCGCCACCGTGTCGTCGTGGGAGTCTTGGTCGACGACCACGCATTCGACGTCGACCGAGCCGTCGGCGCGCAACGCGTCGATGCCGGCGCAGTACGCGTCGATCACGGCGCGGCTGTCGTGCGTGACCGTCAGCACGGCGACGCGCTTCATCGTCGACTCCTCGGCGTCACGCCGTTGCGGGCGGGCGCGGTTCCGTCCGAATGCGCGAAAGCAACCACGTCGCGATTCCACCGAGCACGAGGCAACCGATCCACACCGAGTTCGCGCCGAAGCGCTCGTAGGCGCGCGGACCGATGCCGGCGCCGACCGGGAGTGCCAGGCCGAACATGAACACGTACAGGCTCATCGTGCGGCCCGAGCGTCCCGGAGGCGCCAGCGAGGCGATCAGCGCCGATTGGGTCGGGAAGCACAGCATCTCGCCGACCGACCAGACGACGGTCGGGAGCAGGAGGCCGACGGGACCACCGGCGAACGCGTACCCCGCGAAGCCGAGCCCGATCAGCGCCGTCGACAGCGTCAGCGTGCGGCGGATCGGCCAATGGGACGTGCGGTAGTTCAGCGGGATCTCGATCAGCACGATCAGCAGCGTGTTCAGCGCGACGACGCCGCCGAACCACGGCTTGGCGAGGCCGAGGTCACGCGTGATGAACAGCGGCAGCGTCGAGTCGATCTGGAAGAACACCAACGCGGTGAAGAACGCGGCGGTCAGCACCAGCGGCAGACGGCGATCGCGTCGGCCATCGGAGGCACCGGTCGCGGCCGTGGTCGGCACCGTCTTGCGCGGCAGCGGAATGCGGAGGAAGAGCACCGCGGCGAGCGCCGCCATCGCCGCGTTCACGACGAACACCAGGTCGAAGCGCCATTGCGCCAAGAACGAGCCGGTCAGCGGACCGAAGCTCATGCCCAGGTTGACCGCGGTGCGCGCGAACGCGAATGCCAATTGCCGGCGGTCGGGCGGCGCGAGCGCGTCGATCGCCGCGAAGCTCGCCGGTCGAAAGCCCTCGCCGCACACCGCCCACGCGCCGACGGCGAGGTACAGCGCCCACGGCTCGTGGCAGGCGGGGAGCAGGAACAGCACGCTGGCCATTCCGACGAGCGAGCCGACGAGCACTGGCTTGATGCCGATGCGATCGCAGACGAAGCCCGACCCAAGACTGCCCGCGAGCGCGAACGCGCCATAGGCGATCATCACGTTCGACGCCGCGTCCGTCGTGTAGCCGCGACGCTCGGTCAGCCACAGCACCAGAAGCGGCAACGCCATGGTGCCCGCGCGATTCACGAGGATCGCCGCGCTGAGCATCCAGAGGGATCGCGGGAGATGGGCGAGTTCGCGGAAGGAACGCATGATCGGGCGGCGTAGCACGAGGAACGAAAGCGCGGAACGGTAGCGAAGCAGGCCGAAGATCCCGAATGCCTCGTGACACGCGGTTGACGAAGACGTGAACTTTATGCGGTAAAGTCTCGAGCGTCCTCGATGGAGAACGCCGTGTCCGATGCCGCCGTGCCCCCCGTCCCGATCGCCGATCACCGCCAATCCACCGCGACCCGCGATGGTTGGACCGTACTTTGCGGCGTCGTCCTGCCGATCCTCGCGCTGGTCGTCGAGCTCACCTCGAACATCTGCGCCGAGATGTTCTTCGATCCGCTGCGCTCCACACTGCACGTCGTCGGTTATGCGTCGATCGCGGCGCTGATGACGTGGCTCGTCGTGTGCGATCGGGCCGCGCCCGCCGTGCTGGCGCGGCAGCACGCGGCGGCCCATGTCGTCCTCGGCGTGACCCTGTTCTTCGCCGCGTACTTCACACCGATGCTGCCGATCAGCGCGGTCGCGATCTTGGCCATCGGGCTCGGATTCCTGTCGCTGTCCCCGTTCATCGTGTTGCTGACGCTGATCGGCTGGCTGCGGCGTCTGCATCGCGAGGACCCGGCGCTCCCGATCGCCGCGCGCGTGGGGTGGTGCGCCGCCGGCTTGCTGGCCATGGTGTTCGCCGATCCGCTCGGGACGTGGACCCGCGTGCGCCTGCATGCGGCGACGACCGGGACCCCCGTGACGCGGGCCGTCGCGATCGACCAACTCCGCCGCTACTCCAGTGCGGACGTCGTCGCGCGCGTGTTCGAGGAGGGCCTGCGGCCGGCCACGGACCCGATCGCGTATTGCCTGACCGACGCGGAATGGAACGGCGACGAGCGCCTGAGCAGGGTCGTGTTCCAAGCCTTCGGCGAATCGCTACCTCTGCCGCGTGGACCGCGGAGCCGGTTCGGGTTCGACGAGAACTTCGACGTCGACGGCAGGTTCGCGTCGCCCGTCCTTCGTGATGGATTCGCGACGCACGAGCGCGCCGTGCGCCTCCAGCGCTCCGCGTACGACACGCACGTCGATCCCGTCGCTGCGACGATCGTGACCACTTGGGAGATCGAGTTCGAGAATCCACGGATGTGGCCGGCGGAAGCGATCGGAACCATCCTGTTGCCGGCGCGCGCGGTGGTCGGGGGGCTGACGTTGTGGGTCGATGGCCAGCCGCGCGAGGCGGCGTTCGGCACGCGGAGCAACGTGAGTACCGCGTATCGCGAGGTCACCGCGCGCGGCCGCGATCCGGCTCTGGTCGTGTCCGATGGTCCGCGGCGCGTGCGTCTGTCGTGTTTCCCGATTCCGCCGCAAGGGCGCATGCGCATGCGTCTGCACGTGATCGGAGCGTTGAGCCCGGATCCGACCGGGCTCGCCGACGTCGCACTGCCTTGTTTCGAGAAGGGCGATTTCGCGGTCGCGGCCGACGGGTTCGCGCCCGTACGTCACAGCGTCGTGATCGCCGGCGCGCTCGGTGTCGCGCGCATGTCGCCGGCGCTGCGCGCGGACGCGGAGGATCGACTCACCGGTGCGCTCACGCACGCGGATCTCGCCGCGCGACCGACGGTGGCTCGCATCGCGGTGGTGGAGCCCACGCGCGCACGGCTGTGGAACGACGACTCCGGAGTGACGTGGAGTGCGAAGGCGGCGACGTCGGCGGTGCCGGGTGCGTCGGCATTCGTCGTCGTGATCGATGCTTCGCGCGGCATGGACGGTCGACTGCGGGCCGTGGCCGACGCGCTCGACGCGATCGATCCGCGCTTCGACGTCGCGATCGTGCTCGCCGGGGATCGCCCCGAGCTCCTGACGACCGGCGGAATCTCGCCGGCGCTGCCGACGCGCGTGCGCGAGGCGACGCAGCGCTTGCGCGTCGTGCCCTGCGTCGGTGGTCGCGACAACGCGGCGGCGCTGACGTTGGCGTTGGATCTGATCGGACCACGCGACGACGCCCGGATCGTGTGGGTCCACGCGCCGCAAGCGATGAGCCTCGAGGGTGAGTCGCAGCTCGCGATCGCGCTCGATCTGGCGTCGCGCGCTCCGCGCGTGGTGTCGATCGCGACGACGGCGGTCGCCGACTCCGTGTTGCGCGGATTCCGCGAAGCCGGTCTCGACGTCGACGAGCGCGTCGATGCCGACGTCGGGCAAGCGCTCGCCAGCGCGTTCGTCGACGTCGAGACCGCCGGGGCCCCCGCGCGCCTCGTCTGTGCGCGCGCGGACGACGCCGCGCGCGCGACGGGCCTGCGCGTCGAGCACGCCGCCGACATCTGGCGACGGCTCGCGGTGTACGACGACGTCCTGCGGCTCCTCGGGACGACGCGCGCGGATCACGTGGAGCAGGCGCAGAAGCTCGCCATCGCGGCGCGGCTCGTGACTCCGGTCACCGGAGCGGTCGTGCTCGAGACCGACGCGCAATACCCGAGGTTCGGGTTGAGCGCGCCCGAGCCGGCCTCCGCCGAGATCTCCGCGGCGCCGGAACCCGAGACGTACCTGATGCTCGCTTTGGCCGGCTTGGCGCTGTTCTTCGTGCGCGCCCGCCGCGGCGGTGGGGCATGAGCGGCGGCGAACGGGTGAACGCGAGGCGTCGCGCGCCGTGGACCGTCCACGCCCAGCACGTGCTGCCGTGGCTGATGCTCGGCGTGGCGGCGTGGCCGACGCTCACTTGGTATGCGCGGCGCATGATCGAAGGTGTCGGCGACGATCGCTGTGGACTCGCGGCGTTGGGGCTCGCCGTCGGCTTCGCTTCGGTCGACTCGAGTGGGGGGCGGGTGGCGCCGACGCGGGCGCGTGCCGCCGCCGTCGCGGTCGTGGGCTACGCGATCCTGGCGCGCGTCGCACCGCCGCTGATCGCCGCGCTGGCGTTGGTCGTGACGGTGGTCCTGTTGGCGCGCGCGCAGCGGCTCGCCGTCGCGCGTCGACCGGCGTGGCTGATGACGTGCGCGTTGGCGTTGCCCGTGATCGCGTCGGCGCAGTTCTACCTCGGCTATCCGCTGCGAACGTGCGTCAGCGCGATCACCGCGCAGCTGCTGAACGTCGCCGGCGTCGACGTCCAAGTCGAAGGCACGGCGTTACTGTTGCGCGGCACGCGCGTGCTCGTCGACGAGCCGTGCTCCGGCGTGAAGACGCTGTGGACCTCCGCGCTGTTTTCCTGCGCCCTGGCGCTGCGCTTGCGTCTCGAAGGTCGCGCCGCGCTGCGCTTCGCCGGCTGGGCGACGCTGTGCGCCGGATGCGCCACCATCGCACGCACGGTCGTCCTGACGCTGCTCGAGAGCGGGGCGACTCCAGTGTCCGAAGTCGCGCACGTGAGCGTCGGTCTCGCGGTCTTCGCCGGCTTCGCGTTCTGCTTGCTGTGGCTCGCGCGCCGACCGCTGGGGAGGTTCGCATGAGGGCGTTCCTACTCGGCTGCGTCGTCGCGTGCGGACTGACCTGGGCGCCAGGTGGTTCCGACGCCGTCCTTCGCGTCGAGTCCGTGACACCGACCGCGTGGCCGACGGAATTCGACGACGTCGCATTGACGCCCTTGCGGTTGTCGCGGACCGAGCTCGCGTTCGCCGCGGACTTCCCCGGCGCCATCGCGCGGTTCCGTGCGGGCCCGCGGGAGATCGTGTTGCGGTACGTGACCGAGGCCACGCGGCGGCTGCACCCCGCGGCGGATTGCCTGCGCGCGACCGGACATGCCGTCCGGTCGACGGGCCCGATCGTCGACGCCCGCGAGCGGTTGTGGGCCACGTTCGTCGCATCCAAGGATGGCCGGTCGTGGCGCATCAGGGAGCGGATCGTCGACGAGAGCACCGGCCAGGTGTTCGTCGACGTGTCGTCGTGGTGGTGGGCGGCCATGCTCGAGCGCTCGGCCGGCCCGTGGTGGTCGTGGGTGGTCGTGGAGCCGATCGTCGCCGACCCATGATCCGAGCACGGACGGCGCGGTCCGCTGCTACCCTGTCGCGCCGATGATCCGCGACCTTGCCGCGCACGAAGGACCGCTGCCCGACTACGACGTTTGCATCGTCGGTTCGGGACCCGCCGGCACGACCGTCGCGGCCGAACTCGCGACGTCCGGACTGCGCGTCGCGGTGCTCGAGTCCGGCACGACCAAGACTACGGTGCGCGGCGACCGCTTGCGGCGGGTCGACAGCGTCGGGATCACGATCAAGGACTACTCGCGCGAGCGCGTGTTCGGTGGCGCGTCGTCGACGTGGGCCGGGTTGTCGAGTCCGCTCGATCCGATCGACTTCGCGGAGCGGCCGTGGATCGGCGCGCCGGGATGGCCGATCGGTCGGTCCGAACTCGACGGCGACTACGAGGCCGCGGCCGCGCGCTATCGATTCCCGCCGCGCGCGTGCTTCACGCCGCAGGGCTTCGCGCGACTGCGGGTGAAGAGTCCGCTGCAGCCCGTGTTCGCGCGCTTGGACGAGAAGGTGTTCCTCGCGCGCACGACGCCGCAGCATTTCGGCCGCGAACACCGTGCGGTCTTCGAACGCGAAGCCGTCGACCTGTGGCTCGACGCCACGGTTCTGCGCCTGGACGGCGGAGCGAGCGCGCCGCGCATCGACTCGGTGACGATCCGAGCGTCGAACGGCCGCACCGCCTCGGTGCGTGCCCGCGCGTTCGTGCTCGCGTGTGGTGGCATCGAGAACGCGCGCTTGTTGCTCGCGTCGCGGGATCATTGCCCACAAGGACTCGGCAACGAGCGCGATCAGGTCGGACGCGGCTTCATGAACCACCCGAAGAACTATTTCGGCGTGTTGCGGCTGGCAAAGCCGGTCGAGGCCGCGCCGTATTGGTTCGGGTGCGTGTTCGAGGGCTTCGCGGGCTACGCCGGATTGCGGCTGCGGGAGGACGAGCAGAGGCGCCTCCGCGTGCTGAACAGCTACGTGCGCTTCGAGCCGCTGTTCCCGTGGTCCGACAATCGCGGCGTCGAGGCGTTCATCCTGCTCGTGAAGCGCGCCACGTTCGTGCTGCGAAGCTTCCTAAGCACGAAGGGCGACGAAGTCATCGAGTTGCGTGACTACGCCGAGACCGGCGACGACTCGGCGTTGCAAAACGAACGCAAGGGGCTGCTCGGGTGGCTCACCGTGCTCGGTCTAGTGTTCGCGAACCTCCACCGCGTCCTGCAGTACGTGTTCTTCCGCTTGGTCAAGTCCGTGCGCCCGAAGATCCGCCGCGTGCGCCTGCGCAACTTCATGGAGATGGAGCCGCGCGCCGAGCAACGCGTGACGTTGTGCGCGGACTCGGACGAAGACGGCAAGCCATTGCCGCGCGTCCAGCACGCCCCGAGCGAGCTCGACCGCCGGTCGTTGATCGCGCTGCACGCGGCGCTGCGCGAGGAGGTCCAGCGCAGCGGGCTCGGGACGCTCGAGGGCGAACTCGAGAGCGCGACGCCGTGGCCGATCGATCAGGACGCGTCGCACCATTTGGGAGCGACACGCATGGGACGTGATCCGGCGACGTCGGTCGTGGACACGGACCTCAGGGTGCATGGAGTCGACAACGTGTATTGCGCCGGTGGGTCGGTGTTCCCGACCAGCGGCTGCGCGAATCCGACGTTCACGATCGTGGCGTTGTCGATTCGGCTCGCGCGGCATCTGCGCGAACGACTGACCGTGAAGGAGTCGAGATGAGTGCGCGCGGAGTCTGGATCATCGGCGCGGGCAAACGCGTGGTCGAAACCGCCTACCCGGCGTTCCTGCGTGCGTCCCGCGAGTGTTCGGTTCTCGGCGTGTTCGCGCGCCATGCGCGTGAGGTGTCGATCGCGGGATCGACGGTGCGCGTCGAGGACTCGGCGCAGATGACCGCGAGCCGCCTGCGCGACGTCGATCTCGTGTACGTGGCGGTCGGCAAGGCCGCGTTGCCGGTCGTGCTCGGCGCACTGTCGCGCTTCGATCTCGGCCGCGTCGATCTGTTGATCGACACGCCGGTCCTGTTGCCGAAACAGTTCCGCCACGTTGCGCGTTTCTCCGCGTTCCGCCGCGCGTGGGTCGCCGAGGACTGCATCGAATTGCCCTGGTACGACACGATGCTGCGCGCGCGCGAGGCGGGGCTGCTGGGCGCGCTGCGCGATGCGCGATTCGAGCGCTCGGCGTATCGCTATCACGCGTTCGCGATGGTGAAGGCGGTGTTCCAGACCGATCGCATCGAACGCGCGGAACGATCGCGATCCGGCGCCGACGAAACGCGCACGTTGCGGCTCAGCGGGGATCGCCACGCCGTGATCGTCGAGCCGCGCGACTACGCGACGGGGTCTTTCCTGTTGCGGGGCGAGCGCGCGGCGGTCACCGACGCCGAGGGCGTGAGCGGCGCGTTGCGTCTGGTCACGGAGCGCGACGCGGTGGGTAGGGCGACCGGCTTCCGCGTCGGGGACGTCGCAACGCAGCTCGACGACGACGAACGCGCGCTGCTATCGATGCCGGCCGCTGCGCGCGTCACGGGCAACATGGAGGACTGGAAGCGCGTCGGCTTCCTGCGGCTGTTGCGCCGGATCCACGCCGGCAGTGGCGCGTACCCGATCGAGCAAGGGCTCGACGATTCCTTCCTCGACTTCCGTCTCGACAAGTTCGGGCGAGCACGTGCCGGCGATTGGCATGATTGGCGCTCGAACGTGGGCACGACGCTTTGGTCGGTGTTGTCGCGCGTCGCGCGCGGCTGATGCGGGGGCATTTCATGGACGCCGGATCGTTGGTCGTTTTCGCGGCATTGACGTGGAGCGCGACGGACGACCCGATCGCGACCTTTCGCGACGCATTGGAACGGGCGCGAGCCGACTACGCACCCGTGCTCGAGGCGAACGAGCGACGGTTGCTGCAAGGACGCATGAAAGAGGCGACGCAAGCTCTGCTCGACGTCGTCGCGAAGGACCGGCGCACGGCGGCCCACGCGTTCGTGCTCGGGAACACGTTGTTCGACATGGAGCCCGAGCTCGCGATGGCGCTGCACGAGGAGGCGTACGCCAAAGCCCCCGCCATCGCGCCGGTTGCCATGGAATGGGCGCTCGAACTCCACCGCGCCGGCAGGATCCCCGAGGCGGAGGCGCTGTATCGAACCCTCAGCGACGACGCTTCGCTCGGATCGAGCCAGAACGTGATCCACGCATTGCGCGCGGAGTGTCTGTTGCTACTCGATCGACCGCGGGACGCGGTGGACTCTTGGCGACGCGTCACGTTGGAGACGATCCCGGACAGCACCCGGGTCGAGAAGGCCGCGTGCTGGATCCACTTCGGTCCGTCGTCGTTCGCGCGCCGCGATGCGTTGCTGCGAGCCGTCGATGCCGGCGACGTGGAGGCGGCGGAGGAACTGATCCTGCTGGACTTGAACTTCAAGCGGGACTGGTGGAACAGCGGGATCCACCACGAGTACTTGAAGGCGGATCTCGAACGGATGCGCGCGAGCTTGCCGGTGGACGACCTGCGCGTACGACAAGCGCTCGCCTACGCGGACGTGCGCGTCAGCCGTGATCGATCGTTGGAGGACATGCTGGCGAGTCCGAAGTCGGCGGGCTTGTCCGCGGACCAGCAGAAGCTGCTCGCGACGTTGCGGTTGATCGGCGACGACGCAGCCCTTCCCGTCAGTCCACGCTTGACCGGGGAATGGATGCGCATGCTGGTCGACGCCGGAGTGGGAGATGGCGCGCAGATGTTGGAGCGGCACGGTGATGAGTTGAAGCGGCGCGGTGAGGCCGGGGACGTGATCGCGCTCGAGACGCTGGCTGCGCTGTACGCGATGACCGACGATCCCGCGCTGGCCGACGTCGATCGCATGGGCTTCGAGCGGACGGATTCCGTGCGGTTCGCGGGCTCCCTGCTCCACGCGAAGCAGGACACGCTTCGCAGCGACGATCCCGATCTCATCGCTGCGCTCGCGCGCTTCCCGAACGATGCAACGATCACGCGCTACGCCGCGATCGCGGCGCAGAACGGCGGCTCGCCCGCGACGAAGGAGATCGCGGCGCACGTCGCGGCCTGCTTCACCGAAGCGTTCGACGCCGGAGATCTGACGAGCAAGTTCAACCTGCTCGAGTCGACCCTCGGCGACGAATGACGCGGCACGGCGTGTGCGCGTCGGCGCGCTGGACGATTCCAAGGTGGGAGCCTCCGCGGAGGCTCCCCTGCGAACGGAGGACGCGATGGCGACCGCATTGAAGTGGGTGAAAGAAGATCCGGCGCGCTGGGACGCGAACAAGGCGCGCATCGTCGGCGATGCGCCGGTCGGCACGTTCGATCGCCGCTTCAAGGAGTTGAAGGTCGGTGATCTCGTCCCGGGAACGTGGTGGCGCGCGGAGTCCGGCGACAAGGTCGTCGGCTTCGGCTGGCTCGACGTGGTCTGGGGCGAGGGCGAGATCCTGCTCGCGACGGCGAGCGATCAACGCAATCACGGCGCGGGCACGTTCATCCTCGAGCACCTGACGGCCGAGGCGCGCGCGCGCGGTCTCAACTACGTCTACAACGTCGTGCGCGCGTCGCATCCGCAGCGCGAAGCCGTCGCGCGTTGGCTCGAGAAGCGCGGCTTCAAGTCGTCCGAGGACGGCAGTCTGCTGCGCGCCGTGACGAAGCCGGCGTAACGCGCCCCGCGCGGGCTTCGGGCTCGAGCGACCCGGCGGGACGGCAGTGCATGCGCGTGGCAGCGGGGACGCTTTCGCGTGCGGCGCGGCGGTTTCCCCTGGCACGACCTCCGTCGACGAGCCGTTCCAGAGGGACGACCTCGACCGCTCTCTCGAAGGAGGATCGCGTGAAGTACTCGTTGTCGATCTCGGCGTCCTGTCTGGCCCTCGGCTTCGTCGCCGCCACCGCATCGGCGTCCGACCGTGACTACTACCTGTCCGCGCCGTCGGTCGGCGCGATCGTGCGGCTCGATGCCGACACGTTGGTCGCCACCAACTGGGCGACCCCGATGCTGATCCCGCACTACGGCACGTTCATGCCGGACGGGTATCTCTACATGCCGGACCGCGGCTGGCCGGCGATGATGAAGATCGATCCGAACGGTCAGGTCGCGCCGCTGTCGGCGGGCGGCTTGTTCGAGATGCCGGTCACCTGCATTCCGGCGCGCGACGGCTCGGGCTTCATCATGTCGGACATGAAGGGCAACAAGCTCATCCACGTCGCGATGGATGGCACGCAGACGTTGCTAGTCGACGACGCGATGTCGAACGACCTGCTCGATTGGCCCGACGGACTCGCGTACGACGCCGACGGCAACCTCTACGTCGCGAACCTGAACGGCAACACGATCATCAAGTACGACGCGCAGTGGAACGCGTCGCTGTTCTCGGCGTCGCCGTTGATCGACCAGCCCGGCGGACTCGTGATCGACGGCTCGGGCAACATGTTCTGCGCGATGTACAACGGCAATCGCATCGTGCGTTTCCGCCTCGACACCGCGGAAGCCGAACTCTTCGCCGAACAACCGGGCGTGCTCGTCCACCCGAGCGACCTCAAGCTCTCGCGCGACGGAGCGCTGCTGACCTGCGGCCGCAACGGCGGCGTGTTCTCGATCGACGCGACGGGCCAGGTCACGACGATCTACCAGGACTTCGCACTCGGTGAACTGGTCGGCATCGCGGTCCCGCAAGACGCGGTGCCGTGCTCCGGCACGTTCAAGAGCTACGGCGCCAGCATGGTCGGCAGTGGCGGTTTCGAACCGCAGCTGCGCGGCCTGTTCTCGCCGTGCCCCGGCGCGGCCGCGGCGCTCGAGTTCCGCGACTTCCTCGGCGGAGCGCCGACGGTCCTGTTCCTCGGCACGCAGAAGGGTTCGGTCCCGCTGGCGGGTGGGACTCTGCTGATCGATCTGAACTCGCCGTGGGTCGTGGTGCCGTTCACGATGCCCGGCGCCGGCGCCGGAGCGGGCGACTTCGTCCTTCCGTTCACGGTGCCGGACAACGCAAACCTGAGCGGCATCGAGTTCGACTACCACGCAGTCCAAGCCGACCCAGCGGGCCCGCAGGGCGCTGTGTTCTCGAACGGACTCTGCGAGATCATCGGCACCTGACGTCGTCTTGAACGGCGGACACTGACGGGCGTCCTGGGTAGTCTCTGCGACTGCTCAGGACGCTCGCGTCGTCGAGCCCTGGAGCGCGCGTTTCGAAGCAACGGAGGCTTGACACGATGTGGATCGCTGCGTCGTCGATCTGGTCGATGTGCGTCGCTCTCGGTTGCCAGGTCCCGGAGCTGTTTCCGGTGGATCCCGTCGCGTTGGTCGCGGGTCGCGCGATCGCCGGCGACCAGGCCTACACGGTCGTCCAGGCGCCGTACGAGTACCGTTTCGTGTCGACGGAGAACCGCGACGCGTTCGTGGCCGATGTCGCCCGGTACGAGGTTCAACTGGGCGGAGCCTGCGCGCGCATGGGCCCGTTGAGTTCTCGCGGAGACGTCAACCGTTACGCCATCCACGACGGAAGGATCTACATCTTCGCGTCGGATGGGTGTCGCGAGGGGTTCTTGAGCGCTCCGGAGAAACTGCTCGAGCGAGCAGACCCTCGTCCCGGGTCGACTCCGGAATCGGCGACCGAAGGCGCGAAGCGATTCGCGCGCTTCGTCGAGACCCTGGGTGGGAGCGCGCGCATCGACGCGATCAGGTCGATGCGCCAGACCACCGAGGTGTTGAAGGACGATCAGGTCGAGCGGCGAACGATCTGGACCGTCCTGTTCGACGCGGACTCGACGATTCGCGCCTGTGAGCAGACCCAGTTCCCGACGTCCGACAAGGAGGCGCGCTTGGTGTTGGATCACCAAGAGGCGCGTTCGACCTGGAACGGTGCGACCGAGATCTACCATCCGGTTCGCGCCGAGGCACTCTCACGCAAGTGGTCACACCACCCGTTGATCATCGCCCGAGCGCGCACCCGTTCTGATTTCGTCGTCGTGTCCGCTGGCGAGACGGAGACCACGCAGGACGTGATCGCGTGGTTCGGGGGAGCCGCGACGCGCTTGCGTCTCGATGCGACCACCGGCGAGTTGCGTTCGACGGAGTTCATCGGGCGGGCCGCGAATCTCACCCTCGCGAAGGTGGAAGTGAGATGGTCCGAGTTCAGAACGACAGGCGGCTTGCGATTGCCCTACGGCTCCGCGGTCGCGGTCGACGGTGCGGAGCCGGGGGCCGTGAGAATCGCCAAGGAAGTGGTCTGCGACGCCCCGATCGAGACAGCGCTGTTCGATTGACGCGGCCCCCGAGCACCGCGCGAGGGATCGGTTGAGGGGTTCCATGGCCGGCGGCAATCGCGCCCGGATCCCCGATCCTTCAATCGCCACCGGGAGCGCCGAAGGCGCAAGCCGCACTCCTCCCGGGGCACGGATGCGGCGATCCGCGGGCAAGGGGACAGACGGGGGACAGATCGGGGACGGAGGCGCCTCCGTCCCCGTCATCTCGTGTGCACCCATGCCTTCCACCGAAGCGATGGAGCGCCGAAGGCGCGAGCCGCAATTCTCCCCGGTCTCAAAGCCGCCAGGCTCCAGCCCACTCCGTCGCCAGATAGGTCCCCGGACCCGGCACGACAGCCGGCCCTGGCCCCCGGCCTCTCGCTCGTTCCGCACGGATGCGGCGATCCGCT
>JBPOIU010000251.1:0-24112 GCA_052034255.1 Planctomycetota bacterium | reverse complement strand
GTCAGACACCCCAGCAGCGCGAGCCACACACCGACACGCAGTATCCTTGGAAAGCCTCTCATTGTCATCCTTCTCACCTGTCTCCTCCTCACGTTCAGATCCCTCGTTGCCCGCTGGAAAACGCGCTCTTCGGCTTGCTGCTCGCGCCGGACGCCGGCACCTTCGACGGCGCCTTGACCGATCCTGCCGGAGGCGCCGACTGCACCTGACCGGCAGACGCATCCGGCGGCGGCCCCGCATCCGCTGGCTGCCCTGCGTCCACCGGATCCCCGGCGCCCACCGGCTCGGGACTTGTCGCCGTGATGCCCGGCGCCGTCGTCGTCCCTGCTCCGCTCGCGTCCGGCGCTCCCGCGCTCCCAGCGTCGGACGCTGGCTCAACCGGCTTCGGCACGAGCCTCAGCGCGAGCGCCGAGAGCGCCACCGTGACAGCCACAGTCACCCCCGCATAGACCAGCGTGCGGCGCGGCGCGCTTACGCGCGGAACATCTCGCCGAGGCTCTTGCCGAGCAAGCGACCCGCGACGAGCAACGCGTAGAGCAACAGCACCATGCCGACGACGCCCATCGCGCTCGCCAACTGCGGGCCGTCGGCGAGGTCGCCGAGCAGCTGGTAGATCGCTTTCGCGATCGGATAGTCGTCCTTCGTCGGCGCGAGGATCAAGCTCTCGGAGACTTCGAGCATCGCGAACGAGAAGGCCAGCAAGCCGCCCGCGAGCAAGTTGCCGAGCAGCATCGGCACCGTGATCGTGCGCAGTACGGACGCGCGCGACGCGCCGAGATTGCTGGCCGCCTCCTCCAACGCCGTCGGGATCTGCCGCAATCCCGCGTCCGCCGCGCGCACGACGTACGGCAATCGCCGCACCGCGTAGCCGAACACGAGCATCACCGTCGGCGACGCGAAGAACGCGCGCACCGGACCCGGCAGTCCATCGAACAGCGGTGACGTGAAGCCGTTCGCGTAGCCGAACGCGAGCACGATCCCCGGCAACGCCAACGGCAGCATCGCCATCGCGTCCAGGACGAACGCCGACTTGGTCTTCGTACGTACCGACAACCATGCGATCGCGACGCCGAGCACCAGATCGACGACCGTCGACAGGCTGGCGTAGATCAGCGAGTTCTTCACGCCGAGGTACGCGATCGGATCGGTCGCGAGCCGGCCGAAATGACGCAGCGTCACGTCCTGCGGCAGCGCCGAGAAGAACCAGTGGTCGGAGATCGACACGAGCAGGATCGACAAGTGCGGCAGCAGCGTCGCGACGACGAGCAGGATCAGCAGCGGGAACACCCACAGCGTCTCGCCGCGCGTCAGCGGTCGCGTCCGCGAGGCAACCGTGCCCTTCGACGCCTGCGCGCCGGAGTGCTTCGCCACGGCGTAGCGGCCGAGCGCGAACAACACCAACGTCAACAGCAGGACCAGCACGACGAGCGCGTAGGCAACCGGTTCGCGACTGCCCTCGCTCGCGCGCTCGAAGATCTGCACGGCGACCAGGTTGCGCGCATCGAACACGATCGGCGTGCCGAGATCGGTCAGCGCGAAGATGAACACGACGATCGCGCCCGCGAACCAACCCGGCAGCACCAGCGGGAACGTGACCTTGCGGAACGTCCGCCAGCGACTGGCGCCGGCCGCGGCCGCGGCTTCACCGAGCGATGGATCGACGTTCGCGAGCGTCGCGAGCAGGTTCAGGAACAGGATCGGGAACAGATGCAACGTCTCGAGCGCGATCACGCCGGCCATCGGATGCGCGCCGAGGAAGTCGATCGGCTGATCGATGATGCCGAGTTCGAGCAGCACGAGGTTCACCGAACCGAAGCGCGCGAACAACTGGCGGAAGCCGATCGACGCGACGAACGGCGGCAACACCAGCGCGCCGAGCAGCAGCGCCTGGAACACGCCCTTGCCGCGGAACTCGCGATTCACGAACAGCAGCGCCAGCGGGAACGCGATGACGGTGGAGAGCACCATCACGATGCCGGACACCGCGAACGAATTGCGGACCGACTCGACGAGCACCGGATTGTCGAACGCGAGCAGGAACGCGTCGAACGAGAACTTGCCGTCCACGACGAACGCGCCGGCGAGGACGTGTCCGACCGGGAACACCAAGAACACCGCGAAGAACGCGGCGATGACGAGTGTGAAGAGAGTGCTCACGCGCACGGGCATGCTCGCGGAAGGCGGGCGTCAAAGGCCGAGAACGTGATTCCACCGGGTTGAATCACGTTCTGTCAGCGCGCGTGCTGCTTCATCTCGTCGTACGTCGCGCCCGGCGCAGGCGTGGTCGACACCGGCAGGCCGGCGCGCTGCCAGCCCTTGCGCGCGCTGTCCTTCGCCGCGCCCGGGTTGCCGCCGAACCCGCCGTCGACGTTCGCGAGACGCGTGTAGCCCGCGCCCGCGAGGACGTCGCACGCGCGACGCGAGCGACCACCCATCTTGCATCCGACGACGAGCTTCGCGTCCTTCGCGAACTTCGCCGCGACGATGCGCACGAAGTCGTCGTTCATCTCCATGCCCGCGCAGCCGAACACGGCGATCGGGACGTTGACGGCGCCGTGGGCATGACCGTCCGCGAACTCCTCGACGGTGCGGACGTCGAGGTACGTGGTCGACGGATCATCCGTCATCCGGCGATGGGCTTCCTGCGGGTCGATTTCTTCGAAGGCGCTCATGTCGAATCTCCGAACGGTCGCGTGCGATGCGTGTTCGCGCGGCGCGCGCGCCACGCGACGGAATCAGCTGGGGAACACCAAGGCGTCGTCGAGCACGAGCGTGACTGCGGCGCCTTCGGCGAAGCTCGGCGATCCGCCGAGCGACAACACGCGGACCACCGCACCGCCGCCGACCTCGACGTCGTGCTGCAGCAGTTCGCCGAGGAACGTGATGCGCTTCACGCGTCCGCGTAGGGCGTTCTGACCGGGTTGTGCATCGGCGACGACGCGCATGCGCTCGGGCCGCACGAGCACCTTGACGGTCGTGCTCGGCGCGAAGCGCGCTCCGCGCGCGGTCACCCGGCCGCGGACCGTGCCGAACTCGCCGGTCACGACGACGCCGCTGGCGTCCGCGGAGACGACCTGCCCGCTCAGCTCGTTGACGTCACCGACGAAACCGGCGATGAACGGCGTGACGGGCTCGTCGTACAGCTCGCGCGGCGAGCCGAGTTGTTCGATGTGGCCACCGCGCAGCACGGCGATGCGGTCGGCGAGCGCGAGCGCTTCGGCGCGATCGTGCGTGACGTACATCGCGGTGCGCTTCGTGCGGCGCTGGATCTCGCGGATCTCGACGCGCAGCTCCAGACGCAGCGCGGCGTCGAGGTTCGACAGCGGCTCGTCGAGCAACAGCACGGCCGGCTCGACGACCAACGCGCGCGCCAACGCCACGCGCTGCTGTTGTCCGCCCGACAGCCGATTCGGGTGCCGATCGGCGAACGCTTCCATGCGCACCAGCGCCAGGGCTTCGCGCACGCGGCGCGCCTTCTCGTCCTTGCCGATCTTGCGCACGTCCAGGCCGAACGCGACGTTCTGCTCGACCGTCATGTGCGGCCACAGCGCGTAGTTCTGGAACACCATGCCGCAATCGCGTTTCTCGGCGGGAACGCGCGTCAGGTCGCGGCCGTCGAATTGGATCGAGCCCTTGGTCGGCTCGACGAATCCCGCGACGGAGCGCAACAACGTGGTCTTACCGCACCCCGACGGACCGAGCAGGAAGAAGAACTCCCCGTCGCCGATCTCGAGCGAGACGCCGTCCAGCACCAGAGCGCCGGTGTCGTAGCGGACGGTCAGATTGGAGATCGTGACTGCGGTCATCGGGGTCCGTCCTCGGTCGAGACGTCGGCGCTGCGCAGGTTCGCCAACGTCACGACGGCACCGTAGCGTTCGCGCGCGAATTCGAGCCACTTCGCCCGCAGCGTCTCGCGCATCTTCTCTTCCTTCCATTCCCGACGTGCGAGCGCGCTGAGCTCGTCCTCCGTGAACGGATTGGCGAACAGCAGCTCGGCGGCTTGCTGCTTCGTGTCGCCGCTCAGCGTGTGGTACGCCGCCACCGCCGCGGCGAGCTCGCGATGCGCGTCGATCACCAACGCGCCGAGCGCGTCGTTCAGGATCGTCCAGCGCTCGGATGCCCGCGCGTAGTCGTAGTGGATCGAGAGTGGCCGCTGGAACGGATTCTCGAGCAGGTTCGTGCGCCCCTCGGTCTCGGCATACGCGGCCGGTCGAATCGCCAGACGGTTCAGCGTGTACCGCCGCGGCCCACCCGCCTCGCCGCGTCGCAGCATCCACAGGTGCGCCGCTTCACGCGACAACATGAAGTCGACGAACATCTCGGCCGTCTCGCGGTTCTTCGCGCCCTTGAGGATGCCGAGCGCGTCCGGGTTCACGAGCGAAAGGTGATCCGGCACGCGGAACGAGACGACGTCATCGCCGACTCGATCGATCTGCGCCAGCGCGTATTGGTCGATCGCCGGCGCGCACGCCGTTTGGCCGACTGCGCAGATCTTCGGCACTTCGGCCGAGAACTTCGTGAACGCGGTCGTGTTGCCGCTCATCAAGCGGATGACTTCCATGCCGTGCGCGAAGCCATGCGCTTGCAGCAGGATCTCGTAGACCGTGTGGTACGACGACGAACCGCGCGGATCGGCGCCGCCGACCCAACCATGCAGACGCGGATCGCACAGGTCTTCCCACGTCTTCGGCTGCAGCCCGCGCAACTGCGGGACGATGTCGAACACGCGCTGGTTCACCATGATCCCGAACGACGTCAGGCAGGTGCCGAACCACGTGCGATCCGGATCGAGGATCGGGAAGCCGCCGATCTCGGCGGGTACGCCGTCCAGGACTTCCGGCGGTGGGTCGTAGCGCGCGAGCAGTCCCTTTTGCTTCAGCGTGTCGTAGGGGTCGGTGCCGCCGCCGAACATCAGATCGGCTTCGATGCCGTCCGGTCGATGCGCGAACTGCTCTTCGATCCAGCGCAGGATCTTGGTGCCACCGCCCTGGTCGTACCACGTGAACTCGACGTCGGAACCGTCCTGGGCGTTGACGTGCCGGCGGAATGCGTCCTCGAACTCGAAACGGATGCCTTCCCATTGCGGCGAGCAAATGACGAGCTTCCGGACGCGCGTCGGATGGTCGGCGCGGAACGGGCCGTCGTCGGTCCGCGACGTGCCGAACAGGAAGATCGGCAACGCCAGGATCGGCAGGGGCAGCAGGACGAGTTGCTTGAGCCGGCTCGACATGGGCCGAGCAGCGTACGGATTCGCCCCGGCGATCAGGACAGCGAAGTACTGCTGCCGTCGGCGCGCACGACCTCGACCGCGTTGCGGCCCCGCTCTTTGGCGCGGTACAGCGCGGAGTCGGCGAGCTTCAGCAGATCCTCGCGCGACAGGTTTCGCCCTTCCTGGGCGACACCACCGACGCTGATCGACAGCAGTAGGCCGTCCGTCGACTTCATGCCTTCGGCGTCGACGCGAGCACGGCAACGCTCGAGGATCGTGTGCAGAGCCTCCGGCGTGACGTCCGGCAGCACGGCCAGGAACTCGTCGCCCCCGTAGCGCCCCATCTCGTCATCCGTGCGCAACGTGTTCCGCACGACTTCCGAGATGCGACGGACGAACTCGTCGCCCATCAAGTGCCCGAAGTTGTCGTTGACCTTTTTCAGGTGGTCGCAGTCGATCAGCGCGATGCCGAGCTTGCCCACTTGCTCCGCGGGCAGCGCCAGCGCGCGATCGAAGTGTTCGAGGATGCCGCGACGGTTCTTCAGCCCCGTGAGCTGGTCCGTGGTCGCTTCGGTCGACAGCCGCGCGAGCGTCGTCGAGCGCATCGCCAACCCGACGTGCGACGCGATCGCCGCCAGCAGGTCGAGCGACACGATTTGGCCCGACTCGATCTCGACGGCGAGCAGACCCAGGGTTTCGTCGCCGGCGAGTACCGGCACGTATGCAGTCGCGTACGCACGCTCGCCGAGCAAGAACTCGAGCTCGCGCAACGTGCCCGGCATCTGCACCGGATGACCACCGTCCAACGCACGCCGCAGCGGTTGCGGCAGGTGCTGGACCGGCATGTGGAATTGGTTCAACGGCAGCGGGACGTTGCCGCGCGAGCACAGAATGCCGCCCGCGATCTGAATGCGGTCTGGCTTCAAGCGCAGGAAGTACGCGCGGGGATAGCCGATTTCCTCGACCAAGCCGCCGGTGAGCGCGACCTCGACCGCCTCCATGTCGATGGCGTCGGTGATGCGCGCGAACAGAACCGGCAGCGGACCGAGGTCGCGCACCGAAACCCCATGCGTCGCGTCGAGCGCCGAATGCGTCGGTGCCAACGCGTCGGACACGCTCTTTGCTTGAGCGATCGCGGCGGCCGCGCGCTCTTCGACTTCGAAGACGACGGTCAACGCATCCTCGATCGATGCGCACAGACGGCGCCGGTTGCGCAGGATCGTGTCGGCCATTTCGACGACGCGCGGGCCCTCGAAACGCGACGAGGGACACGTCGACGGCGGCGCGTAGCCCAGTCGCGTGACGGCGTAATCCGCCGCGGCGAGCAACTTCGCCTCGATGCACATGCGCTCGAAGTCTTCGGGAGCGAAGGTCTCGTACTCGACGATCGCCTGACGGAAGATCTGCGGCGCGGACGCCTTCTTCAGCAATTCACCGGCAATCTTCGACGACGACTTCACGCTGTCGTCGGGCTCGAAGCCGTGATCGTCGCGGCGCGCGTGGATCGCGAAGTCGCCGACGTGATGCAACAGACCGAGCGTGTACGCCATCAGCGGATCGACGATGCCGCTGTCGCGGCCGAGCGGTTCGCTGGCGATCGCGCAGGCGATCGAGTGACGCAGCAGCGGACGGAACGTCGCGTCGTCCTCGAGCAAGCCGCGCAACCAATGCATGCCCGACGCGAGCAGCGCGAGGCGCTGCCCCATCGTCTCGCCGAGCAACTGGATGGCCTCACGCACGGTGCCCATGCGACGACCGGGCAGGAAGCGACGCGTGACGAACAGGAACACCGACGCCGAGTCGGGATCCGCCGACAGCGCGGACAGCACCGTTCGCCGCGAGCGCATCTGATCGAAGTCGGCCAGCAAGCGGCGCAACGCCTCGGGCGCGCGTGGCTTGGTCGCCAGAATGCGGCTGAACATCGAGGCCGTCACGAAGGCTCCGCCAGAGTCGGATCCAGGCGACCGCGCCCCGCCCCTCGCGGGACGAGTGAAAGTGCGGCGGCATGCTCTCTGGTCGGGAGTTTCGACGGGTTTCGGTTCGGAACTTGAGGAAAAGATGGGCTCGACGGGACCGGGGAGCACCCGTTCCGGGTCGAACTCTCGGACCATCAAGCGTCGGGGAACAGCGCTCCGGGCCGACTCAATTCGTCCAGGGGGACCGCCTCGACGCGGGGCCCGAGCGTCACTCGCTTCGAGCCGGGGTACACCACGGCGACGCGCTCCAATCCGACGTCGTCCAGCGCGGTCCGGATCGATGGTGTCACCGTAGGAGCGTCGGAGCGCTTGCACTCCACGCCGAACAGCCGCTCGCCGCGCCGGAGGATCAGGTCGATTTCGGCACCTTGATGTGTCGCCCAGAAGAAGGCCTCGTCGTGCGGCTCAGTGGCGAGGACTTGTTCGATCACGAAGCCCTCCCACGACGCGCCGACCTTCGGATGCGAGAGGATGCTCTTTTCGGTCTCGAGACCGAGCAGTTGATGGAGCAATCCGCTATCGCGAATGAAGACTTTCGGCGACTTCACTTGGCGCTTCTTGATGTTGACGAACCACGGCTGGAGTTGCCGCACCATCAGCGCATCCGTCAGCAGATCGAGATACCTGCGGGTGGTCGACGCATTCACGTCCAGCGCCCGCGCGGGCGCCGAGGCGTTCCAGGTCTGGCCATGGAAATGCGCGAGCATGCTCCAGAAACGGTGAAGAGCGGTCGCAGGCGCGCGAACGCCCCACGTGGGGAGATCTCGCTCGAGCAGAGTGCGCACGAATTGACGTCGCCATGCAGCGCTCTCGGCGTCGCTTCGTGCCAAGTAGGCCGGCGGAAAGGCGCCGCGGCGCCAGAGTCGATCCCGCGCGGAAGACCCGAGTTCCGTGAGCGTGAACCCGCCGATCTCGATGTGCTCGGCGCGTCCGGCGAGGCTCTCCGAACTCTGTCGCATCAGTGCACCCGACGCACTGCCGAGGATCAGCATCCGCGCGGGGTTCTTGCTTCGATCGGCGAGGACGCGGAGGACCGGGAAGAGGTCCGGACGGCGCTGAACTTCGTCGATGACGATCGTGCCGCGCAGGGGGTCGAGGGCGGTTCGCGGCTCGGCGAGACGACCCAGACTCAATGGGTCTTCGAGGTCGAAGTAGTTCGGCGAGTCCTCCGAAACGAGTTCTCGTGCAAGGGTCGTCTTGCCCGATTGACGAGGTCCCGTCAGAACCGTCACCGGATTGCGTTCGAGCGAACTTCGGATGCGATCGAGGAGCGCGTCGCGGGCGATCATGGCCCAGGATCCATACCATGACAATCCCGCAACAACTGCGTGATTTTCATGGTCTCGACGTCGTGCGCCCAACGGCCGGTCCGTGCGAACGCCGCCTCCGAGGCGACCCCGGATTCGTCACTCGGAAAACCCCGGACTTCCCGAACTCGGCGCGGCAGGCTGCTACCCTGCGCCACTTCTCGTTGCTCGAGGTGAGGCGATGTCCGGACAACGGTCGATGGATGGTGGCGCCGACGCGAAAGCGGGCCTCGCGTACAGCAAGGCCGGGGTCGACACCGGGCGCGCGGACGCATTCCTCGCCGGTCTCGTCGGCTGGGTCCAGAAGACGTCGAAGTTCCGGCCGGGCGTCGGGCGGCCCGTGCTCGACATCGGCTACTACGCGTCGGTCGTCGACCTCGGCCGCGGGCTCGGGCTCGCGGTGTCGACCGATGGCGTCGGCACCAAGATCCTCGTCGCCGAACAGATGCGCAAGTACGACACGATCGGCATCGACTGCATCGCGATGAACGTCAACGACGTCATCTGCGTCGGCGCCGAGCCGATCGGCATGCTCGACTACCTCGCGGTCGAGGACACCGAGCCGGAGGTCGGCGAGCAGATCGGCAAGGGCCTGTACGACGGCGCGGAGCAGGCCGAGATCTGCATCTCCGGCGGCGAGCTCGCGCAGTTGAAGGACATGATCAAGGGCCATGCGCCGGGCACGGGACTCGACCTCGCCGGCATGGCGTACGGGCTCGTCGACATCGCGGACGTCAACCTTGGTCGCCAATGCCGCGAAGGCGACGTCGTCATCGGCGTCGGCAGCTCGGGTCTCCACAGCAATGGCTACACGCTCGCGCGTCACGTGCTGTTCGAGCAAGCCGGATTGAAGGTCGACACCGTCCTCGACTCGCTCGGCACGACCGTCGGTGCCGCGCTGCTCGAGCCGACGCGCATCTACGTCAAGGAGTTCAAGGCGCTGAAGCGGGCCCGCGTGCCACTCCACGCGATCTTGCACATCACCGGCGAAGGCCTGTTCAACATGAACCGCGTCGATGCGCCGGTCGGCTTCGTGCTCGATCAGCTGCCCGAGCCCGCGCCGCTGTTCCAAGAGATCGCGAAGCGCGGCAACGTCCCGGCCACCGAGATGTACCGCGTGTTCAACATGGGCATCGGCATGTTCTTCGTCGTGCCGCAGGACCACGTCCAGCAGACCCTGTCGATCCTGCGCGAGTTCCCGATGCCGGCGCAAGTCTGCGGCCGCGTGGTCCATGACCCCGAGAAGAAGATCCTCGTGCCGCAGCACAAGCTGCTCGGGAAGGACGATCGGTTCTTCGCGATGGGATGACCCAAGGCGCCCGGACCGGCCGTTTGACCGACGCGTTCGCCCCGGAACCGTCTCGCTGCGGGTGCGTGTCCCATGCTTCGATCGCTTCTGGCCAGTTGTGCGTTCGTTCTCACCGCTCCATCCCTGACTTCCGGCGTCCTCGTCGTCGACGACGCGCCGGGTCCCGGTGTCACGCATACGAACTTGTCCGCCGCGATCACAGCGGCCGCCGACGGTGACACGATCCTCGTACGGCCGGGACTCCACGGCATCGTCTTCATCGATGGCAAGTCGCTGACGATCGTCGCGGACGGATCGCCGCGACCTTCGATCTTCGGCAACCTCCTGGTCCGCAATCTCACGGCCACACAGCACGTCGTGCTGCGAGGGTTCGACAACATCGGCGTCACGCTCGGACTTCCGGGGCTGCGCATTCTCGATTGCGCTGGAGCCGTGTTCGTCGAGGACTGCAGCTTCGACAGCACCGACGGTCAGGGCCAAGGCGGGGGCACCATTACGGCGGCCGTCCAGGTCGAGCGCTCCGCGCGCGTCGTCTTCACGCGCTGCGCGCTCGAAGCGAAGGACAGCGTCACGCAGGCGATGTCGGCGTTCGGGTCGCAGGACGTCGATGGCCCGCACGGTCTCCACGCCGAGGACTCGCACGTCGCGTTGTACGACTGCGTTCTGCGCGGAGCGGTCGGGTACGCGATCGGCTGCCACGGCGGTGACGGAGCCATGATCGCGGGCGGCTCGCTGTTCGCGTCGGGGTGCTCGTTCCAGGGCAGCCAGGGCGGTCCCGCCGGTTCCGTGCTGATCTTCCCGGTGACGGCGGGCGATGGCGGCAACGGCGTCCGGTTGACCGATCGCGTCCTGACCGGCGTGTCGCCGTACTTCGGCTTCGCCGGTTCGACGACGCTGACGACGCCTGCCATCGGGCGCTTCGTCGACTGCACGTTCGTGGGGGCGCCCGGCGGCGATGGCGGAACCACGCCGAACGGCGCAGTGGGACAGCCGATCGCGACCGCATTCGGCGCGAGCGCGAGCTTGCTCGGTGGGCCCGCACGATCGTTCGAATCGAGCTCTCCCGTCCATGCGGGCGGTTCCACGACTCTGACGTTCAAGGCGCCCGCCGGCGAGCTCGTGTTCACCGCGGCGGCGATCGGTGCGCAGCCGTTCTACGTCAACGCGCTCGCGGGCACGTTGGTGCCGACGCTGCCGTTCTTCTTCACGACGATCGGCATGATGCCGGCGAGCGGCGAACTCGAACTGACGATCCCGCTGCCCCCTCTGCCCCCTGGCTCCGGAGCGCTCCACATCGTCCATCAAGCGGTGTTCGGGACGTCGACAGGCGACGGCCGCCTGGGTGCGCCCTCGACGCTGCTGCTGCTCGATCCGGCGTATTGAGCGTCATTCGCCCGGCGGGTCCGCGCGCGCAGTGCGCGTCAAGGACCGAGGGCTCGACTCGCTTCCTGCGCCGCGATCCGCACACGCTCGTCCAGGTCGGACTTCGCCGCATCGATCGCTTCGCGGATCCCTTTCGCGTCCAGCCGATGTCCTGCGACCACGTTGAAGATCCGCGCTCGGTCTGCAGCGACGGCCCACCTCGCGGCGAGCGCCAAGTCATCGAGCTGTCGTGGCGTCAACCGCGTGACCCTCAGCCGTCTCTCGTAGTCCTGGATGGGAATGCGAGGGCCGTAGAGCGAATCCGTCGGAGTCAGGCGCGGCCACCGGCTGATCGTCTCGAGCGCGAGTTCTCCCTGCGCCGCGAGAAGATCGAGGTCGCGGGGGTCGCTCGCGAAGAAGTTGGTTTCACGAAACACGAACGGAGACAGCTCGGGGGACAGGCGTCGCGTCACGAGGTACCGGCGCACGAAATCCGCATAGGGTTTCCGTTCGCTGCCATTGCGTCGCACGAGGTACTCCACACACGCTCGGTCGAAGCCGGGATCACCGACGTCCAAGTCCGCAAGGACGCGGAACGCGACGGCATCCAGCTCCGAGAAACTCGAGGCTCCGGCGGGCGCGAGCCAACTGCGGACTTCATCCAGCAACGCGCGCGTGAGGTTCGCGGCTCCTTCCTCGTCGCCGCGTCGTCGCGCCGTGCGGAGGCTGACCGCGAGCCGAAGCACGTTGGTCCGATGCGGGACGAACGAGAGCTCGTCGAACGTGCCTCCGAGCCCCGCGTCATAGAACGTCGCCCAAGCCTCCCGCTCGTCGATCGCGATCGACGAAGTCATGCGTTCGGCGATTTCACGCAGGGCAGGCTCCTCGTCAGCGTCGGACATCCGGTTGCCGAGGAACACGGGCAGGAACGCGCGATTCGTCGCTGGCGACGACCGTCGATAGGCCGCGCGGATCTCGGCGCGAACTTCCTCGCTGGGCTCGCGCAGACATGGCGCCCACGCCAGCGCCGAGGAGCGGCCATCGCAGGCTTTCCACCACGCGAGGACGGCGTCCCGGATTGCGGGAGTCTCCAGTCCGGCGTGGGTTCCGACGAACAGCGCCGCGGTACTCAGCGCGGAGTCCTCGCGCACGAGGTCTTCGAGCACGGACGTCATGGCCTCGGCGATCGACGAGGACGATGCGATGAGCGGTGCGAGTACGACCAGACGTTCGGGTGAGAGTGTTCCCGCAGCAGCAGCGCTGCGCACGAATCGGCCCAATGCGATGCCGACGTCGTCCCCCACGTCGCCGAGTGCGTCGGGATTCGTCGCTCGCTCGTCATGGAGATCCTCGTGGCGCAGCACGCTCACGCTCCAAGCCCGCCGAGGAAGCGCGACGCTGCTCAGGATCCAACGCGCCACGCCCCCGATCTCGTCGTCGCGGTCGAGGCATGGAACGAGGGCGCGAGCGACCTGGCTCGCGTCCGCGCTCGGCGAGAAACCGACCCGCCGCAACAGGAAGAGGCGCAATGCATCGTCGGCTTCCGGAGCCACGAGCAACCGCCCGACGGCACGATCCGCCGCCGATCCGGCGAATCCCTGCGCGTGTCGTAGCGCGCGCGCCCACGGTGCGATCTCGTCGTCGGCCTCGCCGCCGGCGTCGACCATCGTTCCCGCCTGCGCGACGAGACTCGCCGAGTCGGCCCATTGCCCCTGCGTCCGCGTGAAGAGTTCCCGCACGATCTTGCGTAGAGCGACGTCGATGGTCCGTTCGCGCCGCGCGAGCCGCACAGCGGCGGGAAGGCACACGCTCGCATCCATGTGGTCCAACGCGGCAAGGAGCTCATAGTCCGTTTCCGCGGAGTCCTCGATGTCGGGCAACAGCGCGTCCTCGTATCGCGAGTCGAAGTCCTGTGCGCAGAGGTGCTCGACGCCCCAGTGATGCAGCACGGCGTCGATCTCGACGCGACGCGACGCATCCTTGGTGCGATCCGCCCAGTCGAGCAGTCGCGCGCGGGTCTCCGGGGAGTCGCCGTGCCGGACGACACTCCACAGAGCGTCGTGCGCAGTGAACTCGCTGCGCTCGAACTCGGCGCTCCACGCGTCGACGCTGCGGGTCGCGTAGTCGCGCGACGACACGAAGATCGCGCCTGGCGCGAGGTCGTCGTCTTGCGCTTGCGGTGCTGCGACGAATAGAGCGACGCCAACGACCCGACCAGTGAGCTTCATCGGATGGGCTCCCCGGGCTGTGAACGTAGACCAATGAGGCTACGGCGACGTGTCACCGGCTCGTCAATGCGCCGCGCTCCGCCTCACTCGTCGTCGGCGTCGGGCTCCGGTTCCGCCTCGAGGCGCGCGCTGACCTCACTCAGCGGGAAGCGGCTCATGCGGACGCCGACGTCGAGGGCTCGGCCCGTCATCGACGACGGCTGCGTCTTGCCGAGCAGACGGAACACCGTCGCGGTGACGTCCTCGGCGAGCGGCGGCGCGACTTCGCCGTCGACGACGCGACTCATGCCGAAGAAGCCCGCCTTGCGCTCGCCGGCGACACCGCCGTACGGCGCCCAGACGACGACCGTGGTTTCCGGTCCGAGCTCGCCCGACACGGCCGCGCTCATGGCGTGACCGACGATTTGGTCGAGCTCGGCCGCCGCGGCGTCGATGAGTCGCCAACGCCGCACGCGTTTGCCGAAGAACTCGACGGGCAGACTCTGTTGTGCGTCACCGTTGCCGCCACCGAGGCGCGCGACGTGCTCGACCAGATCGAGCCAGTGCACGATCAGCTGCGTGTCGCGCTCGACGATCGAACTCATCAACAGCGCGCGTTCCGCGTTCGATTGCTGCTCGAGCAACGCCGTCGCGTCGCGCACGTCGAGCACCCCGTCCGCGATCGGCCCGGCGAGGAACGGCGACACGCTCGACGGCAAGCCGCTGACGCGCTGATCGAGGGCGCTCGCGAGTTCCCGCGGCGTCGACGTGGCTCGCCATGGCAGGCCGGAGGGATCGAGCTCCGGCGCCGCGACGAAGAGCTGCATCGACTTCGTTCCGAGCGGCTTCAAGTAGAGCCGCGTCCGGGCGAATACGTCCAACCCGTCGGCCAGCGAGAAGCGCAGGCGCACGGGTCCCGACCAACGGCCGGCACGGATCGCGAGTCCTTTGCGCCCGGTGTCGGACGTGCGCAGCGTGCCGCGCGCGCGGTCCCACGACAGACGGAGTTCGAGCGTCGTGGTCGAACGCTGCGTCGGCGTGTCGAGGCGAGCGGGACCAAGGAGTTCGAGGCTGAACACGTCCTCGGAGACGTCTTGCGTCGCGACCGTGGCCGGCACGATGCGTGTCCCGTGGTCGGCAACGCGCTCGGCGGTTGTCAGCCCTTCGACGAACAAGGTCGCACTCGTCCCGTCGAGGCCGGGGATCGCACCGGACGACAGGGCGCGAACCGCCGGCGACGTCGAGTGGACGAGCAGCGGCGCGCGCAGCACCAGCGAGCGCACCCCGGCGTCACCCAACGCGTCGAACACCGTCGGGCGCACCATGCGTGGACTCGGCACGAGCACGCTCGTTCCGGCGAGGGTGCTCGGCGCATCCGCCATCGCCGCGCCGAGCGTGGTCGTCGTGGCCGCGTACCCGAGGGCGTCCGGCGGCACCGCGGCGACGCCGTGCTCGCCCGGATTCGTGCCGGTGAACAACGAGGCGCACGCGGACACCGGCGAGCCGATTGCCGGCGTGTCGAGCAACAGCACCCCGTCCGCCTTCAACCGTCGCAGGTTGGGCAGGAACTCCTCGTCGATGCCACGCGCGACGAGCTCCCCGCCGAGTCCGGGCACGACCAACACGATCACACGTGGCGGCGGCGGAGCTTCGCCCGGGCCGAGCGGCGCCGGCGGAACCACCGGCAGCGGCTCGTCGGGGCGCGTGCCCTGCTCGAAGCGTTCGATCTTCTCGCGCGCGGTGTCGCATCCGGCGAACAGCACGCCGACGACGCAGAGGAGGCTGGCATGGAATCGGTGCACGGCTCGATTCTCGTAAGTCGAGTTCCGCACCTTCAAGAGCGAGGACGCCTTCGGGCGCATCTTTCCGCGGTGGCAGGTCGTACCGAGGCTTCAACCGAGCCGATCCTCCCGCCAAGATGAAGCCATGAATCGCACCCCGATCCTCATGTTCGCCTCATGCGCCGTTGCGTTGGGCGTCGCCGCGTTCGTCCACGGTCCTGCGGCCGCGCAGGACGCGACGGTCGGTCGGACCGCCGCCGCGACGCTCGCTCCGTCGCCGCAGGAGGAGGTTCAGGGCGAGGTGGCCGAGGACCCGCTGACGGTCGCATGGAATCGATTCGCCGCGGCCGACGGGGAAACCAAGGCCCAGTTGCTCGCGCAGGCCAAGGCGAAGATCGAGGCGCTGGCCGACCCGGAGGTCCGCAAGCTGCTCGAACTGCGTGACCGAGCGCGGCGCGAGATCAAGGTGGCGCCGCCGCGCGAGCCGGTGTTCTACACCTGCGAGGAATACGCGCCGGTGCAGGCGACACGGCACTTCGAGCCCGACGACTCGTCGTACGCCCTCGAGCAGGAAGGCCTGATGCAGGTCTGGATCGACCCGGCGCCGTATCTCGAACGCGTGCGCTACGACTTCGCGACGACCGACGTCGTCAGCCTCGGTTTTCAAGCCACCGTCGACGAGGAGTACTGGGACCTGCTCGCGGGCAACGTCCCCGACACGGATTTGCTCGCCGCGTGGTTGATGCGGAAGTGGGACTTCGACGCGAAGCTGGACAAGCTCGCGGATTACTTCGGGCACGTGTACTGCGACCGACTGGGAGCCGCGTTCAAACACATCACGATCTACGACGCGTTTCGTTCGGGCGCGACGGTCGAGATGCCGGATGCGGATGTCATCGCATTCGCGCGCCACATCCTGAACGACCGCTCGTTCGTGTCGCCGATCCCGCCCGACGGGAAGCAGGCGAAGCTCTACGAGTCGATCAAGCAGTCGTTCACGAAGCTGCGCGACCACCGCACGCTCATCGAGTCGGCAGCGCGCGTGTTCCTGAACGATGAAGGTGCCCTACGTGAGGAACTCGAGGGCTTGCGCCTGCGCTTGATGTACCTGTTCGAAGAGAACGGGTCGGATCCAAGCCGCATCGCGACGGCGCTCGCGGCGACGAAGACGCGCGATGGCTTCGTGGAAGCGATGGACAAGATCACGGAGACGAAGCGCGAGCGCTGGGACGCTCACCTGATCGAGTGGCGCAAGCGCCGGCAAACGACGCGCTGGGCGGTCGCGCTGGCCGCGCAAGAGGTGCTGAAGGAAGTCGGCTACCTCGAGTCGAAGTGAGCCGACGGGGACGGAGGCGCGTCTGTCCCCGTCTTGACGGAGCCGACGGGGACGGAGGCGCGTCTGTCCCCGTCTCGACGGGCGCGTGACGGGGACGGAGGCGCGTCTGTCCCTCACCCGTCCCCAGTGCCCGTGACGAGCGCAGCGACCTCGGCAGTGACCTGGCCGATGGCCTGACCCATCGCTTGCGCCATGGCTGCCGGATCATCGCCTTCGATCGCGATGCGCGCGCTCTTCGTGCTCTGGCGCAGCGTTCCGTCGGGCCCGCCCCACGTCACGACGACCGCGACGCTCGCCTCGTGTTTCGGCGCGAGCACTTCTTCGAAATGCGACAACTCGGCGCCCACGACGACGTCGAAGCGACCGTCGACGCGCACGCAGCCGCGGCGCTCGAAGAGCTCGCGTTCGAGCTCGCGCTGCAGCACGTGCGACGGCTTCTCGAGCCAGACGCGATCGTCGTAGCGGCCCCACTCCGTCGCCGACTGCTGCCACACGATGGCCTCGTCGAGATGCGCCGCCGATTGCACGCGATCGAGCCGCACGCGCAAACCGGGCGCTCGCGCGTCCGGCGGCGCAACCTCGGGGAGCGCGGGCACGAACGTGCGCACCTCGAGGACCGACGGCTTCGACAAGCAACCGGCACACGCCAACAGGCAAAGAACGGCGAACCATCGCAGAGTCATCGCGAATCCTCCTTCGTCGCGGGTTTCGCCTCACGCCCGTGGATCACGCTCGCCGGATCCTTGCGCAACGTGTCGGACAAGTTGCGCACGGCATCGAGCGTGTCGCGCATGCGTTCGAGAGTGAGTTCCAAGTCGTCGGACAACGTCGCGAAGCGGTCGGACGCCACCGCGATGCGCTCGGCCGAATCACGCAGCGCCGCGGTCGTCGCGCCGACTTGCGCGTCGCGCAGCGCTTGCTCGACGGTCAAGGACAGCGCGTCGACCCGGCGCACCGTCGTCTGGAACAAACCGTCCTTCGCGTCGACCGCATCGAGGATCCGCCGCATCGTGTCCAGCGACGTCCGCGCGTCGGTCAGCAACGCGCGCACCGAGCCCTGAATGCCCTCGAGGTCGAGTTCGCCGAGCCGCTTCTCCGCGGTCGTCAGCAGCTTGTTGCCGTTCTCGAGCACGGATCGGCCGCGCTGCAGGAGTTCGCGCGTCTCGGCGGGGATCTTCTCGTCGGAGATCTGCTGCACCACGCCGTTCGTCTGGCGCAGTAGAGCCATGAACTCGTCGCCGGCCTGCGGCAGACGCTCGAGCACGTCTTGCAGCGCGTCCTCGACCGACTTCAGCGTCGACGGCGCCGCGGGCAGGTAGTTCCACGCGGTCGCGAACGGCAGGGGCGGCGGCGGAAACTTGTCGGGATCGAACACGTCGATCAGCAGGAACTTCAAGCCGGTGATGCCGGCCGACGCGATTTGCGCGCGCAGATCGGGCAGCAGGAACTGGCCTTGCCCCGCACCGAACTCGCCGAGGCCCGACACGCCGAGGCGCTCGATCTCGTCGCGGAAGAACTCGCTGTGGACTTCGATGTGGCGCTGGTCCTGCGCGACGCCGACGCTCGTGACCGTCCCGATCTTCACACCGCGGAACTTCACCGGCGCGCCCGGATCGAGCCCCTGGACCGATTCGTCGAAGTACGTGACGGCCGCGATCGTCTCGCGCGAATACGCGCGCGCGCCGAGCCAGAACAGCGTCGCCAGCGCGAACGTCGTGCTCGCGACGACGAACAGGCCGAGCTTCCAGCGGTTGGTGGTGGTCGCACTCATCCGACGTCTCCGGTCCGAAAGCTCAGGCCGCGCCGCTGCGCGTGGACTGACGATTGAAGAAGCGCAGCACGCGCGGATCGGTGCTGTGGTCGCGCAGTCGTCGCGGATCGCCGTGGGCGATGATCCCCTTCGCCTCGCGGTCGAGCATGATGCAGTTGCGCGCGATCTTGAAGATGCTCTGCAGCTCGTGCGTGACGATCACCGTGGTCATGCCAAGGCTCTCGTTCAGCGTCACGATCGTCTCGTCGAGTTCGACGGCGCTGATCGGGTCGAGGCCCGCGGACGGTTCGTCGAGGAACAACAGCGGCGGGTCGAGCGCCAAGGCGCGCGCGATGCCGGCGCGCTTCTTCATGCCGCCCGAGATCTCGTTCGGCAGGTGGTTCTCGTAGCCGTCGAGACCGACGATCTTCAGCTTCGAGCGCACGACGACGTCGATCGCCTGCGGCTCGAGTTCCGTCCACGTCTGCAGCGGCAGCGCGACGTTCTCCCACAGCGTCATCGAGCCAAACAAGCCGCCGGACTGGAACATCACGCCGAACTGCGGCGGCGCGCCGACGTCCGCGAAGTGCGTGACGCCTTCGATGTCGATGGTGCCGCGCAACGGGCGTTCGAGGCCGACGAGGTTGCGCAGCAACGTCGACTTGCCGCAGCCCGAGCCGCCGAGGATCACGAACACGTCGCCGCGCGGGACCTCGAACTCGAGGCCTTGCATCAGCACGCGCGTGCCGTAGCCGATGGCGAGGTCCTTCACGCGAATCACGTCAGACTCCGAACACTTGGAACAACGAAGTGAAGATGGCTTCGAGCACGACGACCCAGAAGATGATCGTGACGACGGCCGACGTCGTCGAGCGACCGACGCCTTCCGCGCCACCTTGCGTCGCGAGGCCGCGACGGCACGCGATCACCGCGATCGCGAGGCCGAAGAACAGGCTCTTCACGATGCCCGTGCCGACGTGGCGCAGTTCGAGCGCGACGCGCGTGCGATCGAGGTAGTTGTCGGGCGAGAGGTCGAGACTCGTGATGCCGACGATCATGCCGCCGAACACGCCCGCGACGTCGGCGAACAACGCGAGCAACGGCACCGCGATGCACAACGCCAGCACGCGCGGCAGCACGAGGAAGCTCACGGGATCGAGGCCGATCGTGCGGATGGCGTCGACTTCTTCGGAGACCTTCATCGTGCCGAGCTCGGCGGCGAACGCGGCGCCCGAGCGACCGGCCACGATGATCGCCGTCATCAACGGGCCGATCGAGCGCGTCACGACGATGCCGACCAGGTCGGCGATGTAGATGTTGCCGCCGTATTGCTCGAGTTGGATCGCGCCCTGGATGCCGAGCGTGACACCGACGAGCAAGTTGATCAGCAGCACGATCGGCAAGCCGTCCGCGCCGGTGCGCTCGACGAGTCGCCCGAGGTCGCGACCATTGAACGTCGACGGCCGCACGATCGCACGCGCGGCGGAGGCGGTGACGTCGCCGATGTAGGTCAGGTTCTCGACGAAGCGCGAGCCGAGCAGCGCCGCGAACTGACCGATCTGATCGAGGATCCCGATGCGGGTGGGCGGGCCTTTCAGCGTCGGCTTCGGAGGCGCTCCGCCGAGGATCGCCAGCAAGCGCGCGACACCCCCGCTCGCGCCCGTGACCTCGACGCGCAGGCGCGCCGATTCGAGCTCAACCTTGAGCCCGAGCACCAGCGCCATCGACCCACCGTCCATCGCCGTCGCGTCGGCGAGGTCGAACACGAACGGACCGCCGGACGCGAGCATTTCGGAACGGAGCTCGCTCCACAGCGGCGCCAGCGCGGTGCTCTCGAAACGCCCAGCGAACGCAAGACGGACGGATCCGTCGCGGTCGGTGCGTTCGATGCGGAAGGCGGGAGCGGTCACGATGCCGTCTGGATCCGGACGGAAGCCAAAACGTCACGTTGTAGCGGTCGGCACCGACCGCGAAAGCTCCACCGCCAAAAGGCGGACCGCCCCGATTTCGACGACCGCTGGCCGGCATCCGCCCGTCGATCGGGGAAAACGGGGCCGACCCCTTCCGAATTCGAGACGGGCCGCGGCGGCAGGTGAGCGACGGACCCGGCTCGTCAGCGGTTCGCCGTCACCTCGACCAGGAACGCCGTTCTCGGCGTGCCCTCCCCCGGGAGCGCCAGCACCGCCATCGTGCCCGGTCCCAACTCCAGCACCGAGTCGACCGTCGATGTCCGCAGCTTCGGAGTCGCGATCGGACCCAAGTCGGTGGTTTCCGTCGCGACCGGCTCGTCGACCGCGACGTGCTGGACACGCAACTTCAAGGCGACCGCTTCGCCCCGCATGGGAGCGACGAGAGCGTCCAAGTGGGCACCGGAGGCGAACGACTCGATCTGCGGCACCACGAGGCGCCCCGCGAGCGGCAGCACGTCGTGGTAGACGCGATACCCGGTGATGTACTCCTGAGTGCGCGTGGCATCGACCATCCCGCGACGCAATGGCCGCACGAGCAGCGGAGAGTCGAACAGTTCGCGCTCGACCGGAGGCGGGGAGTCGACCACGACGGGGCCCGCCGCCGCGTCGACGCCGTCCGGACCGAGCTCGACCAAGGTCACGTTCACCGTGTACGTGCTCTCGGCATCGCGGCGCATGCGATCCAGGTAGTCGCGGATCGTGGACTGATCCGCGCCCGTCCCGCGTACGACGATCGCTCCGTTCGCGCACGTGATCTGCGCGTGCGACGACTCGGCGAGCGCGGCGCGTTCGAGCACCGTGCGCAGGAACTCGAGAGTTCCCGCGTCGTTCGCCGCGGGATCCGACGCCACGACGAGGTCGCGGACGTCGTACAGCTCGAGTTTCGATTCGGCTCGGTCCTGAGCCAGCGTGACGCCCAACGCCACGACGCAACTCGCGGCGATCCAGAGGTTCATCGGGAACTCCCAAGAGTGCGGACCTCGTGCGATGCGATGACATCGCCGAGCGCTCCGCGCGTTCGAATCTCCCACGTCGAGGCCAAGGCGCTCCACGTGCGCGTCTCGATCGTCGTGCGCGTCACGACCTCGACGCTCGCCCGGAACTCCAACACCGATCCCGCCGGACGCGCCGGCGTGATCCGCGTCAACCCCGCACCGACGCCGAGCACGATCACCATCGCGAGTCCCGTCGCGATCACGCGCCGCCGCGCGCGATGCAGCCAGGACTTCACGGTGTTCACGGGCACGCCGTAGGTCGCCGCGATCGTGCGCAACGATTCGCCGTCGCGATGCGCGCGAAGCAGGACCTCGCGCTCCCGCGTCGGCAAGGTCGCGAGTGTCCGCGCGAGTTCGTCCGGGTCGACCAGCTCGCGATCGCGCTGTCCGACGTCGTGCTCTCCGACGTCGAAGGACAGGTGCGAGGCCGATCCTCGCCGCGCGAGCAGGACGCGCACGCCGATCTTCATCAGCCACGGCTCGAGTTCGACGTCGGGCCGGCAACTCGCCCGATAGGTCCACGCGCGCAGCAACACTTCCTGCACCACGTCGTCGCTGTCGCGCGACGCCGCCCGGCGCACGAACGCGCGCAACGACGGCACCGCGGCCGCCAAGCGCAGTTCGAACTCGGAATCGACGGAGTCGCGGGTGGACGAGCGCATGAGCAACGCGGACTATCCCGCCAGGGAGTCGTCGGTTGCAGCCAAGTCGGAAAAAGGGGTCAGCCCCCGTGCGACTTCGCACGGGGGCTGACCCCGTTTGCCCGGACGCAGAACGCGACGCGGTCGAGTTCGTCCGGTGCGTCCAACAGGCGCAGATCCTGCTCGTCGTAGTCGCGGGCGGCAATCCGCCGTTCGAGGTCGACCAGGTCGGACGCCGCGGACTCGCCGGCCTGCGGCCAGGTCGACCAGATCGCGTCGAGACGAGCGTCGCTGGCCGCGAGGCCCGCGCTCGGATCGACGGCACGAACCTCGCATCCTGCCGCCTCGACCGTTGCGAGCAACTCGGCCCGTGTCGGCAACAGCGGTAGAGGCCCCGGCATGCGCTCCTCGAGGCCGAACCCGTGCGATCGCGTTCCCTGGCCGCCGACCGACATCGTCGTCCGCGGGAACAGCCGCAGAGCAGCGCGATCCCATTCGGCCCGACCATGCGCGATCTGCGCCAGCACCCGCAAGCGCAGCACGCTGCGCAAACGCGCGTGTCGCTCCGGAATGAACACGATCGCGTGAGTGCCGGGACGCAGCGCGCCGAGGACCTGCGGCAACCGCCCCATCGGATCGTGCAACGCCGTATCGCCATCGCCGAAGACGACGAAGTCGGCATCCTTCACGACGTCGAGATCCCTCGTCTGACGCAGCGTCTTGCGCTGCTTCTGGAACCACCGCGCGGTCCATTCGCCACGCGCCTCGTCCTGCGGCACCGACCAGACGTGCGCTCCCGCGAGCGCGAGCCCCAGCGCAAGCCCGCCCATCCCGTTCACGTCGCAGACCGTGCGGTCGCGCAACGCCTGCGCGTCCAACCCGAGTCGGCGCAACAGCAACGCACAGGCTTCTTCGTGGCGTCCGACGTCGACCACCGGCAGCGGCGGCAGCGCCGTCACCGAGCGCAACGCGCTCGTCGAGTCGAGGACGGCGAACGTACGGTCGGACATCGGCGCGGACTCCCACGGAGTCGAGGGTGTCTGTCTCATCGGATGCAACCGGGGTCGCCTTGAGCGCCAAGTCGACGTACCCTCTGCGCTTTTCCGTCGCCTCCGTCCCGAGTTCGAGGTCCGCATGTCGTCCCTTCGCATCGTCGCAGCGTCGTGCGCCCCCTTGCTCCTGTCGGCGTGCGGCCTTCTGCCCCCCAAGACGCAGGGCCCGCTCCCCACGAGCGAACGCATCCCGGCGCTGCTCGCGCGCTCGACGCGTGTGTTCGACGGCCGCACGAATCAGGAACTCGACGGCGACCCGATGCGAGCCATCGCGCGCGCGATCGCGGACGCCGACGTCGTGTTCCTCGGCGAGACGCATCTCGACCGCGCGACGCACGAGCTCGAACGCGCCGTCCTCGCGCTGCTCGCCGATCCGGACCTCGAACGATCCGGGTTCGCGCGCCGTCGCACCGTGCTCGCGATGGAGATGTTCGAACGCGACGCCCAATCCGCGCTCGACGATTACCTCAACGGCCGCATCGACGAACCGACGTTCCTCGCGCGCTCGCGCCCGTGGGGCAACTATCCGTCCGACTACCGCCCGATGATCGAGGACGCGAAGGCGTTCGGCGTCCCCGTCGTCGCCTCGAACATCCCGGCCACGCTGCGGCGCAAGCTCACGCGCGAAGGCCAGGCGGCCTACGACGCGCTGACCGCTGAAGAGAAGGCATTCGTGCCGCGCACGCTGATCGAGAACCCGCCCGAGTACTGGGCTCGCGTCGACAACGTCACGCGCGCGCACGGCGCTCTCGCCATGCCGAACAGCGGCGACTCGAGTCGCCTGTTCGACGGCCAGAACCTGTGGGACAACACGATGGCGGAATCGTGCGCCGATGCGCTCGACGCCCATCCCGGCGCCGTCGTGCTGCACGTGAACGGCGGCTTCCACAGCGAGCGTTGGCAGGGCACGGTCTGGCAACTCCAGCAGCGCAAGCCGAACGCGCGCATCGTGACCATCGCGATCGAGACCTCGACGAACGTCGATGCCGTCGAGTTCGAGGGCGACGAGCCGATCGCCGATCTGCGCGTCGTCGTCCACGCGCGCGCGCGCAGCGAACAAGACGGCGCGGCGGCGGTCACGATCGCGCGCGAGCACGAGTTCCGCTTGCACATGCCGCGCGGCACGACGCCGGTTCCGCTGTTCGTGTGGATCGGCGACGACGGTGAGACCGCGCAGGACGTGATCGACTCGTGGCGCCCGATCCTCGGCGACGAGG
>JBPOIU010000049.1:0-8923 GCA_052034255.1 Planctomycetota bacterium | reverse complement strand
CCGGCTTCAGGGGGGGGGGTGTTCCCAACGTGGGCCCTGCGCGGTTTGTGCGCCCCCAAATTGGTCGTCCGCCCGCGAAGCGGTCGAATGAGGGGGCCGCGGGGGCGAAGCCCCCGCATTCATCAGGCCGGGGGGCTGGGGCGAAGCCCCCGCCTGCGTGGATGGTCAGAACCATCCGGCCATGCGGCCCGAGCGTCAGGGGACGATGCGCATCTCGAGACCGTTCGAAACTTCGATGTCGGTCGTGTTGCCGAACGTCGCGACGCGCTCGATCACACCCTGCATGTAGAAGGACTTGCCGATCAGCGACGGGTCGTGCGGCAAGTCGCCTTGCAGCACCGTCGAACCGATCGCCGGCGGCAGCGGCAACATGATGTCCGGCGACACGAGCAGCGCGCAGCCGTTCGAGATCGGGATGTTCACGGCTTGGACGCCGAGGATGAGCCACTCACTCTTGACGAAAACGCCGCAATGCCCGCACGGCTGCTGGACGTTGAGGTCGATCATGACACCGCAGGTCATGCCGCCGTCGACCTGACCGTTCAGGATCGGCGGGGCCTGCGTGGAGGGCGCGCAACCCGCGCCGTACTGGAAGAACAACGTCGTGAACGGACACATCGCGGTCGCGATGGAACCGAGCACGAGCGCGGCAACGGCGGACGAGAGCAAGCGCTTCATCGAGAGGCTCCTGAAAGCTGGGTAATGCGGCTCGCGACCCTGATCTTTGGTCGGGGGAGGTCTCGAGCCCGCTCCTTCCTGAACGAAGTCGCGAGAGTATGCCCCGCTTCCTCGGGGGTTGGCAAGCGGCCCGACCGCGGCGACCGTCCGAACGGCCCGTCCCGACCCAGGCTCGCCGAGCGGTCTCAGCGGAGCTTCGCGAGAATCGCGAGCGCGTCCTCGTTGAGCGCTTCGATCTGGACCAGGTCGTAACCCTCGGCGTTCAGCTGCGCCAAGACGGTGGCGACCTCTTTCGTCTCCGCGTAGTCAATATTCCTGTCCACGAAACGAGTTGCGGCGGACAGGACCGGTTGCACGACGACCACGCGGAACGGCTCGCCGCGGGTGCTGTCGCGCTCTTTCGGCCCTTTCTGAGCGACGGCGAACGCGGAGATCGCGACCACCAACAACACCCCCACGCCCCATGCCTTGTGCATCGGAAATCTCCTCGGCTTCGAAATTGGATTCTCGGGCTCGCCACCGGCGGAAATCGTCGGCCGAACTCCGACTCTATCCAACGGCCCCGCGCGGGGTCGCTTCAACGGACCGCTATCCGAGGAACCCGAGGTCGGTGACGGTGTGGTTCGGGAACACGGCGGCGAGGTTTGCGCCCGACTCGCCGAAGTGGCGCTTCACGATCGTTCCGAACACGTCGCGGAAGTCGATCGCGGTCTGCGCCTCGCTGAAGTCCGTCAGATTGCCGGGGTCGAGCGACGGATGCGGGTTCACGACGCCGCCGTGACCGAGGATCGGGTCTCCGATGACCAGCACCGGGTTCACGGTGCCGTGATCGCAGCCGAGCGAGCCGTTTTGGTACAGCGTTCGGCCGAACTCGGAGAACACGACGAACAGCGTCGAGCTCGCGAGATTCGCCGCGGTCAAATCGGCATGGAGTGCCGCGATCGATTGCGACAGCACCTCGAGCAAATTGCCGTGGTAGCCGTCGAGATTCTGATCGGCGTGGGTGTCGAACCCGCCGATGCCGCAATGGAAGATCTGCAGACCGAGGCCCGAGTTCATCAAGCGCGCGCACAGCTTCAGTGAATCGGCGAACCAATGGTCGGGGTATTGACCGACGTGGTTGAACCCGGGAACGGCTTGGAACGCATCGATCAACTGCAACAGGTCGACGCCGACGCCCGCGATCGAACCGAGTCGTCCCGCCTGCAGCTTCGCCGCGTTCGCGAGCGCCAGATACGAGTTCTTGCGATTCGTACCGTCCTCGAAGTGGAACGGATCGATCGGGAACGTGAAGTCGTCGAGGTATGGAATCGCCGGAACGAAGCCGCTCGCGCCAGCCGTCAGCAGCGGCAGGTGACTGTCCAGTTCGGCGGCGTACGGGAACGACGGCGCCGGATAGAGCCCGAGATAGCGCCCCAGCCAGCCGCTCGCGCTGGACACACCGGGCGTCCCGGAATGCCAATCGCGCTGCGCGACCTCGTGCGAGAAGCTCGGATCGGGATACCCGACACCTTGCACCAGCGCGACGCGACCCTGATCGAACAGCGCCTTCAGCGCACCCATCTGCGGATGAAAGCCGACGGGTTGCCCGGCGATCTTCAACACTTGGTTTTCGGGGACGCCGATCGCGCTGCGATAGAGCGAGTAGTACGCGCCGCCATCGACTCCGAACGGCACGACCGTGTTGTAGCCGTCGTTGCCGCCGAACAATTCGATCAGCACGAGGTTCACTCCGCCGACTCCCGGCGCCGCACGCAGCGTCCGCAAGAAGGCGCTCGTGCTCAACGTCGCCGCCGCACCGGTCATCAAGCCGCAGCGCAAGAACTCTCGACGATCGAGTTTCATGGGAGGAGCCTCCTTCACGCGATCTGGTATTCGGGCGACGACAGGATCAACGCGACCAGGCCACGCACCTTGACGTCAATGGACGCGGGCTCGACGAAGAACGTCACGGGTTGGCCGTTCTCGTCGGTCTGGAGGTAGCTCTCGAGCGTCGCGACGGTGGCTTGCAGCGCGTCGCTCTGCGATAGCGCGCCGAGCACGGCGGCCACGACATCGGCGGCCGTCAGCGCCGCCTGCTTCTTCTTCGGACCGAGCAGCTTCGCCGGATTCCAGACGAATCCAGCACCTTCACTCGTGCGCGCGTCGGCGATCGTCTCGGCGAGACGCAGCCGCTCGAGCAGGCCATTCGTCGAAATCCACTGCAGGCCCTCCTTCCAACCGAAGACCGTCGGCGGCTCGAAGATCGACTGTCCGAGCGCTTGCATCGCATTCGCCGCTTCGAACACGCCGGTGTCGGACTTCGAGATCTTCGCCCCGAGTTGGCGCAGCGCGCCGACCAGCAACTCGGCAGGGCTCTTCACACGCGCGCGCTTCGCGGTGGCCGAATAGAACTCGTCCCTCTCGAAGATCGCCTTCAACAGCGCGGTGATCGAAGTGTCGTTCGCGAGATACGCGGCCACCAACGGATCGAGCACCGGATCGTCGAGCGTCGTTTCGTACGCGAAGAACGACCACGACTTCCACGCGAGCCGGCGCGCGGTCGCCGGATCGACGACGAGCATCGCGACGATGTCGGTGCCGTCGAAATTCGCCGTTTGCCCGCGGAACGTCTTGGTCCCGAAGTCGTGGTTCGCGGGGTCGAACACGAACTTGAACTTGTCGTCGAGCGTCCAGCCAGTGAAGGCCCGTGCGCTCTCCTGGACGTCGGTCTCCGTGTAGTTCGGTTGACCGGCCGCGTCGAGCACGCCGGTCGTGAACAGCTCCATCAGTTCGCGCGCGAAGTTCTCGTTCGGATCGGACGCGATGTTCGAGATGTTGTCGAGCCAGATGACCATCGCAGGATCGCGCGCCATGGCGAGACAGAGCGTCGAGAACTTGCCGACCGCGAGTTTGCGCAGCGTTCGATTTTGCTGATGCATCAACGGGAGCCGCTCGACCTTGCTCAACGCGGTCGCGAAGTGGTTGTGCCAGAACAGCGCCATCTTCTCGATGAGCGGACTCTTCGTGGCCAGCATGCGTCGCAGCCACCACGCCTGAAGGTCCTCGAGCGAATCGGTCTTCGGCTTCTTCGGCAGCTTGTCGGACTTCTTCCACGGTTTGAACAGGCCGGCGATCGTCTTCGCCATGCCCTTCTTCACCGCGGACGCGACCTCCGGCGGGCGTGGACCGAAACCGGCACGCCGCAGCAGGTGTGCGGCGTTCTCTTCATTCCAAGTCACGACCATGGCAGTTCCTCGTTACGACCGGGGGCGTCGTTCCAGGCGGGCTTGCGACGAACGCCGGAGCTCGCGAGTTCAGCGGAAACCGCGCAACTCCGACGGAGAAGGGGGCGGCGTTACCGCGACACGATCACGACCGTAACCAGCGCTTGCGAGGTGACGACGTATCGACGACGTCACGACAGGATCCGCGCGCCCGTCGAGCCGTGAAGCGGGAAATCGTCGGCGACAGCGGGAATTCGAGGTGGTTTGATCCTTCGCCTGGGGCTGGGGCTCCCCTTCGACGCGCGTGCCACCCGGCCCAGCCAGTGCCATTCGGAGACACCTGGAGACCGCCATGTTGTCGCCACTCGTTGCCTTCGGCCTGTCGTTGTTCGTGGTCCCATGGATCCAGGATGCGCCGGAAGGTCGGACAACCAACCCAGCGCCGGCTGCTCCACCGACCGCGCCGCGCAAGTTCGCCTTGTTGATCGGTGTGCACGACTACCCACCCCAGGGCATGGGCGCGTTCCAACGGATCTTCGGCGCAGCGAACGACGTCGCTGCCCTCGATGGCGTACTCACATCCGAGTTCCAATTCGCCTCGGAAGACGTCCACGTCCTGGTGAACCGCGAGGCGACGCTCGCGCGAGTCCTCGGCGAGTTCGAATCCTGGCTGATCCCGTCGGTGAAACCGAACGACGTCGTTTTCCTCTACTTCTCCGGGCACGGATCGATCGTGAAGGACTACGCGCCGCGGGACGCGAAAACGGAGTGGATCGGCGACACCTCGTACGTGCTGTGGGACAGTCGCCTCGACGACGCGCAAGGCCGCCACGACCTCACCGATGACCAATTGCTGTCGCTGATGACGCCGTTGATCGATCGCGGCGCGCACGTTTGCGTCGTCACCGACGCATGCCATTCGGCGGGCGGAACACGCGGCGCGCCACGACGGAAGACCCCCATCCGCATGGCGCCCGAAGGCAAGTTCGGAGTGTCCATCAAGACGTTGCCGAAGGCGTGGCCGAAGTCCGTGCCGTTCCTCGAGGACGACGACCCGCGCCGGCCGCCCTCCGATCGCTACGTCCATCTCGCCGCGTGCAGGAAGTACGAAGGCGCGCAGGAGTGGGATCAAGACCTCGAAGGCAACAAATTCTCCCGCGGCGTGTTTTCCATGCTCTTGGTCGAAACGCTCCGCGAAGTCGCGAAGCAGCCGGGGACCTGGACGTATCGAGATCTCTACAGCGGCGTCATGTGGCGCCTCGCGGGATATCTCCAACACCTCGACCAGGACCAGAATCCGGTTCCGGCGGGCAATCTCCAGCAACGCGTGTTCGCCGGCGCGTATCGGCGACCACCCGGTCGATTCGTCGCGACCCGACTCGTTTCGAACCGCATCGACATCGACGCGGGTTCGATCGCCGGCATCGAGATCGGCGTTCAACTCGAGGTCTTCGATCGCTCCGGCACACGAATCGGCATCGCCGTGATCGATCGATGCGATCCGGCCGCATGTTCCGGGACCTTGGTCGAAAGCGAATCCATTCCGGTGGACGGCACCGTCTACGCCGATTGGTACGGCGCCCCACCGAGCCTGGGACGCATCGTGATTCGCGACCCGACGGGTGTTGCGAAGGCTCTGGTCGGTGACCTGAAGTGCATCACGTTCGACGACTCGCCGCAGTACCTCGCGCTGAACGGATCACTCGATGCGCCGGCGACGTCCGACCGCCTTCTCATCACGGCGCCGGATGGCCATGTGATCGTCGACCAGGATCTCCGATTCAAGGACGACGCTGCGCGCGCCGCGGCGCGGGAGTTCGTGGTCGACAAGCTGCGCCAGGAGATCTCGTATCAGCAGCTGGTGCGCGTGATCGGCCGACATAGCGACGTCCGCTCCGAGATCGCGTTGCATGATCCAACGCGGACGGAGCTCGAGAAGGTCATCCGCGAACCCTCTCCGATTCCGCTGAACGCGCGCCGCAACGGGCTGGAGCACGTCTTCGAGGTCTCCCACGACCCGCGGTCCGGGAACACGCAGGTCGGCACGATCGAAGTCCGCAACAACGACGACGAGCCGTTGTTCGTGTACGTGATCGCGATGACGCCGAAGCACGAGCGGCTCCAGATCTATCCAAATCCCAACCAGGAAGCGGAGGCGGAAGTACCCCTCGAGCCGAATGCGCCGCCGCGGAGGGTGTACTTCGCCATCGAGATCCCGTCGGATTGGCCGTCTGACACGCCGTTCAACGAGCAGTACCTGGTCCTCACTTCGACCAAGTGGATCAATGTGAAGGCTCTCCTCAACGACGACAAGACGCGCGGTGCCGACGAGGACGCGGACGTTCCCCCGTTCCTACGCGATGCACTTCGCGGCGAGACGATGCGCGGCGGCATCGCCAACGAAGTGAAGACGCGCGTGGGAACTCAAGGCTTTCGACTCTCGATCCGGGTGCCTGAATCGAAGTGATCAGCCGTTCTTGCCGCAGCACTGCTTGAACTTCTTGCCGCTGGCGCACGGGCACGGGTCGTTGCGACCCACTTTCGTGCCGCGACTGACGAGCGGCTTGACGTCGCCCGCGATGCGTTCGCCATCCTTGACGGAGCGCACGCGGCCGACGAACTCCGCGTCGACGTCGTCGAACACGGCTTCGAGCTCGTACGCGTGCGTGACCATCTCGTGCTCGGTGAGCCAGGCGTAGAACGCGCGAACGACGCGCGGCATCAGCGTCGCCAACGCGTCCTTCGCACCGAGTCGGCGCGCAACGCGCTCGAACAGCAATTCGCGCAACTGCTCGGCGTCGAGCAAGCGCGGGTGCGCTCCGAGGTCCGCAAACGACGCCTCGACCAGCAGCAAAGCCGCGCGGCGCACCTCCGCCGCCGGTCCGAGCGCGCGAGCGGCGGGGCTGTCCTGGAAGCGTGCGACGAGGGAGATTGCGGTGGTGTCGGTCATGGCCGGTCAAGGATACGCAGCGCCGCGCGGTGATGCGCCGACCGGATTCCGGCGGAAGCTCGGTCACCGGCATGCGTTCGCCGATGGGTAGCATCCGAAGCCGAGCGCAGCAGCCTTCGCCCCGCCGAACGACGACCTCATGAAGCCCACCGCACCGGAAGCCGCCATCTGCCTGCATTGCGACGCGGAACTGCGCGAGGGCGCGGTGTTCTGCGATCGCTGCGGCACGATGCGCGCGCCGCGGACGCCCGCGCCACCCGTGCCGCGCTGGGGGCTGGTGATCGGCTTGGTCGGCGCACTCGGAGCGGTCGTCGGGGCGGGCGCGGGATTCTGGCTCGGTTGGCGCACCGCGCCCGTGCGCGACGTCGTGCGCGTGGAACCGCAGATCATCGAGATCGACCGCGGCGCGACGACCTCGCCGCCACCGGTTCCCGTCGAGCCGCCGGATGAAGCGCTCGATGCCGCGCGCTCGTCACGGCCCGCCGACGCGAACGAAGTCTCTCCCGACGGAACGTCGACGGCGCAGGATGCGCCCTATCGCACCGGAGCCATGCGTCTCGCCGGAATCACCGAGGACGACGCGACGCTGCCGCGCTCGCCCGCGATCGCGGTCGGGCCTTCGCATGTGCTCGCGCCGTTGTCGGCGATCGAGGGCGCGACCCGCGCCTCCGTCCGCGGCAGCGACGGGCAGATCCACGACGTGCTCGGCGTCGCGCGCTACGACGCCGCGTACGACCTCGCGTTGCTCGAGGTCGCGGGCGAAGTCGTGCCGACGTCCAAGGGCCTGCGCGGCGACGCCATCGTGCGACAAGAAACCGGCGCGTTGATCGCGACGGACGAGCGCGACGCGAGCGGCGAAGAGACGATGACGTGGTTCGCTCCCGGCGATCCGGACCCGTTCACCGGTGGCCCGCGGTTGAAGCTCGAGTCTCCCGCGAAGGCGCCGAGCGTGCTGGTGGACGACGACGGACGCGTCGTCGGCTTGGTGCCGGGACAAGATGGGCGCGCGCTGACCACGCACGTGGCCGCGGCGTGGGTGGATCGGCCCGGCGTCAGCGTTCCACTCGAACGATTCCGCGCGATGGTCGGACAGCTGTCGGGTGGTTCGCGGTTGCGCGAAGCCCAGCGGTTGTTGGCTCAGCGGCGTTATGGCGACGCGGCACGCGCGTTCCTCGACCTGTTGGCGGTCGAGCCGCAACGGCTCGACGAAGCCCGCGCGGATCTGGTGCTCGCGGTGCGCGAGGCGGCGCGGGAGTCGACGGGCGCGGGGCAACCGGAACTCGCGAACACGCTGCTCGCCGCCGCATTGGCGCGCGTGCCGGATGCGGCCGAACTCCACGCCGCGCGCGGGCGAGCCCTCGGCGCGTTGGGCGACGCGATCGGCGCCGTCGACGCGTTGATGCGCGCGGGTCAATTCGAACCGGAGCGCGCCGCGACGTGGGTGATCGAAGCGCGCGGCATCCTGCTCGACGCCGTGACGCGGTTGCGGAATCAGGGCCGATTGCCCGAAGCTCTGGGGTTGCTGGCGAATGTCGGCTCGAAGTTCGAGAACGACGGCGGACTGTTGATCGCGGCCGGCGAGATCGCGTTCGCGTTGCGTCAGTTCGCGTACGCGGCCGATCTCTTCGGTAAGGCCGCGCGGGTCGATACGCGCGTCGCGTCGGAGGCCGCGCCGCGGGCGCAACGCGCGGCGGACCTCGCGGGCGGGCCGGGTTCGATCGTGCTCGACTTCGCTCCGAACGCCGCGCAAATCATCGTGTCGGCGCGCGTGAACGGTTCGGCGACGCTGCAGCTGCGCATCGATGCGGGGCAGAGGGACGTCGTGCTGACGCAAGGCGCCGCGCGCGCGGCCGGTTACACGGTGGCCGCATTGCCGCGCGTGCGCAATCCCGCCGAGCCTTCGGCCGACGAGATCCCGACGGCGAAGCTGCAGTCGCTGACCGTCAGCGGAGTGTCGGCGAATGGTCTTCAAGTGATCGTGAACGACGCGCTCGTCGGAGCTGGCGCCGACGGCGTGCTCGGACAGACCTGGCTGAACCGCTTCCGAGTGGTCGAGGACCGTTCGCTCGGGCGCATGGTGTTGTGGAGC
>JBPOIU010000129.1:0-16623 GCA_052034255.1 Planctomycetota bacterium | reverse complement strand
AGTCGCTCAACTCACGCGTACGCAAGCTGGTCCAGTACCGTGGCCACTTCCCCAGCGACGATGCCGTGCTCAAGCTGCTCTACATGGCCATCTCGCGCTTCCACACCCTGTGGCAGAAGCGAGTCGGCAGCTGGCTCATGACGCTCAAACAACTCACGGCCTTTTTCCCGGGCCGCATGCCTGAAGAGTGAACTCACCGATGCCCGCCGCGACCGACCCAAGTCCACACTTCGTCTGACACCCCCAGACCCGCGCAGCCTGGAAGCTTTCAGCCCCGCCTGCGCGCCCCGACCCACTCCAACGCAACCTCCCCCTTCCGCAACCCCGCCGAACCCCGTTGAATACCGGGCTTCCTTCCAAGTGAGTCCACTGATGACGCCGGGTCGCTTCCCCCCTCGAGTTCGCATCGCTCCCTCGCCGACCGGCGCGCCTCACGTCGGCACCGCCGACGTCGCGCTGTTCAATCGCACGTTCGCGAAGAAGCACGGCGGGCAGTTCATCCTGCGCAGCGAGGACACCGATCGCACGCGCTCGACGCGCGAGTCCGAGGACGCGATCTATCGCGCGCTGCGCTGGCTCGGGCTCGATTGGGACGAGGGTCCGGACGTCGGCGGGCCGTGCGCGCCGTATCGCCAGTCCGAGCGCTCGGCGATCTACGCGGACCATGCGCGGATGCTGCTCGACAACGGCACGGCGTACCGCTGCTTCTGCACCGCGGAGCGCCTCGAAGAGCTGCGTGCGTTCCAGCGCGCGGCGAAGCGGCCGCCGGGCTACGACGGCCTGTGCCGCAAGATCCCGGCCGACGAGTCGTCACGCCGCGCGACCGCGGGCGAGGCGTTCGTCATCCGCCTGCGCATTCCCGACGACGGCGCGACGGCGTTCGACGACTTGCTGCGCGGCCGCATCGAGATCGCGAACAAGGACGTCGACGATCAGGTGCTGATGAAGTCGGACGGCTTCCCGACCTACCACCTCGCGAACGTCGTCGACGACAAGCTGATGGGCATCACGCATGTGATGCGCGCCGAGGAGTGGATCCCGTCGACACCGAAGCACTTGCTGCTGTATCGCGCGTTCGGCTGGGAACCGCCGGTGTTCTGCCACCTGCCGCTGTTGCGCAATCAGGACAAGTCGAAGATCAGCAAGCGCAAGAACCCGACCTCGCTCGAGTGGTATCAGGAGCAGGGCTACCTGCCCGCGGCGCTGCTGAACTTCCTCGCGCTGATGGGTTGGACCACGAACGACAACACCGAGATCTTCAGCGTCGACCGCATGCTCGAAGAGTTCGCGCCGGAAACGATCACGACGTCGAGTCCGGTGTTCGACCTCACGAAGCTCGACTGGCTGAACGGCGAGTACATCCGCGCGCTGACGACCGACGCGTTGACCGACAAGCTCGTCGCGTTCTACGCCGAGCGCGGCCGCACGCTCGATCGCGGCTTGATGCTGCGCATCGTGCCGCTCGTCCGCGAACGCCTGAAGAAGCTGGTCGAGTTCGACGAGATGACGCAGTTCTTCTTCACGGACGCGATCACGATCGACCTCGCGGAGTTCGACGCGGCGAAAAAGCTCACTCCGGAGCAGCGCAAGCAGGCGCTGACGTCCGCGCTCGCGGTCGTGCGCGGCACCACGCCGTTCACGAAGGACGCGATGGAAGTCCCGATGAAGTCCGCGCTGGAAGCGCTCGGCTTCAAGATGGGCGACTTCTTCATGTGCCTGCGCGTCGCGATCACCGGCAAGCGCGCGACGCCGCCGCTGCTCGAATCCATGGAAGTCCTCGGCCAAGACGTCTGCGTGCGCCGCATCGAGGCCGCGCTGCGCCTGCTCGGCTGACGGGGACAGACGCGCCTCCGTCCCCGTCCGCATCGCGCCGCTGGCCTCGCAACGGGGACAGACGCGCCTCCGTCCCCATCCGGGCTGACGGGGACAGACGCGCCTCCGTCCCCGTCGGAATCCGTGTCGGTGGTCGACGGTCCGCTGCGTGTTCCTTTCGACGACCCGTGGGTCCAATCGGAGGAATGCGATGTCTCTCGTTCTTGCCCTGACCGTTGCCACTGCGCTGCTCAACCCGCCTGCACCCTCCATCGAGATGCAGTTGCGCGCGTCGGGGGCGCCCCCGCTCGACACCGTGCTTCACGACGTCGACGCGGACGGCCGGCTCTATGCCGCCGGCTCGAACTACAAGATGAGCTTCGGACCCGCGGGCGCTGAGTACGTGCCGCTGCTCGGCGCACGCGCGCCGAAGAACTCGCGCATCGCGTTCCACGTCGACGGCCAGAGCGCCGCCCTCCCGGTACGCAACGGCAATCGCGTCACGTTCGATCGCGGCGCACTCGTCGAGATCTATGACCTCGGCGTCCACCAGGTCGAGCAGAGCTTTCTCCTGCGCGCGCCCATGGGCGCGCCCGAACTGCGCCTGTCGGTCGCGACCGACGCCGTCTACGCCGGCCGTGACGCAGCGGGGCTGCGGTTCGACGCGCAGGGACTCGCGACGATCACGTACGGCGACGCGACGCTGATCGACGCGCGCGGCGAGACGGCGACGGTCGCGACGCGCTTCGAACAAGGCACGATCCGCATCGCGCTGCCCGACGAGTGGAAGCATCCGGCGCGCTATCCGGTCGTCGTCGACCCCGTCATCTCGACGGTCACCGTCGACGGCGGCAGCGACCGCGCGAAGAACCCCGACGTCGCGTACGCCTCGTCCGTCGACGTGTTCCAGGTGTCGTACACGAAGGAGTATTCGGCCGCCGACTCCGACGTCCTGGCGACGCGTTACGACGCATGCAGCGGCACGCTGCTCGAGACGATCGCCCTCGACCTCACGTCCAAGAACTCGCTGTTCCCGCGCGTCGCGTTCTCGTCACCGCACTTCATGACCGTCTGGAGCAACGACGGCCAGAACGCATTCCTCGACGACGGCGAGATCGAGGCGCGTGCGCGCGTCGCGGGCAGCACCGCGACCTCGGCGAAGTTCGTCGTGTCGAATCTCGTCAATGACTTTCCGAGCTCGGCCGCGATCGGCGGCAACGGACCCGGCGGTCGCTTCCTGATCGCGTTCCAAGAGCAGACGTTCTCGTCGATCCGCGTCGTCGGCCGGCTCGTGACCGCAGGCGGCAACGTCGCGGGGATCTTCGAGATCGACGACACGAACGACCTGATGGATCCGGTCGTGTCGCCTGCGCCGAACTCCGTCGGTCGCTGGCTCGTCGCGTATACGAGCACGGATCTCTTCGCCGCAACGGGGCGTGTCGACCTGCACGCCCGTCAGGTGAACACGAGCGGCGCGGTCGTCGGGAATCCGATTGCGATCGCGAACTCGACGTTCTTCGAGACCGACCCCGCGATCGCGACCGACGGCACGAACTTCTTCGTCGCGTTCGCCCGCGACGTGTCGAGCGGAACGCGCGACATCTTCGGCCGCACGATCACTTCGAGCACGACCCCGACGGCCGGGACGTTGTTCAACCTGACCGCGCTCGAGCCCAACGGCAGCGTCGGCTCGTTCCAGTCCCACCCCGCCCTGTCGTTCGACGGCGTGCGCTACGCGCTCGCGTACGCCGAGGGTCAGGGCCTCGACGTCCCGATCCAGATCCGCGGCGCGACGTTCTTCGCGACGCCCGCGATCTCGTTCCAAGAAGGCCACGTGCTGATCCAAGGCGGCACGACCGAGAACCGCCCCGTCCGGCTCGCGGGCGCGGGCTTCGATCAGGTCGGCAAGCACATGGTCGTGTGGTCGCAGAAGAACCTGCCTTCGGGTGACGAGGATGCGCGCGGCGCGTTCTGGTCGACTCTGCAAGCCGGCGGCGGCGCCACGGTGCTGAACACCGGCTGCGGCGGCCCCGCCGAGCCGATCCTCGTGTCGGCGTCGATCCCGGCGCTCGGAACGACGTGCACGGTGACCGCCACGAACACGCACGCGCCGCTGCTCGCCATCGGTCCGCCGAACCTGCTGCCCGCGTGCAGCGCGTCGTGCCAGATCGGCGTCGGCGGCACGACGTACCTGCAGATGACGTCGCCGACCGTATCGATCCCGATCGGCTCGAGCCCGAGCCTGCTCGGCACGCAGTTCGCCGTTCAGGTGATGGACTTCCTCCCGCCGGCAAACGCCAGCGAGTTCTGCAACTCCGGGGGCCAGAGCTTCATGACGAGCGACACGCTGGTGTTCACGGTGCAGTGATCGCGAGCGAACGGGGGCCCCTTCACCGCGCCTGCGCGTGGGTACCGCGCGCAGGCAAGCACGCCCCGTGACCCCGGAAATGTCCGTGGCCGCCATCCGCGAACGGTCCACATCAACGTCATGAAACCACGGGCGGGAAGTTACCGCCTCGTCGGCGGCGAGGTAGCGTCGCGTCGAATCGACCGAAGGGCGCAACCTGCGCGCCTGCACTTCCAGCGTCGGTCGAGACCTACCCGGGGATCGCCATGTACAGAATCTCGCTGCTCGTGCTCGGCGCCGTGGCTTCGACGTTCGGAACCCTCTCTGCCCAAACTCCACGCTTGCGCGTGAACGGCGTCGGCGCCGCGACCAACGGCGCGATCGCGCACGCCCAAGCGCTGCATGAGTTACAGATCGACCTGCGCGGCACGCCCGGCGCGGCCGTCGCATTGCTCGTGTCCGCCGACGCGTTCGACGGCGATCCCGTTGGAGAACCCATCGTGACGACCGGCGCCTACCTCAAGGCGTTCGTCGCCCCTGGCGTGAGCGCTCCGCTCCACGCGCTCGTCGATGGCATCGGCGCGAGTGCGCTCGGGGGTGTGTTCGGCGTCGCACCGAACGACGTCGTCTCGACGGGTTTGCCGCAAGCACTGAACGGCCAGGGTCTGTTGAGCTTGCCCACGCGCGCGCCGGCCGAACTCACGCTCGTCAATACGTTGACGCCCGGTGTCCCGTTCCTGCTGCCGCTCGAGTCGACGTCGTCGGCAACCGCGCGCATCTACTTGCAAGCCGTCGAGCGCGATCCGCAGACGAACCAACTCCGCGTCGGCAATGGCGTGATCGTCGTCTTCGACGCTCTCGATTTCCCGGTGCGCCTCGCGTACTCGGAGGGATACGACGCCAATCCGAATGGGCAGACGGCTTCCGATCGCCAGTCGCTCGGCACGATCACCGATTCGAATCTCGGCGACTCCACCATCGCACCGTTTTCCGTAGCGTCGCACTTCAGCGGCGCGTTCGGCGGCGCGATCGACATCTGGAACATCGAACTCGCAGGCACGCACGAGTTCGTCGCGCAGAGTCATGCGTCGGGCACCGATGTGAACGCGACGAACTGGAGCGCAGTCGATCCCGACGGCCCAGGCAACAACGCCAGCGCGCTGACCGCCGCTCATCTGCGGTCGTCCGGCGTCGGCATCTTGGCGGCGGACGCTCCGGTCCTCGACGTCGAGAATCACGAGTTCCCGCGCATCCGACTGCCGGGCCATCGGCAGTTGTTCCATTGGAAGCAGAAGACCGGCGGCAATCCGGCCGCGTACGGATTCGGCGTGCTCTTCGAAGAGACCGGCACGTTCCACAACCTCGTCCCGACGTCGTTCGGGACGTTCCTCGGCGCCGACACGCTGTCGCCGTTCGACTGGGAAGTCGCGGTTTCGCCCGACGGTGACTTCGCGCTGGTCTGCCTCGACGAGGCCGGGGCGCCGAGCGATCGCGCGTTCCTCCTCGACTTGCGCCCGACGGTCGGATTCCCGGGCGGCTTGCCGATCGTGGACGTCACGCCCGCGATCGCGGCCGACGCGGTGACGATCCAGGAAGAGTCGTTCGCGTTCGTCGACGACGGCCAGGGCGGTTGGGTCGCGTACTTCGCGAGCGCGACGAGCAGCGGAACCGGCCTGACGCCGAACCGGCTGTCGCGCGTTTCGACCACCGTTCCAACCGCAGCGGCACGCGTGCTGCCGACGTTCGGCGGCGCGTTCGCGGCGCTGACTCGCATCGATCGACAGGGTGTCGTCGCGCCGGACGGGCGGACGCTTGCGATCGTCGCCGGCACCGGAGCCCTCGGCGAGGACATCCATCTCGTCGGGAACGTGACTCCCACGACCGAGTCGGTGACGAATCTGACGGCCTTCCCGAACCCGCGATCGCTCGCCGAGTTCGGCGACGCACGGACGCAATACGGTCGGCGCGGCGTGTTCAGCGCGGACGGTTCGCGCTTCGCGTTCGGAATCGTGGACGGGACGAACGTCAACGTGGGCGTCGTCGCGACCGATGGCACCGACGCTGGCCTCGTTACGCCCCTCGCGACCAGCGTGCAAAACGGCGGGCAGTGGGACCTGATCGGGGATTTCCGGAACTTCACGGACTACGTGTTCTCGAAGGACGGGTCGCATCTCATCTTGCTCGCGGGATTCCCCGTGCTGGGGGCGTCGACGGATCGTTTCGATCTGTTCGCGATTCGCCTCGCCGACCGCGTCGCGTTCAATCTCACGCGAACGATGAACCCGCCCACGCTGAACGGCCCCTTCGACATCCCGGCCGCCATGGTCAACTTCGATCGGCCGACGATCGATCCGGTCGGCTCGTTGGTGACGGACGACGGCGATCACTTCGTGTTCGGCCGCGACGCGCACGGGCTCACCGCGATCAACGGCATCCCCTTTGACTTCGCGAACCTCGTCGCGGTCGACTTGCGCAACGATCCGCAGACGAACGCGCCGAGCTTGCGCCTGACGAACATCACGGGCGCCGAGTTCGAGCCGTCGTTCGGCGTCGCTCCGCCGAACCCGAGCAACACGAACGTCGTGACGCGCGGCAACTTGTTCACCGAGGCGGTCGCGGACGACTTCCAACTGCGACGCATCCCGAGCGGTCCGCTGGCGAATCACTACGCGTTCACCGCGCGACCGATCGTCAGCGGCGTGGCGGGAGCCTACGAGCTGTTCGCGTTCGACCTCGACGGCTCCGGCGAAGCGGTCGCGTTGACGCAGTTCGGCGGCTCGGCAGGCACTGATGGGACCCCGCGGATCCGCAACGTCGTGGCTCATCCGTTCGACGCGACGCTGGCGTTCACGATGGACCCCGACGGCGTGAATGGTCCGCTGTCCGCGAACGTCTTCACGATCTTGGCCGGAGCACCGAACGCGGTCGCGGTCACCGACCCGAACGCGCCGTTGGCGCACCAGATCGTGCGCGGCTCGCTGGCGTTCACGCCGACGAACCCCGTCGGATTGGTGTGGGCCGAGGGCTCGCTACTCGAGCCGGCGGCGGGCGCGACCCTCGATCTCGTGACATCGCCCGAGTTGAGCCCGATCGACGCCGGCGTGCGCTTCCATCGCTTCGCACTCGGCGCGACGATCCCGGCGCAGACGTTCGACGTCACGGGTGCCATCCCGGCCGGCTTGCGTCGATCGGTGATGCTGTGGAGCGTGGGCGCACCTTGACGCGCGCGCGACGCGCTGCGTGATGCGCTGCGGCCCGATCCGGCATTCGCGCCGGGTCGGGCCGCATGCTTGCGTCACGGCCGCAACACAGTGATCTCTCCCGGCACGAATGCGACCGGCACGCGCAGGACTTCCACTTGGTTCTCGTCGAGGACACACAGCGTGGTCGCGCCTTCGGCCACGGACAGGACCGGCGTCTTGCCGTCGACCAGCGGTGACTGCCCGAGGGAGATCGTCTGGTCCGCGCGACGCGACATGATCATGCGCGTGCGGTCGTCCGCGCCCCGGAACTGGATCGAACCACGGCTCACGCGCGCGGTCTCGACGCGGAATGCACATTGGCGCTCGAGCACGACCACGAGCGGGCCCGACTGCTGACGGACTTCCGCGAGGTCCAGGCGTTTGGATTCGCAGTCGGCGGCGCTGACCGTGATCGCCAACGGGCCAGGTGCGATGGTGTCGAAGCGGAACGTGCCATCGGCGTTCGCCGTCGCTTGTGCACCCATGGCCGCCAGACCGAATCCGTAGTTCAGGTAGCGCACGCTGCCGAGGTCGCGCGAGATCGCGATGTTCGCGCCGTCGATCGGCTTCCCGTCGGGCGTCTCGACGCGACCCGTGAGCGCGAACGCGTCCGCGCGCGTCGCGAACTCGAGCACGACGTCGCGATTGCCGGCCGGAATCGGCGCGCTGCGCACGATCTCCAACGTCGTCTCGCTCCACGCGACCAGCGCGTACGTGCGGGCGGAGAGTCCGTCGAGAACGAACGAGCCGTCTACCGCTGTGACGGTGCGCACATCCGCACCCGACGCGAGCGCCTCGTCGTAGACCGGGGCGTAGCCGTCGATTCCGACGACTGTGGGGTCGGCCAGTGCGACGGTAACGCCAGCCAATGCGACGCCGCTCGCGTCGCGCACGATGCCGCGAATCGACGTCGGCGCGGGTCCGAGCACGAGCGTGACGTGCCGCGGCCAACCGTCGGTGGGTTTGGCGAGCGTCGCGCATGTGTGGCCACGCTTGCCCGCGCGCACGACCACTTCGCCATGCGCCTCGGCCGCGGCGAGTCCATCCATCGGCAGACCGAAGATCCCCCGCGCGTCCGTCGTGCGCGCGAGTTCGCCCGCCCCGACCGTGGCTCCCTCGACGGGAATCCCCTGCGAGTCGACGACCTGCCCCATCATCATCTCGTCGCGACTCGTGATCGGCGCAAGCTCGATGCGCAACGGGATGCTCGGATCCCGATCCGCATGCGCCACGGCGTGCGCATGGCCGGCCGCGCCGGCGGCGACCACGACGTCGTCGAGCGCCGGAATCGCGGTAAACGCGAACGTCCCATCGGCTCCGGTGCTCGCGACGAACGCCGCGCGCTGCGAGCGCTCCAGCGAGAACGGGATCGACGACTCGAACTGGAACGGCAGTACGACGCGGACCTGCGCGCCGGCGATCGCGTCGCCGCCGGGGGTCACGACGCTGCCGCGCAACGGACGGGCGCGCTCGGCGACGACCACCAACGCATCCCCGGCGTGCTCGATCGTGAACTCCGCGGTCATCACGGTGATCGTGCCGGGCTCGACGCAGGAGATCGAACCCTGCGCCGCCGTCGCGACCAGCGCGAACGTGCCGTCGGACAGCGAGCGCGCGGTCGTCGTCGTCGCGTCGACCACATCCGTCGGCGCAAAGGCCACTTCGACGTTTCCGAGCGCGAGGCCACGCATGTCGACGACCCGACCGCGCAATTGAGTCGCCTGCGCTGCTGGTTCTTGCGCGACGTCCGCGGCCACTACGTTCGCGTCGGCGGCGACGAGTTCACGCGCCGGCGCCTCGCTCGGCGTGATCTCGGGGTCCGCCGTTGCTTCCTGCACCGCGACGTCCGACGCGGCGCTGCGCAGCGCGTTCGATGGACCTTCGTCGCGCTGAACCCACACGACGACGGCGACGAGAGCGAGGACCGCGGCGCTCACAGCGACCTTCACCGAACCGGACACAGCAAGACCTCCGACCGCGGCGAGCGCGGACTCCGCATGGGCGTATGGGATCAACAGCGCGAGGCACGAACGACCGTCCCCGCGGACCTCGCGTTCCAGTCGTTGACGCAACAGTTCGAGAGCGCGCTTCTCGCGCGACTTCGCGGTGGAACTCGGGATCCCGAGAGCACGGGCGACCTCGTCGAACGAGCGATCCTCGTAGAAACGCAGCAGCACGACGTCGCGTAGCGCCGGCTCCAACGCAAGCACGGCGTCGACCAGCGCGCTGCGCGCGCTCAGTTGTGCTGCCGTCTCCGCGACGTCGGGGGCTTGCGGAGTCGGCTCAGCGACCGCGCGTTCGCGGCGCGTGCGGCGCTCGGCTCCGCGTGCCGACTGGATGGAGACGTGGCGCAGCACCGTAGCCAGCCAACCGCGGCCGAACACACCGTGGCGCGCGGCGCGCAGCCACGTCTCCTGCGCGACGTCCTCGGCGAGATGCGCGTCGCCGACGACCCGGCGCGCGAGCCCGCGCAGCCAGCGGTCGTCCTGCGTCAGCTCGTGCGAGAACCCATCGCTCGTCATGCGTTCCATGCCCCCGGAGACGCCACGGTCCGCGCCACGGACGACGCCGATTTCAACAATCCGCAAATGAATCGGGGCCGGCGTCCCGTGAGGGAGGCCGGCCCCGAGGACGACGCCCGAGCGGTTGGCCCGAGCGGATCGCGGTCCGCGTCAGATCACTGGATGTGCATCTGCAGACCGTTGGTCGTCGAGTACATGCCGTTCGCCGAGCCGGTGTCGGCCGGGAAGAACTGCATGAACAGGTTGACCGACGGCGTGCCAGGCGGCAGCAATGCCGGCAGCGACACCGCGCCCGCTCCGTTCAACGGCAGCGTGATCGACGTCGGCAGGATCGTGCCGCCGAGCAGCAGCGTGCAGCCGCTGCCGAGCGAAACGCTGGCCTGCGCCGTGGCGAGCAACAGCGTGCCCGTCGTGCTCGGCTTGCCGTTGGTCACGCTGATCGTGATGTTGTTGCCCGCGGCCGGTACGCCCGTGCCCGACAGCGCCGGGACCAGACCGCCGGTCCCCGCGCAGCCCGCGCCATAGGTCGCGAAGAAGCCGGCGGGAGCCGGATCCAGGCGGTACAGCATCACGTCGTCGATGTTCCAACCGCCGTACTCGAGGCCACCGTCGGATGCCAAACGGAACGCGAGCTGGACCGACGCGTTGTTCGCGGCGAGCGCCGAGATGTCGAGCTCCTGGTTCGACCACGACGCGTCGAGCAGGTCGCCGTTGACCGGATTCGCCCAGACCTGCGTGCCGTTCACGCGGACCGACGCCTGGTCGAACTGACCTTCTTCGACCGCGAGCCAACGCTTGAACTGCAGCTTCACGGACGACGAGCCCGTGAAGTTGAAGTTCGGCGATCGCAGTTCACCCGACGAGTTCGGCTCGTACTTGCCGTCCGTGCCGGTCGCCGAGACGTCGGTGCCCCACACGCGCGATCCGGAGAACGCGGCATCGGGGTCCGTCGGTTCGTTCGACGCGGCCGGGTTGTTGCGCTGCCACTGGTCGCCGTTGGAACCCGAGAGGTTCACGTGCGTCCAGCCCTCGTCCGTGCCCGCTTCGAAGTTGTAGAAGGCGAGCTGGACGAACAAGCCGTGGTGATAGACGTTCGGACCGTTCGCGCCGGCCGCCGGCGTGTCGAGCTGGCTGCCCGACGAACCGGTCGCGTGGACGTACCAGCGCACCGAGGTCTGGTTCGCCTGGCCCGGGATCAACGCCGACCACTCGTTCGGATTGCCGGTCGGTGCCATCGCGAGGTTCGTGAACGCCCCGCCGTTGACCGAGTAGCGCACCTGCGCGCTCGCGACCGAGCCGAGGATCGACGTGATCGACGCCGTGACGAGGTTGCCCTGGAACGGCGACAGCGACGCGTTCTGCGCCGGTCCGACCACGCTGGTGAACGCGAGGTCCGGCAGCGCGATCGTCGGCCAGTTGTAGGCAGCGAACCCGGTCGTGATGTCCGTGAAGTTCGGCGTGCCGTCGCTCAGGTTGCCGTTGTCGTCATCGAGCGCGAGCCAGTGGTCCTGGATCACGTTGACGATGACCTTGTCGTTGAACGACTGCATCCAGCTCAGGAACAGCGCGCTGTGCAGCGCGTCTCCCGTCGCATTGCCGTACGTCGTGTTGAGGTTCGAGCGGACTTTCCAGATCGCCGACGCGAGCGCCTCGCCTTCGGTGTGCACTTCGCCACCGTTGCAGGACTCGCTGCCGTCCGACGAGCACTTCTTCACCGACGTCTGCAGCGCACTGCGCAGGCAGCCGGATCCGAGGAACGAATCGAGGCACGGGCTGTCCGTGATCGTGTACGCCCACGCGTCGGCGTTGCCCTCGTGGAAGGCGCCCGACATGCCGGAGTCGTTGTTGTAGACGTCGTTCGCCCAGTGACCCTCTTCGTGCAGCAAGACCGGCCGATACGACGTGTTCTGACAACCGCCGCCCGTCTTCAGGAACTGGATCGCGTTGCCGACCCAGACCGCGTTGCACGTCGTGATGCCCGCGACGCTGTTCTGGTTCACGTCCGCGACGACCTGGAAGTCCATCGAGGTGTCGGCCGCGTCGATGCTCTTCACCCAGAGCCGGAACTGGTTGACCCAGTGGAACGCCGCCATTTCACCGCTCGGGAACTCGAGGTTCGACGGGTTGAACACGACGTTCACCGGGGCCGCGTTGGTCGCGCCGTTGATCGTGAACGACGAGTCCGCGGCTTGGCCGTTGTTGACGTTCACGTACGGACCACGCAACTCGAAGAACAAGTTCGTCGGACCGTTGCCGGCGATCGAGAAGTTGCCGCTTTCATCGGTCGTCGCGAGGATCGCGCCGCCCGCGCTGCCATTGCGCACGTGCATGAACGGCAGCGGCACGGTCTCCTGGTTCGTCGTCGTGTTCGTCTCGCCACCCGTGTTGGTGTGGCCCGACGCGTTGCCCGTGATCGCCGCATGCGCGGTCGCTTCGACGTGGAACACCGTCGCATCGCCTTCCGCCGACACGTAGACGCGCGCCTGAGCCGGGACGTCCGCCAACGACAGGAAGCCGGGCGACGACATCTCGAGCACGTAGACGAGCGTCGCGCCGCGCTCCGCGAGCGGGTTCTTGCGACCCCAGTGGATCGACGGCCCCATCACGCCCATCGTCACGTCGTCGACCGACAATGCCGGTGCGCCGAGCTTCTGTTGGTATGCGACGTTCGCGGCCGCGATCGCGGCGTCGAGCGTGCCGGTCGGGACGAGGTCGATCGCGCTCGCACCGGGGACACCGGTCGTGTCGAGACCGAGCACGTCACCGGTGAGGCGATCGAACAACACGCTGACGTGGCCGGAGACCACCGGGATCCCGTCGACGACTTGATCGAACGACACGGCGACCTTGTCCGAGCTGCCGAACTTCGCCAGGTCGAGGAACTCGACGCGGTTCAGCTTCAGCTCGCGCGAATCGAACCCGAACACGTCCGCGTTCGAGTTGACGGCGGCCAGGGCCGCAGCGGCGAACTCGACGTCGGTGCGGGGAGTCGCACCCTGGTGCGGGATCCGCTTGCCCCAGACGAACGTCGGCTTGTTCGCCGCGACGTCGACGGCGACCTTCCAACCGTCGCCGTGACGCGCGAAGAACGCATCCAGTTCGGTCGAGCGCGCCCCATCGGCCGGGTCATTGGGCGCGACTTGGGCCGAAGCCATGGGAGAGCACACCAACGCGACAAGCGCGCCGGCGACGAGTCCGTGGACCGTCGTGCGAATCATCAGCGGGAATCCTCCGAAGGGCGAAGCAGAGAGAGAGAGTCTCGGATGGCAGGGGCGCCGTCCAAGGGTTGCACCGGACACGCCGAGGGGAGAACCTCGACGCGAAAGGCGCGCTGGCTCATGGAACCACTCGCGCCCAGCTGGGTTGTGCCCGGTGACCGGGGGAATCGCAAACTCTTTGCGATCCAATTAGAAGAAAGTTGCAGGGGCTGGCGGCTAGGTTCCATCCTTTTTCAGATGGGGTGAAGATTCCCCGCCCGCCCGGGCTCCTCCCTTCCGCTTCGAGACACCCGTGACCGATTCTGGGACCACCCCCTGGTTCGTCAGCGCGTTCGACGACGGTTACCTCGAGCGTTACCGCCATCGGGACGACGCCGAGGCCGAGGCGACGGTCGACTGGCTGACGCGCCTCGGAGCGCTGCCGGCCACCGGGCCCATCCTGGACCTCTGCTGCGGCGGCGGGCGCCACGGAACCGCGCTGGCCGGGCGCGGGGCCCACGTCGTCGGACTCGACCTGTCCGCGGCCCTGCTGAGGCACGCCCGGGAGCGCACGCTCGCCGTACGCCAGCCGCTCCGCCTGACCCGCGGCTCCATGGCCGCGCTGCCGTTTCGCGACCGCGCCTTCGCCGGCTGCATCCACATGTTCACGGCGTTCGGCTACTTCGCTCAGGACGACGCCAATCAAGGCGTGCTCCGCGAGGTGGCGCGCACACTCGCGCCTGGCGCGCCGTACGTCCTCGACCTGTTCAACGGGCCGTTGGTCGCGCGCACGCTCGTTCCCGCGTCGGAGTCCACCGTCGGCTCGTCGCGCGTGTACGAACGCCGCTGGTTCGATTCGAAAACCAAACGCCTCGAAAAGACCATCGAGATCCACGCGGCCGACGGCCAGATCGAACAGCGCTTCGAAAGCGTGCGGATCCTCGATGCGCGTGAGGGCGCGGCGTGGCTCGCAGCGGCGGGCTTCACGGCGATCCGGACGTTCGGTGACTACGCCGGCTCGGCGTTCGATCCGGAGCGCAGCGCGCGGCTAGTGTTCGTCTCCTCGCGCGCGTGACGTCGCCCGCATTTCCGTTCGCGCGGGCGCCGTCGCATCACGCGCCGACCGCCTTTTGCACCTTCTCGTATTCGTCGTCACCCTTCTTCAGGGCCTGCTCGTAGGGCGGAATCGCCTTGTCGTAGAGCTTCAGCGTCGTCGCCGGGATCTTCAGCTTCTTCGCGTCGTCCTTCATCGCCTTCAGCGCGGCCAGGAAGTCCGCGTTCACGTAGCCATCGGCGAGGAACGCCTTCGTCACCAGATCGATGCCTTCCGCGAACGCGCGCTGCGGGTCCTTCTCGCGAAACTTCTCGTACTCCTGCCACGCTCGCTGCGCTTCCTCGAGGTGCTGCCGCACGCGATCCTCTTGCGTCTTGCGAAACGCTTCGCACGCGGGAACGCTCTGGTACTCGCGCAGGAACCGCTGGGAATGGCCGATCCACGCCGGCGCCGTTTCGAGCTTCCACGCGTTCTTGTCCTTCAGCGCCTTGTCGAGCGCGGCGACGTGCGCGGCGGCCGCTTTGTCGACGCGCGCGATGACGTCGCGTGCCTTCTCCTTGTGCTCGGGGGTGCAGAACGTCTCTTCGACGATCCGCCGCGCGACGAGATAGCGCGCGACGACGTCCGCACCGTCCTGGACGCGAAGCAGTGCGTCGAACGCGGCCTCCGCCCGCACGGTGTCCTTCGACGCGGTGCCGACGCAGTACCACAGTTGCTGCTGCGCCTGATTCCAGTCCGGCCAATGGTTCCAACCGATCAGCGAGCGCAATCGGCAATTGGGGTAGTCGGCCTTCTGGTACGCGATGATCGCGCCGAGACTCTGGCCGTAGGGCACGACCGGATCCGCCGTGCCATGCATCAACGCGATCGCGATGTGGTGGTGCTTCTTCGACAGCGTGGTGCCGATCCACATGCCGCTCGCCTGCCCGACCACGCCGCTGACGAAGTCCGGGTACTGCCCGGCGTAGAACTGCGCGAAGAACGAGCCCTGGCTGTGCCCGTACAGATAGGTCTCCTTGATGTTGAAGACCTTGCGCAACTCGAGATGCAACGCATGCAGTCGACTCGTGTCCTTGTCCGCCTGCATGAAGTTGAAGGTGCCCGACCCGTTCGCCCGCGTGCCGTCGGGACTGACGACGATGTCCTGCGCGCAGAACTCGCCGGCCGGGTGATTCGCGAAGCCCCAGCGCCGGTCGAGATTCGACCCGTGCAGGATGAAGACGAGGTTCGTGCCCTTCTGCTTGTCGTAGTCCTTCGGCACGAAGTACTGGTACGCCAGCCCGTCCGCGGACTTCGCTTCGTAGACCTCACCCTTCGCTTCGGGTGACGGCGGACGTGCTTTGGGTTCGTCGGCGTACGTCGCCGCGGTCAACGCACAACCGAGCGCGGCGATGCGCGCGAGCGAGCGGATCATCGGGTGCCCTCCGAAGAGGGCGACGATGGTACAGCGCGGACTTCGGCCGCGTTACGCGGACAGCGCCTTGTCGATCGCGGCGCGCAGCTCGGGCGAGTCCGGCGTGACCTTGCTGTTCCAGAACCCGATCACCTTGCCGTCCTTGCCGACCAGGTACTTGCAGAAGTTCCAACCGGGGAGCGAACCGGTCGCGCCGCCGAGCTGCTTGTAGACGGGCGATTGGTTCGGGCCGGACTTCGTCTCGCACTTGGCGGCGAGCGGGAACGTCACGCCGAAGCGCTGCGTGCAAAACGTCCGAATGTCCGTCGCCGATCCGGGCTCTTGCCCGCCGAACTCGTTGCTCGGGAAGCCGACGACGACGAGCCCGCTCGAGCCCTTCTCCTTCCACAGCTTCTCGAGGCCTTCGTACTGCGGCGTGTACCCACACTCGCTGGCGACGTTGACGACGAGGACGACCTTGCCGCTCCAGTCGGCGAACGAAGCACCCTTCCCTTCGAGCGTCTGGAATTGGATCGAGTGCATCGACTGGTCCTTCATCGCGGGATCCTCCGTCACTTTGGTCTCGAAGAAGCGAGAGCAGCCCGGCAGCGCCAGCAAAGCGGCGGCGATCGACTTCAGGAAGGTCTTCATCGCGGAGAGGGTCCATTCGTGAGGGGGCGGGAAGCGCGAGAGAATAGCCGCATGCGCGCGGGGTGGGGGTAGGAGTGCATGGGAATGAACGGGAGCGGACGGGATTGCGTGCGGGAATGAACGGGGCGCTTCGTTTCTTCTATGCGAGCGAAGCTCGCCTCTGGGATGCGTGGTGCTGCGTGACGATTTGGGGGACCTCTCCCTCGGTTTCAGGCCGCACGCTCGCGGTTCAAAACCACTCCGTCGCCAAGGGACGTCGTGAACAGGGGTCGGCCGCGGCCGCTCAGCAGCCCGCCGCAGCTGTGGCGATCCGCTGTACAGCTCCCGTCAGTGACTCAGCCGGACAAGAGAAGACAGGGGTCGCCAGTCTCACACGGAGCAAGCCACCCCTGCGGCTTTGAGCGG
>JBPOIU010000038.1:0-8611 GCA_052034255.1 Planctomycetota bacterium | reverse complement strand
GACGGAGTCGATCCCGCACCAGGTGTCCGAGGCGACGGCAGTCGCCGCCCCGTTCAACAGGCACTGATGTACGGCGTTGAATGACGCGAACAACCTGTGGATGCGGCGGTCAGAAAGGCGGTCGCGCCGCGACCGAGGCGCGAGCGCGCGCCCCGCATCGCCTCGTCGTCCCGGATCACAGCGGCCCTTTCGCCCCCGCGGGCGCCTTGTGCCGACGCCGCTCGTTCACTCGCTCCGCCGCGAGCTGTTTGCCACGCTCGAAGATCGAATCGACTCCGTTGGCATAGGCGACCGGGAAGTCGACCGGTACGTCCGGCTCGACGCCGACGCCCTCGAGGCGATCGCCGTCGATCGGCACGTCGGTCGATGCGAGTTCGAGGAACGCGCCGTCGGGTAAGGCGTGGAACACCGCGCCGAGCACGGCGCCTTCGGTGCGTTCGCCGACCAACGTCGCGAGCCGTGCCTTGCGCAACCGGTACGCCATGAGTTCCTTCGCGCTGCGGGTGCGTCCGTCGATCAAGGCCACGACGGGCTTGTTCCACAGCGGCGGCTGCCGCGCCGGCCCCACCATGCGCTTCTTCGCGCCCCGAAACAGGTCGAGCAAGCCAGCCGCGACGTCGGTCATGCCGCCGCGTCCGCGCAGATCGAGGATCAATGCGTCGCAATCGGCGAGCTTCCCGGTCAACGCCTCGCGCACGGCGTCGACCGCGCCTTCTTGGCAGTACCAGACGTGGACCACGCCGATGCGCACGCCGTCGTGGCTGACGACGCGTGCCCCGCGCCGCGTGGCATCGACGCCGGTCATCGATTCGGCGACGAGTTCGACCTCGCGCGTCCGCTCGCCGCATGGATCGGATTGCAGCGTCAGTCGCACGCGTGAACCATTCGTGCGCGCAACGATCGAGAACAACCGGGGACCGGGCAAGGCCGGGTCGAAGCCCGCGTCGACGACCGCGACGCTCGACATCGGTTCGGTGCCGTTGACGGCGACGACGCGCTCCCCGAGCCGGCAACCGGCCACGGCGGCCGGCCCGCCTTCGAACATCGAGCGCACGAACAGGCGACCCGGGAGGCTCTCCTCGAGCAGCAAGCCGAAGGTCGGGGCCGGGTCGTTTTGCAGCTCGGCCATCATCGAGCGGTAGACGGGTGTCGCGAGCACGGAGGTATGCGACGCCTTCAATTCGGCGAGCATCTTCTGCAGCACCTCGCGCCCCGCGCCCGGCTCCTCCGCGGCGAGGTACAGCGGGCGGTAGTGCTCGCGCATCGCCTCCCAATCGACGCCGTGCAGTTCACGGTCGTAGAAGTGGTCGCGGACCAGTGTCCAGACCCGATCGAACACCGCGGCGTCGACGTCCCCCGCCCGCGCGGCGGAAGCACCCCCGACCCACAGCCCGCAGATCAGGACGAGCCAGCGCCAGCCGGCGCGCGGCGCCAGTGGAACGGTCGGTTCGTGAGAGATCATCCAGTCCTCCAAGTTCGCGCCCGGCAGTCGAGAACAGGCGACGTTTGCGGCAGCGCGCGCCTGCTACCCTGGGACGCCTTCCGCTGGAACATCCGGCAACCGATCCGAAACGGAACTTCGCAGGCCGTGCTCCCTCCGCTCCGCTCGTTCCTCGCCTCCGACCGTACCATCCGCGAGATCCTGCGCTCGACGCGCACGGTAGCCGCGATCGGTGTCGAGGCCGACCCGAGTTCGGTGTCCTTCCGCGTCGCGCGCGCGCTGCAAAGCCACGGGTATCGCGTCCTGCCGATCCACTCGGCGACGGGCGCGCGCGAGATCCTCGGCGAACCGGTGCGCACGGCGCTCGATGCGGTCGACGAAGCCGTGGACCTCATCGTCGTCACGCAACGCGGCGCCGACGTGGACGCGATCGCCGCGTGGGCGCAGGGTCACGGCACGCGCGTGTTGTGGTTGCAGCCCGGCGTCGCCGAACCGGCCGCGGCCTATGCAGCGCACCAGCGCGGTCTGGTGGTGGTGATGAACCGCTGCATCGCGAAGGAGTACGAAGCGCAATTCCCCGAAGACGAGTTGTCGTGATCGGTCGCGCACGCGGCGCTCCCCGGCTCACTTCTTCGGTCGCGCGTCGACGATCCGCTTCTCTTTCATTTCGGTTTCGAGGCCGAGCCGCGCCACCAGCTCGTCGAGAGCCAACACGCGGATGTCGTTCGGTTGGATCTCGCACGACGTCTGGATGCGCTCGCCGAGTTGCGATTTGAATTCGGGTGACAGGCTCGCGCCGTTCTTCAGCGCCAGCAGGAGCACGAGTTCGTCGACCTCGTACGGATCGTCGTCCTTCTTGCGGATCTCGACCTGCCACTCCTCGATCTGCGGCGCATCCTGCAGCACCGCGGCGAGCTCGTTGAGGTCGATCAACGTCCCCTTCACCTTTTTCAGGTTCACTTCGCGCACGTTCGACACGCGCGAGATCTCGGCGGACAAACGTGGAACGACCCCGCCGAACTGCGGCAGACGTTCGTAGCGGATGCCGCCCTTCACGACGTCGCCCGTGCGGAAGCGCATGACGATCGTGCCGCGGCCGTCGAGCGGCGTGTAGACCAGCTCGCCATCGGCGTCGTCGGGCAGGACCTCGCCGGTCTTCGGATCGACGATCTCGAACAGGCCGAGATCGGGATACAGGTGATACCCGGTCGATTGCGCGGCGGGCATTTCAGCGAACGCCATGCGCGCTTCGGTGAACCCGAACGTCCCGAACACGTGCACGTTCGGCGCGCCGAGCTCGGCGCACGTCTCGCGGATCTTGTCCTTCAGACCTTCGGTGATCTTCTCCGCGCCGAGCACGACCTGCTTCAACTTCGTGAAGCGCGCGCCCGAACGCGCTCCCCGCCGCAGCAGGTGATAGACGTACGACGGCACACCGACGATGCACTCGGCCGACAAGCGCTCGATGAGCTGGATGTTGGCTTCGGTACTCGACACGCGACCGCCGCCGGTTCCGATGACCATCACGCCGTGCGCGAGTCCGGCCATCGTGACTTGCCAGAACGCGAGATGTGGCGCGTACGGGAACAGGTTCACGGTCTTCGCGTCGTGCGCGATCCCGAGCACGTCGATCAGGCGGCGACCGGCGACTTTCAGGATCTCGATGTCGTGCAGCGTGTAGAGGAACGGCACCGGCTTCGCGGATCGACCGGTGGTCGCCGTGAGGAACACCGGCAGGTACTCCTGCTCGATGCGATGCAGCGCGCGTTCCGCGCCACCGAGCAGGTAATCCCCGACCAACTGGACTTTCTTGCGCAACGGCGCGTGCTGGCGCAGCAACTCGCGCGTCGGCTGCAGCACGAAATCGCGGATGCGTTCGGGCTCGCCGGGACGCGGCAGCAGATCGGCCTTGGTCGTGAACGGCAGATGGCGCAGGTCCGCGACGCTGCGGATCCGGCCCGTAAGCCCAGCCTCCTTCAGCACGCGACCGTAATGCGGGTGATACGGCTCGATCTGTTCGCGGACGAAGCGCGCGAGCCGGCGATCCTGGTCCTCGCGCAGATCTTCGACGCTGGCGTAGCCGAAGCGTTCCAACCGCACCTCCCGCGGAGCGAGTCGTTCAGTTCCCGGGGCGATTCACGACGTCGGCGTCGACGTGCAGTTCGGCCGTGACGCGCTTGATCTCGTCCAACACGTGACTGACGCGGAACACATGGGGGACCGCGCGCAGCAGTTGGCCGTTGTTCGCGTTCGCGATCTTCAGCGTGCCGAACCCGAGCGCGAGCTCGACCGCGTCGCCGACTTCCTTCGTGAACGTGACCGCCTCGGTGGGCCACGCCTGCGCCTCACCGATCCACTTGTCGTGGATCACGACGTGGTTCGCTTCGACGACGATGACGAACGAGCGTCGATCGAGCCACACGAAGAAGAAGATCAACGCCCAGATGACCGTCAGCAGCAGATAGAACGTCGCGTTCATGCGCGGCTCGAGCCGGCCGAAGAAATGCGTGACGTCGGCGAGCTTGCCGATCGTGTGCAGCACGAACCCGATGATCACCAGCGAGAACAGGATGATCACGGTCTTCGCTGGACGCAGGTCGAAGAACAGCACCAGCAGGTTGACGAACAGCGTCCAGACGTAGATCCGGCCGAACGCCGCCTCGTCGATGCCGAGCGAGCGCAGCAAGAAGAACCCGAGCAGACCGAGCAGTGCGGTCGGGTACATCAGCACCGCTTGGTTGAACGGCCGGATCAACGTGTGCTCGCGATCCGCGACCGACTGTTTGATCGCGGTCAGGTTGTCGATGATGCCGAGCAAGCCGTACAGGAACTTCTTCATGCGCTGGTCTCCTTCGACGCCAGTGCCAGTCCGCCGTCGATCCCGGTGTCTCCCAGGAGTTCCGCGAGCTGGCGGCGATAGTTCACGATCTGTTCGCGACAGAGCAAGTGATGGATCCGCAATTCACGCAAGGTTCGCGTCGCCATCTCCCGGGCGGCGAGGGCCTCGCGGCACGCGCGGGCGAGCCCGTTCCGTGCTCCCGGCGTCGAAGCGGCGACCGCGCGCGCCTGGAGCTGCACCCCCGCCGTGTCGGTCAGGAACGCGTACCGCAGCGTGCGCAGGCCTTCCGCCGAACACGCCGCGGGGTCCAAACCCAACTGCGGAAGCACGGCGACGAACGCGTCCAGAGCGCCCTTGCGCGCGATCAGGTCGTCCCGTTCGGCGTCCAGGCGGGCCGGGCTCAACCGCAGGAAGCCGAGCTCGGCGAAGTTCGTGCGCACCAGGCGGTCGATGAAGTCGGGGTCGCAGCGCTTGCGCAGTTCGTAGACGAACAGGAAGTTCGGCACGAACATCCGATCCACGCCGCGGAACGCGCCCGCGCGCTCGCGGCCGAACACGCGGCGCACCAGCGCTTGGCGCGCCGCGCGCACCGCGATCAACACGTCCTTCGAGAACCGGATCTCGATGTCCTCTTCCGACTCGAATGTCGGCCAGAACAGATGCAGCGCGTTGAAGTACGAGCTCGGCGCGCCCGACTGCCGCGCGACCCTCGCGTTCAGCGCATCGACCTGCTTCGCGATCTGGATCGCGAACGCGCGCGTGACCAGCACGAACCAAAGGCGACGAATGCCCGCGCCGACGCCGTAGCGCAACTTCACGCCGAGCGGCAGCCGGACGTCGAGCTTCGCGCGCGCCAGCACCGGCGACGCCGCGATCTGATGCGCGAGGCGATCGTCCGAGACGTCGAAGTAGCCGCCGTCGAAGTAATCGGCGACGCGCGCGAAATCGAGGCCGGACCAGATCGAATACAAATGCGGCGGGATCGGATGGCTGAGCACGTTCTCCGCGACGAACTCGAAGCCGACGCGTGTCAGATGCAACCCGCCGTCACGGATCGCGCGAAACGCCGACGCCGTGCGCGCGTCCATCGTCGCGCCACCGGGCGGCGAGCCGGGGCAGAGCTCGACCCCACACCACGGCAACGCCCGCACGTTGTCGAGAAGCGCCCGCACCATCCGTTCGCGGCGCCGACGTTCCGCCAGCGGCAGGAGCAGGCGTGCTTCTTCCTGGTACGCCTCGGTCCATAGGCCGCGGACCAGGAAGCCGAGCTCGTTGCGCTTGCGCACCTCGGTCAAGTTGAGGTGGTACGCCTGGGCGGCCGCGATGCGCGACCCGCGCACCAGGACGGACGTCAGGACCAGCAAGATGCCGCCGACGACCGCGATGGCCGCGTAGGCGACGGTGAAGCTCTTCACCGCCTCCTCGCTGAGCGCGTCGCGATCGACGACAGCGCGCGCGATCCGGTTGATGCCGAGCGATACGAGGAGCGCCAGCGTGATGGCCTTCACGTTCACGCGCAGCAGTGATTTGCCGGCGAGATTCGCGAGGTCGAGGAAGTCGAGCAGGCCGACGATGTCGCGGACCAGCTCGCCGCTCGCGACGAGTGAGGCGCGCAGTCGGCCGAACAGCCCGAACATCCGCAGGATCGCTGACTTCGAGCGTTCGCCGATCCGATTCCCGCGCGCGTCCGGCATGGGAAAGTGAGGGTGGTAGCGGAGGACGGAATCGAACCGTCGACACGCGGCTTATGAAGCCGCTGCTCTAACCGCTGAGCTACTCCGCCCCGAGTTTGAAAGGCGGAGCAGAATGGCAGCGCACGCGTGCGATGTCAATCGGAGCGGTCGGGATTCGCGCGATGGAACTCGAGGCGTGGTCTGCCGGTCGCGCGAGGACGACAACGAGCCCACGTTCGGCGCCGCGCATCCATGTCACAGCCGAGCGCGCGCGACGGATCGACGGCGGTCGGTCCCTCGAGTGTTCGCCGCCGCGCCCTCCCACCCTGCGACCCGACGCGTCGTGAAACTCGTCGCCGCGAGCGCGCGTGTTACCCGCCCGGCCCGAGGGTTGAAACTTCTCTCCAATGGGCTGAAGATTTCTTGGACCTCGGATTGACCCGTCGGTCGGAGTGGGCTACACCCAAGGCACGAGTCCCGAACACTCCGCGCGCGGCCGCGAAGCTCCAGCCGAGTCACGCGACGCGCGCCCCTGATCTCTGAAAAATCGTCCGGCCAAGGTTGTGTGCCAACACGTAAAAAACAACCATTCCTTCTTCTTCTTCCCCTTTTCCCGAAATCCTTGGCTGGATGATCCTTACATCGCGGTGACTCGCGTCACCGCCACCCCTTCGAAGCACGGGCCCGCCGGGCGATTTCGCCCCGCGGGCCCGTGCTCGTTCGGGTGACTCGGGCGAACTTCGATCTAGCGCCCACGCCCCCGCCGCCGCCCCGCCCCGTGCGCCCGCTCGAGCAACTCCGCGATCTCCGGGCGAACGGTTGCCGTGCTGGCGCGGACCAGCAGGTGGCGACGCTGCGCGTGACACAACGCGGCGGCCAGCGCATCGGTGGCGTCCGTCGGAACCTGCTCCAGTGCGCGACCGAGGAGCACGCCGACCATCGCCGCGACGCGCGCCTTCGTTGCGCCACCGCTTCCGGTCACTGCCTTCTTGATCTCGGCCGGCGAGTACTCGAACAGCGCTGCACCGCAATCGTGGACGCAGATCAACGCGACACCACGCCCCTGGCCCATCGCGATCAGGCTCTGCGGGTTCTCGCCGTAGAACGCGCGCTCGACGACGACGACGTCGGGCCGCGTACGAGCCAGCGCTGCGTTCAACTGATCGCGGATCGTCCCCAAGCGCTCGGCGAGCGGGCGGGTCGCGATCGCTTTCGCGACTCCCGCCTCGAGCAACGCGAGCCGCCCGTCGCGGTCTTCGACCACGCCGAAGCCGACTACGCGCGTTCCAGGATCGATACCGCAAATCCGCATGCTGCTCCTCGTGGATCGGGTCGCACTCTACGCGGTTCGCACGACGTCCCCTCCACCGCGGCCGCGATTCACGAGGCGGCTCCATGGCTGACGGAACCGTGCGCCCGTGCGTATCCTGTCGCCGATGACGACCGCGCAGCCAGAGCCTCGAGACTTCGTCGCCGCGATCGTCGTCGCCGCGGGCTCGGGGCGTCGCCTCGGGGCGACGGTGAACAAGGTGCTGCTGCCGCTCGCCGGTCGTGCGATCCTGCGCCGCTCGGTCGAAGCGCTGTGTGCGGATCCACGCGTCCGCTCGATACGCGTCGTCATTCGTCCCGACGACGAACCCGAGGTGCTCTCGGCGCTCGGAGGCGGGCCGTTCCCCGACTTGCGCTGCGTACCCGGCGGTACGGAGCGCGCGGATTCGGTGCGACGCGGTCTGGAAGCGACCGATCCGTGCGCGCATTTGGTGCTCGTCCACGACGCGGCCCGCCCGCTGCTGCCGCGCCATGTGTTGGCCGCGGTCATCGATGCCGGCTTCGCCCAGGGTGCGGCGATACCGACCGTGCCGGTCGCCGACACATTGAAGCGCGTCGCCGACGGCGTGATCGGCGGCACCGTCGATCGCTCGGCGCTCGCGGCGGCGCAAACTCCACAGGCGGCGCGGCCCGCCGCGCTCCGCGACGCGTACGCGCGTTGGCCGACCGGCGCCGCCCCGCCGACCGACGAAGCGCAAGTGCTGGAGCACGCCGGAATTCGCGTGGCCGCCGTCGCCGGCGACCCGCGCAATCTGAAGATCACGACGCAGGCCGACCTGGCGCTCGCCGAGTTCCTATGCACCCGGACGGAGGATGCCCCGTGAGCGATTCCCCTCGGATCGGCCTCGGCTACGACCGCCATCGCTTGGTCACGGGGCGGCCCCTGCGGCTCGGCGGACTGACGCTGAGTTCCGAGTTCGGACTGCTCGGACACTCCGACGCCGACGCGTTACTGCACGCGGCGATCGACGCGGTGCTCGGCGCCGCCGGCCTCGACGATCTCGGCACGCTGTTCCCCGACACCGACCCGCGGTACGCCGGAGCGGACTCGACGGTGCTGGCGCGGACGGCGATGGATTTGGTGAAGCGCGCCGGCCTGCGCGTCCTGTCGCTCGACGCGGTCTTGTTGATCGATCGACCGAAGATCGCGCCGCATCGCGCCGCATTGCGCGAGTCGTTGGCGACGCTGTTCGAAGCACCGCTCGATCGCGTCAACGTCAAAGCCAAGACGACCGAGGGCTCGGGTGATCCGCTGCTCGTGGAAGTCACCGTGGTCGCGCTGCTGTCTTCGGCCCCGCTCTGATCGACTCCGTCCGAGAGTCGTCGCGT
>JBPOIU010000198.1:0-28362 GCA_052034255.1 Planctomycetota bacterium | reverse complement strand
CGCCGCGTCATCGTCGCGGCCAAATATGCCTCGGTCACCGCGACGATCGCGAAGGTCGGGTTCAGAACGAGATACGCGCCCGGCACGGACTCGAACAGGCGTCGAAAGTCCGGCGCGGGAACGCTGGGGCCGCCACCCATGTCCCTCTCCTTCGATTCGAAGCCTGGCCACTTCGATCGGGATCGTTGTCGTCTGGTCGAACCGATTCGAAGCGCTTCCGTCGTGGCGGTGTCGCCGAAGCGACGCGAACGGAAGTGCGAGGAATCGCCGGGCCACAACTTAGCAGCCGCTCGGAGAAGTCCGCCGGCATTCGACGGCCCGCGCGTTTCAGTCTCGTCCGCGGATTCGACGCCCGTCGCGTTCGTCGATCCGAGGCTCTTGCTCCGCGAGGATCGCACCGAGCACTTCGACCCCGCGCGCGAGCTTGGGGCCCGGCGCCGAGAAATGGTGCTCGCCGTCGAGCAGGAAGACGCGATCGTTCTGGACCGCGCGCAGCTGCGTCCATTCCGGTCGAGCACGCAGCGCATCGAGTTCGCGCGCGGCCCGCTCGACGTCCATCGAACACGCTGCGAGCACGACGACATCGGGATCCGCGGCGACGAGATCGCTCCACGCGATCGCACGCGACGGTTCGTTCTTGCCGACGAGCAAGGACTCGCCGCCGGCGGCCTCGACCATCTCGACGATCCATTCGCCCGAGACCCAGAGCGGATCGAACCACTCGAGAACGACGACGCGCGGCTTCGGCTTCGCGGCGCTCGATGCGCGGACCGCCTCGATGCGACGTTCGAAGTCGCGCGCCACGATCTCCGCCTCGCGCGAACGTCCGACCGCAGTGCCGACGCGGCGGATGTCCGCGGCGACGTCGGCGAGCGTGCGCGGGGTCAGCACGACGAGCTCGGCGCACTTCGGATCGCTCTCGGTCGAGAGCGCTTGCGCCTGCTCCGGCGGCACCGCGCACACCGGGCAAACGCCCTGGCTCAGGATCGTCGTCGGCTCGGACTTGCGAATCGTGTCCTCGTCGAGCTGATACAGCGAGATGCGTTTCTCGCTGGCCTCGCGCACGGCGGCGTGGATCGCGGGCATCGACAGCGTGTCGGAATCCACGGTCGTGGAGACCACGCGCGGCACCGTTCGGCCCTCGGGTTGCGCACACAGGTGCGAGACTGCGACGAGGTCGTGCTCGGCGCCGATCGCGAGCACGATGTCGGTCGCGGCCGGCAACAACGACACGATGCGATGCGTCGACGAGCGCTTCGGAGGACGTCCACCGTAGTTCCACTGCACGGCATCACCTTCCTTCACGACGTAGCGCGCGGGGAAATCGGGTGCGGCGCCGCCGTTCAAACTCCATGACCAGTACGCGCCACGCCTCACGTCGGGGCCGACGCCATCGATCGCCCACACGTCGGTCGGCGAACAGCACAACACGTCTTGCTCCACGGGCACGAACGCACGCGTCGCGTCGACGACGTTGCTGCCTCGGCTCACGGAGACGTTGCGCCACACGGGCAGCTTGCCGGCACGACCGAAGTCGATCGCGACGCGCACGGAAACGGTGTCCGTGGCGGGAGAAGCCGGCGGATCGCCGGCAGCACTCGCGAACGCGAGCGCGCACAGGAGCGTGAACATCGAGTTCCTTTCGATCGCTCGTCGAATGGATGGGGAACACCGCGTCGCGCCGGTTTCCTGACTCACCGTCGGTGCACGCAGCTCGCCTTCCGGGGCCTTCCCCGTGGCGCCGATCGCGAGATCGGGCGTTGCTCGCCGAAGCGGTTCACAGTGGCGGGACCGTGCCGGATTCACACCGGCTTCCCCGCGCGCGTCGTGGCGCGAACGATAGGTCGGGATCGGGGCGCGTCAACGCGTGACGAGAGATCGAGTCAGCGCAGCGCCCAATTCACGACGCGCGACTCGCCCGGGTGTTCGAACCCACTCAGCGTCTGGCCGGCACGACCGACCGTCGTCGCAACGCTCATCCCCAACGATTGCCACGCGGGAACCGCTCGAAGGCGGTATCGCCCTTGGGCGTCGCTGTACGTCAAGAGAACACCGTACTTGTCGAGGACGAGGCCCACCGGAATGACACACGTCGGCACGAACTCCGCTCCGCCGTTCGTGGTCGCCGCGATGGTCGCGCCCACCACGGCCTCACCGCGCTCGTTCGTGACCGTTCCCTCGACGACGCATTCCCGCACGAGGCCAAGCACGAGCTCGCTCGCTCCGCTCCAGTCGGTGTCCTCGTCGTCGAGTTCACGGCGCGTGCTCGCGTAGCCCTCCTTGCGGGCCTCGAAGCCGAAGCCGGACCACGCAGTGAGGTCGCCGCGCAGTTCGAACGCGCCGGTGGAATCGGTGGTCGTCGCCGCCCTGCACCGGATCTCGAGACCCATGCCGAGTGGAACGACCTCGGCGCCAGCGATCGGCTCGTTCGTCACGAGATCGATGACGCGTCCGCGCAACAACGGAGCGTCCGCGATGACGAACTCGTGGTCGTATGCCCGGGGCTCGTTCAGGTCGAGCTCGGCCTGATGCGGAACGCAGCCGTGCGCCTGGACGACGAAGTTCGTCGCCAGCGTCGTGTCGATCGCCTCGATCGTGACGTGGCCGTCGGCACCGGACGTCGCGAACAGTGCCGGCTCGGGCCCGCCGTAGCGCTCGAGTTCGACTCGAGCATCGCCGATCGGCGCCCCCGTCGACGCTGAAACGACGCGGCCGCGCAGCGTCGCCGAGCGTTTGAGTTCGATCTCCCTCGTCCGCCCCCGTCCGATGCCGACGACCTTGGTCGCGAACCCGGCCTTCGCAAGGAGGATCTTGACCTCGGCTTCGAGCGGCAGTTCGAGCCGACCGTCGGCATCCGTGACGCCGACGAACGACGGTTCCTCGAAGGAATCGGTCCAGACCGCGTCGCGATCGAGCTTGATCTCGACGCCCGCGAGAGGCCGCTTCTCTTCGTCCCTCACGACGATCGCAGTCGGTTCCTCGCGCGAGCCCACGAAGAACCACAGCCCGCCCCCGACCGCGAGGCCCGCGAGGCCGAGGGCGCAAAGCGACGCGATGCTCGTTCTCCTCACGACTTCCCCCGTCCTCGATGCGTCCGCCGGCTCGCGGCCGAGCGAGCGTTGCGGCCCACGCATCGGCGCGTACCGTAGGCGTCGCTCGCGCGCAGCGGAAGGCGCCGCCCACACTCGCAGGGGAGTTCGCTCGATGGATCCGGTCTACGGCACGCTGCTGTTCTTCGCGGCCACGATCGCGAGCATCGCGATCCGCGCTCCTCATGCGAATCGCAGCAAGGCGGTGAAGGTAGTGAGGCACGCCAAGACCCCACTCGAGGTCGCTTTGCTCGTCGCGATGGGCGTCGCCGTGCTGCTGCTGCCGCTGCTGTACGCACTGACGCCGCTGCTCGACTTCGCCGATCACACGCTTCCGGTGTGGGCGTTCGGTCTCGGCGTCGTCGTCGTCGTCCTGTGGCTGTGGAGCTTCCATCGCTCGCACGCCGACCTCGGCACGAATTGGTCGGTGACGCTCGAGGTGCGCGAACAGCACACGCTCGTGACCCACGGCATCTACGCGCGCATCCGCCATCCGATGTATACGTCGCTGTTCCTGAACGCGTTCGCGCAGCTCTTGCTGCTCGCGAACTGGATCGCCGGCCCTGCGATGCTGGTCGTGTTCACGGTGATGTTCGCCACGCGGCTGAAGCGCGAAGAGCAGTTGATGCACGAGACGTTCGGAGACGCCTACGCGTCGTACGCGGCGCGCACGAAGCGATTGGTGCCCGGCATCTGGTGACGAAGCGTCGCCGCGGGGCGGCGCTCGATGAGCTCACCGGCCGATCGGCAGCACTTCGATGCGCGTCGGCAAGTCGCCCTTCGCGTTGCCGCCGACCGCGAGCAACGTGTCGCGTGCCGCGAGCAATCGATGCGACAAGCGCGGCTCGTGGAGCCCGCCGATGACCGCCCATCGGTTCGCACCCGGATCGAGGCGGAACACGTAGCCCGACATTCCGCTGTAGAAGAGCGCGTCCGCGCTCGCACACGCCGACGGCGCGAAGCCCTCGACGCGATCGAGCCCCGGCAATTCGGGGGCCAACGACCAGCGCTGCGTCGTCGGATCGTAGACGTCGACGCGACGCACGACGTTCTCGTCGGAGTCGAGTCCACCGAGCGCGAACACCTTGCCCTCGAAGGCCGCGAGCGCGAGCGCTCGACGCTGGAACGGCTGCGCGAACGTGCGCCATCCGTGTTCCGGAGCGTCGAGATCGAACGCGAACGCCGTGTCGCAATACTCGGCGTCGTCGTCACTGCCCGCGAGGACCCAGCCGCCGACGACGTAGAGCGTGCGTCCGACGACGATCGCGTCGTGCGTCGAGCGCGGTCCCGGCATCGGCGCGAGGTCGGTCCAGGTGCGCGTGCTCGGGTCGAAGCGCGCGAACTCCGCGACCGAGCGCAGGTCTTGGCGCTCTCCGCGCGGATTCACGGCCGACATCCCGCCGGTGCGATAGAGGTGCGTGCCGTCGCTGACGAGCGCCACGCCTTGGAGGTCGCGCGCCATCGGCAGGTCTTCCCACGTCTTCATGTCGTTCAGGTTCAAGCGGCGGAAGTGCTTCGACGTGGTCTCGACGTCGTAGCGGTGCATGCGACCGACGTGCCCGCTGTAGACGTACATCCAGTCGCCGAGCACGGCGCCGCCGAAGCTCGTCACGGCGGGTTCGGGAAGTTGCGGATGCGCGTTCTCCGCGCGCGGCGGACAAACCGTCAGCGATGCGTAGTGACGCGTTTCGGAATACGTCTGCTCGCCGACCGAACCGGGCGTCGCGTCGATCCACGTGGCCCACAGTCCCGTCGAGCCATCGGCGATGCCGTCGATCGTCGCGCGGCCGCGTTCATCGGATCGGACTTCGAAGGCGTCTGCGCCGCGTGGATAGACCTTGATCCGCGCGTTCGCGGCCGGCTTGCCGTCGAACAGGATCTCGACGAACGATTGACCCTCGAGTTCGACGTAGCGCGCATGGAGTCCGGCGACGTCGCAGGCGGTCCATGCGTGCGCGGCGGTCTGCGTGCGAGCCGTGTAGAGCAGGCGATGGCTGGATCCGTTGCGCGTTCGGACGCCCATGTCGCGCTGCGCGTCGATCGCGCTCGGCCATGCGCCGGCCCACTGCGCTTCGAGAGCGTCCATCCCTTCGGTCAGCGGGACGTCGTGCCCACCGATCGTGACGCGCACACCCTGAACGTGGTCCAGCGTGACGTCGAGGTCGGGTTCCGGCTGCTCGGCCAGGAACACGCGAATGGTCGCTCGACCCGGATCCGAGGCTGGATCGACGCGGAGCCACAGGAAGTGCGCGAGAGCCGTCGGAGACGATGCGAAGAGGGCGCACGCGAGTGTCGCGGCGCTGAGGATCGGATGAAGTCGCATGTGTGGAGTCGCTTCCCTGGGTCAGTGAGCCGTCGAAGATCAGTGCGTCGTCGGGGTCCGCAAGTCGCCCTCGGTTTCCATCCGCGGGCAGAGCGCGCGCAGCGCGTCGAGCGTCAGGAACCGTCCGAGACGCGCCGCCACGCAATCCATGCCGGAATGCGTGCTCGTGCCGATCGCCCACAAGGCCGCGGCCCACGCACGCGTCGGCGGCGCGTCGCAGCTGCGGTGATTGCCCGAACCACGCCTGTCGAAGTTGCGAATCATTCTCAACAAGGTTGAGACGGTCAAGTCGGCACGTGAAGAAATTGAGAGACGTTCTCAATTGGGCAGGGGGCAATCCCCAGGGTTCCCACTGCGTACGCCCGCGCCGTTTCGGGGTTTAGGATCCCGGCCCGTCCCGCCGCTTACCCTCTCGTGCATTGGAGCGTTCGCATGTCGATCCGCGCCTTCGAGCCGAAGTTCATGAAGATCGGCGTCCTGACCGCGGCCTTGCAGGAGCTGACGCCGCGCACGGTTCGCGACGCGGATCCCGACCGCGCGATCGAGGATTGGCTCGCGTTCGCGCGCGCGCTCGAGGTCGACGAGATTCAGTTGTCCGCTGCGCTGCACCCGACGCAGGCGGACGTGCCGCAAGAAGCGATGCTCGATCCGGTCGCGAACACGCTCGACCTCCGCGAGCCGTTCACGAAGGACCGCGCCGCGCGCGTCGCGGCCGCGATGCGCGCGACGGGTGTCGCGATCGCCGACCTCGCGTACTTCGACGACATGCTGCACGAGGATCCCGCGGTTCGGCGCAAGAAGCACGACTTCATGCGCCGCGTGTTCGACGCCGCGCAATTGCTCGGCGTGCGCGCCGTCTGCGGTTTCGTCGGTCGCAACCAATCGTTGTCGATGGACCAGAATCTGCGCGACTTCGAGCAGTCGTTCGTGCCGCTGCTGAAGGAGGCGAAGGCGCGCGGCCTGCAATACCGCGTCGAGCAATGCCCGATGCCGGGCTGGACCACACGCGACCACTGGCACAACAACATCGCGTACACGCCGGGGACGTGGATCGCGCTGCATCGCATCTGCGAGCGCCACGGCGTCGGCGATCAGTTCCGCATCCACTACGACCCGTCGCACGCGATCCTCATGGGCCAGGACACGCGCTCGCTGTTCCAAGTGCTGAAGGACGAGGGCTACGGCTTCTTGATCGCGGGCTTCCACGTGAAGGGACAGGTCGTGAACGCGCGCGGCGTCTCGACGTGGGGCTACGGTGGCCAGACGCTCGAACGCGGCGATTGGAAAGACGGCCAGCCGAGTCCGAACGCGGCCGATCACTTAAACGCATGGAAGAAGCAAGTCGTCCTCGCCGAGCACGAGCTGCCGGGCACCGCGCGCCACGATCCGCTCGCCTATCTCCAGAACCGCAGCGTCGATTGGCTCGACCACCAACTCGCCGCGCGCGAGTTGCTGAGTCTCGACGTCGCGAACACGTCGCTGATCGTCGAACACGAGTACCCGCCCGCGCGCGTCCAGGACCAGGCGAAACTGCTCCCGATCCTGAAGGGGTCCATCGCGTTCACGCGCGCGATCGATCGCGCCGCGGCCTGCATGTTCGCGCTGCATCACGAAGTCCTGCCGGCACAGGGCATTCCGGTGCAAGGCGTGGGCAGGCAGGCCTTCCGGAGCTGAAGCGCGATCCGGGCGCGGGATCTTGGATCGCGGCGGCGAGGAGCCGCTCCCTTTCTGCATTCGTCGAGAAAACGATCCGCGGACGTCGCAGAGTTCGCCGAACGAAGGACGACGACGTCCCCTCGGCTGCCGGAGACCGGCACACCAATTGCAGTCTGCTTCGTGCCGCCTGAATCCGGGCGACGGAGGCACGACGCATGGTGCATGCGAGCGGTGAGTCCATCTCGACGCGCCGGCAGCGATCGGCGTGGCTGCGCTCCCGAAGCGTGTGGATCGCGGTCGTCCTCGTCGTCGTCGTGCTCGCCATCCGCGTCGCGATCGACCCGTTGGCCACGCGTTTCACGCAGCGCGGCCTCGATGCGATGGAGGGCTACGAAGGCACGTTCGAGGACGTGTCGTTCTCGTTGATCAAGCTCGACTACCGCATTCATGGTCTCGTGATCCGCAAGAGCGATGAACCTGACCCCGCGGATCCGCTGGTCGTGGCCGATGAAGTCCACGCGCGCGTGCTGTGGCGCAACCTCGTGCGAGGCACGGTGCTCGGCACCGCACGGATCGAAGGTGCGCGCGTGTTCGTGGCCTTCGATCGCGCGGCCGAGGCGCAACCGCCGGGGACGACGCCGAATCCGCGACGCATCGACGACGCCATCCAATCGCTGATTCCCATTCGGCTCGAACGCGTCGAGCTGCGCGACTGCGCGATCGCGATCGGCAAGCGTCGGTCGGCTCCCGAGACCCGATTGCGCTTCGACCAGATCGAAGCCGCGATCGAGAACTTCACGACGCGCCGCGCGCTCGACGAAGGCCGGCCGATGACCGTCGCGTTGCGGTGCACCCTTCAAGACTCGGGTCGGCTCAGCGCGTTCGTGAGCATCGAACCGCTCGCCGTTCGCCCCACGTTCGCCGGAGAAGCGCGCGTCGATTCATTGGAGCTCGACGATCTCCATGGCTTCCTCGTCGCGGTGCTCGAACAGGACGTCGTGCCGAGCGGGACGTTTGAGATGTTCGCTTCGTTCCAGTGCGCCGACGGACACGTGACCGGCGGGGTCAAGCCGCTGTTGCGTCATCCGGGCACCGAGGCGGTCAGCGATGACTGGAACGCGCGGTTCGTCGAGGTGTTCACCGACGCCGGACTCGCGCTGTTCTCGGATCGCGTTCCGCAGCGCGAAGCGACCGCCGCGATCATTCCGCTCGAAGGCGATCTCGAAGACGTCGGCGTCGGCGTATGGCCGTCGATCGTCAGCGTGCTGCGCAACGCGTTCGTGGTGGGACTCTCCGCGAGCTTCCGCGGATTGCCTCCCGACGAGCCGGCCAATGAACAAGGAGATGGCGGATGAACTTCACGATCGACGCGCGATGCCGTCGTGCGCTTCGCCTAGGAGCGTGGCTCGCCGTGATGACGACCCTCGGTTGCCACGCGCGGGAGGTCGAGCCGACCGCGCACGAAGCGACGTCCACGCTCGAAGGGGATCCCGACGATCCGGACGCGGGTCCTCCCGCGATCCTGCGCGAAGGCGCAATCGCGACGATCCAAGCGGCGTTGCGCGAACGTGGGTACGCGGTGACGCAGACGGGCAAGCTCGACGAAGCGACGACCGATGCCCTGCTCGCCTTCCAGGCCGCCGAAGATCTCGCGCGGACCGGCTTCCCCGATCACGAGACGATGCGGCGGCTCGGGCTCGACTCGGAGGAGTGGTTCGTCGCGCGCGACGACGCGAAGTCGCCGGACGAAGGTTGAACGCACGGGGATCGACTCGCGCGTCCGCGGCTCGATGTCTCGTCGACGTTCGTGCGCGGTGCGGCGATGGCGTCAGGACTTGCCCGGCGCGCGGGCGTGGACTTCGGTCGGCTTCTTCACCGGTGGACGCACGATGACGCGTTGCGGCGCACGCGTGGCGCGAGGGTCATGCAGCGCGAGGCGAACGGATCGATGCGTCCGCTGCGAGCGCAACAGCGCACGGATGATGTGGACGTCGTGGAGCCCTTCCTCGAGCGAAGGCTCCGGGCGTTTGCCGCGCCGCACGCAGTTCGCGAAGTCGACGAGTTCCGGCGCGAACTGATCGCCCTTGTTGAACTGCTTGCGCTTCGACTTGCCGTCGACGGTGCGCTTGAACGCCAAACCCTCCGCGTACTCGAACGCGGGCTCGACGCGGATCGTCCCCTTCGTCCCGACGACCTCGAACATCGAGACGTCCGCCGCTCCGAAGCTCGTCGTGAAGCTCGCGAGGCGGCCTCCGGGATAACGCAGGATCGCGCTCGTCATCTCGTCGACTTCCTCGAAGCGTTCGTCGCGGCCGCGTTCACCGAACGCGGCGACCTCGATGGGTTCGGCTCGGAACACCATGCGCGCGGCGTTCAGCACGTAGATGCCGATGTCGTAGAGCGGCCCACCGCCGAGGCGACGCGAGAGTCGGATGTTGTCGCGATCGACGACGTTCATCGTGAACGTCGAATGGAACGCGCGCACCTCGCCGATGTCACCCGAGCGCACGAGCTTCAGCACTTCCGCGGTCGCGGGCTCGTAGTGCAGTCGGTACGCGATCATCGCGGTGACGCCGGCGCCTCGCACCGCGTCGATCATGCGCTCGCATTCGCGTTCGGTGACCGCCATCGGCTTCTCGCACAGAACGTGCACGCCGGCGCGCGCGGCGCGAATCGTGAACGATGCGTGGAGCGCATTGGGCAGCGCGAGGTACACGGCATCGACGCTCTTCAGGCACGCGGCGAACTCGGAGTAGCGATACCGGTGCTCCGGTGGCACCCGGTACTTCTTCCCGAGCGTGCGCAGCTTGAGCTCGTCGTCCGACACGAGCGCGACGAGGACGGCGTGTCCTTTGGTGTTCGCGAACGCCGGGAGCACGGCGACTTGCGCGATGTGCCCGAGACCGACGACGGCGAAGCGCAGCGGCTCCTGGCCGCGCGAGTCCTTCCCTCGGCGTCGCGACCCGGCCTTCGCGGCGACGTGCCGGTCGCCCTCGGTGCGCTCACTCGATCGGCCGTGTGGACGGGCCTTGCCGCGTGTTCTCGATTCGTTCCGGCCTCGCATGGGATCGCCTCGGGGGACGCTCGTGAACCCGTTGGGTGGGATCACGACTGATTCGGTCGAGGTCGATGCCGGAGCATTCCGCATGCCGACGCCGCCTTGCGACGGAGGGCGCGATGCGGGGGTTCCACCAGCTGCGCATTCGCTCGGAAGCTCCGAGCCACGCGCGAGTTCCCGCGGACCGAATGTAGAAACGGTCGGGAATGGAGCGTCGTCGACCGCGGTCGAGACGGCTTCGAACCGGTCCTCGTCGATGCGACGGATCTTCTTGTGTGCACGCGTGTTGCGGCCGAAATGACGGCGGCGCGCGGCGCGCCCTCGCGCCGACCACGCACGGATTCAACGAGGTCGACCTACAATCCCGCCGATGCCGTCCTCGACCCCCACCCCCTCGACCCGTTCTGCCCAGGTCGGCCCGTACACGGTCGGTCCGGGGCATCCTCTGCTGTTGCTCGCCGGGCCCTGCGTGATCGAGTCGCTCGATCTTTGCCTCGCGGTCGCGCGCCGGCTGGTCGCGATCGGAAAGAGCACCGGGGTGCAGATCGTCTTCAAGGCCTCGTTCGACAAGGCCAACCGATCGTCGATCGAGTCCTTCCGCGGTCCGGGACTGGAGCAGGGCCTCGAAGTCCTGGCGGAAGTGAAGCGTCAGACCGGCCTGCCACTCGTCACCGACATCCACGAGCCGCACCAGGCCGCGCCCGTGGGTGAAGTCGTCGACCTGATCCAGATCCCCGCGTTCTTGTGCCGGCAGACCGACCTGCTCGTCGCCGCCGCGAAGACCGGCAAGGCCGTGAACGCGAAGAAGGGACAGTTTCTCGCGCCGCTCGACATGCGGCACGTCGTGCACAAGTTGCGGCAAGGCGGCGCCTCGAACATCCTGCTCACCGATCGCGGGACGATGTTCGGCTACAACAACCTCATCACCGACGTGCGCGCGATCCCGCTGATGCAGGATCTCGGTGTGCCGGTGTTGTTCGACGCGACGCATTCGGCGCAGATCCCCGGTGGAGACGGGGCCAAGAGCGGCGGCGACCGCCGCATGATCCCGTACCTCGCACGCGCGGCGATGGGCGCGGGCTGCGATGGCTTCTTCATGGAAGTGCATCCGGATCCGGACAAGGCGCTGTCGGACGGCAAGAACACGCTGCGGCTCGAGGATCTCGAACCGCTGCTGCGACAGTTGAACGCGATCGCGAAGGTCGTCGCGGGCGGCTGAACGCGCCGCGACCCTTCGACGACACGAGACGGCACGACGTAAGGCAGGAATGGACCCAGACCGGACAGCCCACCTCGGCAGTTCTTCGGATGCTCGCGACTCCCGCGCCGGTGGCGCTGGCGGCGCCGAGGACGGCGAAGCTCTGGCGCGGTCGTTCCTCGGCAAGAAGCTCGGTGAGTTCCGCGTGCTGCGCGAAATCGGTCGCGGCTCGATGGGCATCGTGTTCGAAGCCGAGCAAGAAGGACTGAAACGCCGCGTCGCGGTGAAAGTCCTGCCGCCGAGCCTCTCGATCACGAAAACGGTGATCCAACGCTTCCTGCGCGAAGCGCAGTCGATCGCGAAGCTGTCGCACGAGAACATCGTCCAGATCTACGAAATCGGCGAGTCCGACAACGTGAACTGGTACGCGATGCAATTCGTCGAGGGCAAATCTCTCGATCGCGCGTTCAAGGACCGCAAGTTCTCGCCGCAGGATTGTGCGCGCATCGTCGCGGCTTCGGCGCGGGCGCTGTTCTACGCGCACGAGAACGGGATCATCCACCGCGACATCAAGCCGGCGAACCTGATCCTCACGTACAAGGACAAACCGGTGATCACGGACTTCGGGCTCGCGCGCCCGGAGAAGGCCGCGACGCTGACCGAATCCGGCGCGCTCGTCGGCACGCCCATCTACATGAGTCCGGAGCAAGTCCGCGGCGATCGCGACCACATCGACCGCCGCACGGACATCTACTCGCTCGGCGTCACGCTCTACGAAATGCTGACGGGCACGATCCCGTTCGAAGCGACGTCGACGCAGGAGATCCTGCGCAAGATCGAGTCGGAGGACCCGAGGCCGATCCGCAAGGTCGCGCCGCTCGTGCCGAAGGCGCTGGCGACGATCTGCCACAAGGCGCTCGAGAAGGAACTCGACCGTCGCTACCAAACCGCCATCGAACTGGCGCTCGACCTCGAACGCTTCCTCGCCGGCGAAGCGATCCAAGCCCGCCCGATGGGCATGTCGACGCGCCTGCTGCGGCGCGCGCGGCGGCACAAGCTGCTCACCGGATTGATCGTCGCGTCCGTCGTGCTCGGCGCGTTGGTCGTCGCTCAGGCGATCCGCAATCAAACGCAGAATCGCGCGACGCAACTCCAGCGGTATCAGGTCCTGCTCGGCGAAGGACGTGGCCTCGTCGATTCCGGCCGCACCGATGACGGCTTGAAGCGCTTCACCGAAGCGATCGCGCTGAAGCCCGACGACGCGACGTTCTACGTCGAGCGCGGCAAGGCGTATTACAAGGTGAATCGCTACGAAGAGGCGATCGCCGACTTCGCGAAAGCGCTCGAACTCGACCCGTCGCAGTCGCGCGCACGGTTGTGGCGCGGTTTGGCCATGTGCCCGGAGGGAACCGCGGACGAGCGCGCCCAGGGATTCCAGGACGTACTGAGCGTCCTCGAACAGAACCCGGACAACGGCGAGTGCTTGAAGGTCGCCGTGAACCTCGCGCTGACCTTCGCGCGGAGCTCGGTGCGCTCGCAACGTGAAGAGTTGCTGAAGTCGGCGTCACGCTGGGTGCAACACGCGCTCGAACTGAATCCGAACGACGACGAAGCGCTGGTCCTGCAGGGCAACGTGTACGAAGAAGATGGCGTGTTCTTCCGCGACATGAGCTTGATCGACCTCGCGTACTCGAACTACGAGAAGGCGAAGCGGATCAACAAGAGCAACCTCTCGGCGCTGAACCTGCTCGCGCGTCCGAAGGACTCGCTGTGGCCGAAGCCGTCGAAGGGTGCGGGCGCCACGGCGCCCACGAATGCTCCTCCGTCGTGGTTGTTCACGTTGGCCGCCGAAGGCCTGACGTGGGCGAAGGACCGCGTCGAAGTTCCGACGGACTTGCTCAGCAAGACCGCGAGCCTGTTCGTGCCGAGTACGGGCGACGCGAACGAGCCGTCGCTGGCCGGCGTCGACCTCGACCAACTCGAGCGCCTGCTCGAGCAAGCGAACTCCGCGTGGAACGAAGAGGACTACTCGCGCGCGGTCGCGCTGTACCAGAACGCGTTGTTGATGCACCCGAACACGCTCGAAGCGCATCACCGCATCGCCGAGTACTGCCTCGGCGCCGGCCACGAGGATCTGCCGCGCGCACGCGCGTCGATCGACAAGGCGCTGGCGACGGCGCCATCGAACTTGCGCACGCTGATGCTCGCGTTCCGCGTCTACAACGCCCAGCGCGAACCCGAGCGCATGAAGGAAGTCATCGGCCTCGCGACCAAGTTCCACCCGGCGCTGCTCACGGTTCCCGACGTGCAAGAGTTCCTGCGCGCCCAAGGGATCGACGAACCACCGCAGTCGCCGCCGGCGACATCTCCCGACGCGCCCTCGAAGCCGCCTTCCGACAAGGGCGGGCCGCGCGAAGAGTCGCCCCAGGAGGTTTGAGCCGCCGGTGCATACGCCGTCGTTTCCGCGTCGTTCGGAGTCCCTCGCATGCTGCGTCAACAGTCGAGTTCCGTCGCCGGCCTGATCGGCTGCGGCTTGATGCTGATCCTCGGCGTCCTGTGCGCGGTGTTGGTCGCGCGCGGCAACCCCGGGAACATGGGTCTGTGCGGCGCGTGCTTCTTGCGCGATGTCGCCGGCTCGATGCGACTCTCGGTCGAGGGCGCGCCGAAGTACTTCCGGCCCGAGATCATCGGCCTCGTGCTCGGCGCGTTCGTCGCGCGGCGGAAGCACTTCGACGCACGCTCGGGAAGCCACGCCGCTTCGCGGTTCCTGCTCGGCATGTTGATGGCGTTCGGCGCGCTCGTGTTCCTCGGCTGCCCGTTCCGCATGCTGCAGCGCATCGGCGGCGGTGACGTCCACGCGATGATCGGACTCGTCGGACTCGTGATCGGCGTGTTCGTCGCCTACCAGTTCGAGAAGCGCGGCTACTCGATCGGCAAGACCACGAGCGTGCCGCGCGCGGTCGGTCTGTTGCCGATCCTCGCGCTGGCCGTGCTGTTGTGGATGTTCATCCAGCATCAACTGGCCGGGCCGGGCCCGGATGACGTCGGAGACCCGAAGCACGCGCGCTGGATCCACGCGTTCGGCATCGCACTGCTCGCAGGCCTGATGCTGTCGGCCACGAAGTTCTGCGCGATCGGCGCGATCCGCCAGGCGTTTTCTCCCGGCCGCAAGTTCGCGCTCGTCGCACTGGTGCTGCTCGTCGTCGGCTACGCGGTCACGAGCATGATCACGGGCAACTTCAAGTTCGGCACCGACGGCCAGCCCATCGCGCACGCCGACGCGTTGTGGAACGTCCTCGCGCTGGTGCTCGTCGGCTTGACCGGAGCATTCGCCGGCGGCTGCCCGGTGCGCCAGATCGTGATGACGGGCGAAGGCAATGCCGATGCGTTCATGACGGTGGCCGGCATCACGGTCGGTGGCGCGCTCGCGCACAACTTCGGCATGGTGTCGTCGGTGGCGGGTCCGACCGCGGCCGGCAAAACCGTCGTGATCGGCGGCATCGTCGTCACGCTGCTCTATGCCGCATGGATCACGCGCGTGGCGCGTGCGTCCAGCTCCGCCGCCGCGCCTCCGCCGAAGGCTTGACGCGCGCCCGACGCGACGTCGAGCACGCGCGAGAGGTTCACTCGCGCTCGACATCCTGGGGCAGCGGCAGTCGGCGAGCGTGCATACCTCGGCGTCGGCCTGATTCACGCCGTCGTAGGCGCGGGCTTCTTGCCGAACTTGATCCACGCCGCGTAGACGATCGCGAGCGCGATGCCGGCGACGACGATCGTCTTCCCGGCGGGCGTCGGTCCCGTCGGCGTCGACACGAGTCCGAAGCCGTGCGCGAACGCGCCGCGCGGAATCGCGCGGCGGGCAGGTCTTCCGCGAGGGTGCGTCGGATCTCGTTCACCCGGCCAGGCCGCTTGAATCCGACTCGAAACCGAATATGCTTCGGTTTCGGAGGATTCGCACCGTGCTCACGAGGCCGTATCACTCGCTGAAGGCGCCGCTGCAGGAACGTTCGCGCAAGACGGCGGAGCGCATCCTCGAAGCCGCGTTGTCGCTGCTCTCTTCGACGCGGTTCGAAGACGTCAGCGTCGCCGCGATCGCGAAGAAAGCAGGGATCTCGGTCGGCGCGTTCTACGAGCGTTTCGCGAGCAAGGACGCCCTGCTCTCGTGGTTCGAAGAGCATTTCGTCGGCGAACTCCTCGACGCCGCGGAAGTGGCGCTCGATCCCGGACGCTTCGTGGGCCGCTCGGCACGCGAGGTCATCGAGGCGTACGTCGCGCTTGCCGTGGGTCGGTTCCGGAAGGACCGTGGCATCCTGCGGCAGATCGCACTGCGTACGCGCACCACGAACGACGAGCGCTTTCGCGAGCGCATCGCACGCACCAATCGCTTCCTACATGACCGCTTGCGCATGCTGCTGCTCGCGCGCGTCGGCGAAATCCGTCATCCGGATCCGCGCGCCGCGATCGACCTCGGGTTGACGTTCGTATCGGCCGCGATGCGCGAGTACGTCCTGTTCGCCGACACGCGCAAGGGCTTCGTCGAACTGCCGGACGATCGCCTCGTGGCCGAACTGACGGATGCCTACGGCGCATATCTCGGTCTTCGAACCCCGCTGCAACACAAGGATGCCCACCATGCTTCGCATGATCTTCGCGGTCGCGACAACGCTCGCCGCACTGATCGGTCCCGCGCGCGCCGCGGCGACTGACCCCGCACTCGACGCGGCGGTCGACGCCCTCCTCGCGGAACACGTGCACGCGGACGGACCCGGCGCCGTCGTGGGCGTCTTAAAGGACGGCGCGTGGATTTGCAGACGTTCGCTCGGCCTCGCGGACGTTGCGGCGCGGACGCCGCTGACGATCACGACTCCCGTCTACATCGCGTCGACGGCGAAGCAGTTCACAGCCGCGTGCGTGCTTTTGCTGGCGCGAACCAAGAAGCTCACGCTCGACGCGAAGATCGGCACTCTCGTCGACGGGCTACCGCCGTGGGGATCCCGCGTCACGGTACGCGATCTCGTGCACCATCGCAGCGGCATCGCCGACGCGTACGACGTCGCGCTGTTGGCCGACCTTCCGCCCGAGCGATGCGGCGATGCGGAGGCAATCCTCGCGCTGATCCGCGCACAGCAGGAGCTCGACTTCGAACCCGGCGCGGAGTTCGCGTACTCGAATTCGAACTACGTGCTGCTCGGCGAGATCGTGCGGCGCGTGTCCGGCAAGACGCTCGCCGAGTTCGCGCAACAGAACCTGTTCGCGCCGCTTGGCATGGCGCACACGAAGTTCGCTGCGAGCACGGACGAAGTGCCGGAGGGCGCCGCCGTCGGCCACGTGCTGCGCGACGGCGCCTATGCGACTGCACCCAAGATGCCGCACATCGTCGGTCCCGGAGCGTTGTGGACGACGCTCGAGGACTTGCGCCTCTGGAACGAGAACTTCCTGACGGGCAGGGTCGGCGGCAAGGACTTCGGCGCGTCGATGACCTCGATTCCCGACATCGGCACGCGCGGGAGTTGGAGGCCGGATCTCGGGCCGTACGCGGCCGGACTCTTCGTCGGATCGTTCCGCGGAGCGACGACGGTCTCGCATCGCGGCGGCGCGTTCGGATTCCGCAGCGAGATGGTGCGCTTTCCGGAGCATGGCGTGACGGTCGTCTGCGTCGGGGTAGCCGAAGACTTCGACGCGCCCGGGATCGCGCGAGCCATCGCGGCGGTGGTTCTCGGCGAAGCGCTCGCGGACGAGCCCGAGCGCGCTCCGCCGACGCCTGCGGCGCAAGCGCTGTTCGGGCTCTGGATCGATGCGACGTCCGGCACGGCATGGGGGATCGGCGCCCGCGGCGCGGAGATGCGCGCGTCGACGATCGGTGTGCACGTGCCGGTGGTTCCCACGGCGGACGGCGCGCTCGTCGGATTCGCGACGCAAGTGCCGGTGCGGTTCGAAGCGACGGCCGACGACGCGTTGCGCGTGACGATCGGAGAGGCAGCGTCGGTCACCTACGCACGAGCTCGCAAGCCGGGTCCGTCAGCGCTGGACGCGGCCGCGTGCGCGGGTTCGTATCGGTCGGACGCTCTCGACGTGACGATCGAACTCGCGTCCGACGGCGAGCGTCTTGCGTTGGTTCAACAGGATGGCGCGCTGGCGCGGCTCGAGCCGTTCGCGCAAGTCATCGACGGCGTGTGGCTCGGCGGGCTCCCCAATTTGGTGGGGCTGCGATTCGAGCGCGGCGCGGACGGCGCCGTGGTCGCGGCGACCTTCAGCGCGGCCGGTGCACGTCGCGTGCGGTTCGAGCGACGCTGACTGGCTTCACGCGTCTTTCGCCGAATCGTCCTGCGCTGGCGCCGTGGTCTCTTCGGGCTCACCGTCTTGGCAAGATCGTCGTCGGGATCGTGGTGTCGCTGCTGTACGCCGCGTGGATCACGCGCAACGCAACGCAGTCGTCGTCGAACTCCTGAACGGAATCACGCCCCACTCGCGGCAAGCGGGGAATCGAACTCGGGGACTGTCCCCTTTTGCCCTTTTGCTGGGGGCAGACCCGTTGGGTCCGCCCCCAATCGACTCACGTTCTGTCACGCATCGAGTTCGGTGACGAACCCTGCGATCGCCGTATCGAACTCGTCCGGCGCGTCGTCCATCAGCATCACGCCCGCCTTCTCGATCGGGACCGTTCGAGCGAGTCCTTCGGGGGCCTTCTTGACGAGGGTCTCCCAGGGTCCAGCGAAGCGCACGGCCTTCTTGGCTTCTTCCAGGCTCCCGAACTTCGCTTCGAGTTGCCGCTTCATCGACGCCGACAGGTCGTCGAAGCCAGCGCGCGGCGGAGTCTCGATCACGAGCAGCGGAGCGACGATGCCTTCGAGATGGAGCTCGACGGCGTCCGTCATCGCTTCGAGGTAGTAGCGCACCTGCGTCTCGATCGGAACCGCGACCTCGGCATCGAAGCACGCCTTCCCGCGCGCTTCGTCGACGGAGAGCGCCTGCGCGGAGAACGTGTTCGCGTTCCACGTCTCCTGCGAGACCTCGCGGAAGAACGGCGCGCGTTGCTCGCGCACGAACTTCGCGCGCGCCTCGAGATCATCGCTCGCGCCGCCGTTGCCGATCGGAATCGACCCCTGACCCGCGGCGGTCACCACCGCGCGCACCAGTTCCGGCCGATCGCGCGCGAGCTTCACGGCGTAGTAGTCGCTCATCAAGTGATGCGCGACGATCACCGGCGGCCCGAGCTTCCCGGCGGCCGTCATCTCCGTCTCGATCAACTTCGCCAGATCCGCGAGGACGGCGTTGGTCCACGGCCGCTCCGTGTAGTCCTCGTCGTCCGGCATCGCCGGCGGCGCCGTGCCGTCGTAGCCCGCAGGCGTCACGGCCCACATCGTGTAGCGCGACGCGTTGCGCTCCATGAACGCCTTCCACACGCTCCAGCCGTATGGGGCTCCGGCGATGAGGAGCAGCGGAACGGGGCCATCGCCACGGCGCTCGACGTGGGCGATGCCCGCCGGCCCGATGATCGTCCCCTGCGGATGATGGAGACGATCGAGAACGATGTCGTCGTCGCCTTCTTGCGCGCATGCCGGCGACGGCGAGGCGAAGCCAATGCACATGGATGCCACGACGACACGAGCACGCATCGAAGTCAGAAGCGTCACGAGCAGTCCTTCCGCCGATCCGACGTCGCACGATCCATGGACGGAGAGCGTGGATCGACGTCGGCATCGAGCCAATGGCGCGGCTCGCGCTGCTACGGGCGTCGTGCGTTCGGACTCGCGAAAAATGCAGACGAGTTCGAGCGGCACGCGCGACGCATGCGTGCGCGCACGTCGTTCGCCTCGAATGAGGTCAGTGCCTCGGATGAGGCAGTGACTCGACCTGTTTTGAGGTCACGTCGCGGGTGTGGCGGAGGCCTCGGCCTCTCGCGCGTGACTTCAGGCCTGCGCGTTCGCGGGCGCGACCTTCGCCACTCCTTGCCGCTGCCACACGATGTCGAGCGCGGCCGAGCGATATCCCTCGGCGAGCGTCGGGAAGTTGAACGTCGTGTCGATGAACACGTCGACGTCGCTGCCGTTCACCAGCGCGACCTGTGCGAGGTGGATCAGCTCCGCGGCGCCCTCGCCGAAGATCTGCGCGCCGACGAGCTTCTTGCCTTGCGGATCGGCGACGAGCTTCAGCATGCCTTCGGTGATGTTCGCGATCTGCCCGCGTGCGAGGTCTTCGAACGACGCGCGCCCCACGACGCAGCCGCCGAAGCGCTTGGTCGCTTGCTCTTCGTTGAGGCCGACCGATGACATCTCGGGAATCGTGTAGATGCCCATGGGGATCAGCTCGGCGGGCACGCCCACCGGGATGCCGAGAGCATGCGCCATCGCGCGCCGCCCCTGGTCCATCGACGACGACGCGAGCGAGGGCGGCCCGATGACGTCGCCGACCGCGTAGATGTGCGGCACGGACGTCTGCAGGTTCTCGTTCACTTCGATCAGGCACTTCGCGTTCGCGGCGAGGCCCGCCGCTGCGAGGTTCATGCCGTCGACGTTCGCGACGCGTCCCGCGGCGCACAGCACCTTGTCGGTGCGAATCTCCATGCCGCTTTCGAGCGTCGTGACGACTTGGCTCAAGCCGTCGTACTCCATCGACTTGATCTTGCGATTGCCGAGGAAACGACCGCCCATCGTCTCGAAGCCCTCGAGCCAGCGATCGACGATTTCGCCGTCGAGGAACCCGAGCGGCTTCTCGTACTTGTCGAGCACGATCACGCGCACGCCGAGCGCGGCGAAGATCGATGCGTACTCGCACGCGATGACGCCGCTGCCGAGCACGAGCATCGACTGCGGCAGGTAGATCATCGAGAGGATCGAGTCCGAGTCGAGCACGTTCTGATGATCGACGGGCAGCTCGGGCGGATTGCGCGGACGCGAGCCCGTCGCGATCAGGATGAAGTCGGCCTCGGCGCGGTACTTCTTGCGCTCGACCGTGTTGACCTCGATGACGTGCGCGTCGAGGAACCGTGCGCGGCCATGCACCTGCTCGACGTGGTCCTTGCCGAGGTGCAGCGCGATGACGCGCTCGTGCTCGCGAATGACCTGCTCCATGCGCGTCATCAAGCTCGCGACCTGGAGGTCCTCGGTCAGCTTCAGCGAGAACACGTTGCCGGTGCGGCGGCGGAAGTTCGTCAGCGCCAGCGCCGTCTCGCGCAGCGTCTTGCTCGGGATGGTGCCGCGATGGACGCAGGCTCCGCCGACACCGAGCTCTTGTTCGACGATCAGGACGCGACGTCCGGCGCGGGCGCCGTGGATCGCCGCCTTCTGACCCGCCGGTCCGCTGCCGATCACGATCGCGTCGAACTTGCCGAGATCTTCGATCATGCGACCGCCTCCACCGCGAGCTTGAACTTGTCTTTGTTGGCGATCAGCTGGTCGAGCTCTTCGGGATAGATGTTCAGAGTCGGCAGCATCGGGTGATTCCGGAGCACGTCTTCCTCGACGGTTCGCGGCCCGACGAGCCAATGCGCGATGTCATCGGCCAACCGCGTCATCATCGCCGTCTGCGCCGCGCTCGGCGCCGACGTCGGATCGTGATGGAACAGGATCGTCTCCGACATGCGCGCCGGCAGCTTCCAGTTGTGGACGACGTCGGCACCGACACGGCAGTGGAACTCGTCGGTGGCCGCGAACAGCGCCTCGTCCGAGATCGGGGTCTTCAACCGCTTGGACGCGTCGATGAGGGCTTGCAGCACGACCGGTCGACCGACGTCGTGCAGCAGTCCGCACAGGAACGCTTCCTCGACGTTCCAACGCCGCATGCGCGCGATCTCTTGCGCGACGACCGCGGCTCCCATCGAGTGCCGGAACAACTGGCGGATCACGTCTTCGAAGCCGTCGACTTTGAACACGCGGCTCTGGCAGGAGATGATCAACGCCATCTCGCGGATCTTCTTCAGTCCGAGTCGCGACAGCGCCTGCTGCAGCGACACGATCTGGACCTTGCCCGAGTACAGCGCCGAGTTGCAGAGGTGGAGCATGTGCCCCGTCATCGACTGATCGCGATTCACGATCGCGGTCAGCGCCTTGATGTCGCAGTTCTCGTCGCTACTCGCCGTGATCACCTGCGTCGCGACGTCCGGCAACACCGGCATCTCGAGCTTGCCGGAGGCCAGCGCGCTCTCGAGGTCGGTCCGCAGGATCTCGGGGAGGTTCGCGGGCGAAGACTGCGTCGCGGTCTCGCTCATGGGGGCTCGGGCTCCGAGGTCAACCGAATCACGACGTCCCGCGCACTCCCATCCGGCGAGAGCGCGCGACAACGCCTTCCCTGTTTCGGCAAAACGCTCGGCCGACTTCTGCGATCCGCAAGGATTCCCTGCGCTGGACCCCGCCCGGCTTCAGAGGCTTCAGACGCTTCGGAGGCCTTGGAAGGCCGACCGCCTCTGAATGTTCCATCGCTGCATCAGGCGCTGCCGCATCGGCGCCGCGATGCGGCAGCGCTGCGCGTCACGGCCCCACGAAGCGCACGTGAGTGCCGCCGTCGAACTCGTCGAAGCGCAGCAGCGTGCCGTGGAACGACTCCGCGACGTCGGGATCGTCGACCCATTCGACCAGCACGCCGAACAGCTCGCGCATCGAGTCGACCACCTCTTCGTCCTCGCCGGCGCGATCGAGCAAGTCCGGCCATCGATGCAACAACGCGTACCACGTGCTGGACGATTCGACGAAGTGCTCGGGGTGGACGTAGATCCAACGCGTCGAAGGCGCGTCGACGTTCACGTCGAGCCGATCGAGAGCTTCGAGGAACTCCGGAGCACTTCCGAGCGGGTGTTCCGCGTCGTCCAACACGTCGCGCAACGCCGCGATGGACGGTGCCCCGATCAGGAAGTCCCCGCGCAGAGCGACCGCGGGGCGCGCGAACACGGTGTTGTTCGCGATCACGAACTCGTAGCCGTCGTTGATCTCGGAGAGCTCGCGCAACAGCACGCCGGGCAACATGAAGCGATTCGAGTTCGCCTCGAACAGGTCGCGCACGCGATCCATGTCCTTCACCTCGAGCGCGAAGACCAGGCGCGGCAGGAACTCGCCACCGTTGTCCTGCGCGAGCTGCGCGATCGCGAACTCTCCGCCGACCAGGGGTGCCAGCTTCGGCCCAAGGGGTCCGAGCAGCTCGTCGGGTTTCGGTGGCACCAGATTCGGCAGCTGCATCGCGCCCGTCGTCACCCCGAACTCGAACAACGCGAGTCCGGCTTCCCCCGCGGTGGCGATCCGCGCATCGACGGCCGCGATCCGTTGCCCGATGCGCGCGCTGAACTTGAATGCCTGCGGCTGCTGTGCGGCCGATGCGGTACGGGAGTTCGCGTCGCGACTCCCGGCGCTGGTGATCGTCGCGCTGTGCTCGATGAACGCATGGCATTCGAACGAGGTGCCGACGGCGCGCAGGCTCGCCGCGAATCCGTCGGCGTTCCCGAAGGGGCCTTCGAGCGCCGCGCGGACCATCCAATTCCCAATGGCGAACGCCGCGATCGATTGGCGCACGCGACGCACGTCGAGGAAGCAGAACAGCGCACCGTTCTCGCCACCGACATTGCGCCAGAACGTCTGGAAACGCCGATTCTGCGCCAAGGACGCATACGAGTCGTCCAGCGCGCGATCCGCGGCGTCGCGGACCTTCGCCACGGAGCGACCCGCGATCAGGATGTCCCCGACCTGACACAACGCGAAGTGGTGACCCTCGATCTCGTCATCGATCTCCAGCAACTCGAGGCCGCGATGGCTCGTGAACGCGACGCGGACGTCGTCGTCCAACTCGAACGGCAAGTCGAACGTCTCCAGAGCGTCGAGTGCGTCGTCTCGCTTCGAGTCCGTCGCGAGGAAGCGCAGCGTCGAGGCCAGACCGTTCAGACCGTGCGCATCGGCGATCACGACGTAGTCCGGCTCGAAGCCCCGCTCGGTCTTCACGAAGCCATCGACGCCAAGCGCAACCGGACCGTCACCGCGCGCGAACAGCCACGATGCTCCCGCGACGACTTCGATCGGCAGCAGCGCGCGGAACTGCGGCTTCAGCGCGTCGAGGGCTTCCTCGAGCGAAGAGTCACCGACCGTGTCGAACGCCCGCAGCACGTCCGTTCGAGCCACGCGCCGCGCGAATGCGGCACGGTCCTCGACGAACAGCAAGACGTGCGTGTCCCGCGGCAACAGACGCGAGACACGCGCCAGTGCGTCGGTCGGAGTCGACGCGTGCGCGCTCCGCGCCGATCCCGAGGCGGTGAGCGCCGCGAGCGCGACGATGAAAAGGCCCCGCACGATCGGCGCGACGGCACGCTCGAGGGGACGGCACGAGTCAGCGATGCGTTGCGTCCTCGTCATAGGATCCCGTACTTGCGCAGGCGGTTGTAGAACGTGCGGCGCGGCAAACCGAGGGCCTTCGCGGCCTCGCTGCGGTTCCCGGAGCAACGCTCCAGCGCGGCGAAGATCGCTTCCTTCTCGAGTTCGTCGAGCGTGCGGCCCGCCAACGACGCGGCTCGGTCGTTCGCGTTCGGCGTGCTCTTCTCGAGCGTGGCGACGAGGTGCGACTCGATCGTGTTGTCGGTCGCGAGCGCGGCCATGCGGCGCATCTCGTTCTCGAGTTCGCGGACGTTGCCGGGCCAGTCGTGCGCGATCAGCGCGCGCATCGCGGCCGGCGTGATGCGGCGGCGCTCCTCGCCCGTGTCCTTCGCGATGCGATCCAGCATGTGCTCGACGAGCAACGGGATGTCGTCGCGGCGCTCGCGCAGCGGCGGCAGCCGGATCGTCATGACTTTGAGGCGGTAGTAGAGGTCCTCGCGGAACTTGTTCTCGCCGACCATGCGCGCGAGTTCGGCGTTGGTCGCCGCGATGATGCGGACGTCGACCTGTGTGGGCTTGGTCGCGCCGACCTTGCGGAACTCGCCTTCTTGGAGCACGCGCAGCAGCTTGCGCTGCATCGGCTCGGTCATCTCGCCGATCTCGTCGAGGAACAGCGTGCCGCCGTGCGCTTGTTCGAACAGACCCTTGCGGTCCGAATCGGCGCCGGTGAACGCGCCCTTCACGTAGCCGAACAGCTCGCTCTCGAGCAGCGATTCGGCGAGTGCGGCGCAGTTCTCCGACAGGAACGGTTTGTCCTTGCGGCGACCGTGGCGAAAGATCGCGCGCGCGATGAGTTCCTTGCCGGTGCCGCTCTCGCCGAGCACGAGCACCGGGTAGTCGGTCTCGCTGACGATGTCGATCAAGCGGAAGACTTCGCGCATCGACGCCGACTGGCCGACGATGTCGGAGTAGTCGTGCTTGAGCGGCGGCAAATGCACCGAGGCCAGTCGTTCGCGCGTCTCTTGCAGTTCGGCTTCTTGTTCCTTCACGCGGCTCTCGAGGCGCTGGTTCAGCTCGATGAGACGCAGGCGCTGCGCTTCGTTCTCGGCGTGCAGGCGCGCGTTCTCGACCGCGACCGCGGCTTGGTCCGCGAACACGCCGAGCAGTTCGCGATCGCCGGGCGAAAACGATCCGGTGCGGAAGCGGTGATCGATGTAGATGCAGCCGAGCACGCGGTCTTGGACCTTCAGCGGCACGCACAGGATCGAGCGCAGTTGCAGTCCGGCCACCGACGAGTACTTGCCGAAGTCGGGGTCGTCCTGCGCCGAGTCGGTCAGGATCGTCTCGCCGGTCTTCATCGCGCGTTCGGCGATGGTGTGGCTGATCTTGAACTCGGGCGACTTCACGGCTTCGCGGTCGAGGTTGCGCGCGACCTCGACTTGGCCGCGGCCTTGTTCGCTGGCGAGGATCAGGAAGCCGCGCTCCGCGCCCGTGAGCTCGATGACCGAGTCGAGGATCAGCGCGAGGAGTTTCTTCGGCTGGCGTTCCGAGACCAGCGCGCGGTTGATCGACAGCACGCGCACGAGGCGTTCGTTCTCGCGCGCGAGCGCGTCGCCGCCGAGCAGCGAGTCGCGCAAGAACGACTTCAAGTCTTTGCGCTTCTTGTCGGGGCGCTCCGATGCGTCGGTCATGGCGACCCTCGCAATGCGCGCTTGAGGGCGTCGAGCGCGAGGACGACGCCGTGGCGACGGGCTTCGCTGCGCTCCCCCACTTCGGCCCAGAGCACGTCGGCGTCGAACATGAGGATCTCGTCGACGCGGCGCGACTCGGCGCGCTCGAGCACGAACGACGCGCCCGCGATCGTCGCCGAGCAGCCACGCGCGAGGAAGCGCGCGGCGTCGAGCGTGTCGCCGACGACGCGCACTTCGATCTCGACCAAGTCGCCGCAGCCGGGATTGTCGGCCGTGCCGCGCGCCGTCGGCGCGTCGAGACGGCCGGTGCGGCGCGGGCGCTTGAAGTGTTCGAGCAGCAGCGGCGACAACGTCATCGTTCGCTCTCCGCGCGTCCGCCCGACGGAGTCGTCCACGGAGTTCCACAGAGTTCGAGCGGACCGACCTCTTCGCCGCGCACGAGATCGGCGTACGTCTCGCGGCGGCGAATCACGCGCGAGCCCGCGGGCTCGATCAGGATCTCCGCGGCGCGCGGTCGTGAGTTGTAGTTCGACGCCATGCTGAAGCCATAGGCGCCCGCGAGCTGCACCGCGAGCAGATCGCCGCGCGCGACGGGCGGCAGCGGTCGGTCCTGCGCCAGGAAGTCCGCGCTCTCGCAAACCGGGCCGACGACGTCGCACGGCGAAGTCGTGCCGTCCCGCAGCGGATCGATCACCGGCGCGATCGGATGGAAGCCTTCGTAGAGCGCGGGCCGGATCAAGTCGGTCATCGCGGCATCGACGATCACGAAGCGGCGCTGTTCGCCTTGCTTGACGTACCGCACGCGAGTGATCAGGACTCCGGCGTCCGCGGCGATGGCTCGCCCCGGTTCCAGCACGAGCTTCACGCGAAGGCGTCGCACCACCGGCGCCATGGCTTGCGCGAACTGCGCGGCCGTCGGCGCGGGCTGCTCCGGGCGATACGTGACGCCCATGCCACCGCCGAGGTTCAGCGTGTTCACGGCGACGCCGCAGCCGCGCGCGCGCGTGATCAGGGCTTCGACGCATGCGAGCGCTTCGGAGAACGGCGCGACGTCCGTCAGCTGCGATCCGATGTGGATGTGGAATCCATCGAACGCGATCGCGGGCAGCGAGCTCAGACTGGACAGCACGGCTTCGACGTCGGCGATGCGCATCCCGAACTTGTTCTCGCGCTTGCCCGTCGTGATGTGGCGATGCGTCTTCGCGTCGACGTCCGGGTTCACGCGCAAGAGCACACGGGCGCGCTTCGCCTTCGCGCGCGCGATGGCGTCGATGGTCTCGAGCTCCGGGATCGACTCAACGTCGAACCAGCCGATGCCCGCGTCGAGCGCGTCGGCGATCTCCTCGTCGCTCTTGCCGACTCCTGCGAACACCGCGCGCGCCGGATCCGCACCGATCGCACGGATGCGATAGAGCTCACCACCGGAGACGAGGTCGAACCCCGCTCCGCAACGACGCAGGACTTCGAGCACCGCGAGGTTCGAGTTCGACTTCACCGAGAAGGCGATCAAGGGGTCGGCGTCGCGATCGAGCGCGCGATACGCGTCGCGAATGGCCGTGAAGTTCTCGCGCAGTCGACTCGCCGAATCCAGGTAGACCGGCGTTCCGGTGCGCGCGACGGTCGCCTCGACGTCGATCCCGTCGCAGGTCATTCGGCCGTCGTGCCAGGCGAAGCCGGCCATCGCGCCCGATCGCGCGCCTTACGAGGCGCGCGCTTCCTTCGCGGCCTTGCCGTTCTTCTTCGCGGCCTTGCCCGGCGTGGACTTCGCGTTCTTCTTCATGAAGTCGGCGACGCGCTCGAGTCCCGCGATGATGTCCGCCTTGCCGGTCGCGTACGAGAAGCGCAGGTGTTGGCCCTCGCCCTCGATGCGCTTGCCGAAGTGGATGTCGGCCAGCACGGCGACCCCGGCTTCGTGCAGGAGGCGACGGCGCAGCTCTTCGGAGTCCTTCGCACCGACCATCGCGCACGCTTCCGTGACGTTCGGCCAGACGTAGAACGCGCCTCCCGGCGTGCGGCACGTGATGCCCGGGATCGAGTTCAACAGCTTGACGATGACGTCGCGCCGCTCGTGGAAGCTCTTGCGCATCTCGTCGACGCACTGCTGCGACGCCGTCAGCGCGGCGAGCGCCGCATACTGACTCGGCGCCGGCGGACACGAATCGATGTTGGTGTTCCAGCGCGTGAGGTGCGGCGCGAGGATGCGGTTCGCGGCGTAGCCGAGACGCCAGCCGGGCATCGCGTACGTCTTGGAACAGCAATCGACGATGACCGTGCGCTCGAGCATGCCGGGCTCGGCTTCGATGGTCGCCAGCGGTCCGTCGTAGACGAGCTTCGAGTACGGCTCGTCGGAGTAGACCCAGAGCTGATCGTGCTTCGCGACGATCTTCGCGATCTGCGCCATCATCTTCTTGCTGAGCACGCCGCCCGTCGGGTTGTGCGGGGAACACAGGATCAACAAACGCGACTTGGCCGTGATCTTGCGCTCGAGGTCGTTCAGGTCGAACGCGAAGTCGTTCTTCTCATGGAGCTCGAGCGGGACCGGCACGGCGCCCGCCGCCTTGATCATCGACTCGTAGATCGGGAAGCCGGGATTCGGATAGAGGACCTCGTGGCCCTCGCCGTAGTCGCACACCGACATGATGGTGTTGCCGATGAACGGCTTCGCACCGCAGCCGATGACGACATCGTCGGCCTTGACCGGCACGCCACGCGTCTTCGTGAACTCGGCCGCGACCGCCTCGCGCAACGGCATGATGCCGGCCGAGGGCGTGTAGCCAGTCTTGCCCTGGACGATGGAGTCGATCGCCGCGATCCGCGCGTGGTCCGGCGGCGTGAAGTCGGGCTGCCCGATGCAAAACGACTTGATGCTCTTGCCTTCGGCGATGAGCCGATTGACCTCGGCCAGGACCACGAACGCGTTTTCGGTGCCGAGAGCTTCGGTGCGCTTCGAGAGCGGGAGCACGAGACCTCCTGGGTTCGGGCATGCGGTGCGCCGATCCGGCGCATGGGCGAGCGGATGGTACTCACTTGGTCGAAAAAGGGGACTGGCTCGGGGCGGGG
>JBPOIU010000073.1:0-15836 GCA_052034255.1 Planctomycetota bacterium | reverse complement strand
GCAGAAGGCGGAGCGGCCTTCGGCCGGCGAGTAGGACGGGGTTGTAGGGGGCCTTCGGCCCCCTACCTCGCAAGATGCCCGAGCAGGCATTCCGCGGAGCGGCCTATTCTCCTACGACCACCCCGGCACCGAGCCCGGTGACGAGCGTGCGCTCCGCGTTGCCACAGTTCACGGCGATCTCGAGGTAGCCGAACGAATCGAAGATCGCGAGCGCGTTGCCGCGTGCGGCAGCCGCGTACGAATCCACCGGCTTGCCGATGACACGCGACCCCAATCGCACCACGCGCCGCTCTTCGGCCAAATGCGCCACGTCCTCCGGGCGAAGATTCGTGATCAAGTTGCCGAAGCTGTCGATGTGGATCACTTCGCCGCGAACCACGCCGCTCGCGCCGCGTGCCGGCTGCGGCAACTCCAACGCCTTCGGATCGGTCACGCGCGGCCCGACGTCGGCGAACTCCAAGCCCTCGAGCAACCGCGCGGCGACCGGTGCGAAGATGTCGCGTCCGTGGAAGGTGTGCGAGAGCTCACCGCCGCGGAACCACTTCGTATTCGTCACCGCGCGCACTTCGTCGTCCTTGCTGAGCACGCCCGTCAACAGCCCGTTGTCCGGCGCCAGGAACACATGACCGCGCGTCTGCGCACACAGAATGCGCCGGGTCGAACCGACGCCCGGATCGACGACGCAGACGTGGATCGTGCCCGGCGGGAAGAACTCCCACGCGCCGCGCAATTGGAAGTTCGCCTCCAGCACGCGTTGCGGAGCGACCTGATGCGTCAGATCGACCAGCCGCGCCGCCGGATGGATCCCGAGGATCACGCCTTTCACGACGCCGACGTACGGGTCGTGTTCGCCGAAGTCCGTCAACAGCGTGACGATGCCCGACAGTTTCATGCGTGCGGCGTCCCCAAGATCCCGAGCAGCTCGGCCTTCTTCGCCTGGAACAACGACGGCGTCGTGGCTTCGAGATTGAGGCGCAGCAGCGGCTCCGTGTTCGACTTGCGCACGTTGAACCACCAGCCCGGGTATTCGATCGTGATGCCGTCCAGGTCGTCACGCTTGCCATCGGCGTAGCGTTGGCCGAGGCGCGCGATCACGCCGTCCTTGTCCTCGACCTCGAAGTTGATCTCGCCGGTCGACGGGTACTTCCGCAGTTCGCGCACCACTTCGGAGAACGGCCGCGGATCGGCCGCCAGGATGTTCAACACCTCGATCAGCGCGATGATCCCGGAGTCGGAGTACCAGTTCTCGCGGAAGTAGAAGTGCCCCGACAACTCGCCGCCGAACAAGCCGCCTTCGCGGCGCAGCACGGCTTTCATGAACGAGTGACCGACACGCTCACGGATCGGCCGACCGCCGAGGCGCGCGATCTCTTCCGGCACCACCTTCGACGAGCGCAGGTCGTACACGACCGCGGTTCCGGGCTCCTTCGGCACCAGCGAGCGCGCGATCAGCGCCGTGATGATGTCCGACGGGACCCGCTCGCCCTTCTCGTCGACGAACGCGCAGCGATCGGCGTCGCCGTCGAACGTCGCACCGAGGTGCGCCTTCGTCGCGACCACGCGGCGCGCGAGCTCGGCGATGTTCTCGTCCTTCAGCGGATTCGCTTCGTGGTTCGGGAACGAGCCGTCGAGCTCCGGATACATCGACTGCACGCGCAGCGGCGTCGCCGCGAGGATGTCCGGGATCACGTAGCCGCCCATGCCGTTCGCGTAATCGACGACGAGGTCGAGCGCGCGCCACGGCTTCATGAACTTGCGGACGTGCGCCTTGTACTCGGCGACCACGTCACGCGTCGTCACCGTGCCCGTCGTCCCCGCGCACGCCGGCACGCCCTGCGCGACCATGCGTTCGATGTCCTTGATGCCCGTGTCGCCCGACAGCGGGATCGCCTGCTCGCGGACCAGCTTGAAGCCCGTGTACTGCGGCGGATTGTGCGACGCCGTGACGGCGATGCCGCCATCGGCACCGAGGAAGCCGACCGCGAAGTACAGCATCGGCGTCTCGGCCAGACCGATGTCGATCACACTCGCGCCCTGCGCCGTCAAGCCGCGGATCAGCGCCGCTTTGACCTCCGGCCCGGAACCGCGCATGTCGTTCGACACGACGACGGTCTTGGCGCCGACGAAGCGCGCGTAGGCATGGCCGATCTTCTCGGAGATCGCGAGATCGATCTCGGAACCGTAGATGCCGCGGATGTCGTAGGCCTTGAAGATGGACACGGGAACCTCCAGGAATCGATCAAGCCGTCGACACGGCTGCGAACGCTTCGATCGCGCGCGACACATGGGAATCGTCGACTTCGCGATGCGTGACGAACCGGATCCGCGCCGCGCCCATCGCGACCGCGAGCACTCCGTAATCGCGCGCGGGCCGCGCGGCGACGCGCGCCGCGCGCGACGCGCGCAACGGGATCATGACGATGTTGGTGCGGACGCCGCGCGGATCGAGCTCGACCCCGGGCAACCCCGCGATGCCCTCGGCGAGACGCCGCGCGCGCACGTGGTCTTCGACCAGCCGCTCGCGCATCGTCTCCAGCGCGACGACGCCGCAGGCCGCGAGCACTCCCGCCTGGCGCATGCCGCCGCCGAGCTGCTTGCGGATCCGCCGGCATTCCTCGATCGCCGCACGCGTACCGCAGACGACCGATCCGACCGGCGCCGACAAGCCCTTCGACAGCGCGAACCACACCAAGTCCGCGCGGGCCGCGTAGTCGGCGGGCGCCACGCGCTCGGCCGCGCAGGCGTTGAACAGGCGCGCCCCGTCCATCAGCAGCGGTACGCCACGCGCGGTCGAGACCGCGCGGACCGCGTCCAACTCCGCCAGTGTCCACGGCACGCCGCCGGCCAAGTTGTGCGTGTTCTCCACGCAGATCAACGCCGTGCGCGACGCGTGCACGTCGACACCACGGATGCGGCGCTCGACGTCGCTCGGGCCGAAGATGCCGCGCGTCGTCGGAATCGGCCGCGCGACGACCCCGGAGATCAACCCGATCGCGCCGGCTTCGTAGTTCAGGATGTGACAGTTCTCTTCGGCGAGGATCTCGTCCCCCGGCTTGGTGAACAGCTTCACGCCGATCTGGTTCGCCATCGTCCCGGTCGGAACGAACAGCGCGGCTTCCTTGCCGAGCAGTCCGGCTGCCAGCTCCTCGAGTCGCTGGACCGTCGGATCCTCACGCAGCACGTCGTCGCCGACCACCGCGTCCGCCATCGCGCGCCGCATCGCGGGCGTCGGCGTGGTGACGGTATCGCTGCGGAAATCGGCGCGGTCCACGGAGCACTCCACGAGTACGGGGGGCGGGGATGCTACCAGCCGGCGCGACCCCGGCGCACGCGTCGGACCGAGGAACGGCGAACGTGGATTCAGGCGTGCCCGGCGACCGCCCACGTCGCGACCGCGACCCAGCCGATCGCGCAGGCGGCGAGCCAGCGGTCGTGCCAGAGGAGGCGCGCGGGATCCTCGATCCGTTCACTGCGCAACAGCGCGATCAGACCGTACCGCGCCAGCCCGAGTACCGCGAACGGCAGCGTCCACGGCATGCGCCCGGCCGAGAATTGCGCCGTCGTGCCAGCCGCGAACGTGTACGCCGCGTACACGCCGGCCAGCGCGACGAGCAACGTCAGTACGACCGCCTTCAGCGCCGACTGCCGGTACGACAGCAGCGTGGCGCGCGTCAGCCCTTCGCCGTTCGCGCCGTCGCGTGCGGGTTCGAACACCGCGAGGCTGCGATCGACTTCGGCCAAGCGCTTGCCGAAGCCCACGACGCACGCGCCCAAGACCGAGCACGCCGCGAGCCACGGGGACACCGGAACTCCGGCCGCGCACGCGCCGGCGTAGATGCGCACCACGAACAGGCCGGCGAGCGCCAACACGTCGACGACGAACAAGCGCTTCAGCACGAACGAATACGCCAGCGTGCCGGCGAAGTAGCTCAGCGCGAACGCCAACGAGCCCGCGGCGCCGCCTTCGGCGCACCACGCCGCGACCACGCCGATCGCGGTCCAGCACGCCACGATTCCCGTGACCGCTGCGCGCGTCACGGCACCGCGCGCGAACGGCCGCCGACGCTTTTCCGCGTGCCGCCGGTCCGCGACGACGTCGAGTCGGTCGTTGACCGCGTACCCGGCGCTCGCGAACGCGCAGAACGCGAGGAACGTCCACGGCAGCGCTCCACTCGCGAACCCCGTCGACAGCGCACGACCGAACAACGGCGCCACGAACAGCGCGAGGTTCTTCACCCATTGGCTGGGCCGGGACAACTCGATCCACGCGCGCAACACGAGCGCTCCTCACCGCCGGGGGTGCGGAGTTCACACGATTCGCCGCACGCCTCCCCATCGAAAAGAGCTCCACGGGCCGTTCGCGCCCATCGACGGGGCGTCCCCCGCCGCAGGGTTCGACGTCGGAGTCCGCGAATCAATCCGGTGGTTTCGCAGCCTCGGCTCCATCTGGCGTCGCGGCGCGGCGGTAGAACGTGGACTCCTCGCGGCCCAACCCACCATGCACGTCCTCGCCCGCTTCCGGTTGTTCTCCTGCCTCGCCTGGTCGCTGGCGTGGATCCCTCTCCAGTACCTGTTCTTCACCGGGGCGAAGGGTTTCGCCGTCGCCGACTTCTTCGCGCTGAACGGCGTCTACTACCTCACGATGTGCCTGTTCGAAGTGCCGACCGGCATCCTCGCCGATCGCTTCGGCCGGCGCACGACGTTGGCGCTCGGCGCGTTCGGCTTCGCCGCGGCGAGTTGGGCCGTACTGCACGCCAGCGACGTCCGCACCGCGGGCCTCGGCATGATCGCGCTCGGAATCGCGCACACGCTGCTGAACGGCGCGGACGCGGCCTGGCTCTACGACCATCTCGCCGAACGCGGGCTCGCGGCGCAGTACATGCGCGAGGAATCCAAGGCGCAGTGGATGCGCATCCTCGGCGTGTCGCTTTCCGACCTCGCCGGCGGCCTCGCCGCCGAGTGGTACGGCATCGGCGCCGCGTTCCACGTCGCGATCGCCGCCACGCTGACCGCGGGAATCCTCGCCTGCTCGCTGCCCGAAACCCCGCGCCCGCGCGAACTCGGCGCGCGCCACGTGCTGTCGCGCTCGCTCGCGGCGGTCCGTGGTCGCGAGCTGCGCTGGATCCTGCTCTACGCGACCGCGCTGTTCGTGCTGTTGCGGGTCGCGTTCCACTTCTATCAGCCGCAGATGCACGCGGTCGGCATCGAGCGTCCGCTGCACTACGGCGCGACGCTGTGCGTGTTGAACCTCGTCGCGGCGCCGTTCGCGCATGCGGCGCACCGCATCCAAGCGCGCTTCGGTGCGCGGCGCCTCGCGCTGCTGCTCGTGCAGGCGTTCGCGGCGTCGTTCCTGGCGTTGGCGTTCGTCGACAACGCCTGGTGCATCGCTCTGTTCGCGCTGCAGCAGATTCCGTTCGGCTTGATGCAGCCCGTCGTGCGCGGCTTCACCAATCGGTTCGCGCCGAGCCAAGCACGCGCGACGATCCTGTCCTTGCAGTCGTTCTGCGGACGCGCGGTGTTCGGCGGGGTGCTGTTCGCGCTCGGACCGGCGGTCGACCACGTCGGGTTGCGGCCGATCTACGCCGTGTTCGGCGTCGGCACGATCGTGCTCGCGCTGGCCTTGGCGCGCACGATGCCGGCGATCGACGACGACCGTCCGGCGTGAACGAGTTGCTTCAGCTCGGTTGGCGCGGGGTCGACGCGGGCGTCAGCACCGCCTTCGCGCGTTCCACGATCTTCATCGGCGAGAACGGTTTCGTCATGTACTCGTCCACCCCGAGTTCCATGCCTTTGATGCGATCGGCTTCCTGCCCCTTCGCCGTCAGCATGATGATGTAGGTCGAGCGCAGCTCGGGGTCCGACTTGACCTCGGACAGCACTTCGTAGCCGTTCTTCTTCGGCATCATCACGTCGAGCAACACCAGATGCGGACGCGTCGCGCGGATCGCGTCGAGCGCTTCGTCGCCGTTGCGGGCTTCGTCGACGTCGAACCCCTCGCGCCGGAGCACGAAGCTCAACGAGCGCAGGATGAACGGCTCGTCGTCGACGACCAGGATCTTCTTGTTGCTCATGCGTTCGCCCTAACAGGACACGGTGGGGTCGGAAGTCGCATCCGTCGGCGGTCTCATCGGAAGTCCGCCGGTGCAACTTGAGGGGTTCACGACGTTGTCCGCCGGACCACCAGGATGGTCCGGTCGTCCTTGGCCGAAGGCGCGTGCTTCGACAAGGCCGTCTGGATCGCCAGCAGGGCCGCCGCCGCCGTACGCGGTGCCGCCGCGTCCAGGGCCCGCTGCAAGCCGGTTTCTCCGAACAACTCGCCATCGTGCCGCTGCGCCTCGAGCACGCCGTCGCTGACCGCGATCAGGATCGCGCCGCGCGCCAGCTCGACCGGCAGCTCCTCGAATGGGTACCGCGCGTCGACACCGAGGATCGGTCCGCCGTGGTCGATCGTCGTGAACTCCGTCGGCGTCCACACGAACAGCGGCGGATGGCCGGCCGAGCCGACCGTCACGGTGGTCGCGTTGGGCTCCACCCCGACCACGAGCGCGCACACGAACGACTCGGCGCGCACCAGATCGGGATGGAGGCAGCGCCCGCCCTGCCGCAGCACGGCCGCGGGTTTCCGGCCTTCGCTGGCGGCCACGAGCAGCGCGGCGCGCGCGGCACCCATCAACACGGCCGCGGCGACGTCATGACCCGCGACGTCGCCGGTCACGATCGACAGCGAGCCACCGCGCTGTTTCTGGAACGCGACGAAGTCCCCGCCGGCGGCCGCGCGCGGCGCGCAGTCGAATGCGATGTCGAAGCCCGCGATGGGCGGCGCGGCGTTCGAGATCAACGCGCGCTGGACCCGTCGCGCCAGTTCGACCTCGCGGGCCGTCGCGGCGCGCAACAGGCTCTGATGCATGGTCGCGACCAAGCTCGCGACGGTCTCGCACAGTCGCCGATCGGTCGCCGAGAACTCGCGCGCCGCGCCTTGCGCGTCACAGCGATCGACCGCGACCATCCAACCGCACGTGCGCCGCGTGCCGCGCAGTCGCGCGAGAGCGAACTCGCGGCGGCCGCCCGGCGCGAGCGCCGATCCCGCACCACGCAACGCCCGCGCGGTGAACACGTTCGCTGTCTGCGCGCGCATCAACTGGCGCAGTGGATCGTCGGCGGTCAGCAACTCGGGCAACAGGTCGCCACCCAGCGCGACGCGTTGGAAACCGTCGTCCGAGAGTTCGTAGAGCGCGAGCGCGCGGCACGGCATCACTTCGCGCAAGCGCGTGACGGCGAGCCGCGCGACGTCGGCGAATGCCTGCGCGTCGCGGATGCGTTCGGCGAGGTCCCACAGCAGATGGAGTTCCTCGAACGAATCGAGCAACGCGCGCACGACGTCGTCGAGTTCGTGACGCTGCTCCAACCATGCGCGCAACACATCGGTCGACACGACGCAACGCTCGAGATTCGCTCCTCGGGCGACGATGCGGCCCGCGCCCTTACCCCAGACGTCGAGCGGCACGACGCGCGTGCGGGCCCGCCTCCCGGTACGCGCGGTCGCCGCGGCGCGCTCGACTTTGACGTGAGGACCGCCGCAGTTGGGGATCCACGTCAGGGCGTCGACGCCGTCGTCCAGGTGCGCGCGCAGCAGCGCCGCCACGATCGAGCGGTCGGCTTGAGACCATTTGCGCCGCGCCGTGACGTCGCTCATCGGGTCGTCGACGCGGCCTTCGCGCGGCGCTCGAGGTGCACGAAGTTGACGTGACCGCGCCGCCCGTACCGGACCCGATCCATGGTGCCGCGCACCAGCATCAGACCCCGCCCCGTTTCGGCGTCGGCCGGCGGCGTACGTAGCCCGAGGGCTTCAGGCCGCACCGGTTGACCTCGATCCCGGACGCGCGCCAGGAAGCGCCCACCCCGAACGACGACGCGCAGATCGACGCGCCCCGCCGGATCACCGCCGTAGGCATGCCGCAGCACGTTGGTCAGCACTTCCTGGAGGCCGAGCACGATCTCGTCGATCTCATCACCGGCGAACGGCGCGTGCGTGTCTTCGCGCAGCAACGACGCGACGAGCGCCCGCACGCGGGCGAGGTTCTCGCGGCCGGCGAACCGAAGCCGCAGATCGAGACGACGCGGATGAGTCACGGGTGAGCCTCCGCCACCGGCTTCGGCCGAACTCCCGCGTGATCTTGAACCACCGACCGCGGGACACGAAAACCCCGCGCGAAGCGCTGAAACTCCGCCCGGCGCCGCCCACCCCCAGCCACCCACCCGTCGATCCGCACGGGTTCGCTGGCGACCACAGGGCGAGCCGCCGTGTTGTTCCAAACTCCGGCAACTCGTCGACTTTGTCGCTCCGGCCGATTGTGCGCCCACCTAGACTTGCGCCGCCGAACCGGAGGACGTTTCCACCAGAGTCCCCACTTCGCCCGCTTCCAAGCCGCACCCTGGGGAGGGTCTTCATGGCCAGAAGGCGTTCGTCGAAACGACGCCCGAGCCGCTGGCTCGCGTTCCTCGTGCTGCTCGGCATCGTCCATGCGACGTCGTCGTGTTCGTCGCCGGGCACCGGCCCGACGATGACCGGCAACACCGATGCGCGACTCGAACTCTCCCGCGCCGAATCGGAGCTGGGGCGTGGCGACGTCGCCGCCGCTGCGCCGGTGTTCGACAAGCTCGCGGGTCGCGCGATGACTTTGACGGACCACCAGGTCGCGGCGCGCGTTCTGCTCGGTCGCGCCGAGTGCCGTCTACGGCAAGGCGACCCGGCGGCCGCGGGTGAAGATCTGCTGCGCGCCGAAACGCGCAATCGCCAGATCACGAATCCCGGCGAGAAGCGCTCGATCGACGCGCGCATCGCGTTCCTGAACGGCGAAGTCGATCTCGAGCAGCGCGACTGGAACGGCGCGTACACGAACTACAAGCGCGCGGCCGACGTGCCCGGTGCGCTGGATTCCGACCGCATCAACCACCGCCTCGCGTTGACGGCGAAACTGCTCGACCGCACGGCCGAAGCGAATTCGTATCGCGCCCGGATCCGCAACGCGGCGCGCCCCGAGTTCGCGGCGTTGGATGCGCGGTTCACCGCGCCGCCGCCCGCGCCGGCAGTCACTTCCAGCGCACCGTCGACGATCGCGGCCGCGGACCCCACCGCGCCGCCGATCCTGCCGCGATCGAAGTGGAACGCGCGACCGGCGACGTGGGACAAGGACCCGATCGGCAAGATCTGGCGTGTCACCATCCACCACTCGGCGACGCCGTTCGACGCGACCGACGTCGCGATGACTGCCGCGCACATCAGCGGCATCCAGCGCACGCACCAGGGCGATCGCGGCTGGGCCGACATCGGGTACCACTTCCTGATCGACCGCTCCGGACGCATCTGGGAAGGCCGCGAGTTGCGTTGGCAAGGCGCGCACGCCGGCAATCACGAATTGAACGCGGGCAACGTCGGCATCTGTGTGCTCGGTGATTACTCCGTGCGCGGCCTGTCGTCGACGCAGGAGTCGTCGCTGACGCGTCTGCTCGACTGGCTGCGCAAGAAGAACGGCATCGCGGCCGGCAACGTGTTCACGCATCGCGAGATCCGCGAACACAACGACCATGGCTCCAGCGAATGCCCGGGCCCGAAGATCACCGCGTTCGTGAAGCGCTACCGCGGCGGCTCGAAGGCGGTCGCGAAGGGCTGAACGACGCGCGGAACTTCCGCCGAGCGCAGTTCGTCTACTGGCCGGGTCTCGGTGGGTTGATCGGGTGGCATCCGCGAGGACTCCACCCATGTCGCGTCGTCTCGCCACGTTCGTCGCTTCGTCCGTCCTGTCGTCGTGGGCCAGCGCATTCGCCGCGCTCACCGTGTCGTCGGTCTCCCCCGGCAACCTCGAGAACGGCGTGTCGCCGGCCCGGTCGGTCGTGCTCACGTTCAATCAAGCACTCGACCCGAGCACCGTCGACGCGACGAGCTTCGCGCTCACGGGCAAGACGAGCGGGGTCGTGCCCGTCGTCGTCACGCTCGACGCGAGCGGCACGCAAGTCACCCTTGCCCCGACGCGCCCGTTCTTCATCGCGGAGACCGTGCACGTGCGCGTGGCTTCGAGCGTGCGTGCGGTCACGCAGGAGGCGCTGACGCGCGGCTTCCAGTCGGCGTTCTCGATCCGCGGTGGCACGAGTTCGAAGCAGTTCCAACTCGCCGACGTCGTGGAGTTCCGCTTGCCCGGCGAGGGGCTCACGCGGCTGTACGGGTTCAACGCGCTCGACGTCGACGGCGACGGCAGTCCGGACATGAGCGGCACGAACGAAGTGTCCTCCGACGTGCGCGTGAAGCGCAACGACGGCTGCGGGGACTTCGGTCCGACGACGATCGTGCCCCTTCCCGGCGGCGGCGAGCCGAGTCCGAACGACGTCGCCGACTTCGACGACGACGGCCGAACCGACCTCGTCACGGGCAACCAGAACGGCAATTCGATCGCGCTGTTCCGCAACGACGGCGCCGGCAGTTACCTCGCGCCGCTCGTCGTCGGTGTCGGCGGCTCGTGTCACGGCGTGGCCGCGATCGACGTCGACGGCGACGGTGACGTCGACCTCGCCGCCGGCAACCTCAGCGCGATCCGCGTGCTGAAGAACGACGGAACGGGTGCGCTGACCGACAGCGGCGGCGTCGACGCCGGAGGCAGCGGTGAATGGCAAGTCGCGGCGGCCGACGCCAATGCCGACGGGCGCTTCGACCTATTCGTGTCGAACTACTACAGCGGCAGCATCGGCTTGCTGCGCGCGAGTGGCGCCGCGAGCTTCACCTTGTCCGCGACCAAGGTCACCGGCGCAACGGCATGGCCGATCGGTGCGGGCGACGTCGATGGCGATGGCTTCGCCGACGCGGTCGTCGGGGACAACCAGAACGGCATCGCGACGCTCGTGCGCGGGAACGGCGCCGGCGGATTCGGAGCGAGTTCCAACGTCCCGGTCGGAGCCCAGCCGGTCGGCGTGCGCCTCGGCGATCTCGACGGCGATGCCGACCTCGATCTGTCCGTCGCGAACTTCGGTTCCGCGAACTGCACCGTGTACTTCAACCAGTTCGATCAGGGCGCGGGGTTCGTCGCCGGTCCCGTGCTCGACTCCGAGATCTCGGGCTCGTGCTCCGTGTTGATCGACGTCGACCGCGACGGTGACACCGACGTCGTCGTCACCGACGAGATCACGGACAAGGCCTTCGTGTACCGCCAGACCGGACCGAGCCCGGCCGGAGTTCAGCCGCCGAGTTGCGCCGCGACGTTGCGGATCGACCAACGCGCGCTGCGCGGCGGCTTCGGTGGCGCGCCCGCGACAGCGCTGGCGCTCGGCTCGACGACGTTCCTCGGCATCACGGGAGCTGCGACGCAGCCGTACGCGATCCTGCTCGGCATCGGGCAACAGGCGGGCGTTCCGACCTCCGCCGGACTGTTCCATCTGTCCGTGGCGGCGCCGATCGTGACGCTGGTGTCGGGCTTCGCGGGCTTCGGACCGATGACCAATGCGGCCGGCGAGGCGTTGCTGATGGCCACGTTGCCGGCCGCAGCGATCACCGGCGTCCCGATCACGCTGCAAGCCGCCGTCGGCTCGCCCGCGAGTGCGGCTGGCGCGGTGCTCACGAATCCAGAGACGGTCGTGCTCGTGCCGTGACGCTGCGGAGAACGCTGGAGCAGATCCCCTCGGGCAGGCCCCGGACTTCGCTGCCGTCGACCCGCACGTTGCCCTGACTCGATGGCGGAGCAATCGTCGGCGGAGCGCCGATGCGATGGACCTGGCAAAGCCTCGTTGGGCGAGACCGACGCGACACCGGCCGCGGATTCAACGCGAACGGGCGTCTTCCAGGACGTCCCGTAACGTCTGAGGCCACGCAAACGCGGGTTGCCATCGCAACGCTGTGCGCAAGGCATCGGCCGAGCCCACGAATCGCGGCACGTCGACCGCGCGCAGACGCGTGGGATCGAGACGGAGTTCGACCGGCGCGCGCGCCAGTTCGGCGAACGCACGCACGATCGATTCGATCGTGCGGCCGTCTCCGGAACACAGATTGAACGGCTCCCCCGGCGCGAGCACGCCGCGTTCGGCTTCGAGCGCCAGCGCGTAGACCGAAGCCACGTCGCGCACGTCGAGGAAGTCGCGCACGGCCGACAGATTGCCGTGCTGGACGACGCCCCCGCCGGAGCGCTCGAGTTGCGCGATCTGGCGCGCGAACGACGCCACGACGAAGCGCTCGTCCTGACCGGGTCCGACGTGGTTGAACGGGCGCAGGACGCGCACGTCGAGACCGTCCGCCGCATACGCGCGCGCGAGATGCTCCGCCGCTGCCTTCGACGCGCCGTAGACCGTCACCGGCCGTGGTGCGCGCGTCTCGCGCAACGGCATCTCGTCGTCGCTCGCGCGGCCATACACCTCGGCCGACGACACGACCACGCAGCGCACGGCCTTGGCGCGCGCGGCCACGGCCGCCAACACATGCAGCGTGCCTTGCGCGTTGATCGCGAACGCGCCGCTCGGATCGTCCTTCGCCTGCGGCACGAACGCGATCGCCGCGAGGTGCAGCACGGCGTCGGGTCGACTCGTCGCGACCACGTCTTCCACCGCGCGGAAGTCGCGCACGTCGAGCGCGAGCGTCCCGGCGTCATCCGCGTGCGGCGCGAAGCCCGCGCCGATCACGTCGTGGCCACGCGCGCGCAACGCCGCGCACGCATGCCGCCCGACGAACCCATTGCTTCCGGTGACGAGGACGCGCACCGCCGGTCAGTTCCCGCGCGTGTGACGTTCGACGTCCGCGTCGACCATCATGTCGACGAGCCCGTTGAAATCGACTTCGGGCTTCCAGCCGAGCACGTGCGTCGCCTTGTCGATGTCGGCGCACAGGTGCTCGACCTCGGCCGGACGCAGGAACGCCGGATCGGTCTCGACGTACGTGCGGTAATCGAGGCCGACGCGCGCGAACGCGCGCTCGCAGAACTGCTTCACCGAATGCATGACGCCGGTGCCGATCACGAAGTCGTCGGCCTGCGGGCGCTGGACCATCATCCACATCGCACGCACGTAATCACCCGCGAAGCCCCAATCGCGCTGTGCGTCGAGATTGCCGAGCTTCAGCTTGTCGAGCTTGCCGAGCTTGATGCGGGCGACGGCGTCGGTGATCTTGCGCGTCACGAACGTGAGGCCGCGGCGCGGCGACTCGTGGTTGAACAGGATGCCGGACGACGCGTGCATCCCGTAGCTCTCACGGTAGTTCACGGTCAGGTAGTGACCGAACACCTTGGCGACGCCGTACGGGCTGCGCGGATAGAACGGCGTCGTTTCCTTCTGCGGCACTTCGCGGACCTTGCCGAACATCTCGCTCGACGAGGCCTGGTAGAAGCGCACTTTCGGATTCACCATCCGGATCGCTTCGAGCGCCCGCGCGACGCCGACTCCCGTGAACTCCGACGTCAGCACCGGCTGCGACCACGAGGTCGGCACGAAGGACTGCGCGGCGAGGTTGTAGAACTCGGTCGGCTCGTACTTCTCGATCAGGCGCATCAGCGAGCTCTGGTCGAGCAGATCGCCTTCGTCGAGCGTGATCTTCTCGCGCAGGTGTTCGACGCGTTCGAAGCGCTCCGACGACGAACGGCGCACGACGCCGACGACGCGGTAACCCTGCGTCAGCAGGAACTCGGCGAGGTACGAACCGTCCTGGCCCGTGACCCCGGTGACGATCGCAGTCTTCATCGAAGGGCTCGCAGGGTTGCAGTCTTCATCGAATCGGGATCCTCAATTCTGCGGCGCGCCGGGCAGACCGAGCAGCGCCCACACTCCAAGCGGGATGAGATACCACGCGAACCGCCAGAACGTGTCGTTGCGCAGCATGCGGATCAAGAAACGCAACGCGAACAGGCCGGTCACGAACGACGCGACGATGCCGAGGCCGACCGCACCGAGTTGATCGCGCGGCAGTTCGAGGACCGCCGGCGCCTCGAGCAGGATCGCCCCAGCCGTGATCGGCAAAGCGATGAGAAAAGAAAAGCGTCCGGCTTCGGGGCGCGCCAGACCGACCGCCAAGCCGGCCACGATCGTCGAGCCCGACCGCGAGATCCCGGGAAGCAGCGCGCAGGTCTGCGCCAAGCCGATCAAGAGCGCCGAGACCACCGTCTGGCTGATCGCGGTGGCCGTGCCGGTGCGAAAGCGTCGCGCGGCGAGCAACGCGGCCGCCGTCACCAGGAAGCCCGCGCCGGCGAAACGCGGATCCGAATACGTCGGCTCCAACTTGTCCTTGAACGCCATGCCGATCACGGCCGCGGGGATCGTCGCGATCACCATGCGCAACAGCAGCGCGCGCGCGGGCTTCGCCTCGGGAGCCGTCGCTTGCGCCGGCAGCTTCAGCAACATCGCGACGTCGCGCCACACGAACAACGCGACCGCGAGCAACGTGCCGACATGCAGCGCGATCTCGGTCGCGAGTTCGTCGCTCGTATGCAATTCCACGCCGAGCAGCCGTTCGCCGAGCGCCAGGTGACCCTTCGACGAGACCGGAAAGAACTCGGTCAGCCCTTGGATCACGCCAAGGACGATCATCTTCAGTTCGAGACTCAGGATCGGCTCCGGGACCAGGGTGTGGCGGTCAGACCAGCTCCAGCAGCGCGAAGATGCGCTGCCGCAGGGCCTTCAAGTCGAGCGGCTTCCGTACGAAGTCGTCGACGCCATGGGATACCAGTGCATCCCCCTGCTCCTGAGTCAGGAAACCCGACATGCACACGATCTTCACGTTGCGCAACTGCGGATCGGCGCGCAGCGTCCGCGCGACGTCCGCACCGGTCACGTCGCCGAGGTTGTAGTCGACGAGCAGCAGGTGCGGCTTGAACGACACCGTCTTCGTGCCGGCCTCGTAGCCGTTGCTCGCCGTTGCGACGTCGAACAAGCCCAACGACTCGAGGAAGTCGACGATCGTCTCGCGGATCTCGGCCTCGTCGTCGACGACCAAGATGCGCCGCCGCCCGGCCTTGTCGATCAGCCCCGTCAGCGGCAGCTCGTGATCGCGCATGAACGCGAGCAAGTCCCCGCGCTGCACGCGCCGATCGCGCGAATTGGGAATCTTGAACGCCTTGAGCTGACCGGCGTCGATCCAGCGAATCACGGTCTTCGGCGTGACGTGGCACAGCCGCGCCACTTCCCCCGTGGTGAAGACCTCCCGGTCCGGTCCGGGGGGCCAAGGCATTTTGCGTCCGCGCGGCATTCCGCTCCGCTTCGCTCGGGAAGGTCACTGGCGTCGGTTCCGCGCCGCGTCGCCCCGCTCGACCGGCGGCGATGCCGCTGATCCGTTCGAGCAAGGTGCCGCGCGGAAGGCGGAGGAGTCTACGGCGGGATTCCTAGAGGGCAAACGGTTGGCGAGCGGAGGGCCCCGATCCGCGCGGAACGCCGGACATGAATAGGACTTGCCGACCCGGACGCCGATCCGGTAGAACCCCGCCCCTCTTACGCGGCCAACGCCGAAGTGGGCGATTAGCTCAGTTGGCTAGAGCACCAGCTCGACAAGCTGGGGGTCGAAGGTTCAAATCCTTCATCGCCCACCACTTCGGATGATCGCGGATTGGCCGTCGGCGACCGCTCCCCCGCAATTCAGTGAGCGTTTCGTTCCCGATGATCCAAGTCCGGATCGTCCGCAGCACCGACCACTCCGTGTGTGCTCGCGAACCGCGTGATGCGTACGCGTCAGTTCGCGCCGACGCGTGGCAGCGTCGTTGAGGTGAGGTTGCATCGAAGTTCTACCGCCGCGCACTCGATGCATGAAACCTGCGTTCGACTACGTCGATCGCCGTCGCGATCGCGGGAAACCGCGTGATCGGCGACAGTCGCATGTGCTTGTT
>JBPOIU010000249.1:0-15646 GCA_052034255.1 Planctomycetota bacterium | reverse complement strand
CGTCCGTGCTCGCGCGCCCGCTGCGCTCGAAGCGTCCCGATCCGCTGCTCGGCCAACGCCTGTGCTGGTTCATGGCGCAGAACTTCGGCGTCATGTACACGGGCGAGGTCTATCCGTGCTGCGTGCCGACCGATCACTCGCTCGGCAACGTGCTCTACGACGATCCGGTGTCGATTTGGAACGGCCGCGCCGCGCAAGATCTGCGCGCGGCGCAGATGTCGGGTCGCGGCACGGTGTTCTGTTCCGGCTGCCTGCACGCACCGCACTTGCCGGCGCGTCCGCTCGCACCGGCGCAGGAAGCGCTGCGCGTCGTTCGTCGCGCGGTGCATCACGGCCTCGGGTCGCTGCGCCGGCGGTGGCGCACGAAACACGCGTCGACGTTGATCGATCCGCCGCGGCCTCCGACGACGCCGTGTGACGGTGGCTTCGCGCGGACGACCGAGTCACAGCAATGCGCGACGCCGGCCCCCGCGCTGCGCAACGACGTCGCGGCCGTGGCCCCCGACGGCTCGCTGTGGCTGATCCATCGCGGCTTGCTGCTGCGCGCGGCATCGGCCGACGCCACGCCGCAGCCGATCGGTCGCTTGCATGCCGAGCCCGCACCGCGCGGCACGCTGCTGAAGTTCGTCGCACCGGACATGCTGATCGCCGCGTTCGCTGGTGGCGGACGCGTGTTGCGCGTTCGTGTCGGCGCGAGCTCGATGCACGTCGAGGACGCGCTGATCCTGTCGGACCCGCGATCGTTCGTGCGTCAGCCGGCCGCAGCCGTCGCCGCCGACGGTTCGATCGTGATCGGCGAGTACGGCGTCCATCCCGGCGCGCGTTGCGGCCGCGTGTACCGCGCACCTCACCCTACCGCGGCGTTCACCGAGATCGTCTGGCTCGATTGGGCTCGGCACGTCCACGCACTCCACGCGGCGCGGGATGGCTCGATCCTGTTCACGACCGGCGACCTCGCCGAGCGCCGTCGCTTGCTGGTCGTGCCGCCGCGGACGAAGCGCGTGCGGACCGTCGAGCACGCCTGGTCGGGGTTCACGGCGATCGCCGAGACCGACGACGCGTACCACTTCGGCACCGATCTGCGTTCGAGCAACGCGCTGATTCGCCGCGATCGATCGCTGCGGACACCGGCGGAAGCTCGTGCGCTGCCCGACGCGATCGATTTGCAGGTGCGTGATCTCGTCGCGATCGGTCAGCGGCGGATGGTCGCTCTGCTCGGCATGGACGGCGATCTCGTCGATCGACGGGCGGGACGGCGCTCGACCGTCCTCGTCTCGCGCGACGACGGGTCGACGTGGTCGATCGCACACGAGTTCGCGGCGGACTGGAACGAGGCGCCCGAGGCGTTGCTCGCGCTCCCAGGACCGCGGCCCCGCGTGTTGACGCAGTGCACCGAGGAGCCGGTCGTCCTCACGATCGATTGACGGATCGGGCGCGTCGGCAGCGGTTCACCGCGACTCCGCGCGTTCCCGACGCCTCCGACCCCGCGCGTTCAACAGCCGCATGCGCTGCCGACGCAGCCATTCGACGAGCCAAGCCGGGCGTCGCGCGGGCAGGTGCGGTGCGTGGATGCACCCCGAGCAGAACAGAGTCCCGCTGCGCGCGTAGTGCGCGGCGCGCAGCTTCTGCGCCTCGCGGCCGTTCCAGATCTCCAGTGGCGTCTGCTCGTTCAGATTGCCGAGACGATGATCGGTCGGATAGCAGCAGGGATAGACCTCGCCGGTCGGCTGCACGCCGAAGTGCTGGATCAGGTACCAGCACAGAGGCTTCTCGAGCAGCGGCGGCGGGACCTTGTCGCGCAGCGGGCCGACGATGAGGTTCGGCTGGCCGAAGTCGCTGACGAACAGGTTCAAGCCGACGTCCTCCGCGGTCTTGCGCGCAACGGAAAGGGCCTCGGCGACGCCGGCTTCGCCGACGGCAGCGATCGGATCCTCCTGTGGCGTCGATTTCGCGAACTGACTGAGGCGCTGCAGGATCAGGCCGTCGACGCCGAGCGAGCGCGCGTAGCGCACCAGGCCGTCGAAGTGCGGCAGCGTCGACTTCATCACGACCGCGCTCAGCGAGAACAACACGCCGTCCGGCGCGCTCGTGCGTTGCTCGGCGATTCCGCGCAGGTTCGCGTCGAGCTTGGCGAAGCGACCGCCGACGCGGATGCGTTCGTAGACCTCGGGCACATGGCAGTCGACCGAGACGTTGACGTGGTCGAACGCGCGCGCGGCTTCGCGATAGACGTCGGGCGTCAGTTCCGTGCCGTTCGTGACGACGTCGACGCGCACGTCGTGGGCGAGCGCTCGCTCGAGGACGAGATCGAAGTCGGCGAGCAGCGGCTCGCCTGCCGCGGCGGACAGCGCGACCTTCTTCGCCGTCGGGAACAACGCGTCGAGCACCGCGGCGAGTCGCGCGCGCGGCAATTGGAGCTTGCCTTGGCCGAGCGAGCGCGGACACATCGTGCAGCGCAGGTTGCACTTCTCGGTCGTGTGCAATGCGATCACTTCGGGGAGGCCGCGGAACACCGCCTTGCGTTGCTCGAGGTCCTCGCGCAGCAGCCGGCTGTTCTCGTCCTTGCGTGCGAACGAGTCCGTGCGCGACGTCACGGCGCGGGGCCCTCGGTGCTCCGCGGCGCGCGGGCGTGGATGATTCCCATGTGACCCACGCGCTCCTTGAACCGCGTGGGCGTGAACGAGAACGATCCCTTCCACTCGACGTCCTCGAAGCCCGCGAAGCGGCACATGCGCAGGATCGCTTCCTTGCTCATGACCCACCACATGATCCATTCGAGGTCGCCCTCGAAGATCGCGTAACTCGCGTCCGACCGCAGGTCGCACGAACACCCGAGGACGAGCAGGCCGCCTGGCTTCAGCGCGGCGCGCATGTTCTCCAGCGCGTCGACCGGATCGCGCAAGTGATGCAGCACGTTGCTGCAGAACATCAGATCGAAGCGTCCTGGCAGCTTCGCCTCGAGTTCGTACGTGTGATGTCGCAGCATTTCGACGCGCGAACCGAGGGCTTCGTGCGCGAGCTCGAATCCCGCATGGAGTTGGTCGTGGTCGAGTTGCTCGACCCATGCGCGACCGCGCCGCGCGAGCTCGCGGCGGTGGTACCAGCGCGGGACGTCGTGGTCGACCACCGACTTCAGCTCGATCGCGAACACGCGATCGGCGCCGCGTCGCTCGAGCTCGAACGAGAAGAAGCCGTTCGACGCGCCGAGGTCCGCGACCTTCATGCCCCGTAAGGACTCGGGCAGGCCGTAGTCGTCCACGTACGGCCGCATGTCGAACTCACCCGGCGTGACGATGCCGGGCGCGAGTTCCATCGTGTGGTACCAGATCGGAACGGCGCGGATGCGTCGCTCGAGTTCGGCTCGATCCATCGCGGTGGGCACGGCGTCCTCCCTCTTCGCGAATCTTCTCGACCACCCCAGCGGTCACGACGGAACGAGGTTCGACGTCTTGGCCGGAGACCAGCCGCGTCGCAGGTGCGGCAGGGAGTTCGGGGCGAGAGCGTACTCCAGAGAGCTCGACGTCGATGCCTGTGTTTCGATGCACTTGGGGTCGGTCGTCGACGGCGTCCTGTCGCCGATCGACGGGTCTCCACCTCATCGCGGAAGAGCATCCGCTGTGGTGCGAAGGGTGTCCGCGTCGAGAGGCTTCGTCGAGGCACTGGCCACGTGACGCTCGACCGGGGCGCTCATGGACGCGAACGACAGCCGCGTGCCGCCGATCGCTTGCGCGAAGTACGACGCGCGTGCGACGAGCCAGCGCGCGGTCTCGAGATCGCCGACGATCGTGCCCTTCTCGACGTTCTCGCGGACCTCTTCGACGACTTGGCCCCATGCCTTCGCGTCGCCGAGCATGCGCAAGCCGATCGCCGCGGCGAAGCGGCGATCCGAGGTCGCGGCTCCATGCTTCGGGTCCACGCTGCCGGTCGAGGCCTCGAGCAGCGATCGCGCGGTCGGGTCGCCGCGGAGCGCGAGGTGGGCTCCGACGTAGACCCAGTTCGCGTCGGTGGGGTCGGCGTCGAGCGCCGCGATCAAACGTTGCTGCAGCAGGTCGTTCGGCGTCTCGACCTCGTGCGTCACGGCGAAGTGCATCAGTGCGTCGACCGTGAACGAGTCGGGCCACTGCTGCATGGCATCGACGAGCCAGTCCTCGCCGTCGGTGCCGGGTTCGTGGGCGGCGCAGGTCAGCACGCGTTCGCGGACGGCGGTCGACAGCGTCGAAAGGTCGAGCGTCGTCCACTTCGAGCGGACGTGACTCCACGCTCGTGGCGAATCGGCGCACAGGAATGCGATGGACGCCGGCGAGTTCTCGATCGCGACGGCGGTGTCCTCGGGCGTCGCCTCGAACACTCCCGGCGCGTCGAGGTCGGTCAGCAGCAACGCCCATTGCGCGTCGAGGCCCACGCGATCGACTCCGCCCGAGCGATCGCCGTCCTCGGCGGGATTCGCAGCGACGCGCACGATCGGTGGATCGCGACGCAGGTGGACGACGGCGAGCGTGACGACGATCGCGGCGGCGACCGCACCGACGACCCGCCACGACGACATCGCGAGCCTGCTTCGCGCGCGAGCGGGTGACTCGAGTTCGACCAGGACGCCCTCGACGAGTCTCGACGCCGGACCGGTCGCGAACAGCTCGCGCAGTCCCCACTCGATCGCGTGATCGGAGCACGTCCAATGGGCATCGTTCATGATCGGCCTTTCGCGGTGATGCAGCGTCGCAGCGCCTGCTTGGCGCGCGTGTGGAGGAACTTCACGCCGGACGTCGACAGGACGAGCTCCGCGGCGATGGCCGCGAGCGGCCTTCCGTCGCGATGGATGCGTTCGACGACGAGGCGCGCCTTGGCTTCGAGCGCGTCGACGCAACCCCTCAGCGCGTCGAGCCACGCTTCCGCGTCGTCATCGGCGGCGATGCGTCCGTACTCCGCGTCGAGCGCGTCGACGTCGGTCGTCGCGCGCGGCAACAGTCGGCCGCGGCGGAGTTGGTCGATCCAGCGGTGCTTCGCGGCCCGACGCAGCCACGCCGCTCGACGCGCATATTCCGTCGGCGGATCGGGTGTGCGCAGCAGCGCGACGAACGCGTCTTGCAGCACGTCGTCCGCGTCGGCCTCCGGGCACCGAAGGAACCTCAGGTAGCGACGCAGCCCAGCCTCGTGCTCGAGCACGAGAGCCGCAGCCAGCTCGTGGGTGGTCGGATCCATGGTTCGCACGCCCTCACGACGGACGAGGATGCGGACGGGACAGTCGATTCCCCGCTTTTTTTGCCGGTCGGGCAGAATCTCGACCCAACTCACGGGTCTGGCGCATTGCGATGGCGATGGTGCAACTCGATCTGGATCTGTTGCTGACGCACGACGCCTTCGTGCGCTCGATCGCGCGCAGCATCCTGCGTGACGACGCCGACGTCGACGACGTGGTGCAGGAGACGTATCGCATCGCCCTGGCGCGGCCGCCGGCCGTGACGTCGGCGTTCTCGGCGTGGCTCGCCACCGTCGCGCGGCGAGCGGCCCTCGGTCTGCTGCGCACGCGTTCGCGACGGGAGCGGCTGCTGCGGGACGCGACGCCTGGAAAGCCGCCGCCGACCGCGCACGACATCCTCGAACGCGAAGAGCTCCGCCGCCGCGTCGTCGAGGCCGTGCTCGCGCTCGATGAGCCGTACCGCGGAACCGTCTTGCTCGTGCATCTCGAGGGTTTGGCGCCAGTCGAGGCCGCGCGCCGGCAACAGGTCCCGATCGACACCATCCGCACGCGGCTGAAGCGTGCTCGCGCTCGTCTGCGCGAGCACTTCGAGCGCGGCGCGGGAGGGACACGAGCTCTCGCCGGAATCGCGGGTCTCGCGGGCGTCGCGACGACGTCCGCGACGGCCAGCGCGGCGAGCGGCGCAATCGGAACGTTGGTCATGACGACGGCATGGAAAGCAGCGATCGCGGTGTGCGTGGTGGGGCTCGCCGCGTGGTGGATCACCGACCGGTACGAACCGGTCGCGCCGCCAGCGGTCGAAGTCGGACACGAACCGCCCGCGTCGGCCACCGACCCGGCGAATGACCCTGTCGCGGCGACGGGGATTCCGGCCACCCCCGAGCGAACGCTGGCGCCGATCACGCCCGAGGCGTCGAGCTCCGCCCGCCCCGCGACCAGCATCCGCGGTAGGCTCGTCGACGCGACTGGAGCGCCCGTCGCCGGAGCGACCGTGCGCCGGGTCCATCCGTTGCTGCGCGCCGTGTCGTTGAAAACCGCCGTGCGCGTCCGCGCGACAGCCGTGGACGCACGCCCGTGCTCGACCGACGCCGACGGCGTGTTCGCGTGGATCCCGGCGGGACCGATCGACGAACCAGGGGTTCAAGCCAGCGCGGACGGCTCGTGCACGATCGTGCTCGAGAGCGAGCGCGCGGGCTACGCGTGTTGGAGCGAGACCATCCGTGTCGTGCCCGGGGACCACATCGAGCTCGGCGATCGCGTCTTGTCCGGTGCGGGCATCGTCGCCGGAGTCGTGCGCGACCAAAACGGCGCGGCCGTCGCCGATGCGATCGTCGGCGTCTATCCGCCGCCCGACAGTTCGTGGACGGCCGGCGACCTCCGGCTGTTCGGGCCCGCGGGCGCGCTGGCGATGGCACGTTCCGACGAGCGCGGCGCATTCCGCTTCGACACGATTCCGCCGCGCGCGTGCTTCGTCTGGGCAACGACGGCGCACACTCGCTGTGTGTCGAGCGAGCGGATCGAGCTCACGGCCGGTGCCGAGCGGCTGGACCTCGTCCTCGTGCTCGAGCCATATGCGCGCGAAGACACGATCGAAGGCGTGGTGCAACGCGCGGATGGCACGCCGGATGGCGACGTGATGATGGATCAGTCCACGCGCGTCGGACCCGCGGAGACGCACACGGACGTCGCCGAGGTCCACGCGGACGGAACGTTCGTCGCGTACTGCCCATCCCCAGGTCCCTGGACGCTGTCGGCGACCGCCCTGGAGTTCGAAGCGGGTTCGGGCCGCGTCGGCGACCTGATGGGGGGCGCACGCGACGTCGTGCTGACGTTGCGGCCGCCGGGAACGATGCGGCTCCGCGTCACGGATTCGACCGGAGCGCGCATCGACACGTTCGACGTCGAGGTCTTCGGGCAGGAGGCGTACTCGCTGCGCGGGATCGGTCTCGGTGAAGACGGCACGGCGACGATTCCCGGCGTCACGGGCGCCTTCCATCTCCGCGTCGCGACGCGTGAGCATGCTCCGCAATCCGTGGGGCCGTTCGACGCCGCCGCGTTGCCGCCGCTGATCGACGTCGTGTTGACGCCGACGTCGTGGCTGCGCGGGCGAGTCGTCGCCGCAACAGGCGAGCCGATCGCCGGAGCTCGCATCCTCGAACAGGCAGAGCCGGAGCTCGGAGTTCGCCCGCTCGTCCAAGGTCTCCCGGCCGCTCTGCAACGCGGCGAGCGGCGCGCGATCTCCGATGCCGACGGCCGGTTCCGCATCGACGCCGCGGCCGCGCATGGAGCGTTCGTTCGCATCGAAGCTCCCGGCTTCGCGCCGACCGCGCTGCCGCGGGCGTCGTTCACTCCCGACGTCGAACGCACGATCGCTTTGTCGGCGGGCGGAACGATCGAAGGCCGATGCTCGCGCAGCGACGGGAGTCCATGCGTCGGTGCGATCGTCATCGCATCCGCGGGCGATGCCTATCCGGAGTCGACGCGCTGCGACGCGCAGGGCTTCTACCGCTTCGCGCATCGCCGGCCCGGCCGATGGCTCGTGCGACCGTGGCTCGAGGAACTGAGCGACCGGAACCAACGATCGGTGGACGTGCCGCGGACGGTCGACGACGACCACTTGCCGTCGAACTGCGTGGTCACGGAAGGCAACGTCACCGTGCAGGACTTGGTCCTCGACGACATCGTGCGCCACGTCGCGGGCTCGATCGTGCTCGAGGATGCGCCGATGCGCCCGGCGCGCGTCGAACTCGCCGTCGAGACCGGCGGGCATGCGACCGCGGACGTGGCGAGCGACGGCGCGTTCGACGTCGCCGCGTGGTCCGACGGTCCGGCGACGCTGTTCGTCGAGTGCGGCGACGTCGAGCGCTACGGGTCATTGAGCCTGCAGATCCCTGTGCGTGTGGCGGGCCCGGCCACGGAAGTCGTCGCGCGGCGATTCCGCGGCGGCACGGTGCGGGGGCGCATCGTCGGCGACCGGAAGCCGTGGATGCAGATCGTGCGCTTCGCCGGTCGCTCGGGCGACACGACCGTCCGCGCTGCCGTAGGGATCGCCGCTGACGGCTCGTTCGAGTTCGCGTGGCTACCGGTCGGTATCGGCGCAATCGGCGTCGAACGCCAGGACGTCCCGATCGAGGTCACGCCCGCGGCGACGGACGGGCTCGAGGTCCAGGTCGGACCACGCTGACCGACAGACGGGGACGGAGGCGCACCTGTCCCCGTCAAGCCTCGCGTCGGGCGCGACGGGGACGGAGGCGCACCTGTCCCCGTCATGCCTCACGTCGGGCGCGACGGGGACGGAGGCGCACCTGTCCCCGTCTGGCCCGGCCTCGGGGACTCGTTCCGGCGGTCGAGCACCACGATTCGTCCGAACCGGTTCTGCGGTCCGCGGCACTCCTCCCGCGACCACCCGTTCCCGGGTGGAATGCCGGAGTTCCCAGTGGCCGATCCCATGAACCCCTCACTTCACGACGCATCTGCACTCCTGGCGCACGCGCAGTTCCTCCGCGGACTCGCGCGCAGCCTCGTGTTCGATCCCGACGCGGCAGGGGACCTCGAGCAAGACACGTGGCGCACGGCGCTCGAGCATCCGCCGCGGGATCACGCGAGCCCACGCGGTTGGTTGGCGACGGTCGCGCGCAACTTGGTGCGGGCGAAGGCGCGCGCGGACGGTCGGCGCGAGCGTCGAGAACTCGCGACCGCTCGCCGCGAAGCGGTCCCGTCGACGGCCGACATCGTCGCGCGTGAGGCGATTCGTCGCGACGTGGTCGCGGCCGTGCTCGCGCTCGACGAGCTGTACCGCGACGTGCTGCTGTTGCGGTTCTACGAAGACCTGCCGCCGCGCGAGATCGCGCGCATCCTCGCGATCCCGGTCGAGACGGTGCGCACGCGCGAGAAGCGTGGTCTCGCCAAGTTGCGCGGAGCTCTCGATGCGCGGTACGGCGGCGATCGACGCTCGTGGTGCGTCGCGATCGCGCCGCTGACGACGACGGCGAAGGCGTCGGTCGGTGGCCTCGCCGTCGCCGCGTTGGCGACGTTGGTGCTGGCGATTCCGCTCGCTTGGGTCTGGTGGTCGAACTCGGCCGAACCGCTCGGCCGTCCCGTCGTTCGCGTCGATCCGGAGCCGCGGTCGTCCACCGCGCTCGTCGATCCCGTGGCCCCGACCGCGCGCGGCGCCGCGATCCGCACCGAGAGCGAGTTCGGCGCGACGCTGCGCGGAACGGTGTCGATGCCTGGCGGCGAACCGGCAGTTGGCGCGACCGTCGTCGCGGTCGGAACTCGTCTCGCGATCGACGATCTGCTCAGCGTCCGGCACGCCGGCGATCTCGTCGACTCCCTGCGGGTCGCGCGTGCGACGACCGACGCATCGGGCGCGTTCGAACTACGAGGTCTGGAGCCAGGACCGTTCGTGCTGCGCGCGGCCGCGGCCGACGGCAGCGCCTGCCTCGCCTATGCGACGCTGTTCGTCGAGACGTCGATGGCCGCGGCGCTCGCCGCGCTCGGAGGGCCGGCCGCACTCGACGACCTGTTCGGTCCGGGCCCCCGCATCGACGTCGTCGGCGAGACCACATGCACGCTGCAGATGGTTCGGGCCGGCACCGTCCGCGGCCGCGTCCAGGACACCGAAGGGCGAGGGATCGGCGGCGCCGAACTGCTCGCGATCGGTCCGGACATCGGCGTCGGGCCGCAGGCGCGCGGCTGGGCGTCGTTCGACGAATTGCTGCGAACGGCCGAGCCGCTGGCGGCACGCGCGATCGCCGATGCGGACGGTGAGTTCGTCGTCGCCGGAGTGCTCGGCTCCGGTGTCGTCATGGCCCGCGCCCCGGGCTACTTCGTCGACGGAGTCCGCGTCGTCGCCGAGCCGGACGGCGACACCGTCGCGACACCGACGCTGCGCCGCCGTCAGGACGTCGAACTGCGCGGCATCGTCCAGAAACCGTCGGGAGCCCCGATCGAAGGGGCTCGCGTCCACGTGCTGAGCGGCTCCTCACCGGCGGCGATCTTCTCGGACCTCAGCGCTCCGGATCAGGTCACGTCGGATCAGTCGCTCTCGACGACGACCGATCGCGACGGGTCGTTCGCCTTCCGGGCGTTGCCGATCGCCGACGACGGCCGGTTCCGCTTCCCGCCGATGGACGACGAGCTCGCCTTGATCGTCGCCGCGCCGGGGTACGTCCCGACCATCATGGACGACCTCGATCTCGAACGCATCGCACGCGGCCCGATCGCAGTCGTGCTCGATCCGGCGCGCTCGGTCACGATCCGCGTGGTCGACGAGGTCGACGGCCGACCGCTCGCCAATGCGCGTGTGGACGTCCAACGCGCGGCGCTCGAACTGTTCCCATCGCTCGGCACGCACACGACCGACGAGCAGGGCACGCTTGAACTCGACGTGTTCCCCGCACGCGGCGGGTTCGTCGCGGTCGAAGCGGACGGCTACTTCGACGGGGATCACGCGATCGGTCCGGATCAGGCCGTCGTCGACGTGAGGCTCGAACGAGCTCGAGTCGTGCACGTCCGCGTCGTCGATGCGGACGGCGACGACGTCTCGTCGATGGTCGAGATCGACGAGCCGAGCCCCGGGCTGTTCTCGTTCAGCCGCACGATCCACTGCTCCGCGTTCTCGGTCATCGCCATGCCGTTCGATCCGCGCGCGGTCTTTGACATGTCGGGCGATGGCTCGAACGACGTCGAGCTGTGGCGCTTCGAACACAGCGAAGAGTTCGTCAGCGCGCAGCGGGGCGTCGCGACGATCGGCGCGTCGGAATCCCGCGAATCGATCACGCTGCCGCGCACGTGGCCGTCCGACTCGATCTACGTCGCCGCGTTGTCCGGAAGCGGCTTGCTCACATCCGCGCGCGTCGAGGACCTCGCGTCCGAGACCACACTGCAGGTCGACATCGACGCGTGGCGCGACCGCATCGCGTGGGTCGGTGTGCGCGCAGTGGATGAGACCACCGGATCGCCGATCGCGCGCTTCGAGACCGCCGTCCGCCGCGCCGGGCACCAGCTGCCGGTCGCGCAGTCGACGTCGCGCGGCAGCGGCACGTCGTGGACGATGCTCACGCGCTCGGGCGTGTTCGACGTCGTCGTCGCGGCGGACGGCTACGCGCCGTGCGTCGTCCCCGACATCGACGTGGAAGCGGGCGACCCTCCCGATCCATTCGTCGTGCGCCTCGCCAAGGGTGCGCGGATCGCGGGCCGCGTCGAAGCGCCGATCGTGGGGCCGTATTTCCCCAGCATCGCCGCGTACGACGAGCACGGCTGGCGCGTTGGCGACGTGACGCTCGACGAGTCGGGCCGATTCGTGCTCGAGGGGTTACCGATCGGTCGGATCCGTCTGCGGATGTCGGACCCGGCGCTCGGGAGCTGCGACGTCGACGTGACGACGAGTGCCGGTGCGTCGACGGAGGTCGCGCTCACGCCGGAGAACCCGCGCAATGTCGCGCTCGCGATGCCGTGGCTCGAAGCGCGGCCGAACGTCGCGGTGGTGCTGGACGTGGTCGATGCGAATGGCGTTCCGCTCGGAGTGCCATCGTCGTGCCTCGCAGCCGGTGATGTCGCGTCGATGCGTTGGTCGGTCCCCGCTGGGACGTGGGCGTTTCGCGTCAAGACGCTCCGCGAGCGAGCGCGCTCCGCGACGGTCGTCGTGCCCGCTCGAGGCGAAGTCGTCGTGACGATCGACTGACCGGCGCCCGCCGTCGCCGAGCGACACGTGACGGGTCCGAGAACGTGAATCCCCCGGATGGCCTCACGTTCTCATCCGTGCGCATCCGGGCCGGGATCAGGAGCATCCAACAAGGTCGCGAGCCGCGCCAAGGACCGCGACAACAGGCTCCACACCGCAGGCACCGATCGTCCCAATCGACGTGCGATCTGCTCGGCCGACAATCCCTCGATGCGCGCCAGCACGACGACGTCGCGCTGCGCGGCTGGCAGGCGCATCAACACGTCTTCGAGCCTCTCGATCTCCTCGCGCGCCAACGCATGTCGACTCGGGGTCGCGGCAGTCCACAACGATGCCGGGTCGATCCGCGCCTCGCGCGACGGGTCGCGGCGGTCGCGATGCAAGAACCGCGCGCGGTCGAGCAACGCGCTGCGGGCGCAGCGGAACAGGCGCTTGCGGAACGTCGCGTCGTCGACCTCCGCACTCAAGCCGGCGTCGGTCAGCGCGCTGAGGCAGACGCCGTGGACGAAATCGGTCAACGACTCGCGCGAGCGCAGGAACGTCGAGAGCCGTCGTCGCAAGTAGGCCCGCAACGGGTCGAGGTGGAGTTCGAGTCGAGAGTGAGCGTCGCCGGCCATGGTGGCGAAGGTACCCTCCGACCTCCGGGCGGAGGAGCTTGCACGTGGACGACACGCCGCGATCGACCCCAGGGAACGCAGACATGGACGCCGACGACCCCGTCGAGCGCTTGGTCGCGCGCTGTATCGATCATCTGCGCTCGGAGGGGATCGACGGACTCGACGCGCTGCTGCGCGAGGAGCCCGCGCTGGCTGCCGAGGCGCGCCGCAAGCTCGACGCGTTGCATCGCATGGGGTTGCTGCCGGTGCCGGGTGGGGCGCCCGCCCGTTTCGGCCGCTACGAGGTTCTGGAGACGCTCGGCCGCGGCGGAATGGGCGTGGTCTATCGCGTGCGCGACGATCGCCTCGGCCGCGAGCTGGCGCTGAAGGCGCTCGCGCCGCACGTGCTGCCGGATGCGGCCGCGCGCGCGCGGTTCCGCCTCGAGGCCCGCGCGCTGGCGCGTCTGCGGCACGAGCACGTCGTCCGTGTTCACGACGCCGGCGAGGTCGATGGCGCGCCGTACTTCACGATGGAACGCGTCGAAGGCATCACCCTCGATCGCGTGCTCGCCGCGCTGCGGACCTGCGGCAGCTCTCCGGCGGCGATCGGTGTCCGCGAATGGAGCGACGCACTCGCGAACGACGCGGCCGTCGTGCGAGGGACCACGCTCACCGAGTTCGCCGTGTACATCGCGCTCGACGTCGCGCGCGCGCTCGAGCACGCGCACCGTCACGGCGTGTTGCATCGAGACGTGAAGCCGGCAAACGTCCTCGTCGCCGCGAATGGCCGAGGCATGTTGTTCGATTTCGGCGTGGCGCAGCTGCGGGACGAGCCGCGCGTCACGAAGGCCGGTGAATTGCTCGGAACCCTCGACGTGATGGCGCCGGAGCTCCTGCGCGGTTCCGCACGCGCCGATGCGCGAGCGGACGTATTCGGACTCGGCGCGACGCTGTACGAGGTCCTGACGTTGGTCGCACCGTTCCGCGGCGCGAGCGCAGCCGAGACGTTGGCTCGGCTCGAGAGTGGTCGTGTCGACTCCGCGCGCATGCGGAATCCGAGCGTGCGCGTCGATCTCGACGTCGTGTGTCGAACGGCGCTGGCGCCGGATCCCGACGACCGGTACGCGTCGGCGGCAGAGTTCGCGGCGGACCTCGAACGCGTCCTGCGGCGCGAGCCGATCGCGGCGCGCTCACGTTCGTGGCGCGACGTCGTGCGCGCGAAGTGGCGCAGTCGGCGCGTTCGCATCGCTGCGCTGGCGACGGCAGTCGTCCTGTTCGCGGGCGCGATCGGATTCCAGTTGGCGGTGCTGCGTCGCGACGAAGCTCGCGATCCGCTGGGACGCGCGGCGGCGCAACTCGCGGAGTTCGAGCGCATCGAGCACGCCGCCGCGCACTGTCGGCCCGAGGCCGCTCGTCGTCTCGCGGGCGATTTGGCGCGACTCGGCGATGTCGCGCGCGTCGTGAGCACGGCGCGAGTGGCCGCGACGAACTCCGCCGACGTCGATCACGAAGGACTCGCGCAACTCGAGCGGCGCGCCGTGGATCTAGAACGTCGCAACGCCGAGCTGGCGGCGCGGCTCCGCACGCGAGCCGAGGCGAACCCGCCGCCGGATGGAACGATTGCCGCGGCCTGGTCGGCCGCGCGGGCGGTCTTGCAGCGCAGCGACCCCGAGTTCGAGCTTCGCCCGCAAACGGACCTCATTCCGATGCCGGTCGCCGCCACCGGGCCACTGCGTTTCTGGCACGCGTTCAGTGGATCGGATCCGCAGCTTGGGGGCGCCGACGCGGCGCTCGTGTTGCATCGCATCGAGCTTTCGAGCGGCGTCGTCCTCGTCGGGGATCTGACCCCGGAAGTGCAGCAGCGGATCGGCGGTCACGGCGCCGATCCGCTGAGCATCCTCGATCTGCGCGAAGCCACGGTTGCGGAACGCGACGCGGCGAAGGCGCTGGGGATTGTCGCGCTGCGCTGGGTGGCCCGCGACTGGAGATGATCGCGCGCGAGCCGTAGGCGCAGTCCGCCGCGCTACAGCGCCGCCGAGAGCAGCAGCAGATGCGCTGGGCCCGTCAGTGCGTAACCCGCCGGTCCCGATGTCACGGCCTGCAGATGGATGCCGATGCCGTCGACTCCGGGAGGTAGTCCCGGATTGCCAATGACGATCGCCTGCGATCCTCCCGGGGGCATGACGCCGAGGTCGACGGGCCCGATCAACGTGCCGAGCGCGAGCGGCACGAGTTGAGGACCCGGCACGAGCGTTCCTCCTTGCGCCGACAGGAACAAGAACACCGACTCGCCGCCCGGCACGCCGAGCAGCACCGTCGTGCTGGCGTTGTCCTTCGCGACCGGCGTCACCGAAAGGGCGCGAGCCGGGAACGGCGTGACGTTCACGGACCCGCTGCCGACGGAGATCGGTCCCTGCGCTCCGAACCCGCCCGACGAGCCGAAGATCGTGTGGCCGCCCTGACCCCCGGCCAGCGATGAGCCGATGATGTCCACGACTTGACCGCCGACGACGTGCAGTGCGGGTCCGCCATCCCCCGGGATCAGGCCTTGCGGTCCGAAGAAGTCGTCCGCGTTGCCGCCCTGACCTCCGGTCACGACGCATCCCGACAGCAGCGCGTAACCCGTCACGTCGAGGACCGCGGCGCCACCATCGCCGGCATACAAGCAGACGTCGCCGCCCTTGCCGCCGGTGAAGATGCACTCGTGCGCGACGATGTGGCTGCCCGAGAAGCGCAATGCTTGGCCTCCCGGGAAGCCGTCGATCGAGAAGTCGTCCGCGCAACTGACGCCGTAGCCGACGCCGCCCGCCGCGGTGACCCTGAGCAGCTCCACGTTCGGGGAGTCGATGACGAGGATCGCCGGATACCCGTTCACATGGGTCGCCGTACCCTTCGCTGCCCCGAACGTCGCAGCTTGGACGCGTACGGCGCCCGCACAATGATCGATGAACAGACTGGCGCCGGCCTCGTCGAACGAACCGCTCGGTTGGGACTGGTTGACCTTCATCTGGTTCAGGACGACCGTCTTGTGGGCCGCGAGGTTCCGGATGGCGATGCGACCGACGATGAGATTCGACGCCGAGGGAGGGATCTCCATGGCGACCGTCAGCGCCTTGTCGACGATTTCGCACCCGAGATAGAAGCCCGGTCGCACCACGATCGTGTCTC
>JBPOIU010000176.1:0-4830 GCA_052034255.1 Planctomycetota bacterium | reverse complement strand
TGAAGATCGAGGGACCCGACGTGGGCGCCACGCTGACCGAAACCGAGCAGCAGAAACGCGAGCGGCTCATCCGCGACCTCGACAAGTCGCAGCCGCACGCGATCTCCGAGAGTTTCACGTACAAGCGGCCGTATGGATTCAAACTGGGCGGCGAAGCATACGTCGACCTCGTCTGCTGGCGGCGCGTTCTGGAACTCGTCTGTCACGTGCTCGCGCGCCGCGATCGCGCACACTTTGAAGCGCTGCCCGACAACCCGGAGTTCCATTCCAGGCGCGGCAACTCACTGTTCACGCGTGATCCGGCTCGCCTCCGCGCGCCGACGCGGATCACGGACTCGGTGTACGTCGAATGCCACATGTCGGCGAACCACATCCGCGACTTCATCCGCGAATTACTGCGCGCGTTCAGCGTCGCGGAGGCGGAACTGTCGATCTACCTGCGTCAGGATCGGGACGCGCATTCCGTCGGCGCGATCACCGAATCGGCCGCCTAGCTTGTGGTCCCCGAAGAATCGGTAGGTGTCAAGGTAGTTGTCGCCCGCGGTTGATGAAGGTCGCTCACGCAGCGACCTCGTCGGAGTCTCGGCTCTTCGGATTGAGGACCACGCGCTCTACGCGCTTCCAGGAACGACAGGCCTTGGACCACCGTGCCGGGTTCCGACATCGAGCCTGCTCATAGACTTGGCTGCGGCGCTCGAGGACGACGATGTCGGCGCCGCAATGGCGTTGCTCGGGAGCGACGAAGCCGATCGCGCTGTGGAGATGCTGCTGGTTGTACCAGCGTTGAAAGCGCGCCACCCACGACCTGGCCTGCTCGATCGTGGCGAATGGACGCGACGGATACTCAGGTCGGTACTTCATCGTCCTGAAGTGGGACTCCATGTAGGGATTGTCGTCGCTGACTCCGGGTCGGTTGAAAGAGGCCGCGATACCGAGCGCCTGCAGTGTCGCGAGCATCGTGGCACCCTTCATCGGATGGCCGTTGTCGGAGTGGATCACGAGTTGATCGCGAGCGACGCCGTTAGCGGCACACGCACTCGCGATCAGATCGGCGGCGTGGCGGTCGCTCTCGGTGTCGTGGACGACGCACGCGATGAGCTTGCGGCTGAAGAGATCGATGATCGCGTAGCAGTAGAAGAACTTTCCGCGGATCAAGGTGGGCAAGTACGTGATGTCCCAGCACCACACCTGGTTCGGTCTGGTCGCGACGAGCTCGGCAGGGCGATGGTGCGTTGCTGGCCTCTGGCGACCACGGTGAGCGAGCAGCCCCTCCGACCTCAGCAGGCGATAGATCGAACTCTCGGAAGCGACGTAGATGCCCTCGTCGGCCAGCAAGGGCACGATCTGCTTGGGCGAAAGGTCAGCGAAGCGCGGCGAGTTGACGAGTTCGATGACGTGGGCACGCTCGGCATCGGTGAGTTTGTTGGCGGGGCTCGTGTTCGGGCCCGCTCTGCGATCGTCCCCGATGCCGTTCCTGCGCCAGCGTTGCAGCGTTCGGCTGTCGACACCGATGATCTCGCAGGCAGCGCATTGCCTCGCTCCGGCGGCGACGGCTTCGTCGACGAGACCGAGGTCAGGTCTCGTTCTTCGGCGCTGTGTTCGCGTCCCCGTCCCCCCAGATCGCCCGGACTTTTTTTTGGAGCGCAAGCAGCGCCGTCACTTCCGCCAGTGCCCTGTTCTTGCGATCGAGGTCGTTCTCCAGTTCGCGGATCTTCCGGACCTCGGGTGACTTGTGCGGCGATCTCTTCGGTGCCGACAGAGCTTCGAGCGCGGCATTGCGCCACTCCTCGAGCTGCGCGGAATGCACGCCCTCTCGACGCAGTAACTCGCCGCGACGCTGCTCGTCGAGCTCCGCCGCAGCCAGCACGAGTTTCAGCTTCTGTTCGGGGGTCCACTGCGTTGGACCACGGGATGGCGGTGTGTCGCGCGAATCGTCGTTCTTCATGGGTGCGACGGTAACCGCATCGCGCAACCAGCGCGACAGCGTCGGCTGCGGTACGCCGACCTCTCGAGCGAGGTGCGTCGCGGACACTGCGTGCGGACCCGACATGCGCTGGACCATCCGCGCTCGAAAGCCGTTCATGTACTGCATGAGTCATCGCTCCAGGCCCCCTGGAGTTGCTGTGCAAAAGTCGCGCCCCCCATGGGGGGCGTCCGCTCCTTCGGAGCGGAGCTCAGGCTGCGCCCGTGCGATGCTTCGCATCGCGCGGGGCCCCGCAGCCTGCGCAGCAGAGGCGACAACAATCCTGACACTGGGGGGAATCGAATCCAAACTCCCACTGGGGTTGCCGACTAATCGCGCGCCGACGATCCCGCGAACTGCGCTGTTTGACCAGCCGAACATGGAACCGAGGATTGCGCCGAGCCATTCGTCGAGGCCAGGCCAGCGTCGACACGCTTCTTTCCAATGCGTGTCGTGGTGAGTCGCCTCGAAACGGCGTGCATCCGGATACGTACGCGAGGACGGGATTGTTCGAAAGCGGCGAGGTGACCTGGTGACACGCGACGGCGCATGGCGCAACACGGACGGCGCCTACGATTCAGAGCCCGGCCGCGGCTTCCTGATCGAGCCGGTCGTACCGTTTCTATGGCCGTCCCCGCGAGTAGTGCACGGCGATGGGGGCTACTTCAAGGACCCGCCGTACCTTGAGGTTCTCGAAGGCGTGACCCAAGTCACAGCGGTTCTGTCGTGTACCAATCCGAATGCACTCTCAGGGCTCGCCGAAGTCGTGGACATATTCAAGCCGCAGCGGTGTTCCGCGATACTCGTGGGCACGCCAGGCGAACTCGAAGCCACCGCTTCTGGGCGAGACATCGCGTATCTGCTGCCGGAATCGCCTGCCGATCGACATCGCGGGCTGGCGCTACTCCCGCTCCACGGCGACGAGCGATCAAACACGCAAGCGATCGTCTGCCGAATCCCGGACGAATCATACGGATTGCTTTTCCACGGGTCGGATCTCGGCCCGGTTCGCCACGCTGGTCGAGCGGACGCTCTAAATATTGCGCAACGACTAGACGCGATCCTGGCGAACTCGTGGAACATCTGGTTCCGTGACCTCTGGCGCCGAGCGACAAGAGTGTTTGATCGCCCGGAATTCCTCGCGGTTGCGGCGATCGCGAGGTCGAGTGAGCAGATCCACAATGGCGCGATTCAAGCGCCAGCGCCGAAGTACGATGTCCAACTCTATCTTCCATTTCCATTGACGCATCGCGACGCGGAAGACGCCGTGTCGTTCGGCGCGGAACTCGAGCGCGCAGCGGAATCGGCGGAACTCGGCCTGCCGGATGTCGATCCTCTCACGGTCCGTATGGCGCGGTTGTTCGACGCCGGGTCGATCGTGCCGATCGACCGCGGGACTCGCGCGCCGCCGCTGGCGGTGCCGGTGCCGACGGGGTGGTTCGGTGAGCAGCGGAATGACCGGGTCGGCGCCGCATCTCGTCGGGTCGAGTATCGGATCGAACTGGTAAACGATCACGAGTCCAAGTGGTTCGAGCGGATCCGACAGACGACGAGCCAGCTTCTGCGGCACCTCGGCTGCAGCATCTCGGATGGACAACGGTGGGTGCCCGATCGAGCCTGGCCTTCGTTCGAACGGCACATGCGGACCGCCTCGCGCGAAGGGCAAAAGGCGTTGCGCGAGCTGATCGGTGATTCCGTCGTTGCGTTCGTCGAGACTCAGCGAGAACGAATCCGTACAGACCTTGAGAAGCTGTTGCGCCGGGCTGGTCGGCCCAATCGCGTTCCCGAAGCCGACCTCGACGAGCTGCTTGTCGATGCGCGAAAGCGCATGGAGGCGGCGTTCCGATTTGACTTCGTGGCGCGAGTGAATCGCGTGCGCGCGACATTCGCGTCATCGACTGGTTCGCGCTGGGCTTCGAATTGGTCGCAGGCGTTCCGGCTGCTCCGCGACCTGGCTCTCGTTACGCGCAAGTCTCTCGCCGATGAGCGATTTCGATGGCGCTTGCCGCACTTCGGCGATTCGGGGCTCGAGCCAATGGAACTTCTCGAAGCCATGAATGTCCTCGACGACAGAATCGTCTCGGAAGCACGCGCGTCGGGTTCGCCCATCTCAACGACGCCACAACTCAGTGCGCGGATCCGCACCGAGATCGCGCTCCTGAACGCCTTGGGAGACGTCGACGCGCCCGACCGGGACAAGGCCGATGCCGTGCTGAAACTGATCGAGGGTGATTCGTCGGGTCTGCATCGGATCATCGCGCGATCTGGCCGCAGTTCGGTCCGGCGTCGGCGCGAAACGTGACCTCGTGTCGATGAGTGACGTCTACGAACGCGGCAACCCAAGCCGTCTGCGCAGAGGTGCTCGCGCATGTTGTGGCCATCGTCGCACTGCCGCAGAGGCGACGGTCAGGCGATTCTGGGGCTGCTGCAAACGCCGCGAACCGCTGTCCGTCCCGCAGCTTGCGCGATGGGCGAATAGAAGCCGCCGAAGAAGGAAGAAGAGAAGCGGTAGGCTCGATGAAAACCGCTCGATGCTCGGGGTCTGAACATGCGGAAGAAGACTAATCCGTTCAAGCGAGGGAAGCGTTACGACGTGTACCTACACTCGAGTGGCAGGGACATTGGCGAGATTGAGTTCATTGCAAAGGTCGAACCGCTGAATGGCCGCGAGCTCTACCTGTTCCACCTGAAGAAGAAGGGCGATCGGCGGGTACGCAGCGCGACGAGGTTGTAGTTCGGGTCGGCCAACTCACCGAACCGCGTTAACCCGACGCGTTTGCTACACACTTCCGGATTGCACGGGAGTCATGGGCATGGGCGAGCGCTCTCGGGTTTGATCCGCAGGTTGGGCGGGTCTGTGCGCGGGC
>JBPOIU010000234.1:0-41375 GCA_052034255.1 Planctomycetota bacterium | reverse complement strand
GGACAGGATTGCCGGCGGCTACTTCGTCCGGATCGCTCGTCCGCGCGCGGCGATCAGTGCACGTCGGCCGCGATCTGCGTCGTCTTCCAGCGGCCGCGCTTGAACCAGATCACCGCGAGCACGGCGAGCAGGGACTCGGCGATCGGCACCGACCAGAACACGCCGCGCTCATTCAACGACGTCTGCGAGGCCAGCACCCACGCGAGCGGCACCTGGACCAACCAGAAGCAGACGAACGACAGCCGCGTCGGCGTCATCGTGTCGCCGGCGCCGTTGAACGCCTGGATGGTCACCATGCCCCACGCGTAGAAGAGGTACCCGCTCGCGAGGATGCGCAGCGCACTCGCCGCCGCGTCGCGCGTTGCCGCGCTGTCGGTGAAGAGCCCCGCGATCGATGTCGCGAACACCGTGAACGCGATCGTCACGAGCAACATGAACGCCGTGGTGTAGATGCCGGTCAACCACACCGCGCGCTCCGCGCGTTCGGGTTGCTTCGCGCCGAGGTTCTGCCCCACGAGCGTCGCCGCCGCGTTCGACAACCCCCAAGCCGGGAGCAGCGCGAACATCACGATGCGGATCGCGATCGTGTAGCCCGCGAGCACCGTCTCGCCGAACGGCGCGACGATGCGCATCAACGCGACCCAACTCGCGGTCGCGATGAGGAACTGCGTGACGCCGCCGATCGACAGGCGCAACAGCTCGAGCATGATCTTCGGCACGAACGCGAACGCTTCGCCGTGAAGACGCATGCGCCCCACGCCGCGCCGCAACATCCAGAACTGGAACAGCACGCCCGTCCCGCGCCCGATCAACGTCGCGACGGCGGCACCCGTGATCCCCATCTCGGGGAACGGACCGAGCCCGAAGATCAAGCACGGGTCGAGCAGGATGTTGATGCCGTTCGAGATCCACAACGTCCGCATCGCGAGCACGGCGTCGCCCGCTCCGCGCAGGATCGCGTTGTTCAGGAACAGCAGCAGGATCACGATGTTGGTCGAGAGCAGGATGCGCGTGTAGCCGACGCCCGACGCGATCACGTTCTCGGACGCGCCCATGAAGCGCAGCAGCTCTTCGGCCCAGATGAAGCACGGGATCCCGAACGCGACGCCGATCACCACGCCGAGCGCGATCGCCTGCGTCGCCGCACGCACGGCACCGTCGACGTTCTTCTCGCCGATGCGTCGGGCCACGAGCGCGGTCGCCGACATGCTCACGCCGATGCCGATCGCGTAGATGATCGTGAGCATCGCTTCGGTGAGGCCCACCGTTGCGACCGCGTCGTCCCCGACCCGCGCGACGAAGTAGACGTCGACGACCGCGAACAGCGACTCGAGCGCCATCTCGAGCACCATCGGGATCGCGAGCAGCAGGATCGACCGCCGCAAACTGCCGGTCGTGTAGTCGCGCGTATGGCCCTTGAGCACGTCCACGATCTCGCGCCAGGCCGAGCGCGGTTCGTTCTCGAGGGAAGCCGACGCCGTGGCGTCGGTCGATTCGTTCGACGATTGCATGACTTGGATTCTCGGTTTGGTTACGCCACGCGAACGGCGGGATTCACGGCGCACGGGCGCCGGCGCGATTCACGAGCGTTGGGTTCTGACGGAAGGCGAAGAGCGCACGCGACCCCGGAAGTATCCGGGCCGCGGGTGGATACGGGTCAGTACGCGCGCGGCGGCGCGACTCCGGTGTCGACGAACATCCACATGGGCGACTCTCGCGATGGGTTCGGAAGCGACTGGCGATGCGTCATGGGCTGAACGATCGGGTCGCGAACGGGCGGGAAGATAACTCGCGATCGAACTCGCGCCAGCGTTATTTCTTGCTGCCCTCGTCGCGCCACCAGGCTTCCCATTGGTCGACGACCTTCGCGCGTTCGACGTCGGGCAAGTCCCACGCGTAGCCGAAGTCTTGCCCAGTGACGGATTTCGCGCGCCGATGCGCGTCGAGTCGCACGTTCAGATCGCCGCTGCGCAGACCCGAAAACAGCACCGGTATCCCGCTCGAGTCCCCGAGCTTGAACAGCGCCTCGGCGGCCGCGTGCCTCACGTAGAAGACGCCGTCCGACAGCAAGGGCTTCAGTGCCCCGACGGCCTGCGTCGCGCTGAACTCGCGCAGCCCGTCCGCCGCGGCGATGCGCACCTCGGATGCCTCGTCTTTCAGCGCGCCGATGAGGTTGCTCACCGCGCTCGCGAACTTCTTCTCGCGCACGACGTTCACCGCGGCCAAACGGACGGCCGCGCGCTCGTTCGCCAAGGCGGCGGCGACGGCGTCGACGGCTGCCGCCTCCGGCTTCCCGACCACGTCTTCCGCGAGCTTCTGCTCCGCCGTGACCCACCGGCCGTTGCTGATGACGTGTCCGAGCATTTCGTGCGCGAACCGATGCAGCGGCTCGAGTTCCACGACCTCTTCGAGCAACTGCCGGCCTTCGACGTCGAGTCCGTTCTTGAAGCAGAACTTCGCCAGGCGGAACCGAGTCTCCGCGTCACCCGCGCGGAGCTTCGCCTTGCGCGTGGCCAGGATCGTGCGCGGCTCGCCCTTCTTGCCCTTCTTGCGCAACGAGTCGGACGACCCCGCCATCATCGTCCAATGCCCGCCGCCCGTGGATTGCCCGATGCCGAGCTGACGGGAGCCGCTGCTGATCAGTCCGCGATGGTGTCCCGACGACGTGTACCAGCCGTTGAACGCATCCTGCGCATCCCCGGAGATCGCGCAGTTCTCGAGCACGCCGCCGTGGAAGCCTTCCTTCGCCGCGCGCTGTCCCGGGGAGCGGTTCTCTTCGACCGGCGATTCATGGGCGAAGTAGTTCATGTCCTGCATCTCTTGACTGTGCTTGCGCGCGGCGATGACGAGGCGCTCGTCGAGTTCGAGCGGCTCCAATCCGAGCATCACGCGATAGTCGTTCAAGATGCGGGCGTAGCGCCGTTCTTCGTCGGTCGCGGTCCCCGGATACGTGTCGTTGTATTCGTAGAGCTCGTCGAGCTCCTTGCGCTTCGTGCCGGGATAGAAGATCCCGATGACGTCGAACTCTTCGTCGAGGCGGTCCTTCGCTGCGGCGAGGTTCTCGAACGTGTTCGGCTCGAAGCCCGCGCGCGCGAGCCAGTCCGCAGCCTCTTTGACGAAGTACAGCTTCTCGTCGACCGTCGGGTTCTTCTCGCGATACGTGCGACCTGGGCGCAACCACAGATCGCGCACCTTGCCCACCGCACCGTCGACGATCGGCTGGCCGACGGCGCCGTGCGCATCGTCGGGGTAGATCTTCGTGTCCTGGATGACCTTCAGCGCCTCTTTGCGCGCGGCCTCGATCTCGCCCTTCAGCCACTTGCGGTGCGCAGCCGCGGCCGGAGCCTTCGCCGACGCCAGGAAGTCGCGCGCGGCCTTCGCTTCCGCGTCGCGCAGGATCGGCTCCAGCGTGCGCTTGCCGACGTCCCCGAGTGCGACCAGCGCTTCGTATGCGTCGAGCCGCGTCTTGTAGTCCGCCGCGCGCGCGTTCTTCGCGAGTGCGGCGAGCGCGGCCGGATCGGCGGCTCCGTTTTGCGGCAGCAGCAACGACAACGCGAGCAATGCGGACGAGGCGTACGGCACGACCGAGAACCCGGGATCGGGAAAAGGGCCCGGCAGTGTACGCGCTCCGCGATCGGTGGTCCGGGATTCCGTCGACCCGCCTGCCCGAGTCCAAGTCACACGCTCACGGGCTCTCGTCGCGCGATCACGCGCCGAAGGTCACCTTCAGGCCACGCGATGAGCTGACCCCTGGGCCGGTGGGACTGCACGTCGTCCAAGTCCACAGGGCTTGGACGTAGATCGTTGCCCCGGCAATCGTGGGCAAATTGGGAATCGGCGCCGGAACGAGCGCATTGCCGTTCGCGTCGCTCGCGATCGGGAACATCAGGAACGGCCCGCCGAATCCGACGTGGAAGGTGATGCCGAACCCGGTCGGATCGGAACCGCCGAGATCGCCGATCGCCGAAATCAAACCCCAACCGAGGCTCGCCGGCGGCGCGTGATCACAGGTGAACGCGAACGTCGGAGTGTTCACGCGCGGCGTGGGACTCGCCCAAAGGGAGTGCGTACCGGCGCAGCCCGGAGTTCCCGTGCCGTACGCGACCAACGCCGTGGCGAGCCGTTCGAACGCGCCCATGTCGACGAATGGAGCCGTGCCGTTGCCAGTATCCGCCTTCGCCGAATCGTCGACGATTCGCGGTTGTCCGGCGTGGTCACTGACTTGACCGGCGACGACGTACGAGTTGCGACCGGCGTCGACGCACGGCGAGCCCGGCCCGAGTCCGAGCGCGTCGTCGATCGTGCCGACGACGTTGTCCGCGCCGTCGGCGTCGACGAACACCGGATTCGCGTCGATCGAGCCCGGGTAGTTCGAAGGATCGGGCGGATCCTCGCCGGGGATCGGGAACAACAGACCCTCGACGCAACTCCACGTGATCGACGCGCTGCCGCTCGGATCGAACTTCTTCAGGTTGCGCGACAACGGGTCCTGCGCCTTGTTGCCCACGTTGCCCCAGACGATCGAGTTGCGGAGGTTCGCGGGTCCGTACGACGTCACCAGTCCGCCGCCCTCTTCTCCGGCCGTGTTCTTCGAGAAGGTGCAGCTCGTGAACGAGTTGGTCCCGAAGAACGCGTAGACCGCGCCGCCATAACCTGAACCCGCCCACACACCCGCCGACTCGGCGACGTTGCCCGAGAACACGCAGTTCACGAACGTGTTGTCGTTGCCTGCCCACACCGCGCCACCGTTGTGCGCTCGATTCCCGCCGAAGAAGCAATCGACGACGAGCGCGTTGGCGTGGATCAACACGAGGGCTCCGCCGGAGGTCGGGCCCGGGCCTCCGAACGGATACTTCGCAACGTTCTTCAGGAACGTGCATTTCTTGATCGTCAGTGCGCCGGGCGACGACGCGTGGATCGCGCCGCCACCGGCATAGCCGCCACCACTCGCCGACGTGTTCTCGCGGAACTCACACGTGTCGAACGTCACCGCGGCACCGGTGGTCACGGAAACGGCACCGCCGTATGAAACCCAGCCGTAGCAGCGCTCGAAGTCGCAGTGATCGACGAGCCACGTCCCCGATGAGAACGCCATCGCCGCGCTGTTGCTCGCCAAGCAGTCCCGGAACGTCAGGTTGCGGAACGTCGGCGTCCCGCCCTGGAAGTCGAGTCCCGCGACCGCGCCCGGTTCGTTCGTCCCACCGCGAATGACGAAGCCGTCGATGATCGTGCTCGGTGAGCAACCCGCGGCCGTCACCACGCGATAGGCGTTCTCGTAGTGATTGACCCAGTCGCTTTGGTCGTCGCCGTTCACGTCGCCGGACAAGATCGTCTGCTTCGCGAATGGATTGCGTTGGAACGTTGCGCTCTCGTCTCCATCGAACCCGCCGAAAAGCGCGACGCCGTTCTTCAGCGCGAACGACACCGAGCGCGGCGTACCAGGACCACCGGTGCGATAGGTCCCATTCGCGACCCAGATCTCACCGCTGGTCGCTGCGGAGAGCGCAGCCTGCAGATCCACGAACGCGTCGGTCCAACTGCTTCCGTCGTTCGCTCCGGTCGCCGCCGCATCGACGTAGATCACTTGTGCATCGGCGGTGGACACGCACGGAACGGCCGCAAGCAACAGCGCGCGGAGCATGCAGAGGTTCATGGGGTGACTCTCCTCGGTTCGCGTTCCGCGTCAGGGATCGAGCTCGACCGGGACTTGGTTGCTCGTGAACGAGACCAAGCCGCCATCGATCAACACGTACGCATGATGCACTGTGATCGGGAACGGAAGTGCGAGCGGTGGGACGTTGAACGATGCGCTCGCGCTGCCCGCGGAATCCAGCGTTCCGTGCGACGCGGCGAGGATCGGTGTGTTCGGAGACGTGAGCGTGAACTGCGTGTAGAAGTCGTACGTGAGCGGCAGCACGAGCCCCGGTCCGAACGCGAGCCCGGGCATCGTGCCGGTCAGCGATCCGAGGACCCAGTACTCGGCGCTCGCATGCGACGGTCCTGCGAACAGCGTCAGGTGTTGCGTACCACCGGCAGACGCGTCGATCGTTGCGACGTCACCCGAGAACGCGTCCGGGTTGTGTCGCCATACCAGCGCTTCCTGGCGTTGCGTCGTCGTGTTGAAACCACCGCCGACGATCCAGATCGTGCCGTCATGCGCGACCTCGATCTCACTCGCGTACGAGGAACTGAATGCAGGGGGCACGAACCCATGGAGGTCGGCGAACGACTGCGGAGAACCGAGCCATGCCGCTGCATGGCCAGCTCCACCGATCGTCACGGACCCGACCTGGATCCCGTTGCGCACCGCGACGACCGAACTCGAGCTGACGCCGGCCGGATGCAGCGAGATCGCCGAACTCGGCGTGCCGGTCCACAACGCCGCTCCGTTCAGGCCCGCAACCGTCGCGGAACCCACCTGTTGATCGCCCCAGGCGTCCGCGATGCCGCTCGCCGGGCTCCCTGGGGGATTCATGTCGACGAACGATGCTGCGCTTCCACTCCACCGCGCGGCGTGCATCACGCCGAACCCGACATGAACCGATCCGTACTGATTGCCACCCCAAACCGCCGCAGCCCCGGATCCCCACACTCCCGAAGGCGTCAGCCAAGTTCCACCCGTGCCGGTCCACATCACTCCAGTGCTGTTCGTCGACGACTCGTCGAACACGCCACTGCCGACGGTCTGAACGCCGTCCGTCGCCCACGCGTGCGTGATCTCGAGTCCCGCGTACCAAAGCTCGACGAGCTGATGCGACGGTCCGTCCCAACGGCAGGCGCGCGGGTAGTACGTAGTTCCGAACTGCGTCTGGAACGGCTTCCAGAATGTGCCGACGATCGTGCCTCCCATGACGTCGGCCGCGGTGCTCTGCACCGAGTTCGCGGGCGTCAGAACCTGCGGAGCGAAACCGCTGCTCGCGTCCCAAGCTACCGCCTGATCGAACGACGTGTACGGCAACGGGCCCGAATAGGGATAGCGCGCGGTGCCGACGACGACGCCGTGTTCGACGCCACTTGCGCTGGAGTTCAGTGCACTCGCAGGGTGCAGCGGAGTGACCGACCACACACCGTCGAATAGGTGCACGTTCTTCACGTCGACGTGAGCCGCGTCGCTGACGATGGAGCCGCACGCGTTCGACACCACGCAGTCGTACGCGCCACTCTCGAGAACCGACAGGTCGGCGAGCACGAGACTCGCGGCGTGCGTTCCGTGCGCGAAGCCGCCGCCCGGAAGGGATCCGTCGGAGAGCGCGACGCCATCGCGGCGCCACGCGTAGGCCAACGGCGCGCCGCCACTCGCGCCGACGGAGAGCGTGACCGTCATGTCGAGATAGGCGTTCATCGACGCCGGCTGCGTCACGATCGTCGGGCACTTCGGCGTGAACAGTCGCTCAACGGTTGCCGTCCCACCAGCGCCGTTCTCCCCTCCCATCGCGATCAGCGCGTCGTCACTCGCGAGCACCAACCCGAAGTGCTGTCGCGGCGTCGCGAGGCTCGGTCCCGCGCTCCAGGTATGAGTCACAGGGTCGAGCTTCCATACCGCGTTCGTCACACCGGTCGCCGTCGCGCCGCCGACGACGTAAACGCGATTGTCCGCGCCCCGCGCGGCACGCGCACCCGACGTCGCGATCGGAAGATCGGGAAGCGCGTTCGCGCTCCACGTGTTGGTCGCGATGTCGTAGCTCAACACGTCCGCACTGCGCGTTCCGGTGGCGGCGAAGCCGCCGATCACGAGGACGCGCCCAGCTCCGTCGTTGCAGGCGGCCGCGTCCGCAATCCCGTACGGGAGAGGTGCGAGGACAGCCCAGGCGTCGAACTGCGCGTCGTAGCGTTCGACGCGCGTGCTGTTCTTCTGCGCACTCGTCGCCGTCGAACCCGGACCGCCGCCAATGGAATACAGCCGTTTCGCGTCGTCGATGGCACCCGTCACGTTGGCGAACGGTGCGGTCGAACTGCGTTGCGCGATGTCTCCCTTGAATCCTTCGTCGAGGTCGTAGATGCGAACGTCGCTCTCGTCGCCGCCCACGGGATCCCAACCCGCGAAGATCACGATGCGACCCAGCGCGTCGATCCCTCCGCATTGCTGGACGATCGGACCGTCGAGCGTCGGCAACGCCGTCCAATTCGTTTGACCGAGCATCCATTGGTGGGCGATTCCATCCGGTCCCGCGGGATCGAACGGAGTGCCACCGATGGCCAGCACTGTTGACCCCTGGGCGAGTCCCACCGCGTACGTGCGCGCGACTCCTCCTGTCGGGAACGCGACGGAGCTCTCCCACACTTGTGCGAAAGCGACGGACGATCCACCGAGAAGCACGAATAGGACGACGTAGGTTGCGACACGCATGTTTCCGCCCAGTTCGACGTGAACGACGCCAGGGTTCCGACGCACTCCGCGCGCCGAAGTTCACGCGATGTCGATGACGATTCCGACACGCGCACCGCGCTTGCGGATCTCCGCACATCACGAAGCCGTCAGGGCGCGTGCGGCCGTAGGGGCGATTTACCGACCAGTGGTTCCGATTTCCTGAATCTGCGGTTCGGCTTGCGCCGCGGAAGGCCTTCACGCCCAGTCGTTCACGCGTTCCTCGCCGCATTTCCAACACACGGCGAATTGCGTTTCGACGGCCACGCCACAGCGCCAGCACGTCCACGTCGGTGTCGGGTTCCGCATTTCGTCCAACGCCGACTTCTTGGGTTGCGCGCGGCGGCGGAGATACTCCGCGATGATGCGCTCGGCTTTCACGTAGTCGGATTCGCCGACGCAGATCCACAGTCCCATCGCGCCACTGGCTCCGAGTCCCGACATCAGCCATGGATTCTCGTCGCCACGCACGTCCGCGTGCACGCGCTCGGATTCCAGCAAGCCGCGCAACAGGTACGCCTCGGCGACTCCGAGCGGAACGGGGATCTTCTTCACGATTCGCCTCGATCCGCGCGCCGCTTCGCGAACCACTCGAGGCGCTTCTTCAACTCGCGCTCGAAGCCGCGCTCGACGGGGCGATACAGCTCGCGCCGCGCGAGCTGATCCGGGAAGCCATCGTTGCCCGCCACGCCATCCGCCGCGTCGTGGTCGTACGCGTAGCCCTTGCCGTAGCCGATCTCCTTCATCAGCTTGGTCGGCGCGTTCAGGAAGCGCGCGGGCGGCGGCAGCGAGCCCGAGTCCTTCGCGAGCTCGCGCGCCTGCCCGAGCGCGAGATACGCCGCATTGCTCTTCGGCGCGGCCGCGAGGTACAGCGTCGCCTGCGCCAGCGCGAGATCGCCCTCGGGCGAACCGAGCCGCTCGTACGCATCCCACGCCGCGAGCGCGATCGGCAGCGCTTGCGGATCCGCGAGCCCGATGTCCTCGACGGCCATGCGCGCCAAACGGCGCAGCACGTACGTGGGATCCTCACCGCCTTCGAGCATGCGCGCGAGCCAATACAGCGCCGCGTCGGCATCGGAAGCGCGCACGGACTTGTGCAGCGCGGAGATGAGGTTGTAGTGCTCCTCGCGTGACTTGTCGTACGCGAGCGCGCGCCGCTGCACGACGCCGAGCAGCGCCGTCGCGTCGAGCAGTGGTTCGCTCGGCAACGTCGCCAACTGTTCGACGAGATTCAGCAGATAGCGGCCGTCGCCGTCCGCCAACGCGTACAGCGTCACGCGCGCTTCGGGCGTCAGTGGCAACGCGCGTTGGAGTTCGCCTTCGGCGCGCGTGACCAACGTCTCGAGCGCCGCGTCGTCCAAGCGACGCAACACGAGCACCTGACAGCGCGACAACAGCGCGGAGTTCAGTTCGAACGACGGGTTCTCCGTCGTCGCTCCGACCAACACCACCGTGCCGTCCTCGACGAACGGCAAGAAGCCGTCTTGCTGCGAACGGTTGAAGCGATGGATCTCGTCGACGAACAGCAGTGTGCCGAGCCCTTGGCCGCGGCGCTCTTTGGCGCGGTCGAACACCTTCCGCAGATCCGCGACGCCCGAGAAGATCGCCGACAGCGGCTCGAAGGCGAGGTCCGTCTCCTGAGCGAGCAGGCGCGCGATCGTCGTCTTGCCGGTCCCGGGCGGTCCCCACAGGATCAACGACGACCATCGCTTCGCGGCGAGCATCCGCCCGAGACCGCCGCGCGGGTCGAGCAGATGGTCCTGCCCGACGACGTCCTCGAGCCGGCGCGGCCGCAGGCGATCGGCAAGGGGGCGGGGAGTCTCGGACGCGAACAGCGACGACACGGCGCACTCCGACGACGCGATGGATCGGCGCCAAGCGTAGACGAGGCGGGCGGCGAACGACCGCCACCGAATGCCCCCGCGCACCGGCACGAGCCTCACCATAGACTGAGCCCGTTCGCGTCGACCTGCTCGGAGACTCCCACGCGATGACGATCCTCGCTTGCCTCGCGCTCGCCGTCGCGCTTGCCGTCGAAACTCCGTCGCGCCACGAACTGGTGTTGGACGGCGTGTGGCAGATCACGACGGCCGACGCCGCATCTCCCGATGCCGAGTGGATCCCGGCTCGTGTCCCCGCGGCGTTCGAGGAAGCTCTCGGCACGCAGTTCGACGGGATCGCGACGTATCGCACGTCGTTCACGGTCCCCGACACGTTCAGCGGGGAGCGTTTCTGGCTGCATTTCGACGCCGTCGCCACGCATGCCGATGTGTTCCTGAACGGTTCGTACGTCGCGCAGCATCTGGGCGGTTGGACGCCGTTCCGCGCCGACGTCTCGCGCGTGATCCGCCGCGGTCAGGCGAACGACCTCGTGGTCAAAGTCGACGAGCGCGTCGGCCACAACACGCAGGGGTTCCTGCCCGCGATCGGTCCGCACTTCGGCGGCATTTGGCAATCGGTGAAGTTGATCGGTTGCGCGGCATCGGCGATCGACGATCTGCGCCTGCTCGCCGTCGGGGATGCGAATGGCGTAGCGACGTTCGAAGCGTCCGTGCTCGGCAGCGATGCCGGAGTCAGCCTCAGCGCCGAGCTGCACGTCAGTGATCCGCCGCTGCGCGTGCTGATCCCGCAGGGCGGTCGCGCGACGCTCGAAGCCCGCGGCATCACGCCATGGGAACCGGCAGCTCCGCGGACGTACGCCGTCGACTTCGTGCTGTCCGATCAAAACGGGGCTGAGCGCGACCGTGTCCGCACGACGATCGCCTTTCGCACGGTCGCGACGCGTGGGCACGAGCTGCTGCTGAACGGCCGCCCGCTGAACGTGCGCGGCGTTCTCGAGTGGGGTTGGTTCCCGCCGCGGCTCGCGCCGACGCCCGAGCCCGACGTGATCGCGACGTCGATCGACGAAGTGAAAGCGCGCGGCTTCAACCTGGTGAAGTTCTGCCTGTGGATCCCGCCGCGTCGCATCGTCGAGCAGTTCGACGCGGCCGGCGTGCTGACGTGGCAGGAATATCCGACGTGGCACCCGACGTTCGACGACCAGCACCGAGACGAGCTCCTCGCCGAGTTCGACGAGTTCTTCCACCTCGACCGTAACCACCCGTCGATCGTCCTGCGCAGTCTCACTTGCGAGACCGGTCCTTCCGCTTCGATCGACGTGATCCGCGCGCTCGATGCCCGCGCGAAGGAGCGCATCCCCGGAGCGCTGATCGAGGACGACTCGTCGTGGATCGGTTGGAATCGCGTCTCCGACATCTGGGACGACCATCCGTACGGCAACAACGACGACTGGGTCGCGCGGCTGAAGGAACTGACGGACTTCATCGCGGAGCGCGAAGCGAAGCCGCTCGTGCTCGGCGAAGCGATCGCGGCGGACACCTGGCTCGATCCCGCGCAAATCGCCGACGTCCGCGCCCGCAACGGCTACGAGTTGCCGATCGTGTTCGAGGACCACGCGCGCTGGGAACGCGCGATGCGGGCGCGCACCGACGACGCGACGATCGACGCGCTGCGCCGCTGGTCGCTGCGCTTCGCGATGAACGAGCGCAAGGACCAGATCGAGACCTTCCGCGAAGTCGTCCCAGACGGCGGCTACGTGGTCTCGGTCGCGCGTGACTTCCGCACCGCGCAAATGGGACTCGCCGATCACACGAATCAATGGAAGTGGCCACGCGAGGACTTCGCGTGGCACGGCGATTCGATGCTGCTGCTGCCGCACGACGCGCCGCGCGCACTGCTGTCGGATACGACGGTGCGCGTGCGCGTGAAACTCGCGCATCATGGCGCGACGGCGCTTCCGGCCGGCACGTTGACCTGGGCGTTCGGCGCCGCGAATGGCTCGCGGCCGACATCGGCGGTCGAACCGGGCGGCGTCGTCGAACTCGGCCTGATTCCGCTGGTCGCTCCGCGCGTCACGCAGCCGACGCCGATCGACTTGACGCTGATCCTCGACGCGAACGGTGTGCGCGCACGCAATCGATGGACGCTGTGGGTCCTGCCGCGCCATCCCGAGACCGCGCCGGACGTGCTCGTCGTCGATGCGCTGTCGGACGACGTGCTTCGCCGACTCGAGGGTGGCGCGCGCGTGTTGTTGAAGACCGCGGAAGTTCCGTTCTCGTTCGTGACGACGCGGCATTGGTTGTTGCGCGGCGCGCCGTGGTTCCCGCCGCATGCGCTGACCAAGACGATTCCGCCCGAGCTGTTCCTCGACCTCGGCGTGAAGGACGTCCACCCGAAGGGGTTGATCCCCGCCGCCACGCTGTTGCCTCACGTGGATCCGATCGTGGCGTTCTGGGACACGCACGACTCAGCGGTCGTGAAGGACTGGTTGATCGCGTTCGAGACCCACGTCGGCAGGGGTCGCTTGCTCGTCAGCTCGTTCCGCCATGACGGCAGCGTGGCGGGAGCGTGGCTCGAGCGCGCGTTCTTGCTGCACCTCGCGAACGGACCCGAGCCCGCCAGCGCGTTGCCGCCCGACCTGGTCACGGCGATCGCGGACCGCATGGCCGCGCGCACGATGGACCTCACGCCCGATCCGTGGGAGTTCCGCATCGACGCGCAACCCGGCGTCGCCGAGAACCCTTGGCAGGCGATCCGCGTCGGGCAGAGCTGGGAAGGCCAGGGCTTCTCGACGCTCGACGGTTGGGTCACGTACCGACGCACGCTCGACATCGCGCCGGACTGGGCCGGTGAGCCGCTGTTCGTGAACTTCGAAGGCGTCGACGATGCGTTCGAGGTCTACTTCGACGGCGCGCGCGTCGGCATGGGCGGGGACATCGACAAGCGCGAGACGGCGTTCGCGCAAGCGTCCTCGCATCGGCTCAGTGAGGCCGTGACCGCTGGCTCGCACGTGCTCGAGGTGCGCGTGTTCGATTGGTACGGCGCGGGCGGGATCCACCGTCCGGTCAACCTGTCCACGCGTCCGCTCGGCATCGCCGCCGAGTTCCTACGCGGTCGCTGACGAGCAAGAAGGACGAGCAAGATGGGGTCCGCCCCCATGCGCCCCGTTTCACCAGGCGCACGGGGGCGGACCGCTCCGTCGCCGCTATCCTCGGCCCCATGAGCACCGCATCGAAGAGCTTGCAGGACACGTACGCGCCCAATCTCGCTTGTTTCGGGTGTGGCCCCGCGAATGAACTCGGGCTGCGCATCAAGAGCTTCGTCGACGGCGATCGCGTCGTCGCGACGTGGCACGCGCAGAAGCAACACGAGGCGTATCCGGGGATGTTGAACGGCGGCATCTGCGGTGCGCTGCTCGACTGCCACCTCAACTGGGCAGCTGCGCATCACTTGATGGTCAAGCGCGGTGTCACCGTTCCACCGTGCACCGTGACGGCGAACTACTCCGTCACGTTGCTGCGCCCCACGCCGAGCGACAAGCCGCTGACGATCACCGCGCGCGTGGTCGAGTCCACGGACGACCGCGTCACCGTCGAAGGCACGATCGAAGCGAACGGCAAAGTCACGGCGACGTGCAAGGGGTTGTTCGTCGCGGTGAGGGAAGGCCATCCCGCCTTCCATCGCTGGTGATCACTTCGCGTATCGCAGCGTCGCGTCGAAATCCGCCCACGGCCGACGCGAGAACAGCGTGACGTCCTTGCGCAAGCGCGAGAACTCCACCTTCACTTCCGCGCTCTCCTCGCCGTCGTCGATCCACAGCGCGAGGTCGGCGACTTGGACGATCGGCTCGCCATTCCACTTCAACACGATGTCGCCGGGCTCGATGCCGGCCGCGGCCGCGGGTGAGTCCGCGCGCACCGCCGCGACGACGAAGCCGTACGGAGTCGTGGTGCTGATCATGCTGCGACGCGCCTTCGATTGCTCGACGTCGAAGTTCATCCCGGTAATCGCCTCGACGTAGCCGGTCGGATCGCTCTGCGGATCCGGGCGCTCCGCGCCGACCGCTGTGGACTCGACGACGCGGTGCGAGAACGTCACGCCTCCGATCGACACGCGCATGCCGTCCTCGGACACCGTCGCCTCGCGGATCAGCGCATCCTTCGGCACACACGCGGTCACGGCGAACGCGCCGGCATCGATGCCGTCGTTCGTCGACACGACCTCGAGCGTCATCTCGGCGAGCGCGATCGGCCCGAGCTTGAACTTGCCTTCGATGCGCTCGACGTTGCCGCGCTCTCCGTCGATCGTCACGCGCGCTTCGGTCCAGAACGGATCGTCGTCGGCCTCGGGATCGGCCACCTTGCGATCGATGACGAACGTGCGCAATCCGGCGCGCTTCTCCGTCGCGTTCGTCCGCTCGGTCAATGCGTAGTCGCCGGGCTGCTCGACCAATTGCCGCACGAAGTCGAACGACAGCACGCGCATCCAGTCGAATTGCGACGCGCCGTCTTGCCCGCCCGTCGTGCGCTCGGCGACGTTCGTGGCGCGGTCGTAGCTCCAGAACTCCGTGCCGTCGAATCCGGCATTCGGCACCGTCGTCGCCAACGCGTCGACGTCCACGACGTCGGACCACAACAACATGCGATTCGGTGCCTTGATGCGCACCCACGCCACGTTCGTCTGCGTCGCCTGCGGCTCGTGTTCATCCGACAGCAGCGCGGTCAGGAGCTCGATCGCCTGCAGCCGGGCGTCGATGCGGAGCGTCGCGTCCTCGAGTTCGAGGTACGCCCGCGCGGCCTGCTGCAGCGCGAGGCGCGGATCCGCGGCGACGCCCTTGCGATCGAACACGAACAGCGCGAACACGAACGCCGCTGCCACCGCGAGCGCCGCGCCCCACAGCGTGACGCGACGTCGGGACGTGTTCGCATCGCCGCGAATCGTCCGCGTGAGGGCGCGCGGCGCCGGTGGCGCTTCGCGCATCTGCTCACGGAACAGGACGCGCAGTTCGTGCGTCAGCTCGTCGTCGTGGCTCGGATCGATCGGCTTCATGAGTCGGCTCCCGGCGCGACGCGGCCGATGCGTTCCCGCATGCGCTGCCGCGCTCGATGCAAAGTCACGCGTAGGACGTCCTCGGTGATGCCGAGGGCCTGCGCGGCGTCGCGGTAGCCGAGGTCGATGCCGTCCACGAGGAACAGCGCGCCGCGCCAATGCGCGGGCAGCGACGCGAGCGCGCCCCGAACGAGTCCGCGCTCTTCCGCGATCCCCGCGAGTCGCGGGGGCGAAGTCGCGTCCGACGCGAGCTCGACGTCGAGTTCATCGGACGCTTCCGCGCGTCGGGCGCGGAGGCGACTGCGTGCGAGGTTGCGCACCGTCGTCAGCAGCAACGGCAACAGCGGACGCTCGAGGTCGAGCTCCGCCCGTACCGCCCACAGCTTCAGATACGCCTCCTGCGCGAGGTCCTCCGCTTCGGCCGCGTCCAGCGCGAACTGGCGCGCGAACCCGAACACGATCCGCCAGTCGTTCAACGCCTGGTCGAAGGTTTGGCGGTGCGCGGTATTCACGGGCTCGTCCTCGGCTTCCGTACACGCGTCCCACGCGCGAACTGGACGAATCGTTATCGCGAAAATCGCAGGCGGTCGAAAACGCGCGCGGTGACCATCGCGATGATCGCCGTCAGCATCGGCCAGATCACGAGTTGTGGCAAGACCACCAGCAGTCCGAGCTGCCTCCACGAACCCGGGTCAGCCACGAAAACCGTCCCGACCAGCGGCAGCGCGACGCGCTCGACCCGCTCGAGCGAGAAGTGCGTTCCCCACTCGTTGGTCGTGGCCAGGACGTTCAACGCGACGACGACCAGCCGCGTCGCGAACGCAAGACGAAGCGCGCTCATGCCGACCGGCCGATGGCTCATGCGGAGGTACGGTCCGATCGCGACGCTCCACCACAGCAGGCCACACGCGTGCGCCACGGGCTCCGGAGCCGCAGCGCGGTCGAGCGCGAATCGTCCCGCGATCACGCCGAGTCCGAGCACGAACGGCGGCACCAGAACGCTGCTGCGCCGCCCCGGCGACCACGCATTCGCCGTCCACGCCGCGATCCCGACACAGAGCGCGCCGACGATGAAAGGGAGCGCCCATGCTGGTGCGAGCGGTCGATCGACCACGACGTGGTGATGGAACATGAGGGCGCGCGTGACCCCGACGCGCACCGTCCCGGCCGGGCTGGCCAGCGCGACGGTCCATGCGATCAGAGCGGCGATCGCCCACGCCGCGGCCACACCGAGGCGCCATCGCCGCGGGAGTTCCGCGGCGCACAGGCATCCGGTCAACGCCAGCGCCGCGAGACCGCCGGCTCCGAGCTCGATCAAGTACCGCAGGCGGCCGTCCTCGACGAAGGTGCGTTGGCGCTTCGCATCGCAGCATCGGTCGGCGCGCGGCGCGACGGTGTCACGGCGACGTAAGACGAAAAAGGCGGAGGTCGATCCGATCGACCTCCGCCGAAGCTCTGGCTCGCAACCTGATCAGGCCGAGAACGTGCATCAACCGGCTGGATTCACGTTCTCCTGGGCCAATTCAGGTCTCATTCCGCGAGGACGAGACGCATCACACCCGAGAAGCTCAGGCCACCTTGGACATCCGCATCGGCGACCACGACTTGAAAGGGCACTTTCATGCCGTGAAACGCCGGCACGAACGGGATGTGAGCGTTCAGCTCCGCGACCGAGAAGCCCTCGAACACCTGGTTCACGGGGACCGGAACGATCAAGCTCGGAGAGACCTTCAACGTGCAGTCCGATGCGGGCGACGGATCGAACTCCGCCCCGAACACGAACGCGCCGACCGACGGCTTGACCACGAGCGCCGAAATGGTGAGTTCGGAACCGAGCAACGGCATCGTCGCGAAGACGTTCGGGCCGCCATCGAGGCTCCACGCACCTGGACCGCAGCCGGTGCCGACCTGCTCGGTGAAGGGCATCGTCAGCGGACGCAGGATGTGCGTATCGCCGAGCGGTTGGCCATTCGCGCGCCGGCCGCCGAACAACACGTACTGCGAGTTGTTCATCGCCCAGTCCATTCCGATCGCCGCATCGACGCGCGGCAGTGGCGAGCCGAGCGTCGCGTGCTCGACCCACTCGCCGGTCGCGATTCGTTCCTGCGTCGCGTTACCCGCTTGCCCGCCGAACGCGAGCGGCCGGTTGCGCCAGAAGTCCTCGGCGACGATCGCCGCGTCCGCGAGGGGAGCCGCCATCGGATCGGTCTGCGCCCACTGCGTGCCGTCGAACTCCCATACGTCGGCGAGCGGGCCGGAATCGTCCTTGCCGCCGATCACGAGGAAGCGGCTGGCGTCGGCGCCGCGGACGAGCGCGTGGCCTTCACGCGCGGACGGGCCGGCGTTCGTCGTCACCTTCGACCACTGCCCGTCGGCGAAGCGCCAGAGCTCGTTCGACAGTCCGGTCGCCGTGCGACCACCGAACAGGTAGACGGTCTTCAGCGCGTAGTCGTCTTTTGTCATCGCATGACCGCTGCGCGCGCTCGGCGCAACCACCGTGTGCAGCTGCGACCAAGTCGTGCCGTTCCACATCCACGTGTCGCCGAGCACGGCATCGTCCACACCGCGACCACCGAACAACACCGCGCTGTCGTCCTCGAAGTGGTAATCGGCAAGCGCGTGGTCGTAGCGCGCGGGCGGGCCGGAGCTCGCTCGCAGCAGCCAGTTGGTGCCGGTCCACACCCACGTGTCGGCGAACGCTTGCGTCGCATCGCGACCGCCGAACAGCATGACGTGGAACGAGGGATGGAGGCGCCGCATCGCGTGGTCGTAGCGCGCGGAGGGCGACGCAGCGGGCCTCAGTTCGGTCCATTGGAGCTGAGCGGACGCGCCGCTCGACGCGCAGAAGAGCGCGCCGAGAGCGAGGATGGGATGGGTGAAGCGTCGGATCATCGAGAAGTCCTCCACGGGGAGAGTCGTTGGGTTCGAGGGGCACCCGTTCCTTGCCGCAACTCCGCGCGCGGTTGCGGTGCCGCGGCGTTTTCGCGCGGATCGCCGGCGACGGGAGTCATTCTCCGCCTCGCAGCGGGATCACGACCTGCGTGCGTTGCGATCCGCTGACCACGTCGAAGCGAGCCGAACCGACGAGACCTTCGCAACTGCGGACGTCGATCCGATACGAGCCGGGCAAGGTGCGCGCGCCGATGTTGATGTCGCCGACCATGCCGTCGGGGATCTTCACCACCTCGGTCCACGTCCGCGAATCGCCCGCGGCGTCCCGCTCGCGCACCCAACGAACGTGCAGGCGCAAGCCACCGCAGAGTTCAGGGCTTGCGAACTGCAGAGCGACGGGCACCGTGGCCTCGGTGATCCACGTGGCTGCGGTCGTGACATCCGATGCGACGTCGACGCGCAGCGCCGGTGCGCCGAACGCTCGTTCGGCCACGAGCTGATAAGCGCCTGGCGGGACCGGCGGGGACAGACCCTCGCCGGACACGACGTCGAACACCGTCACGACGAATGCCGCGTCGAGCGTCGTCAACAGCACGCGGCCATCCAGCGGTCGAGACTCCCGATCCGCGAGACGCACGCGCACGCGCCCTGGCTGCGCAATGCGCAAGGCGTCGACGTCGCGCGTCTCGCCAGGCGCCAGCGTGATCGGGCCGTGGACCAGGCGCGTGCCGGACTCGTCGAGCACGGCGACGAAGTACGGACCGGCGGGCAAGAGTCCGAAGCTCGTCCAACCATCGGCGTCGCGTCGGCCCGGTATCTGCGTCGCGTCCGCGGCCGACAGCACACGAACCCCGTTGCAGTGCGTTCCGTCGACGTCGAACGCTCGAACGCGCATGGTTGCCGACGGCAGTCGTTCGCGCGCGATCCGGAACACGACCTCCCGATCCTCGGCGAGCACTCGATGCGCGAGCGTGCCGGGATAAACGCCCTTCGGGCCATGGATCCACACGACGCATCCGCCGGTCGAATCCGCGCGGAAGCGTCCATCGGCATCGACTTCGGTCGGCGTCCCCGGACCGTCGTCGTTCGCGACGACGACGCGATAGCCGACGAGCGGTGCTCCCGCGTCGTCGAGCGCGAGCCCGCGCACCTCGTCCGTCGCTTCGAGCATCGGCGACCACGCGACGACATCTCCGGTGCGCAGCGCGACCTCGTGCTGAGCACTCCGAAGCCGGGTACGGGCAGAGAGTTCGACGTTGCCGGGGGCGACGCCGTCGAGCTCGATCGGCGCGGCGCCGACGACGAACGCACGCGGGGTCGCGAACGCCGGCGCGATGTCGTCGACGGCGCGTCGCGCATCCGCCTCGGACCGCGCTTCGACCAACACCCGCCAGTCGGGGGGAACGCTCAAATCACCGCGCCATCGCGCCCCGGCTTCGAGTGTCAGCACAGAATCTGCGTTCGATGCATCCACGATCGTCGCCAGGATCGCGCTCGCCGGGGACCGCGCCCAGACGCGCATCGGGAACGGTGGCAGCGAGTCCGCGCGCACGATGCCGTCCTCGTCCGCGCGCAGAATTTGGGTCGGGTACAGCGCGTGTTGCGGAACCACACGCCGGTGGACCGCGTCGACTCCGGCGCCGAGCTGGACGAGCGCTCCGCGGCACGGTCGCGCGTTCGCGTCGCGGACCTCGCGCACGAACGTGGGGCAACGACGGTCGAGCACGAAGTCGTGCGTCACGGTCCGCACGTCGCGACCGTCCTCCGAAGTCACCACGGGCCGCAGCGGTGTGGCTTCGAAGCCCGGGGCCATTACGGCGAGATTGCGCCGCGGCGGCACGTCGAACAGCACGAATCGGCCGTCCGTGCCACACTCGGTCGCGACCATCCCGCGCGTGACCTCGTCGTGCTCCGACAGCCAGATGCGGGCTCCCACGAGCGGGTTCCCGTCGCCATCGAGGACTCGACCTTCGACGCGGATCCCGGGTTCGAGGTCGATCTCGATTGCCTGCGTGCTGGAGCCGAGGTCGACGAAGCGCGGGACACCGCGATCGGGCACGAGGCGATACGGGCCGGGCGCGAGCTGGCCGACGAGAGCACGGCCCGCGGCGTCGGTGCGGAGGTCGACGTCGCGGAACGAGGGTTCCGCGCCGAACTGCGGCTCCAACCGCAACGCGATGCCCGCTGGGGAGCCGTCCGCGTGGCGCGCCGCGACGAACGGTGCAGCCGGCGCCCGCGCCGCGGTGGCCGCGACGCTCGAGTCGCGGCGATCTGTGGCTGATGCAGCCTCGGCATGGACGACGCGCGCCGGCGGCTCGACGTCACGGTATTGCGCCGTCGGCGTCGACGGCCGTGCACCGAGCCACAACGCGGCGAAGAACAGCGCGAGCGCGGCGACGGCGGCAGCGCCGAGCGACGGCTTCGCGGAAGCCCACGCCGCAGCCTCGGTCGTCGCCGACGGCTGCGCGAGCTCGGACCCGCGCGCATCGGCCGCGGCCATGACCACGTCCTTCGCTTGGGCGAGGCTGCGATCGCTGCCGACCAGCAGCACGAGTGCCGCGGCGAACCCGGCCGGCAGGAGCGTCCGAAGTCGTTCGACGCCGCGATGGATCCAACTCTTCACGGTGCCGACGGGTTCGCGCAGCGCGTGCGCGATCTCGGTCGGCGTCAGGCCGTGGACGAGGCGCAGCGTCAGAACTTCGCGCTGGCGCGCCGGCAGGTCGTCGATCGCGCGCAACGTCTCGGCGGCGAGTTCGCGCGCTTGTGCGACGTCGGCGGGGTCGTCGCGGTCGAGCTCCGGTCGCGCGGCGACGGCATCGGAGCGGCGGCTGCGCCGATTCGCGGCACGCGCGATGTTGACGAGGATCCCGCACAACCAGGGCATCAGCGGACGCATGCCGTCGAAGCGGTCGGCGTTCTGCATGGCGACGAGGAACGTCTGTTGGATCAGGTCCTCGGCCGGGACGCCGGAGGCCGCCAAATGGTGGGCGACGAGGAGCAGTTCGGGCGCGCACAGGTCGAACACCTCGGCCAGCGCGTCCGGCCGACCCGTCGCGCTGTATTCGAGGAATCGCGCGTGGGCGCGCGCGGACCGGTCCGTGGCGTGTTCGGCCTCTCGCATATGCGGTCCTTGTCGCGACGGCCCGGGCGGTTGCGGTCGGGACGACGAAAACTCACGCGTCGCGACGCCCGCACGATTCCACACGACGCGGCGGTTGGTGAGATGGGCGCCGCCTCGCACGTCGACTTCGGGACTCCCTCCATGAGCAAGTTCGTCATCCACGGTGGCAAGCCGCTGCGCGGAACGCTGGCGGCCAGCGGCAACAAGAACGCGGTACTGCCCATGATCGCGGCCGCACTGCTGACCGAAGAGGCCGTGACGCTCGACAATGTACCGGCGATCCGCGACGTGGCCGCGATGCTCGAAATCCTCACGGAACTCGGTGCCGACGTGTCGCGCTCCGGCACGCGCGTCACGATCCGCGCTGCCAACCTCGCACGCAGCGAAGTGCCGCGCGCGTTGTGCGAGCGCGTGCGGACGTCGTTCCTGCTCGTCGGTCCGCTGCTCGCGCGGCTCTGCCGTGCGAAAGTCCATCCGCCCGGGGGCGACGCGATCGGCCGGCGCCGGCTCGATGCGCACTTCTACGGGTTGCGCTGCCTCGGCGCGGACGTGAACGAGGACGCCCTCGAGTTCAGCGTCGACGGTCGCATGCGCGGTCGCGTGATGTTCTTCGACGAAGCCAGCGTGACGGCGACCGAGCACATCTTGATGGCGGCCGTCCTCGCGGAAGGGACGACGACGATCCTGAATGCGGCATGCGAGCCGCACGTCCAGGACCTCGGCGTGATGCTGCAGAGCATGGGCGCGCAGATCGACGGGCTCGGCACGAACACCGTGACCATCGAAGGCGTGAAGCGCCTGCATGGCACGACGCACCGCGTGATCTCCGATCACATCGAAGTCGGCAGCTACCTCGCGCTCGCGGCGGCGACCGGCGGTGAACTCCTCGTCACGGACACGCAGAAGTCGCACTACTGGATGATCAACCGCGTGTTCGAGCGCTTCGGTCTCGAGCTCGAGCTGGAGAAGGACTCGATCCGATTGCGCGGAGGTCAGACGCCACGCGTCCACGCCGACGCGTTCGGAGCGATCCCGCGCGTCGACGACGGCCCGTGGCCGCAGTTCCCGTCCGACTTGATGAGCGCGATGCTCGTGCTGGGGACGCAGTCGCACGGCACCGTGCTGTTCTTTGAGAAGATGTTCGAGAGTCGCATGTACTTCGTCGACCCACTGATCCAGATGGGCGCGAACATCATCGTGTGCGACCCCCACCGCGTGGTCGTGTCCGGCAAGAGTCCGCTGCGCGGCTCGACGATGCGCAGTCCGGACATCCGCGCCGGCATGGCCTTGTTGATCGCAGCGCTGTGCGCGACGCATCGCGCGAGCACGATCCACGCCGCCGAGATCATCGACCGCGGATACGAGCACATCGAGGACAAGCTGAAGTCGCTCGGCGCGGACATCGTTCGCGAGGCGGACTGACTTACGGGGCGGTTGCGCGAAGCATGGGGAACGGCCCCGGGGCCGGACAGCCCTGGGCCTTACGACTTCATGGGGTCTTGGGGTCGCAGGGGAGAGGGAGAGACGTGACGGCTCGGGTTGCCTTCGCTGCGCTCGGCGACCCTCGGGGGGCTTCGTGGCTTTTGGGTGTGGGTCGTGATCGGCGAGCTCGGTGGGCCATGGCCGCCGTGCTCCTCCCAACTTCGGTCGTACTCGTCGATCGAGCGCGGACGAGACTGGTGTCTTGCTCCGGACCGAGGACCATGGCTACATCGAATTCGATTCGAGTTCGCATCCGGAGGCGACCTCTGTGCTCGACGTCAGCAAGGACATTCACTCGCTCACCGAGTTCAAGACCAAGACGCCGGGCTTCCTCGATGAGCTCCGCGAAGTCGGCCGCGCGCTGCTGCTCACCGTGAATGGTCGCGCCGAGGTCGCGGTCTTGGGTGCTGCGACCTTCCAGAACGTGCTGGATGCGTTACACGATCTCGAGACATCTCGCCGCCATCGCGATGGTCTCGATGCGGAGACGACGTTCGTTTCGCGACGCGAACCGACCCCTGTCAAACGGAACTCGGCAACGCCGATGGCGCCGTCCCTCGATGAGCTCCTGCTCGATTGTCTTGTGGCATTCGCTGCTGCACCGGACGGCGCTGCGCGTCTCACCCTCGTCCGCGAAGCGTTCGAGCGGCGAGTCGCGAGCGGCAAGCTCGGCTCGGAGTCGGAGGCTCGAATCCGCATCGCGCTCGGAATCAATGCTCTCGCGAAAGCGGTGGGCCGCGAGCGAAGTTCCGGCGATGAGAGTGCCTTGGGCGTGCCTGTGTCGAAGAAACGATGGGAGCGGATCTTTGGCAAGAAGGCAGTTCGATGACTTCTTCCGTCGCGTCGTCGACGATCTGAACGCGATGAGGGCTCGCTTCGCCCTGATCGGCGGGCTTGCGATCTCGCTGCGTGCCATGCCCCGCACGACCGAGGACGTCGACTCATCCGGGCTCGAGCCGGAGATCGCTCGAGACGCGACACTCATGCGACTCTTCGGAAGGAGTGTCCCCGTGGCGTCCCTTCCCCATCTGGTTGCGCTCAAGATCCTGTCACAGAGCCCGGCGCGGCAGCAGGATTTGGAGGACCTTCGAGGCTTGCTCGGCGTGGCCACGAAAGGCGACATCGATGAAACTCGGGCCGCCCTGGCCCTGATCACCGCTCGTCGTTGCGCGCGCGGTAAGAACCTCGAGGACAGGCTCGTCGCACTCTTGCGTCGATACCGCCCCGACTGCCGTTGAATCGACGCCTCGTCGGGAACGTCGATGCAGAGACCGTCGTGTGCGATGACGCCGCGCTCCTACTTCCTCACTCCCCGCCCACGCGCATCATCCGTCCGTAGATCCCGACCAGCCGGTCGATCATCGCGACCACCGTGCCGTGGCGCTCGAAGTGCGCGCGCGCGTTTTCTCCGAGCCGCAGACGCAACTCGCGATCCTGCGCCATGCGCACCAGCGCCGCCGCGAGTTGGTCGACATCGCCCTCGGGAACCACGATGCCCGTCTCACCGTCGCGCACGGCTTCGCAGGCGCCGCCCGAGCGCGACGCGATCGACGGCACTCCGACCGACGCCGCTTCGGAATAGACGATGCCGAACCCCTCGTAGTCGACCTTGTCGCCGTCACGCAGGATCAACGGGGTCAGCACGAAGACGTCCGCGGCGCGATACAGCGCCGCGAGCACCGCGGGTTCGACGCGACCGAGGAACGCGACACGATCGCGCACACCGAGTCGCGTCGCTTGCGCTTCGAGACTCGCGCGCTTGGGACCATCGCTCGTGATCGCCAACCGCAGCCCCGGCACCGCGTCGCGCGTGCGCGCCACGGCGTCGAGCAACAGATGCTGGCCCTTGCGCCGTTCGTGTCGAGCGACGCACAACACGAGCGGCTGCGCCGCTTCGCGCGCGAACGGCAACGGCAGCGCCGCGGCGGAAATCGGGACGGGTTCGACGCCGGGCATCACCACGTCGATCGCGCGCCGGACGCCGCCTTGGCGGACGGCGTCGCGCGTGAAGGCGCTGATGGCGACGACGGCGCCCGCCGCGTTCAAGCCCTCGACGATCTCGCCCTTCGCCTTGTCGGCGGAGAATCCGAAACGGATCCACGGGCTCGTGAAGTCCTTGCCCGCGACGTGGACGACAGCGGGAGGACCGTTCTCGTTCCAACGCTCGCCGACCAGCGCCGCGCATCCCGCGTTCAGCAGGTGCACGACGTCAGCCTTGGTTCTCTCCGCGAGGGCCAGCATTTCGTCGCGGTGTTCGCGCCGCTTGCGCTTCTCGAAGTTGCCGCGGAAGTCGATGAACGTGACCGAGCTCTCGCCTTCACTCACCGGTCGCGACTGGCCGCGCTGAACGGCGATGTGCACCTCGGTGCGCGCGGCGAGCCCTCGCACCAACGTGCGGCCGAGGGTCTGCATGCCCCCCGTCGTCGGCGGGTACTCCGGCGCGACGACGAGCACGCAGCGCGGGGCGGGAGGAGTCGCGGTCATCGAACGGTCGGTTCCTGCGCGCCGTGACGAAGGGCGAGCAGGATACCCGCTGTGGTCCCCGGCCCGGGCGAACGAGACTCTCCGAACATGGAGCGCTCGCTTCTCGTCAGGGGCATCCGCAATGAGAATTCCGTAGAACTGCGGTTCGAAGCGGCCGTACCTATTGCGGTCCAACCATCGACTCGCGTTCCCTTACGAAAGGTCTTCTTCCATGCTCCGCTCGCTCGTCCTCGCTGGTTTGCTGACGCTTCCGGTCGCCCATGCCCAGGATGAAGGCGCGGACGCCGGCGCGAACCCGATGGAGAAGATCCTGGAGAACGTCTACGCGGCGGCGCAGAAGGCGGAGAAGCCCGAGGACGCACGCGCGGCGATCCGCGACGCGGCGAAGAAGGCGCTCGAAGAGAACAAGGCCGCGCTCGAGGAAGGCGACGGACCGCACTTCCGCGGCCAGCTGCTGATGATGGCCGAGGACAACGACGCCGCGCTGAAGGCGTTCCTCGCGCACGGGGCGGCCGCCAAGGACAGCCCGCTCGGTCTGGAGTCGATGATGATGGCCGCGATGCTGACCGAAGACGGCGCCGGTGGCCCGAAGGGCGCGATCGAGATCCTCGACCGCATCGACTCCGCTGGCCTCGACGCCAAGACGAAGGCGCGGCTCGACGGAATGCGGAAGGGCCTCGAGGTCTCGCTGCGCCGCGCGGAAATGACCGGCAAGCCGGCGCCGGACTTCACGGCGACGCACATCGTGAATGGCCCCGCGACGTGGAAGCTGTCCGACCTGCGGGGCAAGGTCGTGGTCGTGGACTTCTTCGCGACGTGGTGCCCGCCGTGCCGCGCGGTGGTGCCGGAACTGGTCCAGCTCCAAACCGAAATGGGCGGCAAAGGCGTCCAGGTGGTCGGTGCGACCCGCATGTACGGCTACGGCATGGACTTCTCGAATCCGGACGCAGAGCTCCCGCACGGCGGCAAGTCGGTCGGCGGTCGCAAGGACGACCAGAAGCTGAGTGAGGAAGAAGAGCTGCGCATCAACGAAGTGTTCGTGAAGGCGTTCAAGATGAACTACCCGTTGGTGTTCTCCGACGCGTCGGTGGGCAAGGACGCCTACGGCGTGACCGGCATCCCGACGGTGTTCGTGATCGGCAAGGACGGCAACGTCGTCGGTCACATCGTCGGCGGCGGCGAAGCGAACCACGCCAAGCTCCTCAAGTTCATCGACGAGGCCCTGGCCGCCCCCGCGAGCCGCTGAACCAGCGAACGACCCACGGGTCGAATCCGAGGCCCGCGTTCGAGGAAGCTCGGACGCGGGCCTCGCCGTTTCGGTACGGTTCGCGCCATGACCGACCCCACGCGCGAATCCGACTGTGGCTGTGGTCCAGCGGGCTGCGGTCCGCAATTCGTGTCGATCGATCGACGCTCGTTCCTGCGCGCATCCGGCGTCGCGGCGGCGGCCATGGCGGGACGCGCCTTCGCCGGACCGTTCGAGCAAGACACTGCCGTTCATTCGCTCGTACCGAAGGACAAGCGGCTCGATCCGGCATGGGTGCGTTCGCTGTACGCACGCGGCGAGCCCGCGACGATCCGCGGCGACGCGCTGGCGCACGTCGGGATGCCGATCGGCGGCATCGGCTGCGGACAGCTCTATCTCGGCGGCGACGGTCGCCTTTGGCTGTTCGACGTGTTCAACCAACCGGCGTTGCCCGGCTTCTCCGATTCGGCGGGGCCGCACTATGCGAAACCGCTGAAGCCGAGCGATCCGCTGTCCCCGATCACGCAAGGCTTCGTGCTGCGCGTCGATCGTGGTGGCAAGAGCATGACGCGCTCCGTCTCGCGCGAAGGATTCAGCGACGTCTCGTTCCGTGGCGAGTACCCGATCGGTCGCGTCACGTTGCGCGAGCCCGCACTGTCGATGGACGTCGCGTTGACCGCGTATTCGCCGTTCGTGCCGCTCGACGTCGATCGCTCGAGCCTGCCCACGACGATCCTCGAGTACACGCTGACGAACACGGCGCCGATCCCCGCGACGGTCACGTTCGCGGGTTACGTGACGAATGGCGCGTCGCGCTTCACCGGCCTCGCGGGCGAAGGGATGCACCGCAATCGCGTCGTGCGCCGAGAGGGGTTCTCGGAACTCGTGCTCGACGCGACGCGCGCGTTGCCGAAGCGCGGCGGGGAACGCGAAGACGTCGTCGTCGATCGCTTCGAGCGCACGACGTGGGCGCCTTGGAAGGCGACGGGTACTGCCTTCGGCACTGGACCGACGGCGAAGACCGAGATGCCGAAATACCAGGGAGAGGTCGGCGGGGAAGGCGAACGCGTCGTCAATACGCACAACGCTCGGCAGGGCGAAGACGTGAACGGCGCCGATCGACATCAAGGCACGTTGACCAGCGCGCCGTTCGAGCTCGTGCGCGACTGGGTGTCGTTCTGGATCGGCGGCGGCAATCACGCCGGGACGTGCGTCGAGCTGTGGATCGGCGACGAACGCGTCGCGCACGCGTCCGGTCGCAACGACAACCGCATGAGCCGCGTCCATTTCGACGTCCGCGCTCATGCCGGCAAGTCCGCGACGCTCCGCGTCGTCGACGAGGTTTCCGGCCCGTGGGGACACATCGCGTTGGACGACGTGATCTTGACGGACCGTCCGGCAGGCGACGGAACCACGCTCGAAGCGCGTGAAGATTGGGGCTCGATGTCGCTCGCATTGCTGCGCGCCGTCGACGCTGCGGACCTCGTCGCTCTGCCGGACTTCGATCCTGCCGGTGACGTCGAAGCCGCTCTCGAGAAGCCGGAGGCGTGGCGCGAACCGACCGTCGCGGCGACGCGCGATCTCGGATCGAATCTCATCGGCGCACTCGGCGTTCGGCTTCGGCTCCAGCCCGGGGAATCGGTGACGCTGCCGTTCGTGCTGTCGTGGCATTTCGCCGGTCTGTGGCGCGACCAACTGCTGCACATCGCCGGTTGGCGCGCGCTGCGACGCGAATACGCGAATCGCTTCGCCAATGCGTCGGCGGTCACGCAGTTCGTCCACGAGAACTACGGCGAGCTCGCCCATGCGACGTCGACGTGGAATCGCACGTGGTACGACTCGACGCTGCCGTATTGGCTGCTCGACCGCACGTTCGCGAATGCGTCGACGTTGGCGACCGCCACGTGCCTCCGTTTCGACAGCGGACGGTTCTACGCCAACGAAGGCACGTATTGCTGCGCCGGCACGTGCTCGCACGTTTGGCAGTACGCGCAGACGGTCGCGCGTGTGTTCCCGAGCCTCGAGCGTTCGTTGCGCGAGAAAGTCGACTTCGGCATCGCGTTCCATGCCGATACCGGCGCGATCGACTACCGCGGCGAAGCGCACCAGATCGTCGCGATCGACGGGCAATGCGGCTGCGTGCTGCGCACGCTGCGCGAACATCAGATGTGCGCGGACGGTGAGTTCCTCGGTCGCGTGTGGCCACGCGCGAAACGCTCGATCGAGTACCTGCTCGCGCAGGACGTCGACCAAGACGGGCTCCTCGATGGCGCGCAATACAACACGCTCGACACGGCGTGGTTCGGCAAGAACGCGTGGCTGTCGAGTCTGTACGTCGCGGCTCTTCGCGCCGGCGAGCGCATGGCGACCGACGTCGGCGACGGGCGGTTCGCCGCGCGTTGCGGCGAAGTCGCGCAACGTGGTTCGCAAGCGCTCGTGTCCCGCCTGTTCGATGGCGAGTACTTCATCCACGAGCTCGACCCGGAGCATCCCGAGGCGAACAACACGAATCGAGGCTGCCACATCGATCAGATGCTCGGGCAAAGCTGGGCGCTGCAGCTCGGCTTGCCCCGCATCGTGCCGATGGACACCGCACGCACCGCGCTTCGGTCGCTGTGGACGTACAACTTCGCGCCGGATGCGGGCGGCTATCGCAACGCGATGAATGCCGAAGGGCACGTCAAGGGCGGCCGCTGGTACGCGATGGAAGGCGAAGGCGGCCTGCTGATGTGCTCGTTCCCGAAGGGCGGGGCCGAACTCGCGACCGGCAAGAGCGGCGACGCGTGGGCCGCCGGATACTTCAACGAGTGCATGTCCGGCTTCGAGCACATGGCCGCCGCACACATGATCTTCGACGGTCTGGTCGAGGAAGGACTTGCCGTCGTCCGCGCGATCCACGATCGCTACGACGCGACGCGCCGCAATCCGTGGAACGAAGTCGAGTGCTCGGACCACTACGCGCGCGCGATGGCGAGTCACGGCGTGCTGCTCGCGGTGTGCGGGTTCGAGCTCGATGGCCCCCGCGGTCACATGGGCTTCGCGCCGCGCATCACGCCCGAGGACTTCAAGGCGCCGTTCATCGGTCCGTCCGGCTTCGGCACCTACGCACAGCAGCGCGAGGAGAGTGTGTTGCGCGCGACGTTGACGCCGACGAGTGGCGAAGTTCGCTTGCGGTCGTTCGCGGTCGAGCTCGCACCAAGAACGCGCGCGCGCGCGGTGACCGTGCTGGCGAACGCACTCGCGACTCCCACGCGGTTCGAGCAGACCGGCGCTCGCGTCGTGCTGACGTTCGAACGCGAGCTGACGCTGCGCGAAGGCGCGACGTTGGAATTGCGCGTGACCACGGGCTGAGCGAGCCGCGCCGGCTTCCGCGAGCAGGACGAACTCGCGCGATCGGAGTCAGCGCAGGAAGAACTCGAGCAGCGCCGAGCCGCGATCGATGCGCAGGTCGGACTTCGCCGCGTGGGCCTCGTCGAAGGGCCATTCGCGCACGGCCGCGATGTCGGTGCCGGTGATCACGAACGGCGTCGCTTGCGGCGATGCTCGATCGGATTCGCTCGGGCTGACGTGATCCGACGCGACGAGCACGCGCGCTTGCGGCAGAGCCGCGACGGCTTCCGCGAGCGGACGTACGAGTTTTGCGTCGATCTCCTCGAGCACGGCGACCTTGCGCCGCGGATCGCGCAAATGTGACGCCTCGTTCGGCGCTTGGACGTGGACCAAGACGAAGTCGTGCTCGGCCAGCGCGGCGCGCGCGGCTTCCGCTTTCGCCGTCAGGTCGGTCTCGAGGTCGCCGGTCGCGCCGGCGACGTCCGCGAGCGCGAATCCCGCTTTGCGGGCAACGCCACGCACCAGCGGCGCACCGGCGATCGCGATGCCACGTTTGCCGTGGAGCGTCGCGAAGTCCGGGAGAGCCGCGTCCGCCCCTTGACCCCATGCCCACAGGAAGTTCGCCGGGTTCTCGCCGAGGTCGACGCGGACCCGATTGACCTCGTGCTCCGCGAGCAGACGCCGCGAGCGATCGAGCAACACCGCGAATCGATGGGCGTCCTTGCCTTCCGGGTACATCGAACGCACCGGTTCTCCGGTCGCCGCGAACGGCGGAGCGGTGTCGACGTCGAGGCGCGCACCGTTCTTCACGATGACGAGGAAGCGGTAGCGCGACAGCGGATGGAAGCGGAAACCCTCGGGTTCGAGCTCGCGCGCGAGATCCGCGAGCAGGACCCGCGCCTCCCCGTCCGACAGGCGGCCCGCCGTGGCGTCGGCGATGAGTTCGCCGTCGAGCGTGACGAAGTTTGCCCGCAACGCCAAGTCGTCGTGTTCGAGGGCGACGCCAGCGGCGGACGCTTCGAACACGCCGCGCCGCACGCGGTGAACGCCGGCGTCGTAGCCGAGCAATTGCAGCAACGCCGTATCGGATGCCGCGGCGACGTCGTCGTTGCCGGCGATCGCCAACGACCCAAGACGGCCGGATCGCGCCCAATGGTCGAGATGGGGAGTGCGAGCGACCTCGAGCGGCGTCTTGCCGTCGAGGGCTTTGCAGGGTGCGTCGGCGGCTCCGGCGAGGACGAGCAGAATGAACTTCATGGAGCGAATGCCAGCGGCGGACCCGTCACGGGTCAACAGGGCACTGGCACGGGCGCGCGGAGAAGCGCGCGTCGCGAGCGGCCGGACGCGCGACCGCTCACGATCGCTCCTGACTCGGGCTCGCGCGAACGATCGTCTCCAGGGCTTCCGCGATGGATCGCGGCGGATGACGCAGACAGCTCCGCGCGCGGCCCGTGTCGAACGACAGGTCCGGCGGCCGCTTGGGCACCGCGTCCGAATCGGCGAGGCGCACGGCTTCGATCGCCGCGACGTCGAGCCCGAATGCCGCCGCGATCGCGCGTCCGAACTCGAAACGCGAGACGCGATCCGGTCCACCGAGATGGAGCATCGTGGTCGACTTGTCCGTCAGCAACTCGACGATCGCACGCACGACGTCGTCGACGAGGACGGGCGAGCGGTATTCGTCGGTGAACAGCTTCGGACGGCCACCGGAACGGATCTGCGTGACGACGTGCTCGTTCGGCGTGCGCGTGCCACTCGGACTGATGCCGTAGACGAGCGCGAGGCGGAGTACCAGCGCCGCCGGATGCGCACGGCGCACCGCGTGTTCGGCATCGAGCTTCGTGCGGCCGTAGACGTGGATCGGCGAGGATTCGTCGTTCTCCGCGTAGTTGCCGCGCGCGCCGTCGAAGACTTGGTCCGTCGACAGCAGGATCATGCGCGCACCGAATGCGGCGGCCATGCGCGCCAGCTTCTCGCTCGCCGCGACGTTGACGCGCGCCGCGCGTTCGGGTTCCGCTTCGCACGCGCGCAACTCCGACATCGCGGCGGTGTGGACGATGACCTCCGGCCACGATGCGCGAAACGCGCGCTCGATCGACGCGTCGTCGGTGAGGTCGAGCGCGACGTGCTGGACGTGGCCCTTCACGGACGGAATACGGGCCTCGTGGGCGGAGAACGTCCCCGTGACGGAGTGTCCGTCGGCGGCCAGTGCGGCGAACAGGCGTGAACCGACGAATCCGGATGCGCCGGTGACGAGGATCTCGGTCAAGACGGATCTCCCGCGCCGAGCGCGTCACGCACGCCGCCGAGGCCCATCACCGACACGCAACGCACGTCGTGGGGCGCCGCGAACGCATGCTGCGAGGCGACGATCTCTTCGTTCATGTCGACGCGCACCATCCACAGCTGGTCGCCGGCTCGCAACACCTTCACCGTGATCCTCCTCGAGAACCGTCCATTCTGGCGATGCCTCGCGGCGTCAACCAGAACCGGCGATCGTCGCGCTCCAGCACGAAACCGTGGTCGACCAAGTCCACGAGCTGACGCCGCGCCGTCCGCGTGCCGACGTTCAGCGCCCCGGCGATCGCGCGAAGGGGAGCTGGCCCGAGTTGGCGCAGGAGCTCGAGGACACGACGCTGCGCGGCCGAGGGCGCACCTCCCGGCACGCGTAGGCGCAACGCCTTGATCTCGGCCGGGCTGGCCGGGCGGCTACTGCTCCCTTCGCGTACGTAGACGCGGCGTGCACCCCGCGCGCCGATCACCGCGGCAGGCTCTCCGGGGCGGGCCGCGATGCGGGCTTCGACGACGATCCGCAGGTCGTCCGCGTGGCGGACGAGCCGAAGCGATAGCGGGGGATCGATGCGTGACCGCGCGAGATCGCGCAGTTGCGCGCAAACGGCCGCTGCATCGACGACGCCGCACACCGTCCCGTCGTTGCGTACGCCGATGAACAGCGAGCCACCGTTGCCGTTCGCGAACGCGCAGAGAGTTGCCGCCGCACGATCGTGCTGCGGCATGCGCTCCTTCCATTCGAGTTCAGGGCCTTCGGCGGATCCGAACATTCCAGGTGACTGTAGCGTCACGGGACGCTCCCGGTCGTCGGGGCTATCGTTCGCGCCGTGCGAAAACTCCTCGTGGCTCTGATCGGATTCGCGGTTCTCGGCGGCGGCGCGTTCTACGCGTGGCGTCGTCAGGAATCCGAACGCACGGAACGCCGACCCGCCACGTCCGTCGAACGCATCGCCCGCGCTGCCGAGCGCTTTCGAACTCCCAGCGATCGCGGCGCGCGGGCCACGGATCCACGCCGCGCCGAAGCACTCGCGTTGCTGGGGCGCGGGCAGTACGAACGCAGCCTAAGCGTGCTACGGACGATGCAACGTGACCGTCCGCAGGACCTCGAGCCCCTCTTCTTCGAGGCGCTCGCTCTCAAGGAGATGAAGAGTTACGCGCAGGCGCGGCTCGCGATCGAGCGCGTGCTGGATGGCATTCCGGAATTCCAGAAGCCATGGACGAGCCTCTACTACTACGGCTGGATCCTGCTGAACACCGGTGATGCCGAGGGTGCGCGCGCCGCGTTCACGACGTTCCTCGAGTTCGATCCGAAGCAGGGCGACGCGTATTTCGGCCTCGGTCTACTCGACATGGAACGACTCGACCTCGACGCCGCGGAGGCGAACTTCCGCAAGGCGATGGCGCAGGCCGAGGCCGAGCTGCGCGCCGGCAAACGAAGCAGCGGCGCCGACCTGGCGAAGAGCACGGCCCGGCTCGGGGAAGTGATGTTCGAGCGCGAGCGATACGAGGCCGCGCGTGATTTCTTGCGGGAGGCGCTGGCGCTCGCGCCCGATTCGTACGAGGCCTGGTACCTCTTGCATCGCGTCTACAAGAAGCTCGGAGACTCCGCGGGAGCCGCGGAGGCGCTGGCACGCCACGAAGCCACGAAGCCGGCGGACGCGTCGACGAACCCGTGAGGCCTGACATGAGACGTCTTCGATCTTGGATCCCGGTCGCAGGACTCGCGGTCGCGATCTGCGCCTGCGGCGACGACGCCGGCCCGAGCGCCCTGTTCAGCGACGTGACCGCGTCGAGCGGAATCACCGGTTCCACGACGTCGGGCGTCGTTCCGTCGACGCAGTTGCTCGAAGTGAAGTCGGGCGGAATCGCCGTTCTCGACTACGACGCCGATGGGGACGACGACGTCTTCGTGCCGAATGGCGCGACGCTCGACTCGCCCACCAAGGGACCTGGATGCCGGCTGTACCGCAATGAAGGGGGTATGCGCTTCGTCGACGTGACGCAGGAGGCCGGACTGACCTTCGATCGCTTCGGTATGGGCGCGGCCGTCGCCGACGTCGACGGCAATGGCTTCGACGACATCTTCGTGACGGCGTTCGGGAAAGACGCGCTGCTGCGCAACCTGGGCGGCCGATTCGAGGAGGTGACGGATGTCGCCGGCTTGGCCGACGACGCGTGGAGCGTCGGGGCGAGTTTCGGCGACCTCGACGGCGACGGCGATCTCGATTTGTACGTGACGAACTACGTCCGCTTCGATCCGGCGCGACCGCCGGAGAAGACGTACTTCCTGGGCGCCCTTGTCTTCAACGGTCCGATCGGACTCGAGGCGCAGCCGGACCGTGTGTACGAGAATCTCGGTGATGGCACATTTCGTGACGTGACGAGCGCTTGGGGATTCGACGGCGTCACGCCGTGCTTCGGACTCGGCGTCGTGATCCTCGACTTCGATGGAGATGGCAGGCAGGACGTATTCGTCGGCAACGACTCGCAGCCGAACTTCTTGTTCCACAACGTCGGCCCGGGGCGATTCGAAGAGATCGGCATGAGCTCCGGAATCGCCGTCGGCGAGGAAGGCAGCGGGCAAGCGACGATGGGAATCGCGATCGGCGACGTCCGCGGCGACGGCTTGCCCGGCGTGTTCACGACGAACTTCATGAACGACGTGAACACGTTGCACGTGAACGTGGGCGGCATGCAGTTCGAGGACCGCACGAAGCGGTACGGACTGTCGCTGGTTTCGCGACCTTTCTTGGGCTGGGCGACGGCGTTTTGCGACGTCGATCTGGACGGCGCAGAGGACCTGATCGCGTTCAACGGCCACGTGTATCCGAAGGAAGTCACGGACCCCCGCGGCTGGGAGCACGATCAAGTCCCTCTACTGTTCCTGCGGCGCGGGGATCGCTTCGAACGCGTCGGGAGCGAGATCGGCGGAGAATGGCTCGACGCCGCGCATTGCGACCGCGGTGCGGCATTCTCGGACCTCGATGCCGACGGAGACATCGACATCGTGGTGTCGGAACTGAATTCACCGATCCGCGTGTTGCGTGGAAACGCGCGTGGGCATTGGTGTGCGGTGGAACTCATCGACACGGGAACGCCGGGCAATCGGCGCGGCATCGGGTCGAAGATCACGTTGGTCGATGGCGCCGGCACGCGACGGACTCGGTGGATCCAGCCCGCAGGAAGCTACGCGTCGAGCAGCGCGCCCCGCGCGCAATTCGGCGTGCCCGCGACGACCGGATCGTGGACATTGGAAGTGACGTGGCCCGACGGATCGGAACAGACGGTCGCGAACGTCCCATGCGACCGGCGCATCACCGTCCAACGCGCGCGCTGACGCTCCCTCGCGGAGCCGCGCATCGTGAGGGCGACGTCAGTGGGACGCCATTAGCGCCGGAAAGTCCCATACGAGCGTGACGCCGTCGATGCTCGACGTGAATAGACGTGAGCCGTCCGCTGAGAAATCGAGTCCGAGCACCGGTCCCTCGTGGCCCTCGAGGGACCGCGCACGCGTTCCGTCGGCGAGGTTCCACACGCTGACTCCCAACTCCGATTCCGCACTGGTCGCGAGCCACTTGCCGTCCGGCGAGAAGGCAACGTCCTTCACGCGGCCTTGGGCGGCAGGGAGCGCGAGGACTTCGGCACCGCGTTCGCGGTCGTAGACGTGGGCTTTCGAGTCCGCAGCACCGACGGCGATGAGGCGGCCATCGGGCGAGATCTCCAGCGACTGGATCGGGGCTCGAGGTTCCTGGATCGAGCGCAGCGGCTTGCCGTTCGACGCATCCCAACAGAACAGCGTGCTGGCTGCGGTCCAAAGCTCGGTGTCGCCGGGTCCCCATGCAACCCCGGTCACGAACTTCGAGTCGTGCGTCACGCGGAACGACTCGGAGCCGTCCTCGACTTGGTAGACGCGCACGGATCCGTCGGCGAAGGACACGGCGAGCCGCGTCCCGTCGTGCGAAAACGCCGCGGCCAGCGACACCGCGTCGCCACTGTCGATGCGTCGCATCGGACCGCGGCCGCCATCGCTCCAGAGCGCGACGAACGCATCCTGCCCCGCTGCCGCGAGCATGTGCGTTGCCGGTGCGTAGGTCAGTTGGAACACGAAGCCCCCCATGACTTTCGTCCGACTCTCCTGCGCGCCCTTGGACCAAACGATGACGTCACCGCCGTAGCTCGATGTGACGACGGTGTCGGCGTCGACTTGGATGGCGGAGGAGACCGGCCGCTGGTGACCTGGCGACTCGAATCGGCTTTCGAGCGTCTCCGAGTCCCAGATGCCGAGATTCGAATCGAAGCTGCCGGTGACGATGCGCTTCCCGTCCGGCGAGAACGCGATCGAGCGCACGCCGGTCGCGTGCGCGGCGACCGAATGCACGACTTCGAAGGTCGCGGCGTCGACCAAACTCAGATGGGTGTCGTTGCTTCCCGTCGCGACCGTCTTGCCATCGGGCGCGTAGTGGATCGCGATGATGACCGCTTCGTGGATCTTCTTGGTTTCGACGATCGCCTTCTGCGCGACGTCGACGACGAACAGGGCGCCGTTCGTGGCACCGCAGAGGAGCTTCGAACCGTCCGGCGAGAACTCCATGCTGGTGAACAGGACGTCCGGAACGGGGAGCTCGATCACTTCGGGCTTTTCACCGAGCGTCGTCAACACGATCGCTCCGTCGTACTTCATGTGCCCCTTCTTCGTTTGTCGTCCGTACGCCAGCCACTTCCCGTCCGGACTCCACGCGGCGCTGCGAGCTACACCGCGCTCGATGGGAATGGTCTCGAGCAGCCGGCCGTCGGTCGCGAGATCGTGGACATGGATCGCGTTCAGTGCTGGGCCGAAGGCCGCGAGGCGCGTTGCGGTCGCGTCGACAGCGAATTGGTCGACGGCGGCCATCGCGCGGAAGACCGGTTTCATCTCCTGGAGATCGAAGCGACCGAAGGCGCTCGCCCCGTCGCCGATGATCACGTAGCGCGTGTCCGGGCAGTACACGATCGTGCCGATCGCGTAGCCGAACAGATCGACGATGCGCGTCAGCTCTTCGCCGGTGTTCGCATCCCACAGGCGCAGCGTGCGGTCGAATCCACCCGACAGGATGCGCGAGCCATCGGGAGCGAATGCAACCGCGCCGATCGAGCCGGCGTGCGCGAACGCTCGCGAACCCAGACGGCCGATTGCGTGGGGCGGCAGGCTCTCCGGAGTCAGCACGCGCGGTGTGAGGAAGTCAGCCTGCGCGAAACACGGAGTTCCGGCGAATGCCGTGGCGAAGCAAAGCGAGGAGAGAGCACGACGAATGAGCGATCGCATGGGGACGAATCCATCCGGGGAATCGAACGATGAGCAGTAGCTCGACGGCTTCGGTTCGACAACGCGTGCGGTGCGCACTCGACGGGGCCCATCGCGACGAACCGAAGACTCCGGGCAGCCACCGTCGTGAGCCGACGCGGGACAGAGCAGTACGCGGCTCCGACGTCGGACTCGGTGAAAAAGGAATCGGCGCGCAGCGCTCACGCGCCGCGCGCCGATTCTAGAGCGAAGCGAACTCGCGGTTACGGCTGGCCCGTGAAGCCGCGCTGATAGCGACCGAAGTCGGCGAGGTCGAAGTCGCCGTCGAGGTCGCTGTCACCGATCGTGCCCGCCGCTTCGACGTTGAAGCTGCCGGCGGCCGGACCCGTGAACAACGGCTTCAGGAAGAACCAGTCGATGTCGTCGCGGTCGTTGTCGCCGTCCGCGTCGAACTCGAGGCGGCCGAGCGAATCGAGGAACGCGATCACCTTCGCCTGATCGGCGCCGGACAACGCCTGGTAGGCGTTGCGCGAAGCCGCGGCTTCACCGTCGTGGAACCCGACCGCCGCGTTGATCAGCTGCGTGAACGTGCCCGAGTTGGCGCGACCGTCATGCAGCAGCACGTTGCGGAAACGCACGCCCCACAGGGACGACGTGCGCATTTCCTTCTCCGTGCCCTGACCCTGGACGATGCCGTCGCCGAGCGAACCCATGTCGTGCAGCAAGAAGTCCGAGTACGGGTGGATGACCTTGCCGCTCAGTGCCGCTTCCGGAGCCGAGCCGGTCGTGAACGTCGAGACGTGGCAATCCGCGCAGCCGACTTGGTTGAACAGCACTTCGCCCGACAGCGTGCCTTGCGGCGGCCACTGCGGAGGCGCCGCGAGGAGACGCTGGAAGTCGTCCCAGCGGTCGATGATGCGCTGACCGATCGGAGCGTTGTCTTCGGGATCCGCAACCGTGTCGAACACGGCCAGCAACGCGCCGTTTCCGTTCGGCGCCTGCTCGGTCGGGACGAGGTGGTTGGTGATACCCATCTCATTCAGGCCCGCGTCACCGGCGAACGTCAGCATCGTCGCGACTTGGGCCTTCCAGCCGAAGCGACCGACGACCTGCGGTCCGAGCGGATCTTCGAGCTTGCTCACCATGTGCGCGATGCCCGACACGTTCGCCGACGGCGGATTGGCCGCCAGCGCGAGCAGTGCCGAGTCCGGGATTGCCTGGACGAGACCGGCGCCGATCGCGCTCGGCGTCACGCGGCTCGTGGTGACGTCGGCTTGCGGCGGCACGAACTCCTGGACGTTCGGATCGATCGCCTGGACTTGCAGCAAGCTGCCGCCGAGAGAATCGAGAGCGTCGAACGGATTCGGGCCGTTCGCTGCCTTGCCGAAGCGCGTGACGAACTTGTTCGACGCGCCGCCGATTGCGGGCGTCGAGTGGCAGGTCGCGCAGCTGTCGTCGTTGAAGATCGGACCGAGGCCGTCCGCGGCGTTGAACTGACGCGAGAACTGCACTTTGCCGAGCACGAAGCGGTTCAGCTCAGCAGCATTCAGGCCGTGGACGGGCTCACCCATCCGGACTTGAAGCTCCTGCGCTTGCGCGAACGAGCCCGAAACGAGTGCGGCCACGAGACTGGTCGAAGCGATGAGGTTGGTTTTCATGGATGTGTTTCCTTCGTTCAGTGCTTCGTGGGCCTTACGGGACGATCTGGACCGTTGCGGCGTCGCTGGCGAAATCGCGCGACGTCGTCAGCCACGCGTGGCTGATCTTCAGTCCGATGGCAGCCGGCGGCGCACCGACGGGCAACTGGAACGAAGCATTCGCTTGGCCGAGCGCGTTGGTCGAGCCCACGTTGCCGGAGAGCAGCAGGTTCGACGGATTCGCGACCAGGTAGTTCAGGTATGCGTCCGGGTTCAACGGCAGCGTGACGTTCGGACCGACCGTGACGCCCGGGGCCGTACCGCGGACGCTGCCGAGCAGCACGTATGCGCGATTCGCCCACGGCAGGCCGCCGTTCAGCGCGAATGCGACCGGCGACGGCGCGCTCGCCGAAACGGTCGCGACGTTCGCGGTCAGCGCGGACACCTTGACCGTCAGGTTGATCGCCGTGTTCGTGCCGGTCTTCTCGCAGGCCCAGAACGGAAAGCCCGTCTCGCCCTGCTTGATGACGTTGGCGTCGATGTTGGTCAGCGACAGCGTGTACGAACCGACGTAGACCGGAGCGGTCAGCGTGCCCTGAACGACGACGAGCGAGTTGCCCGGCTTCGCAAGGCCCGTTTGAACGACACCGACCGGAGCCGACGCGAACACGTTGTTGATCGTGTTCTGCGCGCCACCGATCTGCAGCAACGATCCGCCAGACACCGTGCCTCCGAGGCCCGCCGGATTCGAGAATCCGGCCGGAGCGACGAAGTTCAACATCGGCATCGCGTTCGGTTCGGCGGCCTTGGAGAGAGGTCCGCCGGAGAAGCTGGCATCGAAGCGGAAGTACGCCAAACCTTCGTTGGCGGCGTCAGAGAGGTCGGCGACGACCTCGTAGTTCACCGTCGCGCCGGGAGCGACCACGATCGTGGAGTTGCCGGCGGAGCGAGCGGTCAGGGTGAGGTCGGTGGCCTGTGCCACCGAACCCGCGAGCAGGGCGATCGACACGAGACTGAGTCGTTTCATGAAACACCTGGTTGCGGAAACGGTCGGTACCAAAACCTCGAATCCCACAGGATCGTCCTGCGAGATTCGCTCTCCACGAAGTGGGGGCCGAGGAAAACCGCTGATCGGCGGGACTCGACACGTCTTCGGCACGGAGTTCTAGGAGCCGCGCGCAGAAGGTGGACTGGTCGGGTTCAGGACGACGAATCAGAGGCTGGGTTGGGAGCGCAACTCGGTCCGGACTGGGTGGAGAGAAAGGACTCGAGGGACTGTATGCCACGAATTTGAGGTGGTCAAGGCGACCGGACGATGTCGTTTCGATTTCGGACGGGGTGGTCGGGAAAGACACGCGGCCCCCGAAACCAGAGGTCTCGGGGGCCGTGTCTCGCGAGCCGGCGTGCGTGGAACGCCGACCCGAACTCACTCCGGCGTCAGTTGGCCGGATAGGTCATCTTGACCGCGTTCGACGTCTCGTAGTTGCCATTCGACTTGGCGATGACGTACTGGACGTAGAGGTCGAAGTTGACCGGCGACGACGCACCCGGGACCGGCAGCGCGAGGCTTCCGTCCGCGGCCGTGCCGAGACCGATCATGAACCACACCGGGAACGCCGCGAGCGTGGTGTTGATCGCGGGGACGAACACCGGCGAGCTCGACAGCGACACGAACAGGTACGCCGGGCGCAGGGGCTCGGCCGACGTCAGCTGCATCACCGCGTCGTGGCCGAGCGTCAGGTTGCCACCGCAGACCGTGAGGTTCGCCGTGGAGCCCGCGCTCTTGAAGCCGATGCTCGGCTGGCAGACCGGAGCCGGATCGAGCTTGTTCGTCCAGACGAACAGGCCCTGCATGTTGCCGAGCACCAGGTCGGTGTCGCCGTCGTTGTCGACGTCGAACGGCGCCACGTCGTGCATGTTCTTGAGATCGTTGCCGACCATGCCCTTCACGCCGCGCCAACCCGTCGACAACGAGCTCGACGACAGTTCACGCTCGTGCTTGAGGGCGATGTTGAACGCGCCCGGCGTGCCACCCTTGTTGTGGTAGATCGCCATGATGCCGCTGTCCGTGCCCTCGTTGATGTCGACGTCGACGTCGCAGTGAGCCGTGTCCATCCAACCGTCGTTGTTCGCGTCGAACATGATGTTGTCCGAATCGAACCCGGTGTCGCCACCGGCGGCGAACTGATACGTGTTGTAGGCGCTCCACGTCACGCGACCGAGGCCGTCATTGCCGGTGTTGAACCGGAAGCCGTCCGCGGCGTCGTCCGACATGATCAGGTCGAGCTTGCCGTCCTTGTTCAGGTCGCCCGTGTTGACGTGGTACGGCGCGTTCGTGTGGAACACGTGGTGGATGT